>NZ_AKIW01000078.1 GCF_000282635.1 Variovorax sp. CF313
CGCAAACAGAACTCCTGGGAGGACTGCTTGCCTCGAACACCTTGCGGTATTCATCAGCGAAGCCCACGAGTATATGACAGTTTTCGGACCTTGCAAGGCTGCCCGCAAGAAACTCGAAGAAGGCCCCTCAGGCCCCTCACACGGAGCGGCCTCCTCCTCCACCACCAGGCCCTGACATCGGCTCCTCCGATAATCCGCGCCACATGGCACTCATCACACTCCTCGACGCCCAGCTCGCGTTCGGTCACGTCCCGCTGCTGGATCATGCGGACTTCTCTCTTCTCGAATCGGAGCGTATCGGCCTGATCGGCCGCAACGGTGCTGGCAAGTCTTCCCTGCTCAAGATACTGGGCGGCCTGGAGAAGACCGACGACGGCACTCTCCAGTTGCAGCAGAACCTCCGTGTGGCTTATGTCGCCCAGGAACCCTTGCTGGACATGGACGCGGATGTATTCACCGCAGCCAGCCAGGGCCTGGGCCCCGTCATTGCCATTCGCGATCTCTATCTCTCCGGTGCGGACGGCCTCGATCTGGACGCGCTGCAGTCCCAGATCGAAGCCTTCGACGCCTGGAACTGGGAGCAGCGCGTGGAAGAAACGCTGCACCGCCTCCACCTGGACCGCGACGCCCGCGTCGGGTCGCTCTCCGGCGGCACCCGCAAGCGCGTCGCACTGGCCCAGGCGCTGGTGGCCGCGCCCGACGTGCTTCTATTGGACGAACCCACCAACCACCTGGACCTCGACTCCATCGAATGGCTCGAGCAGTTGCTGATCGACTTCAAGGGCAGCGTCGTCACCGTCACCCACGACCGCAGCTTCCTGAACCGCGTCGCTACCCGCATCGTCGAGCTGGACCGGGGCAAGCTGGGCTCCTACCCCGGCAACTTCGAGCAGTATCTCCTGCAGAAGGAAGAGCAGCTCGCCCAGGAAGCCGTGATCAGCGCCAAGGCCGACAAGCTCCTGGCGCAGGAAGAGATCTGGATCCGCAAGGGCGTCGAAGCACGCCGCACCCGCAGCCAGAGCCGCATCAACCGCCTGCAGGAACTGCGCGCCACGCACGCCGCCCGCCGGAACGTGCAAGGCAGCGTCAACATGGACGTGGCCTCGGGTCAGTCCAGCGGCAAGATCGTGGCCGAGCTCACCGATGCCACCAAGTCCTTCGGCGAGAAGACCGTCATCCGCAAGTTCAGCAGCACCATCTTGCGCGGCGACAAGGTCGGCCTGCTCGGGCCGAACGGCGCGGGCAAGACCACACTGCTGAAGCTGATCCTGGGCGAGCTCGAGCCCGACACCGGCAAGATCCGCCGCGGCACCAACCTGCAGGTGGCGTACTTCGACCAGATGCGCGACAAGCTCGACCTCGACGCCACGCTGGAAGACTTCATCAGCCCCGGCAGCGAGTGGATCGAGATCGGCAGCCAGAAGAAGCACGTCAAGAGTTACCTCTCGGACTTCCTCTTCTCGCCGGCACGCGCCAACTCCCCGGTCCGCTCCCTCAGCGGCGGCGAGCGCAACCGCCTGCTGCTGGCCCGCCTGTTCGCCCGCCCGGCCAACGTGCTGGTGCTGGACGAACCCACCAACGACCTCGACATCGACACCCTCGAGCTGCTCGAAACCCTGCTGCAGGATTACGACGGCACGGTGTTCCTGGTGAGCCACGA
Organism: Variovorax sp. CF313; assembly: GCF_000282635.1. GTDB lineage: Bacteria > Pseudomonadota > Gammaproteobacteria > Burkholderiales > Burkholderiaceae_C > Variovorax. The sequence goes on from NZ_AKIW01000078.1 coordinate 1,661, forward strand.
CCGGACCTTCCTCGACAACGTGGTGACCAGCACCATTGCCTACGAAGGCGACGGCAGCTGGCGCGAGTACGAAGGCAGCGTGCAGGACTGGCTGATCCAGTCCAGGCGCGCCCGCGAGATTGCCGAGCAGCGCCTCGCCGCAGCACCCGCTCCAGCACCTGCGCCCGCCCCGGCCGCGGAACCCGCGGCAGCCCCCCGGACAGCCGTCGCCCGCAAGAAGCTCTCTTATAAGGAGCAGCGCGAACTGGACGCCCTCCCCGCGCAGATCGAAGCCCTCGAAGCCGAGCAGAAGCGCATTACCGAGATGCTCGAACTCGACGGTGGCGCCATCTACGCCACCGATGCCTCTCGCGCCGCCGAACTGGCCGAGCGCCACGCCAACATCGACGACGAACTGCTCGCCGCCCTGGAGCGCCAGGAAGAGCTGGTCGCCGGGCGCTGACGCCCATGCCGGTCGTCCGCCTGTCCGACGCGCGGCAGGCGCCGACTAGGCTATACATGCTGCTCATCTCAACACCGGGAGAAGCCGCATGCCTTCCTCCTTCCAGGCGTTCTGCCGCCGATCCGCCACGCTTCCCGCGCTCGGCGCGTTCCTGGCGCTCCTGTTCCTCTGCGGCTGCGCGCAATTGCCGCAGAACGTCGAGCGCCCCATCTCGACCGCGATCACCTCGCCAGCCAGCGGCACCGCGCTGGCCGACCTGGTGCAGCAGCGCCGGCAGGCCGACAAGGCCCGCTATGAATCCGGCTTCATGCTCATGGGAGGCCCGCAAGCGGCGTACGGCAGCCGGCTGGCACTGATCGAGGGTGCCCAGAAGACGCTGGACCTGCAGTACTACGCCATCCACGCCGATGCCAGCACCGGCCGCCTCGTGCGCGGCCTGCGGGGAGCTGCCGAGCGCGGCGTGCGGGTGCGCGTGCTGCTCGACGACTTCCACACTACCGGCCGCGACGCGGCGGTGCTGGGGCTGGCCTTCATTCCCAATATCGAGATGCGGCTGTTCAATCCGATCGCGGGCTCGCGCGATTCCCGCATCAGCCGCTTCCTCAATTCGATCGACGACGCCTCGCGCATCCAGCAGCGCATGCACAACAAGCTGTTCATTGCCGACAACGTGCTCGCCGTCACGGGCGGGCGCAATCTCGGCGATGCGTATTTCGGCAATGCGGCCAACGCCAACTTCATCGATGTCGACGTGCTGGCGGCCGGTCCCATCGTGCAGGATCTCTCGCGCAGCTTCGACAGCTACTGGAACAACGAGCGCGCCTACCCCGTGCAATCGCTGATCACGCGCGAGGAGCTGCAGGCCATGCGCGACCGCGCGCGCAAGGCCGATCAGGAACTGGCCGAGGAATCGGCCCGCGCCCAGGACGCGAACGGCAACCCGAAACCGCCGGACGGCGAGCCGCGCCCCAACGCGCCTCCCACCGCCGCCCAGCGCGCCCGCGCCTGGGACGAAAAGCCGCTGGACCTGCGCACCGCCACCTTCGTCTGGGCTCCGGCCGTGATGCTGGCCGACAAGCCCGGCAAGATCCCCGCCGACTCGGATCCCACCAATGCGAAGGCACCGGGCCTCGTGGTCAGCCGGCCCGATGACAAGGCCGGCACCTCGCGTGGTGCGGCGTCGCTGGAAGCCGCCTCCGACCGGGCGGCCAACGGCGACACGGTGGTCGAGGGCCTCCTGCAGCTGATCGGCCAGGCGCGCACCGACCTGGTCATCATCTCGCCCTACTTCGTGCCCGGCAAGGACATGCTGCGGGCTTTTTCCGAAGCCCGCGGGCGGGGCGTGCGCATCCGCGTGCTGACCAACTCGCTGGCCTCGAACGACGCCCCGGTGGCGCACGTGGGCTACGCGCGCCATCGCGAGGAACTGCTCAGGATGGGCGTCGAGCTCTACGAACTGCGCAGCGAGCAGGCGAGCCTCGGCAATGTCTTCGGCTCTTCGGTCGGCGACAGCGCTCCCGGTGAATCGCGCGCGATGCTGCACTCCAAGGTGCTGGTGATGGATGGCCGGCTGCTGGTGGTCGGCTCAATGAACCTCGATCTGCGCTCGCAGCTGCAGAACACCGAGCTCGCGCTGCTGATCCGCAGCAACGAACTCTCGCGCGCAGCGTCGGAGCAGATCGAGCGCGGCATGCGCGAGCGCTCCTGGCACGTCGATCTGGTGGACGGATCGCTGCAGTGGCACGCGCCCGAAGGCAGCGACCTGAAGGACACCCGCACCGAGCCAGACGCCAGCGCCATGCTGCGGCTGATGCTCAAGCTCTTCGGCCCGCTGGCGCCCGACCAGCTGCTTTGAAGAGGCTCAGTGCTTGTGCTGATGCGCCGGGCCGGCGGCATCGGCACCTTCGGGCGCGCCCACCGGCAGCGCTACGTCCAGCGCGGTCTTCACGCCCTTGGCGTCCTCGAACTTCAGCGTCATCGGCACGCTCGCGCCCTTGGCCAGCGGGCCCTTCAGGTCCATCATCATCACGTGATAGCCGCCGGGCTTGAGCTCGACGGTCTGGCCCGCGGGCAGGTCCAGGCCGCCGGAGAGTTCGCGCATCTTCATGGTGTCGCCCTCCATCTTCATCTCGTGCACTTCGGCGATGCCGGCTGCCGGGGTCGAGATGCCGACCAACTTGGTGCCGGTAGGTGCGGTGAGCTTCATGAAGGCGCCGGTGCCGCTCTGGCCCGGCACCGACTGGCGCACCCAGCCATCGCGTACGTCGACGGTGGCCACGCCCTGCGCCACCACTTCGAGCTTCGCGGCGGGGCTCTTCAGCCCCTTGGTCGAATTGCCCGAGGCCGGCACCTCGGCCCAATCGGCCACGCCAACGTCGCAGGTCTGCAGCACCTTGAACCACAGCGTGCCCGGTGCCGCGGGCATCTTGCCGCGCAGCACGAACTCGGCGCGCTCGCTGCCGGGCAGCGCGTTCTCGGGCTTCTCGGCGGTCCAGCGCACTTCGCCATCGCCGCCCGTTCCGCCCTTCTGCACGTCGAGCTTCCAGCCCTTGCGCGCCTGTGCGTCGCTCAGCACGAAGCCCTTTGGCAGGCGCACGGCGAGGCCGGTGGTGGCCTTGGCGCCTTCGCAGGCGTGGCCGACGCGGAAGGCGGCGTTGTAGTCGCTGCCCACGGTGGCGCCGCCCGGCGGCAGCGTGACATGCGCGGAGGCGGCCGCAACGCCCGTCAGCATGGCGCAGGCAGCGAGAGTCTTGAGAGTGGTCGAGGCATTCATGGCGAAAGATCCTTGAAGTGGAAAGAGGGTCAAAGGTCGAACTTGAGTTCGGCCACGTAGGTGCGCTGCGGGTATGGGTGGAAGGCCCAGTACCTGTTGTTGTTCAGGTTGTCGATGCCGAAGGACGCGCTCCACTGCCGGTCGATCCGGTAACGTACGCGCGCGTCGACCACGAAGAACTTCGAGAAGCCCATGTACGCGGCGCCGTTGGGGTCGCTGTTGTCGAGCGTGCCGTACTGCCTGCCGCTGTAGCGCGCGCCGACGGTGTAGCTCCAGCGGGCGTCGGGGCGGTAGGTGGCGAGCAGCGCGGCGCGCACCTTGGGCACGCGCGGCTGGTCGCGGCCGACGCTGGCCGCAAAGCCGCTGTTGGCGGTGATCTTCGAGCGGGTCAGCGTGAGGCTGCCGCTCAGGTCGAGCCCCCGCACGCCCACGTCGACCGCGTTCATCGCCACTTCGAGCCCGCGCGTGCGGATGGCATCGACGTTCTGCACCGTGCTCACGAGGTTGGTGAGTGCCTGGGTGTAGAGCGCGTCCTTGGTGTTCTCGAAGAACAGCGTGGTGCGGAGCACGCCGTCGAGCCCCCAGCCCTTCATGTCGCGCTCGGCGCTGAGCTCGGTGGTCCACGAGCGTTCAGGGCGCAGATTCGGATTCGTGTTGACGATGCGGTTGCCGTCGATCGAGCCCTGGTAGAGCTCGCTCACCGTCGGCATGCGCACCGCACGGCCGGTCGAGGCCTTGAAGAGCCAGTCGGACGTGGCCTGCCACGCGATGGCGGCCTTGGGCGAGTCGTAGCTGTTCTTGCGCGGCGTGAAGTTCAGCAGCGTGCTTGCGTTGCCGAGCTGGCCGCCGTAGGCCTGCCAGCGCTCATGGCGCAGGCCGAGCGTGGTCTTCCAGTCCTTTGCGAAGCGCCAGGTGTCCTGCGCGTAGAGCGACTGCAGCCGGGTGTTGCCGTTGAAGGCCGAGAACGGCGTGACGGGAGAGCCGTCGATCCAGTCGAGCGTGTTGCCGACGCTGGCGCGCAGGCGCGCCGTGTCCTGCTGGAAGCCGAAGTCGACCACGTGCGCGCCCACGCCTTCGGCCGAGCCGGTGGGCCGCCAGGTGCCGGCCGCCTTGAAGGTGTTCCAGCCGGAACCGCCCATGTCGGTGGTGCGGCCCGGGCCGCCGTTGAAGGCGCCGGGTAGCGGTGTGGTGGGCGTGCGCGAGGTGTCGCGCGAATAGTCGAACAGGCTCGCCGCCACCTCCCAGTCGAACACGCCGCCGGTGTGGCTCTTCACCGAGAGGCCGTGCATGTAGTGCGTGAGCGCGGTCTCGGTCGGTGCGAGCGCGGCGCTCGGCGAATCGAGGTTGTAGCTGCGCCCGCCGATGTTCACGCGCCCGCCGTACACCGGCCGCCCGAAGGCGTCGCGCAGCCAGGTGTCGACGCTGCCGTGCGTGGTGTTGTTCCATGCACCCAGCGTGTAGGTGGCGCGCACCGCAGGCGAGAGGTCGTAGGCCACCTTGAGCTTGGCCTGTTCCTGCGTGGTGTCGTAGAGGGTCGAACCGCCCACCAGCCACCACGGCTGGTTCGATGGATTCAGCCCGAGTACGGCGCCGGTCACCGGCGTGCCCGCGCTGCCGACCGTGCCCGCGCTCACCAGCCGGTTGCCGAACACCAGCGCCTGCCCCTTGCTGTGGGTGCGCGACGCGCTGAGCCACCACGACCAGTCGCCGCTGCGGCTGCCCAGCGACAGGTCGAGCTGCTGGCCGGCCGGCGAGGAATGGCTGTTGTACAGGTCGAAGTTCGACGCGAAGCCGCTGAGCTTGACGTGCGCCTCCAGCTGCGTGGGCATGCGCGTCACGTAGTCGACCACCGCACCCACCGAGTTGCCCGGGTACGCGGCCGAGAACGGCCCGTACAGCACGTCGACCCGCTCGATTTCTTCCGGCGACACCATGCCCCAGCGCGGCGCGTAGGTGGCGCCGTTGCCCAGCGGGTTCGACAGCATGATGCCGTCGGCGTACACCATCGAGCGCGCGCTGTTGCCCGTGCCCGAGGCGCGGGTGGCGAGCACGGCGTGGTTGAAATCGCCGATGTAGCGCTTGCGCACGACCAGGCTCGGCAGGTATTTGAGCGCGTCTTCGCTGTCGGTGGCGTTGACGGTTTCGACGACCTGCTCGTGCGTGACGCCTTCGATGGTGGTCGGGATCTGCGTCGGAAGCGAGGTCGGGCGGCCGCCGGTCACGGTGATGGTGCTGAGCGCGCGGCCACCGGTGCCGCTTTCAGGCGTCTCGGCGGACTGCTGTGCCAGCGCAGGCACGCCGAAGGGAAATGCCATGGCGATCGCCAGGGCGCGGGAATGCTTTTTCAAGAGGAACCTTCTCCACGAAACTTCAAGCCGGACAGGCCGCACATGCGCTTCGGTCGCGCGCATGCAGCTACGGTTTTGAGAGCGTCAGGAGAAAGCCGGGGGCCCGCGCGCCGGCAACGGCGCCGCGGTGGCCGCGGCCAGGCGCGCGGCGGGAATGGACTGGACCACGCGGCCCAGCGGCAAGGGAAGATCGAAGACGGGAGCGGCCACAGCCGGCGGCGGTGCGCCGCTCAGCACGCACAACGGGCAGTCCATGTGCGAGGCGCCCATTTCCTGCGTGCCGTCTTCGGTGTGGACCACCACCTTGATCGAGCCGGCGCTGGAACACACCAACTCCATGGCCTGCGGGTTCACCAGCGGCGATGCCACCGCCACGCCCAGCGACAGCACGAACCACAGCAGCACCCAGCGGCCGACGAGGCCGAGGAAGCGGGTGGGGTGGCGCAGCACGTGCATGGCGGTCGCGATTATCTGCGCACTTTGCCCTTGGCAGGCGCCTTGCCCCCTTTGGCGGCAGGCACAGCCTTTGCCGATCTACCGCCCTTTGCTGCGGCAGCAGGCGCACCCTTCTGACCACGCTGACCCTTGGCGGCCTTGCCGCCGCGCACGGCCTTCGGCGCTGGCGAAGGCGCCGCAAGCGCCGGCATCGGCACCGCCGTCTGCGCCTGTGCATCGGTCAGCACTGCCGTCACGGTGAAGCCGCGCGCCGCCATCAGCGCGGGCAATCCCTGCGGGCCGATCATGTGCAGTGCACCGACCGCCGCGAACACGCGCTTGCCACCGAAGTGCAGGCGCTCGATGCCGTCGGCCAGGTTCGGGTTGCGGTCGTCGAGCAGGCGCTTCATCAGCCGCTGCTCGGCGGTCGTCTTGAGGCAGTCGCACCACTCGGGGTAGCGGGCGAGCCTGGCCGCGTCGCTGCGCGCCCAGACGTCGGCCAGCTCCTTGAGCTGGCCGCGCAGCTTGCCCGATTCCAGTTCGTCCAGCGCCGCATCGACCTGCTCTGCCTCCTCGGCTTCGGATTCGCCGGTCAGCGCCTTCAGCTGCTCGGCCGCGCTTTCGAGCGCGACGACCGGCTTGTTGCCGTTGCGGGCGGAAACCGCCAGCGTCTCGTCCACGCCGAATTCCGGGTACAGCCCGTCGGCCCGTCCCGCCAGGCCGGCCAGTGCCGTGACCTGCAGGATCGGCTGCAGCTTCGACAGCGTGCCAGGCGGCACGCAAGCCTCGGTGTTCTGGCGCTCGAGACGGCGGGCACGCTCGCCGCTGAGCATGCGTGCCAGCAGTGCCGGGTCGGCCGGCTGGCCCATGACCTGGGCAGTAGCCTCGTCGCGCAAGTCGAGCTCCAGCGCAAGGGTGTCGCTCTGCGCGAGCGCTTTCTGGATGGTCGGACCGGGCCGCACCCAGTCGCCGCGGCCGACGTGGATGGTGCCGTAGAGCCACGAGCTGCGCCCGTCGCGCTCGATGCGCCAGAGCACCCCGCGGTCGACGCCATTGCGCACGCCCATGCCCGGCTTTTCGAGGCTGGCGATGGCCGAGGGGGGGCAGGCGGCATGCGCAGCCGCGAAAGTGAACAGAAGAGCGATGCCGCACATCCGCGCGGCGAAGATCCGGAGTATCCGCAAGGCTTGCTCCACGATAAAAGAAAGTCCGGCATTCTCACAGCACCGCTGCCCATAATCCGAAACCATGCAGAGCATCTTCCACCTGGCCTTCAACGTCCGCGACCTCGACGTCGCCCGCCGCTTCTATGGCGGCGTGCTCGGCTGCGCCGAAGGCCGCAGCACCGGCACCTGGGTCGATTTCGACTTCTTCGGTCACCAGGTTTCGCTCCACCTCGGCGAGCCCTTCGCCACCGCCCGGACCGGCCGGGTCGGCGACGTGATGGTGCCAATGCCGCACTTCGGCCTCGCGCTGGCCCTGCCCGACTGGCAGGCGCTGGCCGCGCGGCTCGAAGCCGCCGGCACCGAGTTCGTGCTGAAGCCGCAGGTGCGCTTCGAGGGCCAGCCGGGCGAGCAGTGGACGATGTTCTTCCTCGACCCGTTCGGCAACCCGATCGAGGTCAAGGGTTTCCGCTCGCTCGACACGCTTTACGACAAGTGACATGACCCCGCGCCGGACCGCCCTCCGCGGCGCCGCCGCATTGCTCGCGTTGCTCGGCGCCGCGACGGCGCACGCGCAGCTGGACTGCGAGCTGAACGGCCGCAGCGTGAACCCGGCCGACGGCAGCAGCACCGCGGGCAAGACCGGCCTGCTGCGCTGCAAGGACCGCGCAACCGGCGAGCTGCAGCGCGAGGAACAGGTGCAGAACGGCGTGTCGATGGGTCTGGTGCGCATCTACGAGAAGGGCAAGCTCGCCAAGGAGCACACCCTCAATGCCAAGGGCAACCTGCAGGGCCGCGCCCGCGAGTTCTCGCCCACGGGCCGCGTGCTGCGCGACGCCACCTACGACGACGGCCAGGAGCGGGGGCTCGTGCGCAGCTTCTACCCCGACGGCAGGCTTCGGCGCGCCATCTTCTATCCCGACACCGGCAGCGGCAGCGAACGCGCGTCGGTCGAATTCACCGAGCACGGCCAGCTGTCGGCGCTGCGCTGTGCCGACGCGCCCACGTTGGCCCCGGTGGTCGATGACGCCAGGCTCTGCGGCTTTACAGGCACCGGCCCGTCGCAGGTCGAACTGTTCGACTCGCGCGGCACCCTGCGCTCGCGGCTGTCGTACGTGTCGGGCAAGCGGGTGCGCTCGCAGAGCTTCTACGACAACGGCAAGACCGCGGCGATCGACGAAATCGTCGGCAACCAGCGCACCGAGCAGAACTACTCGTCCGAGGGCGTCAAGCGCCGCGAGGCGGTGTACCTGCTGGTCGAGCGCGCGAGCGTGCGCCTGCGCGAGCAGGCCTTCTCCGAAAAAGGCGCGCTGGTGCGCGACCAGCGCTGGAACAGCGCGGGCGAGCCGATCGTCGACGACAGCTACTACCTCAACGGCCAGCCGAGCAGCAAATCCGCCTACAGCGGCAGCGGCGACACGCGCACGGTGGAGATCACCGAGTTCTACGACAGCGGCCAGCGCGCCGCGCAGGGCCGCTACCAGGTGGTGAGCCGCGGCCGGCAAATCCCGGTCGGCACCCACCAACGCTTCAGCGAAAAGGGAACGCTGCTGGCTGAATCCACCTTCGACGCCAAGGGCCGCGTGACGCGCGAGCGCGCCTGGGACGAGAACGGCGAGCTGCAGCGCGACGACGAGGTCTTCGAGGACGGCTCGAAAAAATAGGCTCGCCTCCTACCGGTGCAACACCAGGGGCCCGGCAACGCCGGTTCCTCGGTGTTTCACGAAGGGAGAGAGTCCCCTCTGCGGCTTCAGTCCAGCTTGATGCCGGCTTGCTTGATGATCGGGCCCCAGCGCCTGGACTCGGCGCGCGACAGCGCCGCGAACTGCGCCGGCGTGCCGGGCATCGCTTCCATTCCGAAATCATCGAAGCGCTTCTGCACGGTCGGCGTGCCGAAGGCCTTGTTGAGGTCGCCGTTGAGCTTGTTCACCACCGCCGCCGGCAGGCCCGCCGGGCCCAGGATGCCCTGGAAAGCGAACACCTCGGTGTTGGGCACGCCCACTTCGGCCAGCGTCGGCACGTTGGGCAGCAGCTTGCTGCGCGCACCCGAGCCGATGGCCAGCACGCGCACCTTGTTGCCCTGCATGATCGACAGGCCCGAAGCCAGGTCGAGGAACATGCAGGGCACCTGCCCGCCCATCACGTCGGCCATGGCCGGCGCCGCGCCACGGTACGGAATGTGGGTGATGAAAGTGCCGGTGCGCACCTTGAACATCTCCATCGCGAGGTGGTGCGGCGAGCCGTTGCCGGGCGAGGCGTAGTTGACCTTGCCGGGGTTGGCCTTCACGTAGGCCAGGAACTCCTTGAAGTTCTTCGCCGGGAAGTCCGGATGCACGACCAGTGCCAGCGGGAACTTGCCGATCGCACCGATGTAGGTGAAGTCTTTCTCGGGGTTGAACGGCAGCTTGCTGAACAAGTGCTCGTTGAAGGCCAGCACGGCGTTGTCGGCCGACATGATCGTGTAGCCGTCGGGCTTGCTCTTGGCGACGATGTCGGCGCCGATGTTGGTCGAGGCACCGGGGCGGTTGTCGACCACGATCTGCTGGCCCAGCGTCTGGCGCATCGATTCGGCCAGCACGCGCGCGATCACGTCGGTGCCGCCGCCCGCAGGGTACGGCACCACCCACTTGACGAGTTGCGCGGGGTACTCCTGTGCATGGGCGAAAGGCGTGGCGGCCACGGCGGCGCCGGATGCGAGCGTGGCGAGAAGGGTGCGGCGATCCATGGATCAGTCTCCAGTCGTTGTTTGTGATTCGGAAGCGGACAGCGATGGTACGGGCAGCGCGTGCAACGCGTCGGCCAGCGCGGCGCGGCAGCGCGCCTCGTCGCCGACCTGCTCGAACAGCAGCAGCGCAAGCCGCGCGAGGAACAGCGATTCGCGCTCGGCGCCCGCCTCGGTGATGGCGCGCGCGCACTCGGCGTAGAGGCGGTCGCGGGCGTCGGGGTTCAGCGGTGTCGTGCTCATGCGGGGAGCTCCTGGGCCGCACGGGCCAGTGCGGGTTGCAGGGCGCCGGGCGGCAGGCGATGCCAGCGCGCGGCCACGTGGCCGTCGGGGCGCAGCAGGTAGACCGCGCCGTCCTGTGCGCCGAGCGCTTCGAAGACGGCAGGGGATGCATGCGCATCGGCGCCGCCGGAGCCCGGGCTCGCAATGCTGCGAACGACGAAGGGCAGCGCGCCCTGCCGTGCCTGCGCGACGTCGGCCGCGGGCGGCGCGGCCACCTCGGGCTGCAGCACCAGCAGCGTGAAGGCCGGCGCGACCCAGTCGGTGAGATGGCCTTGTTCGAGTTGCTGCTCCGGCATCACTTCGCCCGGCAGCGGGCCGGCCGGCAATGCATCTCCTTCGCCCGACGACAGCGGCGAATCGGCGTAGCGCACGGCCTGCGTCTGGCGCGGGTTGATGAGTTGCGCGATGCCGCGGTGCCTTTCCGACAGCGACAGCGCCGCCTCGCGCAGCAGGTCGAAGCCGCGCGACGGCGGCGACATGAACTCGGTGCTGCGCATCGCGTTCTCGGCGTTCACGTGGAAGGCCGCGATGCGCTCCTGCGAGTACGAGTCGAGCAGTGCCGCATCCGACAAGCCCCTGGCGACGAACGCCAGCTTCCACGCGAGGTTGTCTGCGTCGTCGAAGCCCGAGTTGAGCCCTCGCACGCCGAAGATCGGCATCGCATGCGCCGCGTTGCCCGCGAACACGACGCGGCCGTGGCGGTAGCTGTCGAGCGTCATCGCGCCGGCGCGGTAGACCGAGGTCCACACCGTCTTCCATGGCAGGTGGCCTTCGCCGATGGCGTCGAGGTGGCGCTGCACGAACTCGGCCACGGCTGGTGGCTGCAGCGCCTCCTCGGTGCTCTGGCCGGGGCGCAGCTGGTAGTCGATGCGCCAGATGTCGTCGGGCTGGCGGTGCATCAGCACGGTCGAGCCCGGGTTCCACGGCGGGTCGAACCACGCGCGGCGCTCCGTCGGGTGCCTGCTCTTGAGCTCGATGTCGATGATCACGTAGCGGCCTTCGTAGCCCGTACCTTCGAGCGCGAGCCCCATCGCCTTGCGCACGAAGCTCTGGCCGCCGTCGCAGGCTGCGAGCCACTGGCCGTGCAGCCGGTATGCGCCTTCGGCGTTGCGCACGTCGAGCGTCACGCCGTCGTCGTGCTGCGCGAGGCCGGTGAGCTCGGTGCCCCAGCGGATGTCGATGAGCCCCGGCGTCGCCTCGTTGCGGCGGAAGATCTCTTCGAGCAGGTAGTGCTCGGCGTAGTACTGCTCGAGGTTGATCATCGGCGGCAGCTTCTGCTGCGCGTCGTGCGGCATCTCGAAGCGGAACACCTCGGCCGTCTTGTAGAAGCTGCGCCCGCCGGTCCACGGCAGGCCCTTGCCCATGAAGCCGCGCAGCACGCCGAGCCGCTCCATGATCTCGAGACTGCGGCGCGAGATGCAGGCCGCGCGGCTGCCCACGCACACGGTGTCGTCGGCTTCGAGGATCACGCTGCGCACACCGTGGTTCGCGAGCCCCAGCGCCAGCGCCATGCCGACAGGGCCGCCGCCGGCGATCACCACCGGGTGGCTGCCGGCTTCAACGCCGCCAGGGCCGAGCGCGGGCGTTCGGGCTCCGTAGCGCGTGTAGTGGAACGCGCCGACCGAGGGCGGCAGTCCGGCGTCGGCGCCGGACTTCGGCGGCACGGGGCCGCTGGCGGCATCGCCGAGGGTGGCAGCGGGAGAGTTCATCATCCGGCGGGATTGTCCCGATGCGGGAGGAGCGGCAATGTCATAACTTCGTACGAGGTAGTTACCCGTATGTGCGCCCTTTTCTTCTTCTTTCCTCCCGCATGAGACGCTGGCGCATCCACCCCGCCGAAGACACCGCGCTGGCCGCCGCCGTGGTCGGCGACGTGCTCTCCGGCGTGGGCACGCCGCTTCTGGCGACCAGCTATCTCAAGGCCATGCAGCGCGTGATGCCGGTGACCTTCTGCACCGTGTTCGTGGTCGATGCCGCCGGGCGCATCGAGCTCGTGTCTGCCGCCAGCAGCTACGGCAGCACGGCCGAGCGCACGTCCGAACGCTACGTGGCGCAGCGCTTCGATTTGCTCGACCCGAACATGGCCTGGCTGGCGGCGCGCAAGCTGCCCAGGCGTGCGCAGCTCTGGATGGGGCACCAGCGCGCCGACGAAGTGGCCGACCCGGTGTACCGCGCCGCCTGCTACGGCGACGTGGGCATTCGCGAGCGCGCCTCGGTGCTGTTGCTGCAGCCCACGGGCCAGCGCGTGGCCGTGAGCTTCTACCGCAGCCTCGCGCAGCCGGAGTTCGGCGCGGCCGACTTCGCGCGCATCGAGGCGCACGCCACGCTCCTGGCCGATGCCACCGCCGCGCACGGCCGCAGCGCAGTGGCCGCGCGGGAGCCGGTGGAGCCCGTCCTCGCCTCGCGGCTGCTGAAGCTGAGCCTGCGCGAGCGCGAGGTCATCGGCCACCTGATGGCGGGCCGGACGGCCAAGGAAGCCGCGCGCGAGATCGGCGTGGAGCTGACGACGGTGCGCACCCACCAGTACCGGGCGTTCCGGCGGCTGGGGATACGGTCGCAGAAGGAGTTGCTGCGCGGCGCGGGGCCGCACTGAGCCGGCCCCTCAGTCTTCGGAAGCTTCTTGCTCCGGCCGTGGCTCGTCCGGCGCCCCGCCCTGCTGCGGCTTCACCAGCGACACCGGCGCCTCCTTCGGCCGCCCCGCCGTGGACACGATCTCCTGATCGATCGCCCCGAACAGCGAGCGCCCGTCCAACCCCTTCATCTCGATGCGGATCGTGTCGCCGAACTTCATGAACTCGGTGTAGGGCTGGCCGGTCTGGATGGTCTCGATGCAGCGCTTCTCGGCGATGCACGAATAGCCCTTGGGCCAGTCCATGTGGCCGTTCTTCTCGACGCCCTTGTTGCTCACGGTGCCGCTGCCCACGATGCTGCCGGCGCGCACGTTGCGCGTCTTGGCGATGTGGGCGATGAGCTGGCCGAAGTGGAAGGTCATCTCCGGGCCGGCGTCGCACAGGCCGACCTTGCGGCCGTTCCAGCTGCTTTGCAGCGCGAGGTGTACGCGGCCGTCCTGCCACGCCTCGCCGATCTCGTCGAGCGTGACGGCCACGGGGCTGAAGGCGGTGGCGGGCTTGCTCTGGAAGAAGCCGAAGCCCTTGGCCAGCTCGGCCGGAATGAGGTTGCGCAGGCTCACGTCGTTGGCCAGCATCACGAGGCGGATGCCGTCGAGCGCCTGGTCGGGCGTGGCACCCATGCGCACGTCGCCGGTGATCACCGCGATCTCGGCCTCGAAGTCGATGCCCATGGCTTCGCTGGGCACGACCACGTCGTCGGTCGGGCCCAGGAAGTCGTCGCTGCCGCCCTGGTACATCAGCGGATCGGTGTAGAAGCTCTCGGGCACCTCGGCGTTGCGCGCCTTGCGCACCAGCTCCACGTGGTTCAGGTAGGCCGAGCCGTCGGCCCACTGGTAGGCGCGCGGCAGCGGGGCCATGCACATCGACGGATCGAAGGGAAAGGAATGGCGTGCACGGCCGGTGTTGACGGCGTCGTACAGGTCCTGCAGCTGCGGGCTCATGAAGCCCCAGTCGTCCAGCACCTGCTGCAGCCGGCTCGCGATGCCGGTGGCGTAGTGGGCGAGCGTGAGGTCGCGCGATACGACGACGAGCTGGCCGTCGCGCGAGCCGTCCTTCAAGGTGGCGAGTTTCATGATGCGGTGCGTGCGTGAGAACGGGGACGGGGCGCCGGCCCGGGCCGGTCGCCGCTCCCACTTAAACTGGTTGAACGGGCGGCAGTTTACCGAGGTGGTCTTTCGTGAACCTCCGGGCCGGCGCCTCACTCCACATACCGATGCCGACGCTCGTCGCCCCCTCTTCCTCGCCATCGCTGCCTCCCGGGCTGCCGGGGCGTCCGTCGTGGCGGGTTCTGATCGGGCTGACGCTGCTGGTGGGGCTGGTCCATCTGTTGCTGCTCGGGCTGGCGCCGATGGCGGTCGGGCCGGAACCCTCGCCGCTGGCTAGCAAGTTCAGCACGCGCACCATCGTGATCGCACCACCGGCGTCCGAGGCGCCCGCTCCGGCGGCCGCACCCGCCGAAGCGAAGCCGCCTCCGCCACCCAAGCCGCGGCGTCCCCGTGAAGCGTCTGTGCCCAAGCCGAAACCGGCCGTCGTCAAGCCTGCGCCCGCGCCAGAGCCGGATGCCTCCACGCCTTCAGCCCCCGAAACGCCCGACCTGACAGCCCAGGCCGCTACCAATTCAGGAGCAACACCGCCGGAAGCAGCGGCCAGCGCCCCAACCGGCGCGGTATCGCCTTCCAGCGGCACCGGAACCGGCACCACTGCGGCGGCCGGCGGCGAGGCCTCGGGCACCATCGCCGGCACCCAGGCGATGAAGATCCCCGGCTCGGTCACGCTGGACTTCGAGGCCACCGGCCAGTCCGGCGCCTCCCCGCAGCGTGGCGTGTTCGGCGAACTGGTCTGGCTGCAGGATGGCAGCCGCTACGACGGACGGCTGACGCTCAAGGCGGTGTTCTTCACCTTGCTCAACTGGCACAGCACCGGCCGCATCGGTCCTTCGGGGCTGGAGCCCGAGCGGTACTCCGAAAGCCGCAAGTCAGAGCTGGCTTCTCATTTCGTACGCGAACAGGGGCAGATCGTGTTCAGCAACAACGCGCCACCCGTGCCCCTGCTGGCCGGCGCGCAGGACCGCATGAGCGTGATGATGCAGCTCGGCGGCCTGCTGGCGGCCAGCCCCGGGCGCTATCCGGCAGGCACCCGGATTTCGGTCCAGACCGTGGGGCCGCGCGATGCCGACGTCTGGGTCTTCGTGGTCGGTGACGAAGAAAAAGTGAGCCTTCCGGCCGGCGAATACGTCACGCGCAAGCTCACCCGCAATCCTCGGCGGGAGTTCGACCGAAAACTCGAGCTTTGGCTTGCGCCAGCGTACGGCTACCTGCCAGTGCGCATCCGGCAGACGGAACCCAACGGGGACTTCGCTGACGCCCAATTGCGCAAACCCCTACCCGCGGCCCCCCCGAACTGAGGAGAAGGTCGTTCCATCGGAGCAAAGCCAAGAAAATTAGCCCGTTGGTTTTACAGGAATGACAACCTGTCTTGAAACTGGCGCGTTGATTGCTATGTATCCCCCATGAACGCCATCGACATCCTCACAGGGCCCGCCATGAACATGCTTTATGACTCGGAGTCTTTCGTCGTCGTCCACGTGCAGCCCAATGAAGGCGACGAACCCGCGCAACCCAACGTGCCGGTTCTGGAGCGCCACGGCTTCGAGATCGTGGACAAGCGTTCGGGCAAGGAGGTCTACCTCGACGGCTCGTGGGCCGAGCTGTTCCAGCAGCAGATCGCCGCATGGCAGCTCAACACCCCCACCCAGGAAGAAGTCGAGGACACGCTCGAAGGCTACGCCGAGCTGGCCCACACGCCGGTGCTGGTGCACTGACGCAAATTCGGCCTCCAACGACAAAGCGCCCTGTCCGGGCGCTTTTTTCATGAAGCACCGGCAACGGGTCCCGTGAACCGGGTCAGCGAAGAAACCGAAAGAGACGACAGGGAAAAGCGGAAATGGACGGCACGGCGGGCGTGTGCCGGGGCATAGTATGGCGTGATGTCCCCTCCAAACCGGCCCCTGCGGACTCCCTGGCGCCTGCTTCTTCCCCTGCTCGCCACCACCGCATTCGGGGGCTGCTCGGTGCTGCCTCCCGGCGCCGATGCACCCATCGCGCGCCGCATCGCAGCACTCCAGCCGGTCGACGCCCTCCTGCTCGGCGAGCAGCACGACGCCCCCGAGCACCACGCCATCGAGCGCGAAGCCGTCGAGGCGCTGGTCGCGCGCGGCCATCTCGCCGCGCTTGCGCTCGAAATGGCCGAGGAAGGCCGCAGCACCGCGCGCATCGCCCCCACCGCCACCGAAGCGCAGGTGCAGGCGGCCCTCGACTGGAGCGACAAGGCCTGGCCCTGGGCCAGCTACGGCCCCACCGTGATGGTGGCCGTGCGCGCGGGCGTGCCCGTGGTCGGCGCCAACCTGCCGCGCACGCGCATGAGGGACGCCATGGCCGACGTCTCGCTCGACGTGCAGCTCAATGGCGAGGCCTATGCCGTGCAGCAGGACGCCGTGCGGGAGGGCCACTGCAAGATGCTGCCCGAATCCCAGATCGTCCCGATGACGCGCATCCAGGTGGGCCGCGACCGTGCAATGGCGCAGGCCATCGTCAAGGCAAGGCGGCCGGGCCAGACGGTGCTGCTGATCGCCGGCGCGGGCCACGTCGTGCGTACGCTCGGCGTGCCGCAGCATCTGCCCGACGACATCAAGGTTGCCACGGTGCAAATGCGCGCCGCTGCCGCTGCGGCGGACGTGGCGGCGGGTGATTACGACAGCACATGGCAGACGCCGCCATTGCCCGAGAAAGACTATTGCGCCGAGTTCAAGCGGCTGGCCAGGCCGCAACCGAAGGCTTGAACGCGTCGACCCTATTCACCGAACCAGAACAACAACCAGGCGCCGACGGAGCCGAGTGTCACGGTGACGAGAAGAGCCTGACGACCCACGAAAAGCGGCTGATTCATCCAGCGTTCGATTTTTTCCGACATCGTCATCTCCAGCCCCGTGGTGAGGGCTGAAGAATGAAGCTCCCGCTGGCTTCTGTCAAAGCGCTAAAAATGCTTCGTCGACAGTCAGTTCAAAACGAAAGTCGCATGGTTTCCGGCGCCGCGATCCTGCGAACGGCCTTCGCGTCGCCGGCTTGCGCAAGGGCCGCCGCCCCGCTCAGGCGTGCTTTCTGATCGAATCCGCCAGCGTATTCACCAGCGTGTCGATGTGCGACTTTTCCACGATGTACGGCGGTGCGATCACCAGCACGTCGCCCGCGGGCCGTACCAGTGCACCCTTGTGGAAGCAGTCCAGGAAGATGTCGTAGGCGCGCTTGCCCGGCGTGCCCGCGATGGGCGCGAGTTCCACCGCCGCGGCGAGGCCCAGGCTGCGGATGCCGATCACGTTCGGCAGGCCCTTGAAGGCACTGTGGAAGGCATCGCCCAGCACCTTGCCCATTTCGCCGGCGCGCGCGAACAGGTTCTCCTGCTTGAAGAGATCGAGCGTGGCGATGGCCGCGGCGCAGGCCACCGGGTGGCCCGAGTAGGTGTAGCCGTGGAAGAACTCGACCACGTGCTCGGGCGCCTCGGTCTTCATCATCGCGTCGTAGAGCTTGTCGCGGCAGATCACGCCGCCGAGCGGAATGACGCCGTTGGTCACGCACTTGGCGAAGTTCAGCATGTCGGGCACCACGCCGTAATAGTCGGACGCGAAGTTGGTGCCCATGCGGCCGAAGCCGGTGATGACCTCGTCGAAGATCAGCAGGATGCCGTGCTTGTCGCAGATCTCGCGCAAGCGCTTCAGGTAGCCCTTGGGCGGCAGGTACCAGCCGGCCGATCCGGCCACCGGCTCGACGATGATCGCGGCGATGTTGCTCGCATCGTGCAGCGGCAGGATGCGCGTTTCGAGCTCGACCAGCGGGTCTTCGGCCCACACCGGCTCCTCGTTGTGGATGTAGGCGTGGTTCACCGGATCGTGGATGAAGCGCATGTGGTCCACGCGCGGCAGGAAGGCCGAGCCGAACACCTTGCGATTGCCGGGAATGCCGCCCACCGACATGCCACCGAAGCCCACGCCGTGGTAGCCCTTCTCGCGGCCGATGAACACGTTGCGGTGGCCTTCGCCGCGTGCGCGGTGATAGGCAAGCGCGACCTTCATCGAGGTGTCTGCGGCTTCCGAACCCGAGTTGCAGAACAGCACCTTGTTGAGATCGCCGGGCGCGAGCGAGGCGATCATCTCGGCCGCCTTGAAGGCGCGGTCGTTGCTGACCTGGAAGGCAGTGGCGTAGTCGAGCGTGTCGAGCTGCTTCTTGATCGCCTCGTTGATGGGCTTGCGGTTGTGGCCCGCGCCCACGCACCACAGCGAGGAGATGCCGTCGATCACCTTCTTGCCTTCATGCGTGGTGAACTCCATGCCATCGGCCGCCACGAAGACGCGCGGGTCTTTCCTGAAATGGCGGTTGGGAGTGAAGGGCAACCATTGGTTGTCCATGTTGAAGTCCTGCTGGGCCATGTCTCGCTCCTGCGGTTATGTGGTCGAGGAAAATCGCGATTCTGGCACCCCTGCGACAATCACGCCCCTGATGACGACCACTACGCCCACCTCGCCCGCCTACATCCTGAACCTCTCTTGCCCCGACCGTACGGGCATCGTGCACGCCGTGTCGGGCTTCCTGCTCGAACGGGGCGCCAACATCGAAGAGGCCGCCCAGTACAACGACCACGACACGGGCCTGTTCTTCATGCGGGTGCGCTTCGCCTGCGGCGAGCACAGCGAAGCCACGCTGCGCGAGGAATTGAAGACCTTCGCCGCCGGCTTCGGCATGGCGCTGCAGCTGCATGCCGCCGCCGAGCCCATGAAGACCGTGATCCTGGTCAGCAAGGAAGGCCACTGCCTCAACGACCTGCTGTTCCGCTGGAAGAGCGGCCTGCTGGCCATCGACGTGCGCGCCATCATCTCGAACCACCGCGACTTCTACCAGCTGGCCGCCAGCTACAACGTGCCGTTCCACCATATCCCGGTGACGGGCGCGACCAAGGCGCAGGCCGAGGCGAAGCAGCTGGAAATCATCGAGGCCGAAGGCGCCGAGCTCGTGGTGCTCGCGCGCTACATGCAGATCCTGAGCAACGACCTGTGCCGCAGCCTGGCTGGCCGCGCGATCAACATCCACCATTCGTTCCTGCCCAGCTTCAAGGGCGCCAAGCCCTATTACCAGGCCCACGACCGCGGCGTGAAGCTGATCGGCGCCACCGCCCACTACGTGACGGCCGACCTCGACGAAGGCCCGATCATCGAGCAGGACGTGGAACGCGCCGACCACACCGACACGGTCGAAGACCTCACGGCCCGCGGCCGCGACACGGAGAGCCAGGTGCTGGCGCGGGCGGTGAAGTGGCACAGCGAGCACCGCGTGCTGCTGAACGGCCACCGCACCGTCGTGTTCCGCTGAACCCTGCCGTCAGTTGCGATTCGGGTCGTCCGGCCGGCGGTCGTAGCGGTTCGGCACCCCGTCGCCATCGCGGTCCCAACCGCCCCTGTGGTATTGCCAGCGGTCGCCGTCCTGGCGCCATTCCGGCGGACGGTAGGCATAGCCCGGACGCTCGCGCACCCAGTAGCCGCGGACCCACACGTGGCGGCCACCGTGCCATTCATAGTGCCCCGGCGACCACGCATAGCCGCGGCGCGGCGGCGGCATGCGTTCGAAGCGCGGCGGGGGCGGCGCCACCTCGATGGTGACGGGCTGCGCCTGCGCGGCCGTGGGAACAGCCAACGTGCCCACCGACAGAAGCGAAGCAGCGCCGATGGAAAGAGCCAATGCGATCTTTTTCATGAAGTACCCCTCATGAGTTGTAGGAGCCTTCATGCTGCCCAGCCCATGTGAAGCGCCTGTAAGCGGTGCACGAAATCTTGTGTAGAGCTGTGACCCGCCTTTCGCTGCTCCCACAGCCCTTGCGAGCACTCACTCCTGCAATTCGTGCAGGTCGATGGTCGCGGCCATCGCGGCATGGCCGGCCTTGTTGGGGTGCAGATGGTCGCCCGAGTCGAACAGCGGGTTCAATGCCTGCGGGTCTGCGGGGTCACGCAGCGCCGCATCGAAATCGACCACGCCGTCGATGTCCTGCCGGCCGCGAATCCAGCGGTTGACGGCTTCGCGCATGGCATCGTTGGCCTCGTTCCAGTAAGGCGTGTTCCTGAATGGCGGCACCGTGCCGAGCAGCACCTTCACGCCCTTGGCGCGAGCCTGCTTGACCAGCTGCTCCAGCCCATCGGTGATGCGCTCGGCGGTCGGCATGTCGCGGGGCTTGATCTCGGCGCCGGGCACGTTGGCGAACAGGGTGCGGCCGATGTCGTTGGTGCCGAGCAGGACGATCGCGTGCGTCACGCTGCTCTGCCGTAAGGCGTCGCGCTCGAAACGCGAGAGGCCGCTGGGCCCCATGCCGTCGGCCAGCAGGCGGTTGCCGCCGATGCCGGCATTGAGCACCGCTATGTCGTTTCCAGCGCCCTGCGTATCGCGCAGGCGCGTGGCCAGCATGTCGGGATAGGCCCCGAATTTGGCCTCCGCGGTGCCCGACGTGATGGAGTCGCCGAAAGCCACGACGGTGCGCACGGACTTCGTGGTGAGGACGTCGAGCCCGGTCACGATCTGGTTCAGCACCAGCGGCGTGGGGCTCTTCAGCTTCGGCGCCATCACGGCATTGCCGGCAGTCACCCAAGTCGTTCCCGGCTCGAGCATGGAAACCGTGGAAAACGACGCGGCGCGGTCGAAGAAGGCACTCACGACCACGGTTTGCCCCGCCTGAACCGGCAGGTCGACGCCATCGCTCCAGGCGTCCGCGCCGGGGGCGAGCGTGAGGCTGGTGCGCCCGCCGAACCGCAGCACGCGCAGCGTGGTCGGCGAGAACGCATCGGCGCCGGTGCCGCGTGCCGCACTCGCGGCGGCAATGCGCAGCGGCGCCTTGCCGAAGCGGTTCGAGAAGCGAATGCGGATGCGCTGGCCGTCCAGCGACAGTTCGACCTGCTGGCGCAGCGTCTGCCCGCGCAGGTCATTGCCGGCGGGCGATGAATAGCCCGCGCCGCCGGGGCTTGCGGCCAGCTCGCCGAACTCGACCGGCGCCACGGCCCAGCTCGCCACCCAGTGCGCCTCGGCGGGCTGGCGGGGATGGTTGCCGGGAGTGACGGCCTGCACGCCGACGGCCAGCACTGCGAGGCAGAGGGCCGCCACCCAGTGCGCCGTGGCCACGTCGCGGAGGTGGGCTGCCCAACGAGAAACCAGTTTCATTCGCGCAAAGCGGCTCAGTTTACGGAGCCATGATCTCCCGCGCGTGACGAGGTCTAAAGCCGGGTTACCAAGTGTCTACATAGGCAGCGGCCGCGCCGGGCGCCTTCGTCGCGGAGGACAGCCCACGCACCAGCCAGGTGCGTGTTTCGGCCGGATCGATCACTGCATCGATCTCCAGCGTCTGCGCCATGTGGATCGCCTCGCCGTTCGCGTACTGCTGCGCCACGAGCTTCCTGAACAGCGCATCGCGCTCGCCGCCCTCCGGGACGGCCGCCAGTTCCTTGCGAAAGCCCAGGCGCACAGCACCTTCGAGCCCCATCGCACCGAATTCGCCAGTGGGCCAGGCCACGGTGAAAACGGGTGCGTCGAAACCGCCCGCCGTCATCGCCTGCGCGCCCAAGCCATAGCCCTTGCGCAGCACCACGGCGAAGAACGGCACGCGCAGGTGCGAGGCCACCATGAACATGCGGCACACGTGGCGCACCTGCGCCTGCGCCTCGATTTCGGGCCCGACCATGAAGCCGGGCGTGTCGCACAACGAAACAATTGGAAGGCCGTGCGCATTGCACAGCTGCATGAAGCGCGCGGACTTGTCGGCCGCTTCCACGTCGATCGCGCCGCCAAGGTGGTGCGGGTTGTTGGCCATCAGGCCCACCGGCCGGCCCTCGATGCGCGCGAGCGCCGTGACGATGCCCGCGCCGAAACCCGCGCGCAGTTCGAGCAGCGAGCCGGTGTCGGCCACGCCGCGCATCGCCGCTCGCACGTCGTACACGCGCAGCCGGTTCTCGGGCACGACGTGGCGCAGCGTGCGCGGGTCTGCGCATTGCCAACCGGTGGTCGCACCCTGGAAGTAGGACAGGTACTGCTTCGCCGCGGCCACTGCGGCGGCTTCGTCTTCCACGAGGATGTCGATCACGCCATTGCGCGACTGCACGCTGCTCGGGCCGATCTGTTCGGGCGCAAAGGTCCCGAGGCCGCCGCCTTCGATCATCGCGGGGCCGCTCATGCCGATGTTGCTGCTCCTGGTGGCGATGATCACGTCGGCGCAGCCCAGCAGCGCCGCGTTGCCCGCGAAGCAGCGGCCGTGCACGATGCCGACCACGGGCACCTTGCCCGAGAGCGCCGCGAACTGGCTGAAGGTATGGTTGTTGAGCCCCGCGACGATCGGCATGTCCGTATCGCCGGGACGACCGCCGCCGCCCTCGGCGAACAGCACCACCGGCAGCTTCAGCTGATGCGCGACCGCCAGCAGCCGGTCGGTCTTGTGGTGGTTGCGCATGCCCTGCGTGCCGGCCAGCACGGTGTAGTCGTAGGCCAGCACGGCGCAGCGCGACACCTCGGGGCCGAACTGCTTCGCATTGATGCTGCCCAGGCCCGTGACCATGCCGTCGGCGGGCGTGTTGGCGATCAGGTCCTCGAGCGTGCGGCGGCGCGTCTGTGCGGCGATGGCGAACGCGCCGTACTCGATGAAGTTTTGGGAGTCGGCAGCGGTGTCGCACAGGTCGGCGATGTTCTCGCGCGCGGTGCGGCCACCCTGCGCGTGGCGCTTGTCGACGGCGGCCTTGCGGTTGGCGTCGAGCGTGGGCGCGTGGCGATCGATGACCTTTTGCAGATCGGGGCGGATCGCGTCGAGGTCGTCCTCGGCACGCGCCTCGGCCTCGACGGCTTGCGCATCGACGGCCTCGAGCTGCACCAGCGACTGGCCTTCGACGAGGTAGTCCCCGGGCGCAGCCAGCAGCGCTACCACGCGGCCGGCCACGGGCGCGTGCAGCAGATGCTCCATCTTCATGGCCTCGAGCACGCCGAGTTGCGCGCCGGCGGGCAGCACGTCGCCGATGTCCACTTCGAACTGCAAAAGGCGGGCCGGCATCGGCGCCTTGACGGTCAGTTCGTCCGAGCCGTCGTCTTCGACGACGGGTTGCGCAGCCGGCGCGGCCGCCGTCTTCTTCGCATGCTTTTCAAACGAGGCCGCAGCGGCCAGCAGATCGCCCAGATGCGACTCCACGAAGCGCGTGTGCACCGCCTGCGTCGCGAACTCGGGCCGCGCTGCGATGGCGCGCAGCAGCGACAGGTTGGTGGCGATGCCGTCGATGTGGCATTCGTCCAGCGCGCGCAGCGAACGGCGCAATGCATCTGCGAAACGCGGCGACGGCGAATGCACGATGAGCTTGGCGAGCAGCGTGTCGTAGTGCGGCGAAGGCGCAAGGCCCGCGTAGCCGTGCGTGTCGATGCGCACGCCCGGCCCGGCCGGCAGGTCGAAGCGCGCGAGCGTGCCGCCCGAGGGCCGCGCGTTGCCTTGCGCATCGAGCGTCTCGGCATTGATGCGCCACTGCACCGCGAAGCCGCGCTGCGGCGCCGTGCGATCGGCGTCCACACCCAGTTCATCCAAGGGCTGGCCCGCTGCGACAGCGATCTGCAGTTGCACCAGATCGAGACCGGTCACAGCTTCCGTCACCGTGTGCTCGACCTGCAGCCGCGGGTTCGCCTCGATGAAAACGAAGGGCAGCGTCGTCGATCCGGCATCGACCAAAAATTCGAACGTGCCCAGCCCGCGATATCCCACCGCCTTCGCCATGCGCAGCGCAGCCTGCGTGACCCGCGCGCGCAGGGCCTCGGGCAGCGAGGGACTCGGTGCAATTTCCACCAGCTTCTGGAAGCGCCGCTGCAGCGTGCATTCGCGTTCGCCGAGGCTGGCCACGGCCTGCCCGTCGCCCAGCACCTGCACCTCGATGTGCCGCGCATTGCGCATCAGCCGTTCGACGTACACGCCCTCGATGCCGAAGGCCGCCCTGGCTTCGGACATGCAGCGGGCATGTGCCTCGGGCAGTTCGTGCACGTCGATCACCGCGCGCATGCCGCGCCCGCCGCCGCCGCCGATGGCCTTGACCATCACGCCCGCGCCCTGCGCGTGCTGCTCGGCGAAGAAGGCCTGCGCCTGCGCAAGCGTCACCGCGCCGGCGCTGCCGGGCATCACCGGCACATCGCATTGCGTGGCCAGGGCGCGCGCGCGTGCCTTGTCGCCGAACAGGCCCAGCTGCTCGGGCGTCGGGCCGATGAAGACGAGGCCTGCCTCGGCACTGGCCTGCGCGAAATCGGCGCGCTCGCTGAGAAAGCCGTAGCCGGGATGCACCGCATCGCATCCTTGCGCCTTTGCAACGGCAATCAGCGCGGCCACGTCGAGGTACGCGGAAGGCCCGGTCGCATCGAGTGCGACGGCCGTGTCGGCCAGCTGCGCGTGCAGCGCCGAGGCGTCGTCGCGCGCATGCACCGCCACGCTGGCGATGCCCAGGTCGCGCAGGGCGCGCATCAGCCGCACGGCGATCTCGCCGCGGTTGGCAATCAGAACTTTGGAGAACAAACAGAACCTCTCAGCTTTGGTCTTTGAGCAGGCGGCGCAGCACCTTGCCCGCGCCGGTGGTCGGCAATGCATCGATGAAGCTCACGGCGCGCGGCGCCTTGTAGCTCGCCATGTTGTCTCGCGCCCAGGCAATCAGCGCATCGGCCTCGAGCGCGGCGCCGGGCTTGCGCACGATGAAGGCCTTCACGACCTCGCCCTTCTCGGCATCGGGCTGCGCGATGACGGCCGCCTGCGCGACCGCCGGGTGCTTGATGAGGATGGTCTCTACCTCTTCGGGGAACACGCTGTAGCCCGAGACCTTGATCATTTCCTTGAAGCGGCCGATGAAGGTGAGGTAGCCATCGGCGTCGAGCTTGCCCATGTCGCCCGTGTGCACCCAGCCGTTGCGCAGCGTGGCAGCGGTGGCCTCGGGCTTGTTCCAATAGCCCTTGAAGACGCCGGGGCTGGTCAGCACGATCTCGCCGACCTCGCCTGCGGGCATGTCGGCCTGCGTGTCCGCGTCGACGATGCGGATCGTCACGCCCGGCACCGGCACGCCCTGCGTGCCCCAGCGCGGCGCGTGGTGCGGCGTGTAGGTGTCGCAGGTGTGGGTCTCGCTCAGGCCGTAGGCGGCCTCGAACGAGGTGCAGTTCGGCGCATGCGAGCGCCACTGCTGCGCCAGCGGCTCGCTGAAGGCGATGCCGAAGCTGGTCACCGGGTTCATCTTCAGGCTGCCCAGGTCGAAGCTCGCGATGTCGGGCACCTGCATGCAGGCCACGTTCATCGGCGCGATGCTGTACCACCAGCTCACCTTGTACGCGGCGATGGCCTGCAGCGCGGCGCGCGGATCGAAGCGGTGCATCAGCACCGAGGCTGCGCCGCTGAGCACCGGCACGTTGACGCCCATCAGCATGCCCGCGATGTGATACAGCGGCGCGATGGACAGCAGCACGTCATCGGGCCCCACGCCATTGCAGTCGGCCGCGGCGCGCGTCTTGAAGAGCGCGTTGCCATAGCTCAGCATCGCGCCCTTCGGCAGGCCGGTGGTGCCCGAGGTGTAGGTCATGAGCGCAACGTCGTCCATGTCGATGGCGACGGCCTGCGGCTTCGCGCCAGCCTTCATCACGGCGAGGAAGTCTTCGCAGCCTTCGGGTACGGTGCGTTCGGACTTGCGCTCCGCGGCGAGTTCGAGCGGAAGGTCGAGCGCGGGATGGGCAGGCAGCAGATCGGCGTAGTGCACCACGAACACATGTTCGAGCGCGCTCTGCGGCTGCACCTTGCGCACTACCGGCAACAGCGACGCGGCCGCGACGATCACGCGCGCCTTCAGGTCGTTGACCTGGTAGGCCAGCTCGTGCTCCTTGTTGAGCGGCCCGCTCGGGCAGACGATGGCGCCGATTTTCTGGATGCCGAAGTGCGCCACAAGGTATTGCGGGCAGTTGTTGAGGAAGAGCACCACCGGCTCTCCCTTCTTCACGCCGAGCGCCTGCAGCCGCGCGGCGAAGGCGTCGCTCGCGCGATCGAGCTCGGACCAGCTCATCGCCTGGCCGTACCAGAGACAGGCAGTGCTGCCGCCGCGCTCGCGTGCGTGGGTGCGCAGGTACTCGTGCAGGGGCTGCTGCGGGCGGTCGGGCAATGTCTCCATGGCGTCACTTCCTCAGGGTTATCGATAGCCGCACGCACCGGGCTGGCGCTTGCCAATGGTGCATGGTGCACGAACAATCCTACCCATGGGTATAACTTCCGCGACACGGCACAAACCCTCTGGAAGCCAGAGCGGCACCGCTGCACAGCCGCACCTGCCGCAAGGCACGGGCCGACAGCGCGCAGCCACGCAGGGCACCGACCTGCAGCGCGAGCGCATCCTGCAGGCGGCTGCGCAGCTGTTTGCGGCGCAGGGCTATGCCAACACCACCATGGCGCAGATCGTGCGCGCGCTGGGCGTGACCAAGCCCTTCGTGTACTACTACTTCCGCGACAAGCAGGAGATTTTCGAAACACTGTCGTGGCGCCCGGCTGTCGATTGCTTCACCGCGCTCGACTTCGCAGCCACAGACCCGCGCCGCGCCAGCGAGAAAGTGATCGACGGCATCGAGCGGCTGATTCGCGCGACCATTGCGCATCACCCCGTCGCCTTCTTTCCTTATCGCGAGCCGCAGGTGTACCGGCCCGAGTACATCGCGGCGCAGAAGAAGCTCGCCCACCACTTCTACGACCTGCTGTGCCCGCTGCTCGAAGAAGCGCGGCGCGACGGCGACCTCGACTTCGCCGAGACCAAGCTCACCGCGCTCGCGGCCTGCAGCCTGCCGGGTTTTCTCTACAGCTGGTACCGCCCGAACGGGCGCCTCTCGCCCGACGAGGTGGTGGCCGAACTCACGAAGCTGGCCGGCCGCGTGATCGGGCTGCAAGCGAAGAACTGACTGACAACCATCCCCGGAGACAAACCATGAAGTTCAACCGTGCGCCATTGGCGCGGATCGCCCTTGCCTGCCTGCTGGCCACCGCCGGCGCCGGCGCCGCTCACGCGCAGCAGACCTACAAGGTCGCCTACATCGATCCGCTCTCGGGTCCTTTTGCCAACGTCGGCGAGCTGATGCTGATGCACACGCAGTACGCCATCGAGGACATCAACGCCAGGGGCGGCGTGCTCGGCGGCACGAAGCTGCAGCTGCTGCAGTTCGACAGCAAGCTCTCGGCGCAGGAAAGCCAGAGCGCGCTGCAGGCGGCCATCGACCAGGGCGCGAAGGCGATCGTCACGGGCGGCTCGGGCTCGTCGGTGGTCACGGCGCTGGTGCAGTCGGTGGCGCGCTGGAACCAGCGCAACCCGGGCAAGGAGCTGATCGTGCTGAACCACTCCTCCATCGACCCCGAGATGACGGGCAAGGGCTGCAGCTTCTGGCACTTCCAGACCGAGGCCAACACGGCGATGAAGATGAAGGCGCTGGCCAACTACATCAAGAAGACGCCCGACGTGAAGAAGGTCTACCTGCTCAACCAGGACTACGCGCACGGCAAGCAGTGGGCCAGCTACGGCAGGCAGCTGGTGGGCCTTGCGCGGCCCAACATCCAGTTCGTGGGCGAAACGCTTCACCCCATCGGCCGCGTGAAGGACTTCGCGCCCTACATCGCCAACGTGAAGCAGAGCGGCGCCGACTCGGTCATCACCGGCAACTGGGGCCAGGACATGACGCTGCTGCTGAAGGCCGCGGGCGACGCGGGCTACAACCTGCGCTACTTCAACCACAGCGCAGGCTCGGTGCCGGGCACGGTGACGGCCGTGTCGCAGGCGAAGCTGGGCCAGTTGACCTGGGTGGCCGAATGGCATCCGGGCGAGGCCGACACGCCCAAGGTGGACGCGCTGGCCAAGGCCTACAAGGCCAAGACCGGCAAGGACTTCCTCGCGCCGCGCATCGACATGACGCCGCGCCTGCTGGCTGCCGCCATCGACAAGGCCGGTTCGACCGACACCGTCAAGGTGGCTCGCGCGCTCGAAGACCTGAGCTTCGACTCTGTGGTGGGCCCAGTGCGCATGCGTGCCGAAGACCACCAGTTGTTGTTGCCGCAGGTGGTCAACACCATCGTGCCGGTGGACGGCAAGACGGTGAAGACGGGCTGGGAGGGCACGAACTACGGCTTTCGCACCGACGCGGTGTATACCGGGAACGAGCTGGCGCAAGGTACGGAGTGCAAGATGGTTCGGCCATGACTTGCCTCGGGGCGCACGCGAAGGCCACCGGGTGCTCCCCTCCGCGAATGTCCTAAGGGAAACCCCGTCCTGCCCACCTCCCGTGCCGTCGGGATACTCCGGCTTCCATACCCCGGTATCCGAAGCGGGTCCACTCCAAAGGCACAACAAGACCATGGCAGGCAAAAACTCGCTCCACCCGATCCCGCATCCGGCGAAGAAGCCCTTCGTCGGGAACCTGCTGTCGATCGGCTCCGACTCTCCCGTGCTCGACATGTGGAAGATCGCGCAGGACCTCGGCGGCATCTACTGGCTGGACATGCCGGGCATGCCGGTGATCGTGGTCTCGTCGCCCGAGCTGGTGGACGAACTCTGCGAGGAAGCGCGCTTCGACAAGAGCACGCGCGGCGCGCTGCGCCGGCTGCGTGCCGCCTCGCACGGACTGTTCACTTCGGACACGCACGAGGAGACCTGGTCGAAGCCGCACAACATCCTGTTGGCCAACTTCAGCCAGCGCGCGATGCAGGCCTACCACCCGATGATGCTGGACATCGCGGGGCAGCTGGTCACCAAGTGGGAGCGGCTGAACTTCGATGAAGAGGTGGACGTGGTGCGCGACATGACCGCGCTCACGCTCGACACCATCGGCCTGTGCGGCTTCGGCTATCGCTTCAACTCGTTCTACCGCGAGGGCTTCCATCCCTTCGTCGACGCCATGGTGCGCACGCTGGAGACGGTGCAGAACCGCCGCGGCCTGCCGCTGGAAGAGCTGATGCTGAAGAAGGAGCTCGCGCAACAGCGCAAGGACATCCGCTTCATGCACAAGATGGTGGAAGACATCATCGAGGAGCGGCGCGCGAGCGGGGCCGACATCGCCACCAAGCCCGACCTGCTGAGCTACATGATCGCTGGCGTGGACAAGAAGAGCGGCGAGCAGCTCACCGACAAGATGATCCGCGACGAGTGCATCGAATTCCTCATCGCGGGGCACGAGACCACCAGCGGCCTGCTCTCGTTCGCCATCTACTTCCTGCTGAACAACCCCGAGGCGATGGCCAAGGCGCAAGCCGAGGTGGACAACGTGTTCGGCCCGGACACCTCGCAGAAGCCGACCTACGCGCAGGTCAACCGGCTGCAGTACGTGATGCAGGTGCTGAAGGAATCTCTGCGCCTGTATCCGACCGCGCCCGCGATCTCGATGCGCGCCAAGGAAGACACGAAGATCGGCGGGCTGTACACGATCAAGAAGAACAACATGGTCATCATGCATGCGCTGGCGCTGCACCGTGACAAGGGCATCTGGGGCGAGGATGCCGACCAGTTCAACCCCGACCACTTCAGCCGCGAAGCCGAGCGCGAGCGGCCGGCGAACGCGTTCAAGCCCTTCGGCAACGGGCAGCGCGCCTGCATCGGGCGGCAGTTCGCGCTGCAGGAGGCGGTGCTCACGCTGGGCATGATCCTTCAGCGCTTCAACCTCGTGGACCACACGGGCTACAAGCTGAAGATCAAGGAAGCGCTGACGATCAAGCCCGAGAATTTCAAGATCAAGGCACTGCTGCGCGACCCGGCCACGCGCCCGCGCGGCAACATGAGCGACGCGGCCGCCGCGCCCGTGCAGCCCACGCAGCCAGCACAGCGCAAGCAGCAGGCGGCGCGCCACGGCACCTCGCTGCTGGTGCTGCAGGGCTCCAACCTCGGCACGGCCGAAGACCTCGCGCGGCAGCTGGCCGAGGCCGGCGAGACGCGCGGCTTCTCCACCCAGCTGGCCTCGCTCGACGACTATGCCGAGCGGCTGCCGGCCAACGGCGCGGTCGCCATCGTCTGCGCCTCGTACAACGGCGTGGCGCCCGACAACGCGGCCGAGTTCCACCGCTGGCTCGACAAGGCCGACGATTCGCTCAACGGCGTGCGCTTCAGCGTGTTCGGCTGCGGCAACACCGACTGGGCCGCCACCTACCAGGCGGTGCCGCGCCGCATCGACGAACGGCTCGAGGCGCTCGGCGCCACGCGCGTGCATCCGCGCGGCGAAGGCGATGCGCGCGAGGACATGGACGGCGCCTTCCAGGACTGGAGCGATGCGCTGTGGCCCGAGCTGGTGAAGGCCTTCGACATCAAGACCGGCGCCGACTCACCCGCGCAGAGCGAGCCGCTCTACACGCTCGAGGAGCTGCCGCCGCCGCAGAAGAACGCGATCGTCGACGCGCTGGGCGCGGTGGCGCTGCGGGTGATCGAGAACCGAGAGCTGCAGAACGGCGGCAACGGCGAAGCAGGCCGCTCCACGCGCCACGTCGAGCTGATGCTGCCCGAGGGTCTGGTCTACCGCGCCGGCGACCACCTGAGCGTGGTGCCGCGCAACAGTCCGGCCCAGGTCGAGCGTGCGATGGCGCGCTTCGGTTTCGACCGCACATCCCATGTACGACTGCATGCAGCAGCGGGCCGCAAGGCGGCGCTGCCGGTGGAGCAGGTGATCGCGGTCGACCGCCTGCTGGGCGACTACGTCGAGCTGCAGGACGTGGCCACGCGCAAGCAGATCGCCACGCTCGCGGCGTACACCGAGTGCCCGTTCACCAAACCCAGGCTCGCGGCGCTGTCAGGCAGCGACGAGGCTTCGCAGGCGATGTACAAGACCGAGGTGCTGCACAAGCGCAAGTCGCTGCTCGACCTGCTGGAAGAGCACCGTGCCTGCCAGGTGCCGTTCGCGGTGTTCCTCGAAATGCTGTCGCCGCTGTCGCCGCGCTACTACTCGATCTCTTCTTCCCCGACGATGACGCCGGGCAAATGCAGCGTGACGGTAGGCGTGGTGAGCGGCCCCGCCAGGTCGGGCAGCGGCACCTTCGAGGGCGTGTGCTCCAACTTCCTGGCGCGCGCCGAAGCCGGCGACACGGTGCACGGCGTGGTGCGAGAGACCACGGCCGAGGGCTTCCGGCTGCCCGACGATGCGGCCCGGCCGCTCATCATGGTCGGACCAGGCACCGGCCTCGCGCCGTTCCGCGGCTTCCTGCAGGAGCGCGCGGCGCAGATCGAAGGAGGTAACCCGCTCGGCGAGGCGCTGCTTTTCTTCGGCTGCCGCCATCCCGAGCAGGACTTCATCTATGCCGACGAACTGCAGGCCTGGGCGCACCGCGGCGTGATGAAGCTGCACACCGCGTTCTCGCGCGCGGGCGAGCGCAAGGTCTACGTGCAGGACCTGATCCGCGAGCAGGCCGCCGATGTGTGGAAGCTGCTGGAAGCGGGCGCGGTGGTTTACGTATGCGGCGACGGCTCGCGCATGGAGCCCGACGTGCGGCGCACGCTGAGCGACCTCGCGCGCGAGCACGGACACGACAGCAAGGCGTGGATGGACAAAATGATCGCCGACCAGCGCTACGTGCTGGACGTGTGGGCCGGAAGCTGAGAAGCCCGCTGGGGCTCAGATATCGCGATCGGGATCCGGATAGACCAGCGGCCCCAGCAACCCACGATTGAAGGGCTTCCACTCGCCCTCGGGCTGCGCCAGCCGGTCGGCCACCGCATAGAGCACCGCAGGGTGCGCGCCCAGTCCCAGGTGGCTGGCGACGACTTCAATGTTCTCGGACTGCGGCCCGGTCTTCTCGATGCTGCAGCGCCAGGCAACGACACCGTCGGTGCGGCTGAAGATCGAGGTGGTCGGCACCGGCGGCGTGGGCTGCACGAACTTCATGCGGCGCGGGTCGTGCGAACTCTGGCCGCTCACGCCTTCGTACACGCGCCATGCGTTGGTGGCGCGCGGGCTGCCAGAGAAGGGGCTGCCCAACGTGATGACGTTGCGGATCATGGGCGCATAGGAAGACGCCAGCAGCCGCGCATACACGCCGCCCAGACTCCAGCCGATCACGCTGACCTTCTGGCCGCTCTTGTCGTGCAGGGTCTTCAGCAGCTCGACCATGGCGTCTTCCACGCCTTCGCGCGGACCGAAATTGCGGCCCTGGCCCCAGCCGTGCGCGTCATAGCCGCGGCTGCACAGGTAGCGGCGCAGCAGCAGCGTGGAGCCGTCACCCGCCACCAGGCCCGGCAGCACGAGCACCGGGTGTCCATCGCCGCGCGGCGTGAGCTGCAGCAGCGGCCACATGGCGATGCCGGCGCCGGTTTCCCAGAGCGCGCGGGCTTCGGCCAGCAGCAGCAGGCGCGACGGTGGCGCGACAGGTTCCTTGGCGTAGGTGGCAGTGGTCATGATGAAGGATGGCTCCTTTGTGGTTTTTATCTGCTTCAAGACGAACATGAGGCCGACGGAATCAATGCCCCGTCGGACGACAGCGACATTTAACCGAGGTATTTGCGCCTCAGGTAATCAAGGTAAGCCCTCGATTCGCTGGAAACATACGGAGAAACCAGCGTGAGCGTGTAGAAAGCCGCCAAACCGGGGTCGGCCTGCGCCAGCGCGTCGCGCCCCGGCACGAGCCGCTCGAACGACAGCCAGCAGGTGGTGGTGAAGACCATCTGCAGCGCCAGGATGCGGGCCTGCTCGGCACTGGTCTCGATCACGCCGGAGGCCACCAGGCCTTCGCACAGCGTTTGCGCAGCCAGCAGGTTCTGCGCGGTGAGGGCCTGCGCGCGCTGGCCCAGCGCCGGGTATTCGCTGGCCAGGAAGGCCATGTCGCGGTAGATGAAGCGGTATTCGTCGATGGCCTCGAAGCGCAGGTGCAGCGCAAGCCAGAGGTCGTCGATGGCGGCGATCGATGCCGACGAACCGTTCAGGGCCTCGAGCCGCTGCTCGAAGCGCCGGAACAGCCATTCGACGATCAACTGCTTGGCCTTGAAGTGGTAGTGCAGGTTGCCCGGGCTGATGCCGAGCTCGGCCGCGATCTTGTGGGTCGACACGGCCGCGAGGCCTTGCGCGTTGAACAGCGCGAGGCTGGCCTGCAGGATGCGGTCGCGTGTGGTGTTGGAACTGGCCACAACCGGCTTGTCGGGTTGTCGCTCAGCGTTTGGCGCGGCCACGGGGGGCGGCGGCGCCGGTGCCTTCGAGTTGCGCCACGCGCACGCGCAGTTGCGCGACCTCGTCGCGCAGGGCCTGCACTTCTTCTGCGCCGGGCATGCCCAGGCGCTGCATGGCGGTGGCGACGCGCTGGTCGAAAACGTCCTCGAACTTGCGGATGCCGAAGCTGTCGAGCCCGGGGACCTTGCCCTGCCCGATGCCGAGCAGGCCCTCGATCACGTTGGCCTGGCGCTTGGCGACGTCGTTGCGCACGTTGTCCAGTGCCTTCAGGCCGGCGCGCAGCAAGACTTCAGCCTTGCCGGGCTCCGCGGACTTCTTGGTTGCCGCGGTCGCCTTCCTGGCAGCCGGCATCTTCTTCGCAGGCGCCGCCCTCTTCTTCAGCTTTGCAGTTTCGTCAGGACGGGTCGCCATGCAGTGCTCCAGATGCCGGAAAAAAGAAAAGGGCGCTTCACGCGCCCCGGGGTCAGGCCGCCTTGCGGGCAGCAGCGCGGCGAACCGGCTTCTTGGCGGCGGCGGCCTTGGCCTTCACCGTGCGAACGGGCCTGGCTTCTTCGGCGCCGCTCACGCGGGCTTCGATCTGCTTCGTGCCGGCGGCGATCTTGTCGGCGATCTGCACCGAGACGGCGGCGATCGGCTGGTTCAGCGCGCCCAGGGCATTGATCACCGAGGTGGCGACCGGCGACTCGACGCGGGCCACGCGGCCAGCAACGGCTTCGATGCCGCTGGTGGTGCCGGCTGCAACGCGGTCCATCACGGACACGATGCGGCTGGTGTCGATATCCAGGCGGTTGGCCAGGAAACCATTGATCTTTTCCTGCGCGCCGATCAGGTTGGCCTTGACCTGCTCGCTCACCAGCGGAATCTGGCGGCTGCCGAGGAACTCGCTGTAGCGCGAAGCGGCACCGCCCAGGAGCCGATGCACGCCGGTGCGGTAGGCGCCGACCAGGGTCTTGCCGGCGTCGTTGTACTGGCCGACGACATGAACGGCTGCGGAAGCGATGGTGGTTTGCGTGGACATGAGAGTGATTTCCTTGAAGTTGATGGGCTCGCGAAGGAAACGGGTGTGTCTGTCGCGATGGGCCTATCTTCTTCCGCGGGGCCTAGGCCTGAAAAACTAGAACGGTCGGAAAACTAGTCCAACTGCCCCAATTTTCAGCAGGCCGCCGGGCCCCGTGCGCCGATCATGCCGCAGCGGCCCGGGGGGTGCCGGAGCGTTTGGCCGGAGCGGCCTTGCGGGCCGGTGGCTTGGGCGCGACCTTGATGGGCGCCTTCTTCACGGCAGCCTTCCTGGCCACGGCCTTGACCGGCGGCGCCTTCTTGCGCGCGGCAGGCTTCTTCTTCGCGGCAACGGGCGCGGGCGTGGGCGCGGCCTCGTCCGACGGGTCTTCGGCCATCTTCGCCGGCACCGGCGCGGGCGCCGCACCGGTGGCCGCCGGGTGCTTCTGCGTCAGCTCCATCAGCAGCTTGTGCTCGGCCAGCATGTAGTCGCCGATCTCGGTGATGTCGGGTACCGCGCGGCGGCAGGCGATCAGGCCGTAGTCCATGCGGCCGTTGTAGCTCTGCACCGTCACGTTGAGCGCCGTGCCGTGGCTGGCGATCGACACCGGGTAATAGCAGGTGACGAGCGCGCCCGCGAAGTACATCGGGAACGGCGCCCCGGCCACGTTCGAGATGGCCACGTTGGCCGCCGGCGGCAGCAGGTTGACGATGCCAGAGCGCCCCACCATCGAGGCAATGCCCGACATCAGCCAGGGCGCGGCGAAGGTCGGGAAATCGTCGAGGATCACCGCCTTGAAGCGGTTCATGGTCGACTTCGACGAGGTCGACGACGCGTTGATCGCCTTCAGCCGCTGCACCGGGTCGGTGATGTCGGTGGCCAGGCTCACGAGGATCATGCTGGCCTGGTTGTTGGCCGTCTGGTCGCCGGCCTCGCGCAGGCTGACCGGCACGCCGGCCACCAGCGGCTTGGCCGGCAGTTCGTTGTTGTCGGCCAGGTAGTGGCGCAGGGCGCCGGACACGGTGGCCATGACCACGTCGTTGAGCGACACGCCGAAGTGCTTGGCGATGTACTTGGTCTCGGCCAGCGAGATGGTGCGCCCGGCGAAGGTGCGCTGGTTGGTGATCGACACGTTGAGCGAGGTGCGCGGCGCGAAGAGGTTGAACTTCTTCGGCGCGGCGGCCGTGTCCTTCTCGGCCGCCTTCTCGTCGGGCTTGGCCAGCCCGCCGATGGCACGCGCGATGGCCGGCGCCATCTTGAAGAGCTTCACGTACTGCTGCGCGGTGTTGCGCAGCGCCGCGGTCGCAAGCTCCGCCATGCCCAGCTGGTAGCCGCTGCCGCGCGGGCGCGAACGCGGCGGCTTCACCACGCGGCCGGTGGCCTCGAGGTCGAAGATGGCCTTGCCCACTTCCACGCCGGCCTGCCCGTCGATGCCCGCGTGGTGCACCTTGGTGTAGAGCGCCACCTGCCCGCTCTTGAGGCCGTCGATGATGTAGAACTCCCACATCGGCCGGCTGCGGTCGATGAGCGAGGAATGCAGCCGCGCCACGTACTGCTGCAGCTGGCGGTTGGTGCCGGGCTTGGGCAGCGTGATGTGGCGCACGTGGTAGTCGAGGTCGATGTCGTCGTCCTCGACCCACACCGGGTTGCTCATGTCGAAGGGCATCAGCGCGAGCTTGCGCGTGAACACGTCGGCCAGGTGGATGCGGCTGGCCATGAAGCTCTTGGCGTCTTCGTAGAAGTCGCCCTTGTAGCCCTTGGGCAGGTCGAGCACGTTCAGGGAGCCCACGTGCATCGGCATTTCCGGCGTTTCCATGTGCAGGAAGGTGGCATCAAGACCGCTCAGGTGTTTCATGTGTTGTCTCTCCTTGGTGGGGCATGCGCCGCTAGGGTCTGTCATTAATCAAACGCCCTCGCGAACCCCTGCTGCGCGGTGCAGTGCAAGGCGCCCTGAACGCCGCGTAGCATCGCTACGCAAGTGAAGGGCAACGCCGCATGGCGGGGCCAGCGCGAGGGCGTTTGATTGATGACAGACCCTAAGCAGGATAGCGCGGGCACTGCATTCGTGGGCCCCGCGTTCTTCAGTGTTTCCACCGGGGGGAAGGCACCGGCGCGACAGGGGTTTGCCCGAAGTAGCGAAAAAGTGTCGGGCGCCTGGCGGGCATGCGGCAACTGCTCACAAGGCCCTCTTTCACACGGGCTCCGTACACTGAGGCCATGACATCCAGCCTCCCCCCGCAGCATCC
The DNA here is from genome assembly GCF_000282635.1 of Variovorax sp. CF313. Taxonomy (GTDB): domain Bacteria; phylum Pseudomonadota; class Gammaproteobacteria; order Burkholderiales; family Burkholderiaceae_C; genus Variovorax. The sequence continues at coordinate 37,921 of NZ_AKIW01000078.1, forward strand.
GCAAGACGAGCAGCTCTGGCTCGAAGACATCGACGGCGAGAAGCAGCTCGCCTGGGCCCGCGAACAGAACGCGCTCGCCGTGCAGGCCTATGCGCAGTCGCCCGCGTTCGAGGCGCTCCAGCAGGGCATCCTCGAGGTGCTCGACTCGGACGACCGCATTCCGATGGTGCGCAAGATCGGCCCCTTCTTCTACAACTTCTGGCGCGACAAGGAGCACCCCAAGGGCCTGTGGCGCCGCACCACGCTGGACGAGTACCGCAAGCCGCAGCCCGCGTGGGAGAGCGTGCTCGACCTCGACGCGCTGGCCGCGGCCGACAAGGAGAACTGGGTCTGGCACGGCGCCGACTGCCTGGAGCCCGACTACAAGCGCTGCCTGGTCTCGCTGTCGCGCGGTGGCGCCGATGCCGACGTGGTGCGCGAGTTCGACCTCGAATCGAAGCAGTTCGTCGAAGGCGGCTTCTCGCTGCCCGAGGCCAAGAACCACGTGGGATGGAAAGGCATCGACCAGCTCTACGTGGCCACCGACTTCGGCCCCGGCTCGATGACCAGCTCCAGCTATCCGCGCATCGTGAAAGAGTGGCGGCGCGGCACGCCACTCGCGAGCGCGGCCACGGTGTACGAAGGCCTGCACGAGGACATGTCCATCAGCGCCTACCGCGACAACACGCCCGGCTTCGAGCGCGACTTCGTCTCGCGCCAGATCGACTTCTACGAGAGCGAGACCTGGCTGCGCGGCGCCGACGGCACCCTCGCCAAGATCGACGTGCCCGACGACTCGCTGGCCGAGATCACGCGCGAGTGGATGCTGATCGAGCCGCGCACCGACTGGACCGTGGGCGGCGCCACCTACAGGTCGGGCTCGCTGCTGGCTGCGAAGTTCGACGACTACATGGCCGGCCGGCGCGAGCTCACGGTGCTGTTCGAGCCCGACGACACCACCGCGCTCGACAGCCACTCGTGGACGCGCCATCACCTGATCGTCAACGTGATGCACGACGTGGTGAACCGCCTCGAGGTGCTCACGCCTCCCGCCGACGGAAGGGGGCCATGGAGGCGCGAGAGCCTGGGCGGCGCGCCCGAGCTCTCGACCATCGCCGCGGGCGGCATCGACGAGGACGAGAACGACGACTACTTCCTCACGGTGAGCGGTTTCCTGCAGCCGACCACGCTCTACATCGGCACCATCGGACAGGGCGAGCCCCAGGTGCTGAAGGACAGCCCCGCCTTCTTCGATGCCTCGCGCCATCGCGTGAGCCAGCATTTCGCGACATCGAAGGACGGCACGCGCGTGCCCTACTTCGAGATCGCCCCGAAGGACCTGAAGGCCGACGGCCGCAACCCCACGCTGCAGTACGCCTACGGCGGCTTCGAGATTTCATTGCAGCCGAGCTACAGCGGCAGCATCGGCCGCGCGTGGCTCGACAAAGGCGGCGTGTACGTCGTCGCCAACATCCGCGGTGGCGGCGAGTACGGCCCGCGCTGGCACCAGGCCGCGCTGCAGGAAAACCGGCTGCGCACCTGCGAAGACTTCGCGGCCGTGTCGCAAGACCTGTTCGCGCGCGGGATCACCTCGCCCTCGCACCTTGGCGCGATGGGCGGCAGCAACGGCGGCCTGCTGATGGGCAACATGCTCACGCTGTATCCACAGCTCTACGGCGCCATCGTGAGCGAGGTGGCGCTGCTCGACATGCAGCGCTACACGCACCTGTCGGCGGGCGCCTCGTGGATCGCGGAATACGGCGACCCCGACCAGCCCGAGGAATGGGAATGGATCAAGACCTTCTCGCCCTACGAGAACGCGAAGCCGGGCCAGGCCTATCCGCCCGCGCTGTTCACCACCTCCACGCGCGACGACCGCGTGGGCCCGGTGCATGCGCGCAAGATGCACGCAAAGCTGTCCGCGCTGGGGTACGCCAGCAGCTTCTACGAGAACATGGAAGGCGGCCACAGCGCGGCCGCGGACAACAAGGAGTCCGCCTTCATGGACGCGCTGGGCTATGCGTACCTGTGGCACCACCTGAGGAGTTGAAATGAGCAACGCCAACATCACCCTCGAACTGATCGGCGCGCCGACCGACGTCGGCGCCAGCGTGCGCGGTGCCGGCATGGGCCCCGACGCCCTGCGCGTGGCGGGCCTGCCGGAAGCGCTGGCGCGGCAGGGCTACGTCGTCGTCGACCGCGGCAACCTCGCGGGCCCCGCCACGCCGTGGGCGCCGCCGGCCAACGGGCTGCGCCATCTCGACGAGGTGATCGCCTGGAACCGCTCGGTGTACGCGGCCGTCGACACCGCGCTGGGCGCCAGCCATGTGCCGCTGATGATGGGCGGCGACCACTGCCTGGCCATCGGCTCCATCAGCGCGGTGGCATGGCATGCGCGCAAGCGTGGCAAGAAGCTGCGCGTGCTGTGGCTCGACGCGCACTCCGACGTCAACACCGAGACCACGAGCCCCAGCGGCAACCTGCACGGCATGCCGGTGTCGTGCCTGCTGGGCCACGGGCCCGCGGTGCTCACGGGCTGGAGCGGCGAGCGCGCGGCGCTGCACCACGACGCCATCCGCTTCATCGGCATCCGCAGCGTCGACAGCGACGAGAAGGAGGCCATCCGCACGCTGGGCCTGAGCGTGTTCGACATGCGCCACATCGACGAGCACGGCATGCGCACGACCATGACCGAGGCGCTGCAGGACGTGGACGACGACACGCATCTGCACGTGAGCTTCGACCTCGACTGCCTCGACCCGGCCGACGCGCCCGGCGTGGGCACCGGCGTGCGAGGCGGGCCAACCTACCGCGAGATGCAGTTGTGCATGGAAATGATCGCCGACACCGGACGGCTGGGCTCGCTCGACGTGGTGGAGCTGAACCCCGCGCTCGACGTGCGCAACCAGACGGCCGAGGTGGCGGTCGAACTCATCGAGAGCCTGTTCGGCAAGTCGACGCTGGTGCGTTAGGGCTTGGCGGCCTGCGCGGCCTTGGCCTTGACCGTGTACTGCTGGTAGGCCGGCAGCGCGATGGCCGCGAGGATGCCGATCGCCGCGATGACGGGAAGAAGCAAGGCGCCGATGATGACGCCGACGCCGTTCGGCGGTGGCGGCGCGCCGAAGCGATTGACGCCCTTCGTACCGGGGTTGAACACCCAGACCAGGCTCACGAGCGGAATGAGGCACAGCAGCACGGTCCAACCGGTCCACCCCATGTCGTGGCTGCGCTGGATCGAAAGCAGCGTGAAGAACACGAAATAGGGAATGACGATCAGCAGCGGCAACAGCGACGCGAGGGTCGAACTCAATGAGCTCGCGAAGATCGCAACGATCACGCCGACCACGATCGCGAACAGCAAGTAGCCCACGAGGCTGTAAGACAGATAGCGCAGCCGCCCGATCCGCCCCTTGGAGGACAACAGCTTCACGGGCTGCACTCGGGCTTCGCCGTCATACACATCGGCCACTTCCGCCCTCGGCGCGGCATAGGGATTCACCATCTCTGTCATGCGCTTCTCCTCTGTTGTTGAACGAACATTGTGAACAAGGGTGCCTACAAAAGGCCAGCCCTCTTGACTGCGTGATAGCGATTCACCAACGCCACCGCAAGGTCGGCCGGTTCCACGTCGACCGACAGCGGATCGTTGCCGACCACGCGCGCAAAGGCGTCGCGGCGCGACTGCTCGAACAGGTGCGCCGCGGCCACGTCGACCGCGTCGCGCGCATGCACCAGCGGCTGATTGGCGATGCGCCCGAGCACCCGCTCGCGCAGGCTCGCGACCAGCACGAGGTGCTTGCGGCGCAGCAGCTTGATGGCGGGGCGCAGTTCGGCGGAATCTTCGTCGCGAAAATTGGTCAGCACGATGACCAGCGCGCGCCTTCTCTGCACGCGCAGCAGTTCCTGCGCGGCCAGCAGGTAGTCCGAATGGGTGGCGCCGGGCTGTATGTCGTGCAGCCGGTTCATCAGCGCGTTGAGGGTGGCGGTGCCCTTGCGCGGGGCGAAGTCGCGCCGCTCCTCGGCAAGGCAGCCGAAGGTCATGGCGCCGACCTCGTCGCCCTCCTTCAGCGCCACGTAGCTCAGCAGCATCAGCGCATTGAGCGCCTCGTCGAAATGGCTGCCGGCCTGCTGCGCCAGCGCGCCTTCGTCGGCACGCATGCGGCGGCCGCAGTCGAGCAGGAACAGCACGCACTGGTCGCGATCGTCCTGGAACTCGCGCACGATCGGGCGGCGCTGGCGCTGCGTGGCCTTCCAGTCGATGTGGCGCAGCGAATCGCCGGTCTTGTAGTCGGCGAGCTGGCGGAAGTCGGTGCCGAGCCCGCGCTGCGCGTAGGTCTTGATGCCGATCTGCGCCAGCCGCCGGTCGCCCGACAGCCAGGCGTAGCGCGCCAGTGCGACGAAGTTGGGGTACACGCGCAGCCGGCGCGGCTCGCCCAGCGTCTGGCGCATGTCGAAGCAGCCGAAGCGCGTGCGCCAGCGCAGCTGGGTGGCGCCGAACTGCGCAACGCCGCGCTGCGTCGCGGTGGCGGTGTAGCGCAGCGCGATGTGCGAGAGCGCCGGCACGATGACCGTCTGGGGCAGGCCCTCGAAGGCGAAGTGCGTGTCGAGCTCGTCGAACACCGACACCTGCCAGGCCCGTGCGCCTTCGTTCACCAGCGTGAGCGTGAGCACCGTGGGCACGCCGAGCGAGAACGCGCCGGGCAGCTTGCGCTCGATGCGCAGCGGCGCGGCGCGCCAAAGGCGCAGGCTGTGCCAGAGGTCGACGCCCGCAAGCACGAGCCCCGCCGCCAGCAGCGCGCCCGCCACGGCGGCGACGTATCCCACCGGCGCGCCCAGCAGCAGCGCCGCGGAGGCGACCGCTGCCAGGCCGGCCAGCGCCAGCACGGCCGCGCGCGCGGGGATTGGCAGCGGGCGCATCAACGGAGCACCGCCCCTTCGGGAAACACCGCGGAACCGGCTTCGCCGGGCCGCAGGTGTTGCCCCCGGCAGGGGGTTGGCGAAGCGACACGAAGTGCGCGAAGCC
>NZ_AKIW01000079.1 GCF_000282635.1 Variovorax sp. CF313
GACAGCGGCTCGTCGAACAGGAACACCCGGGGCTCGCGCACGATCGCGCGGCCGATGGCCACGCGCTGGCGCTGGCCGCCCGACAGCTCCTTGGGCTTGCGCTTGAGCAGGTGCTCGATGTTGAGCACCTTGGCGGCGGCGGCCACCTTGGCATTCACCTCCGACGCAGGACGGCCGGCGAGGCTCAAGGCGAAGCTCATGTTCTGCGCCACGTCCATGTGCGGATAGAGCGCGTAGTTCTGGAACACCATCGCGATGTCGCGCGCCATCGGCGGCAGCGCAGTCACGTCGCGCCCGCCGATGCGGATCTGCCCTTCGCTCACTGTCTCCAGCCCCGCCACCATGCGCAGCGTGGTGCTCTTGCCGCAGCCCGACTCGCCCAGCAGCACGACGAACTCGCCCTCGTGCACCGAGAGATCGAGCTGCTGCACCACGGTGACATTGCCGAAGCGCTTGGCGACGTTGTTCAACTCCAGACCAGCCATGAACGCACTCCCTTTGTTTTCTTGTCTTGCGTGATGTCAGCCGAAGGGGCGCCGTACGCCCCAACCGACAGGTGGTATTCGATTTCCCGGATGCATCGGGTCGGGGCCCCAGATCGCCTGGTAGGTGTCGATGCAGCGCCCGCGCCTTTGCAACGCGGCGAAAGCACCGGCCAGCGCCAGCCACCAGGCGCCCAATGCCAGCGGCATCCAGCGCGGTGCATCCGCCACCACGAAACCCAGCGCGATGACACCGATGGACGCGATCACCGCGAGCCAGCCGATGCCCTTGTGCGCGCGTTCGAAAAACAAGCGCCAGCGCGTCATGTCGTAGTGGTCACCGCGCATCTGCCGATCGGTCGGTCCACCCTTGCTGCCGCGCAGCAGCGCACCGGCCACCTGCGCCCAGCCCGCAAGGCACAACGCCCAGCCGGCCACCGCGTGGAGGCGCGCCAGCCCGGCGGCGCCCTGCGCGCCGCGCCATGCCAGCACCACGCCCACCGTCATCGCCAGCACCCCGCTCCACTGCAGCACGCGGTGCGCGTGCCACCAGAGGGGGTTGTCGAGCCGGCGCGGCCAGCCCTGCGACGGCATGACCTTGCAGAAGCGGGCCATCAATGCGCCCAACGGCAGCAACAGGCCCCAGCCCAGCACCATGAGCCGCGCATGCCAAGAGGCCCAGGGCGTGATCTCGTGGGTGGGCGCGCCGCTCAACGGCGCGAGGAGCCAATCAAGCAGCGGCATGCGTCACTTGCCCCACACGGCCTTGTACTTGTCGCGATACCCGTTGTCCGGATCGAACACATTCTTCGGCCCGCCGTCCTTGCCCACGTTGCCCACGGTCACGAGGTGCACCCTGGGCACGTAGCCCGACCACTTCTCCTTGGCGAAGGCGCGGTTGAGTTCGTCGACAATCTGCCAGCCCTGCATGTTCAGCGGCTCGGGCACGGTGCCGGCCTGGAAGCGCTGCGTGCGGATGCGCTGGTACGCGGCCTCGGAGCCGTCGCCGGCCGACACCGCCTTTGGGTTGCCGTCGCCCTTCTTGCCGGCCGCCGTGAGCGACGGGCCCATGAAGTCGAAATACAGGTCGTTGATGGCCAGTGAGTGCGTCCACTTGTCGCCGAAGCGCTGCAACAGCGAGGTGGTGAGCTGCGGCATGCGAGTGGAGCTTTCGGCGATCGGGCTGTCCTCGAAGCTCAGCACGGTGCAGCCGCCGCACTTCTTGATGACGGCCTCCATGGCGCGCGCCTTGTAGAGCGCAATCGCGTACTGCGAGTCGGTGAAGATCACCACGCCGGCCTTGCCGTTCGAATCGGCCACCACCCACGAGGCGGCGACGTCGGCCACGTCGTCGGTCACCGTGGTCACGTTGGCGAAGAGGCCCGCCTTCTCGTTGGGGCCAGGCTGCTCGCCCGAGTGCCAGCCGACCAGCGGAATGCCCGACTTGGCCGCGCCCGAGAACGCGGCCTTCTGCTCGGTGGTGTCGAAGCCGCCGACCACGATGCCGGCCGGCTTGACGGCCAACGCCTGGTTGAGCGCGGCGGTGCGGCCGCTCACAGTGCCCTGCCCGTCGATGACGCGCACCGTCCAGCCGATGGCGCGTGCCGCTTCTTCCACACCCTTGCTGACACCGACGATGCCGCCGTTCTTCATGTCGCCCGCGACGAAGACGATGGTCTTGCCGGCGGCGGCCTTCGGGCCGGCCGTGGGGCCGTCCCATTTCTCCTTGGTCATGGTCGCGACCTCGACCTTCTGTTTCGCCGCTGCGAGAAAGTCATCGGCCATCGCCTTGTGCGCCAGCGTGGCGGCGCACAGGGCCAGCACGGCGGCGGCCGCGCGTGCGTGAACACTCTTCTTCATGCTTTGTCTCCGGTGGTTGTGATGGGAACGGGCTGCGCGTGGTCGAGCTGGCGCTCGGCGATGCGCCGCTTGATCGAGCGGTTGCGCCGCTGCTGCGCCCAGCCCGCGATGCCGATGGACACCAGCAGCGTCAGGCCGTTGAACAGCGGCTCCACATAGAAGGCGCCGCCGAACTGCTGGATGCCCGAGATGCCGATGGCAAGAATGGCCACGCCGACCAGCGTGCCCCACACGTTCACGCGGCCGGGCCGGATGGTGGTGGAGCCGAGGAAGGCGCCGACCAGCGCCGGCAGCAGGAATTCGAGCCCCACGCTCGCCTGCCCGATCTGCAACCGCGATGCGAGCAGCACGCCCGCGAAGCCCGACAGCAGCCCCGACGCGACGAACGCGCCCATCACATGCCTGCGCACCGAAATGCCGTTGAGCTGCGCCGCCTTCGGGTTCGCGCCGATCACGTACAGCGCGCGGCCCAGCGGCGTGAATTCGGTGACCACCCACAGCGTGAGGCTCACCGCGAGCACGTAGAACGCGCCCACCGGCAGCCCCAGCAGGTTGCCACCCGCGATGCCGACGAAACCATCGGGCAGTTCGCCCACCACCTGCCGACCGCCGCTGTGCCACATGGCCACCGCGTAGATCACGGTGCCGGTGCCCAGCGTGGCGATGAACGAATCGATCTGCGCGAGCTCGACCAAGAGCCCGTTGAGCACGCCGAACAGCGCAGCGCACAGCAGCACGACGAGCACCGCCGCCGGCCACGGCAGGCCGAGCTGCGTCTGCAGGCTGATCGCGAGGATGTGCCACAGCACGATGCCGTAGCCCACCGTGAGATCGATCTTGCCGGTGATCATCGGGATGGTCGCGGCCAGCGCCAGCAGCGCGATCACCGACTTGTCGGCCAGGATCGCGCGCAGGTTGAACAGCGTCGGGAAGGTGTCGGGCAGCAGCAGCGAGAACAGCAGCGCCAGCGCCACCATCAGCACCACCAGCCCGTAGACCGGCATCGCGCGGCCGATGCCCTGCGCGAGGGAGATGGCCTCGCCGTCGAGGGACTTGTCGGGCTCCAGCGCCGTGGACTTGATCGAACTGCTCATGCTGATATTTCCTCGCGCGTTGCCGCGCCTGCTGCCAATGCCAGGAGTCTTTCAACCGTGATCGCCTCGCCCGTGAGTTCGGCGGCGATCAGGCCGTCGCGGAACACGAGCACGCGCGTGCACACGGTCGCGATTTCCTCGAAGTCGGTGGAGACGACGACCAGCGCCGTGCCGGCCTCGGCGCGCTCGCGCAGCACGCCGTAGATCTGCCGCTTGGCGCCGACGTCCACGCCGGCGGTGGGCTCCTCGAGCACCACCAGCGGCTTGTCGAGATGGAACCAGCGCGCCAGCACCACCTTCTGCTGGTTGCCGCCGGAGAGCTGCTGCACTTCGGCCGAAGGCGCGGGTGGGTTGATGTCGAAGCGCTGGATGAGCGAGAGCGCGTGGCCGTTCTCGCGGCGCGGGCGGTCGAAGGCCAGGCCGCGGTCGCCGTGCAGCGCCGCGTTGGGGAAGAGATTCTCGAGCACAGTCATCGAGCCGGCGAGGTTTTCCTCGAGACGTTCACCCGCGACGTAGGCCACGCCCGCTCGAATGGCGTCGGCCGGGCAAGTGAAATCGCATGCATTGCCGAGCAGCTGCATGCGGCCGGCCGACAACGGCTCGCGGCCGAAGATCGCGCGGCTGATCGCCTCGTGGCCCGCACCGCGCAGGCCGACGAGGCCCAGCACCTCGCCGCGGTGCACCGCCAAGCTCAGCGGGCCGGCGTTGCCGCTGGCCGCACCGTCGAGCTGCAGCACGGGCTCGCGCCGCGCCGGGGCCTTCGCCTTCTGCACCGAAGCCGACAGCGCCTTGCCCACGATGAGCCCGACGAGCTCGCCTTCGTTCGTCTGCGTCGTGGTCTTCACGGCCACCAGCTTGCCGTCGCGCATCACGGCCGCGCGGTCTGAAATCGCCATCACCTCGTCGAGCCGGTGCGACACGTACAGCATCGCCATGCCCTGGCGGCGCAGTTCGCGCAGCACGCCGAACATGCGCTCCACGTCGCTCATCGGCAGGCTGGCCGAGGGCTCGTCGAGCACCAGCAGCCGCGCCTTTACTTCGAGCGCGCGCCCGATGGCGAGCAGCGATTTCTCGGCGCGCGTGAGCGAGAACACGCGGCGGCCGGGGTCGATGTCGCAACCCACGCGCGCCATCACGCGGCGCGCGGTGTCGTTCGCGGCCGACCAGTCGATGAGCCCGAAGCGGCGCGGGTAGCCTGTGCCCAGGCCCACGTTCTCGGCGACCGTCATCCATTCAACGAGGCCGAGGTCCTGGTGGATGAAGGCCACGGGCTGCTCGCGCCGGTCGCTGCGCCGCCAGTCGGCCTGCGGCTTGCCGTCGAAAAGAATCTCGCCCTGGTCGGCGGGATGGATGCCGGCGAGCAGCTTGATGAGCGTCGACTTGCCCGCGCCGTTCTCGCCGAGCAGCGCGAGGATTTCTCCGGCGCGCACGTCGAGCGTGACGCTGTCGACGGCCTGCGTGCCGCCGAAGCGCTTGCTGATCGACTGGAACTGCAGCAGTGGAGAAGCGGTGCTCATGCGCCGGCCGCCCCGCGAGTGTTCAGGCGGATGCGGTAGAGCGAGGTCGAGGCGCACACGTAGAGCTCGTTGCCGTCGCTGCCGCCAAAGGTCAGGTTGCCCACCTTCTCCGGCAACGCGATGCGCGCCATGCGCGTGCCGTCGGGGTGGTAGACCTGCACGCTGTCGGCGCTGCTCGTGTAGACGAAGCCGTGCACGTCGACGCGAAAGCCGTCCGCGAGCCCCGGATCCACGACCGCGAACACGCGGGGGTTCGCAAGGTCCTGCCCGCCGATCACGTCGAAGGCGACGATGTGGTGGTGCCCCGAACCGTCGGTGCGCAACGCGGCCGACGTGTCGCTCACGTAGAGCAGGCTTTCGTCGGGCGAGAAGGCCAGGCCATTGGGCTCCTCGATGAAGTCGCTCACCGAGCGCAGCGCGCCGCTCGCGGGATCGAAGCGGAACACGTGGTTGCGGCCCAACTCGCTTTGTGCCTTGTGCCCTTCATGGTCGGACACGATGCCGTACGGCGGATCGGTGAACCAGATGCTGCCGTCGCGCTTCACGACGATGTCGTTGGGCGAGTTGAGGCGGCGGCCCTGGTAGCGGTCGACCACGACCTCGTCGTCCAGAGGCAGCAGCCCCGAGCCGAAGCGCGTGCGCACGATGGCACGCCGGCCGTGCGAGCAGTGCAGCAGGGAGCCATCGGCTTCGCGCGTGTGGCCGTTGGTGAACTCCACGCCCTCGCGCCACACGCTCATGCCGGCCTCGGCATGCCAGCGCAGCATGCGGTTGTTGGGGATGTCGCTCCACAGCACCGCACTGTCTTCGCGCATCCACACCGGGCCTTCGCTCCAGGCAGCGCCGGTGCACAGGCATTCGAGCGGGCCGGCATCGCGGGCGACGGAGGCAAAACGGGAGTCGAAGACTTCGATGGTCATGGCCACAGCGCTGGTCCCTGAAGTTGGGGTTCGCAGTGTGCACTCGAAAAGATACCGGTAACCTAGGTCTTTCCCGTACACCTATTGCGCCATCTTTCATTCTTATGGAATCGCAATTCGCTGTATTCTTTATGCATCGAACTCGGCGAATCAAAGGTTATCGGTATCAGATACCGTGTCGCATATCCTCGAACCCGCATTTCCGAGAGAGAGAAAGAAGAAGCCCTTGCCCTCAAACAAAGCCGCCACCGCCCCCCTCGCCCGTCCTGCGACGATGGCCGACGTGGCCGCGCGCGTCGGCGTATCGAAGATGACGGTGTCGCGCGCGCTCAACCGGGGCGCGAGCAGCGACCGCGTGACCTCCGAGGCGCTGCGCCAGCGCATCCTGCAGGCCTGCGAGGAAATGGGCTACGTCATCGACCAGACGGCGCGCACCTTCTCCAGCAAGCGCTCGGGCTTCATCGCGGTGCTGATCCCCTCGCTCAACAACTCCAACTTTTCGGAAACCGCGCAGGGCATCACCGCGGCCGTCGAAGCGCGCGGCATCCAGGTGCTGCTGGGCTACACCGACTACCGCGTGGAAACCGAAGAGCGCCTGCTGCGCGCCATGCTCGCGCGCCGGCCAGAGGGCGTGATCCTCACGGGCGGCTCGCACACGCCCGCCGCACGCGCGATGCTGCAGGCCGCCGGTGTGCCAGTGGTCGAGACCTGGGACCTGCCCGCCACGCCCATCGAGCACACGGTCGGCTTCTCGAACGCAGAGGCCGCGGCCTCGATGGTGCGGCATCTGCACGGCAAAGGCTACCGGCGCATCGCCTTCATCGGCGGCACCTCGAACCGCGACACGCGCGGCGCCGACCGCCAGCGCGGCTATGCGCAGGCGATCCGCGAACTGGGTCTGCCCGACGGCCACGTCATCAGCTTCGGCCAGCCGCCCATTTCGATGGCGCAAGGCGGCGAGGCGGTGGCGCAGCTGATCCGGCAATGGCCCGACGTGGATGCGGTGATCTGCGTGTCCGACCTCTCGGCCTTCGGCGCACTCATGGAATGCCAGCGCCGCGGCTGGGACGTGCCGGGCCGCATCGCGATCGCGGGCTTCGGCGACTTCGAGGTGGCACGCGCCTGCCACCCGCGCATCACCACCGTGGCAGTGGATTGCGTGGGTATCGGCAAGGCGGCCGGAGAGCTGCTGCTGCGCGTGATCGACGGCACGCGCGAAGGGCATCGGCCGCCTGCGGAGACGGTGCTGATTCCGTTCCACATCGAGCAGCGGGAGAGTTCGTAGGTCCATGCCGGATTGGCTTTCGCTTCAACATGCCTACGGCGATGCGGCCGATGTGCCGGCCCTGCTCACGCCACGGCTTCCACTTGCGCCCGCCCGCGTAGCGTTGAGTTTGGAAGAATGAGCGCCTGATCGGGGCAGCTCGGGCGCGGGCTGGCTGCCCCCGCTTTCCTGCGGGCGCACGGCGGAGCACGGTGAGGCAGCTACCATCGCCGAAAAATCAGGAGACGCTGCTGATCTGCATCGACCTGCTGGCCGCCATGGATGCCTGGGTCGAGAGGGGCACGGCGCCCGACCAGCTGGTCGCCACCCAGTCGGCGGCAGACGGCACCACCGCCATCGCCAGGCGCCCGGTCTGCGAGTTTCCGAAGTTCCCGCGCTACAACGGCACGGGCGACCCGAACAAGGCCGAGAGCTTTACCTGCTCTGCAACCTGAGGCCGGTCTTCTAGCCGTTCAGTACGAGAGACCCCTCCGGATACTGCCCGCACATGAATTCGACAAACGCGCGAACCTTCGGCGCGGGAAGTCGTCGCGATGTATGCAGGACCCAGAGCGCGACCTCCACGCCCGAAATCGAGAGCCTCGACATTCCGGCGACCATCCTTCGCCCCGCCTACTTCATGCAGAACGAGCGCATGGTCCAGCAGGTGATCCAGGGTTACGGCGTCTACCCGGTGCCGATCGGCTCGGCGGGCGTCGCGATGATCGATGCGCGAGACATCGCGGACGTCGCTGTCGCCGAACTGCTGCGCCGCGACCGCGCACCCGTGCCGCTGCCACGTGCGACGCTGGAGCTGGTCGGGCCCGAGCGGCTGACCGGAGCGTCGGTGGTCAGGATCTGGAGTGCCGCGCTCGGTCGCGAGGTGACTTACGGCGGAGACGACGTGGCGGCCTTCGAAGGACAGATGGCCTCGATGGCGCCGTCCTGGCTTGCCTACGACATGCGCTTGATGATGGCGGGGATTCAGAAGTTCGGCATGCATGGCGCGGACGGCGCAGCGGATCGCCTGCAGGCCATGCTCGGTCGTCCTCTGCGCAAATACACCGACTTCGTCAAGCAGGCCATTGCCGCGTCGTAGCCCGGCTTCGACCCGGTCGGAAACCTGTGGGGCATCGAAGAAGGCCAGACGAAAAGAACAGGAAGGTGGCGAACATGTTTCATGGTGGATGAGGCTCCGCAAGCGACTCTCAAGAAACGATCAAGCCTTGCATCATGGTCCGGCCATGAGGCGACGTTCGATGCCTCCCGTCAGTTCGCCAGGAAGCGGACCTTACAGATCACACTCAGCTGGGCTTTGACCGACTCTTTCCGCCTGACGCGCCGAGCAATGCGTGCTCCGTCCCTGCAGCGATCTGGTCCGCGAAGGCGCCGTTCCCAACGGCACGCGCGAGCGTGACAGCGCCCGCCAGCGAAGAGAGCGCGGCGCATGCGGCTCCAATATCCCGTGGCGCACTGGGTGAGGCGGGGCCATCGACGATCGCCTGTGCAACGTCGCGCAAAGCCTTCTCAAACGTCGTACGGGAGGCTTCGTCCGATCGTGCCACTTCCGCCGGCATCGTCTGCAGCGTGCAGCTCTCTGACAGGTCACAGGTGCGCTTCGCGCTGAGGTAGAAGCGCACAAACTCCGCCCACCAAGCGCGTCCGTGCTTTTCTTGAAAGTACAGCACGCCACCTCGCAATTCGGCCATGCCTTGTGCGACCGACTCTCGGAATGCGTCAGCCTTTGAGTCGAAATGAACGTAGAAGGCACCCGATGTCAGGCCTGCTTCCTTCGCCAGGCCGTCCACCCCGATCCCGCCGAATCCAGCTTTGCGAAACCCGCGACCTGCGCCCTCCAGGATGCGCTGCCGCGTCTGCACCTTCTGTTCGGACCTTGACACGAGGAGCTCCTTCGACATGTGAAGTCGACGATTGTAGTTGTTCAAAACACGATCGTTATGTATTATCGAATAACGGTCGTTACTTGAAATGCCCTGCAGATCGCAGCGTGTGAGTCGACACCGTTCCTTCCACTTGGAGTACCCATGCCACTTACGCTCACCCTCACCGAAGGCGTTCTCCCCAAAGGCCAGGAGAAAGTCGCGTTCAGCCGCCTGTCCGATGCCATGCTCAAGTGGCACGGCCTGACAGGAAACAAGGCGTTGACGCCCAACATCGTTGGCTCGATTCACGTCTTGCCGAAGGAGCACACGTACTCCGGATCAAAGGAGGCCTCCGTGGCCTTCGTCGAATGGAAGGTTCCATCCTTCGCGTTCGCCAGTCGGGATGTGCAAGTCGGCTACATCGAAGAAGCCACGAGCATCATTCATGAGCTGTCTGGCGCACACCACCCGAAGGAGCGCATATGGGTCAACGTGGTGCACGCCGTGGACGGGGCCTGGGGCATTGCCGGGACGGCCCTCACCAATGCGCAGCTCGGCGAAGGGGCCGCTTCGGCCTGACACATCCGCGGGGCAGCAACACGGTCTCCCGGAGCGGTGCGGACCTTGTCGTAGCCCCGTGCACATCCAACTACGCCATCATGCAACTCTCGAACTATCTGTTCTTCACCACAACCTGCGATCAGGCTCTGTCTTTCTACACGCAATGCGGTCTTGGCTGTGTCGTCGAGGTACTTCGCTACGGAGTCGATGGCATGCCCGTGAAGAACGAAGCCATGCGCGGCAAGGTCATGCACGCGAAGTTTGAGGGGCCAGGCCTGCTCTTCTATGCCTCAGACAACGAAGACGCTGAGCCGATGCGGGGCTCCGCGCACTTGCTCGCGATGGACGACCGAGATTCCACGGACAAGCTCTTCCTGGCTCTGGGTGCCGGCGGGACAATCACGACCCCCTTGGGCATCCAGTCCTGGGGCGACTACTACGGCAAATTGACCGATCGTTTCGGTGTTCAGTGGATGTTGAATTGCGCTGAGTGAGATCGTTGGCAGCGCACCTGTCGAGCACGGCCTTCTTGGTCAAGGTCTCCTTCGGAGCAAGCCGACGGTCGGCAACGGCCCCAGTCGCCGGCAACCCTTCGGCTGCAGCCGGCGCAATGTGATCCGAACCCGTCACTCACTGTGGGAGGACTGGCGGCACATTTCGCTCCAAAGTAATTGCCGCGTTCGGCCAGGAGCGGGCGTTCGGCAGATGACGTGACAAGATCCTGTCGACATTTAAGCCGCGGCTCCCACATCAAGGCGCGCTGCGGCGCAGGAACACATGCGTGGCTCGCTCGCCTGCCACCTGCCGTTCGCAGCGGTAGCCCAGCGCCGGCAGGTCCAGGCCTGCGAACAGCGCCTCGCCCTTACCCAGCAGCACTGGCCGTACGGCCAGGTGCAGTTCGTCGATCAGCCCGGCCTTCAAGTATTCGCGCACGGTGGCCACGCCGCCGCCCACGCGCACGTCGCGCGCACCCGCGGCGGCTTGCGCCAGCGCCAGCGCCTCATGGATGCCGCCAGTGACGAAGTGGAAGATGGTTCCGCCCTGCAGCGTCAATGGTGCGCGGGCATGGTGGGTCAGCACGAAGACCGGCACGTGGTATGGGGGCTCGTCGCCCCACCAGCCTTTCCAGCTCTCGTCGGGCCAAGGACCGCGCACCGGCCCGAACATGTTGCGCCCGAGGATCCATGCACCTATTTCGGCGAAGCCTTGTTCGGCGATCTCGTTGTCGATGCCGATCTCGCCGTTGGCCTCGCCCGTCTTGTGCATCTGCTGCCAGACGCGCGTAGGAAAGAACCAGTCCATGAGTTCGGGACCGCGAACGCCAAGCGGGTTCTCCAGGCTCTGGTCCGGGCCGGCCGCGAAGCCGTCGAGCGAAACGCCGAAGCTGCGCACGAGCAATCGGGTCATGGAGCGTCTCCCAAAAAAACAGCCGCAGTTTAGCGCCGGCGGCGCCCAACGGGGGCAACAAGGCTGGCGGCAAAGTTCGCGAAGGAGAACGCGGCAGTGGAGATGACTGCAACGCTCGCTCCTCATCTTCGGCTGAGTCGCAGGAACGTTCTACCGGAACAGCCGCCCTTGAGCGCGCGCCCCGCAGAACTCCCTCAGCGCCCCACCGCTCCGCGCGCCAGAGTCTCCGACGGCCGCTCCCCAAAGCGTGCACGGTACTGCGCAGCGAAATGGCCCAGGTGCAGAAAGCCGTATTTCTCCGCGGCTTCACGTACGCCGCCGCCATTGCTTGCCGCCGACACGAGCAGCTCGGCCCGCACCCTGTCGAGCCTGAGCTCCCGCAGGAATTCCATCGGCCCCTGGTCCGCGTGCTGGCGAAACGCCAGCTGCAGCGCACGCGCGCTGCAACCGACTTCGCTGCATATGTCGGCCAGCGACAAGGGCTGATCGGCATGCGCCGCCATGAAATCCTGCGCCCTTCGCACGGCGCGCGGCAGCAGGCTGCGTTGCGCATCGCTGGCCAGGGCACGCGAGTGATTGTGGCCGGCCGACATCAGCAGGCTGGACATCAGGTATTCCTCGGCGTTCTCTGCAAGGCGGCTGCCGGCCTGTAGCGCATTGCCGCTGGCTTCGAGCGTGAGCCGCAGGTAGTCGATAAAGTGCACCAGCGGCGCGAGCGCCGGGTTGTCGAGCGGCACGCCGAGGTCGAACACCAGCGCCTGCCGCACGGGCGCCTGCAGCATCGACTCGAGCCGCGACAGCAGCGCCGCCCGGGCCAGCCGCACGATCAGGTGCGGGCTGTCGTCGGCCCAGCGCATGGAGAGCGGCTCGGTCGGCGACGGCAGCGAGGCAAGGCTGGGCGTGGCGTCGATCCGCTGCGCACCGCAGCGGATTTCGGCGCCGCCGCGCAACGGAATCTGCAACAGGAAGAAATCCTGCAGATAGCCCGGCTCGATCTGCACGCCCGGGCCGTACTGCACGTAGTTGAGGCTCACGTCACGGTGCAGGCGCGCGCTGTGGTGGCAGGCGTCGAGCTCGGTGCGGGGCCGCAGCATGGTCAGGCCGTGCGGGCAGAACACGCGGGCCACGCTTTCGCGCGCCTCGTCCATGTCGTGGCTCTCGAACAATCGATAACGCTGCAGCGGCAGCCGGGGGGTCATGGCAGCGGTTTCCATGGGGCCAGGCCACCCTAGCAAAAAGCATCCCAGCCCACAATTCGGATCGCCCCTCGGCAAAAACATGCGCGCCAGGGACAGGGCCTGCGCTTGCGGGATGCGCCGGCGCCCCCTCGCCTCCTAAGGTACGACCCACGGGCCAACCCGGCCCGGTCGATCCACCAAGGAGAGCAAGCGTCATGTTCAAGGGACTCGAAGGCAGGAGCGCCATCGTTACCGGCGGCGCCACATTGATAGGGGCCGGCGTGGTGCGTGCACTGCACGCGGCCGGCGTGAAGGTCGTGATCGCGGACATCGACGCCGGTAACGGGCAGGCGCTGGCCGATTCGCTCGGCACCGGCGCGCGCTTCGTGCACACCGACATCACCGACGACACCCAGGTGGCGGCGTGCGTGGCACAGGCGGCGGAGCGGCACGGCGGCGTGCACTTCCTGATCAATCTCGCGTGCTCGTACTTGGACGACGGCTTCAAGTCGCCGCGCGCCGACTGGCTCACATCGTTCAACGTGAATGTGGCGAGCGCGGTGGCGATGCTGCAGGCGGTGCATCCGCACATGGCCGCGGCAGGCGGCGGCGCGGTGGTCAATTTCACGAGCATCTCGTCGCGCGTGGCGCAGACGGGGCGATGGCTCTACCCGGTCAGCAAGGCCGCGATGGCGCAGCTCACGCGCAACATGGCGATGGACCTTGCGCCCGACCGCATTCGCGTGAACAGCGTGTCGCCGGGCTGGACGTGGTCGGCCGTGATGGACCGGCTCAGCGGTGGCGACCGGGCCAAGACCGATCGCGTGGCCGCGCCCTATCACCTGCTGGGGCGCGTCGGCGATCCGGACGAGGTGGCGCAGGTGGTGCTGTTCCTGTGCTCGGACCACGCGAGCTTCGTGACCGGCGCCGACTACGCGGTGGACGGCGGCTACGCCGCCATGGGCCCGGAGCAGGCCGTGCCCGCCATTCCCAGGTTGATGGACTGACCGGCAAGCAAGCAAACAGACAAGGAGCAAGGCAATGAAGCGAATCGCAATCGTCGGCGCGGGCCAGTCGGGCCTGCAACTGGGGCTCGGCCTGCTGGGCGCGGGCTACGAGGTCACGATGTTCAGCAACCGCACGGGCGACGACATACGCAGCGGCAAGGTGATGTCGAGCCAGTGCATGTTCCACACCTCGCTGCAGATCGAGCGCGACCTGGGGCTGGACCATTGGGCGAAGGAATGCCCCACGGTGGACGGCATCGGCCTGGCCGTGCCGCATCCGGAGCAGAAGGGAGCCAAGGCCATTGACTGGGCGGCCCGGCTGAATTCGAGCGCGCAGTCGGTCGACCAGCGCGTGAAGATCCCGGCGTGGATGGCAGAGTTCCAGCGCAAGGGCGGCGAACTGGTCTTCAAGGACGCGGGCATCGACGAGCTCGAGACCTGCGCGCAAAGCCACGACCTCACGCTGGTGGCGAGCGGCAAGGGCGACATCTCGAAGCTGTTCGAGCGCGACGCCCACAAGTCGCCCTACGACAAGCCGCAGCGCGCGCTGGCGCTGACCTACGTGAAGGGCATGGCGCCGCGCGAGCCATTCTCGGCCGTCTGCTTCAACCTGATTCCCGGCGTCGGCGAGTACTTCGTGTTCCCTGCGCTGACCACCACGGGGCCCTGCGAGATCATGGTGTTCGAGGGCGTGCCCGGCGGGCCGATGGACTGCTGGGCGGACGTGAAGACGCCGCAGGAGCACCTCGCGCGCAGCAAGTGGATCGTCGACACCTTCACGCCGTGGGAGGCCGCGCGCTGCAGTGACATCGAGCTGACCGACGACAACGGCATCCTCGCAGGCCGCTTCGCGCCCACCGTGCGCAAGCCGGTGGCCACCCTGCCGTCGGGGCGCAAGGTACTGGGCCTGGCCGACGTGGTGGTGCTCAACGACCCGATCACCGGCCAGGGCTCGAACAACGCGGCCAAGTGCGCCGACTCTTACCTGAAGAGCATCCTCGCGCGCGGCGACGGTCCCGGCGATGCGGCGTGGATGCAGCAGACCTTCGACCGCTACTGGTTCGGCTACTCGCAATGGGTCACGCAGTGGACCAACATGCTGCTTGCGCCGCCACCGCCCCACGTGCTCAAGCTGCTCGGCAGCGCCGGTGCGATGCCGCCGCTGGCCAGCGCGATCGCCAACGGCTTCGACGATCCACGCACCTTCTTCCCGTGGTTCGCGGACCCGGTGGAGGCGGACCGCTACATCGAGACCTGGGCGGCCGCCGCCTGACGCGGGTACAGCGTATGACAAGACGCGTGGCCATCGTCGGCGCCGGGCAGTCCGGCATGCAACTCGCGCTGGGCCTGCAACGGGCCGGGCACGAGGTGACGGTTTTCTCGAACCGCACGGCGCGGGAGATCTTCGAAGGGCCGGTCATGTCCAGCCAGTGCATGTTCGAGACCGCGCTGCAGACCGAGCGCGAGCTCGGTCTGGACTTCTGGGCCGGTGAATGCCCGTGCGTGGAAGGCATCGGCATGACGGTGCGCAACCCGCAGGGTGGCAAGGCCATCGAATGGAGCGCAAGGCTCGACGGACCGGCGCAGTCGGTCGACCAGCGCATCAAGATCCCCGGATGGATGAATGCGTTCGAGCAGCGAGGCGGCCGCCTCGTGCTGCAGGACGTGGGGCTCGGCGAGCTGGATGCATGTGCGCAAACGCACGACCTCGTGGTCGTGGCCAGCGGCAAGGGCGAGATCTCGAAGCTGTTCGAGCGCGATGCCGAGCGCTCCCCGTTCGACGCACCGCAGCGCGTGCTGGCCCTCACCTACGTGAAGGGCATGCTGCCGGCGCAGCCGTATGCGCGGGTGTGCTTCAACCTGATTCCCGGCGTCGGCGAGTACTTCGTGTTCCCTGCACTGACCACCACCGGCCCGTGCGAGATCATGGTGTTCGAGGGCGTGCCCGGCGGGCCGATGGACTGCTGGGCGGACGTGAAGACACCGAAGGAGCACCTCGCGCGCAGCAAGTGGATCCTCGACACCTTCCTGCCCTGGGAAGCCGAGCGCTGCCGGCACATGGAACTGGCCGACGACAACGGCGTGCTCGTCGGCAGCTTCGCACCGACGGTGCGCAAGCCGGTGGCCACGCTGCCTTCCGGGCGCAAGGTGCTGGGCCTGGCCGACGTGGTGGTGCTCAACGACCCGATCACCGGGCAGGGCTCGAACAACGCGGCCAAGAGCGCCGACATCTGTCTCAAGCGCATCCTCGAGCACGGCGACGCGCCATTCGATGCCGAGTGGATGCAGCAGACCTTCGACCGCTACTGGGAAGGCTATGCACGCTGGGCCACCGCATGGACCCACAGCCTGCTCGCGCCGCCCCTGCCCCACGTGCACAAGCTGCTGCAGAGCGCCACGCACATGCCCCCGGTGGCGAGCACGCTGGTCAACGGCTTCGACGATCCGCGCACCTTCGCGCCCTGGTGGTTCGATGCCGCGGAGGCCGACCGCTTCCTGGAAGCCAGGGCCCGCGAGGCGGCAGTCGACCGGTTCGACCGCCGCGACTTCCGCAAGGCGCTGGGCCAGTTCTCGACCGGCGTGACCGTCATCACCACGCGCGCCATCGACGGGCGCCGCGTGGGCATGACGGCCAATTCGTTCTCATCGGTGTCGCTCGACCCGCCGCTCGTGCTGTGGAGCCTGGCCCGCAATGCACCGAGCGTGGCGGATTTCACCGGCGCCAGCCATTTCGCGATCAACGTGCTGGCGGCGCACCAGCATCACCTGTCGCGCCAGTTCTCGACGCCGCAGGCCGACAAGTTCGGCGGCGTGGATTGCTGCGAGGGCACGGCAGGCGTGCCGCTGCTCAACGACGTCATCGCACGATTCGTCTGCCGCAACGTGCGGCAGTACGATGGGGGCGACCACCTCATCTTCATCGGCGAAGTGGAGCGGTACGACCGCTTCGATGGCGAGCCGCTGGTCTTTCACTCAGGCTACTACCAGGTGACGACGCGGCACCCGGAATGTTTGCAATAGAACGCACACGGAGAACCACATGCAAGAGAAAGCTCAGGCTTCAGGCCACTACATCGAAATGA
This sequence comes from Variovorax sp. CF313, assembly GCF_000282635.1. Classification (GTDB taxonomy): domain Bacteria; phylum Pseudomonadota; class Gammaproteobacteria; order Burkholderiales; family Burkholderiaceae_C; genus Variovorax. The sequence goes on from NZ_AKIW01000079.1 coordinate 16,257, forward strand.
AAGCCGCCGACGGCAGCGGCACCTTCCGCGGCTACCTCGCGCTGCCTGCGGCGGGCACGGGCCCCGGCCTGGTGATCGCCCAGGAAATCTTCGGCATCAACCACACCATGCGCGAGGTGGCCGATTACTATGCCGAAGAAGGCTACGTGGCGCTGGTGCCCGACCTGTTCTGGCGGCAGGAGCCGGACGTGGAGCTCGGCTACAGCGAGGCCGACTGGCAGCGCGCCTTCGCGCTCTACGGCGGCTTCGACGAAGCCAAGGGCATGGAAGACATGCAGACCGCCATCGATGCGCTGCGCGCGCGCGCCGAGGTGCCCGGCAGGAAGGTCGGCGTGCTCGGCTTCTGCCTCGGCGGCAAGCTCGCATACCTGGCCGCATGCCGCACCGACGCGGACGCGGCGGTCGGCTACTACGGCGTGGGCATCGACGCCGCGCTCGGCGAGGCCGACCGGATCAAGCGGCCGCTCACGCTGCACATCGCCGAGCTCGACAAGTTCTGTCCGCCCGAGGCGCGCGACCGCATCGTCGCCACGCTCAAGGGCCGCCCCGGCGTTTCCCTGTACGTGTATCCGGGCATGGACCACGCCTTCGCGCGCGCCGGCGGCGAGCACTTCCACAAGCCTTCGGCGCTGATGGCGCACGAGCGCAGCATCGCCACGCTGAAGGACGCCATCGGCCCGCACTACGACCTCTCGGCGCTGTGGGACAAGCACTGCGAATACGAGTTCGCCACGCGCAACGTCGACGACACGATGAGCACCATGGTGGCCGAGCCGTACGTCAACCACATTCCCACGATGACCGGCGGCGTGGGCTACAAGGCGCTGCATGCGTTCTATACGAACCACTTCGTCAACAGCAATCCGCCCGACACCTCCCTGGTGCCCATCTCGCGCACAGTGGGCGCTACGCAGGTGGTCGACGAGATGCTGTTCTGCTTCACGCACACCACCGAGATCCCGTGGATGCTGCCGGGGGTTAAACCGACCGGAAAGCGCGTGGAGATACCGCTGCTCGCGGTCATCAAGTTCCGCGGCAACAAGCTCTATCACGAGCACATCTATTGGGACCAGGCCAGTGTGCTGGTGCAGGTCGGCCTGCTCGACGCCAAGCTGCTGCCGATGGCGGGCATCGAGACGGCGCGCAAGCTGCTGGACGAGACGCTGCCGTCGAATACGTTGATGACGCGTCAGGGGGCGACCGGGGCTTGAAGGGACGCCGCGGCACTTCACGCCTCACTGTGCAATGTCGGCCGCGATTTTCTCCAGCACCTCGCGCGGCCGTTCGGTGATCACGTCGCCATGACTCACCACGATACGCGCCAGCGCCGGTTCGGCGGCCCAGGCACGCAGTGCAGCCGCCAGCGCCGCATGGTCCTTGACGAACATCTTTTCGCCCACCCAGGGCATCTGCGGTTCCTTGACGCCAAAGCCCATGAGACGCGCCATCACCTTGGCGCCCAGGCCGTCTGGATGGTGCACGTTGGCAATGATGTCGTTGACGACCAGCGAGGTGCCGTCCGCGCGCCGGATGACCAGGGCGGCCTCCTTGTCGCCGACGCCCGGCACGGTCTGGAACGCCACGGTCGGGTCGTCGAGCACGTCCTTGGTCGCATCCACCGGCGCGGCCTCGGCCACGGCTTCGCGCGCGCCGGGCGGGCAGACAACCTTCGCGGTCGGATAGCGCCGCTTCCAGGCCTTGAGATCGAGGCGGTGCGATGCGCCGGGCACGATCAGAAAGTCGATCGACCCCAGCGCTTCGAGCTGCGCCATCTGCGGCTCGCTCAGCGCAATGGCACTCCACACGGCGAGTCGCCGGCCCCGCAATGTGAGCACGGTCATCCGGCGTGGAAAATGGCCGAGCGGCATGACGATTTCGCCCGCCACGGTGCGCAAGCCTTCGCCGAGCATTTCAAGCGGGCCGTGCTTCTCGACCTTCCATTCCTCGTTGAGTCTGGACATCTGGATACCTCCGTTTTGTTGAACGTCGATATGCAGCAACCTGAGCCTGTGGCTCGCGCCGCGCCGCCGGCTTCTTGCGCCAGTTCACGTAGGAATAGCGATGCCCGAAACAACTTCCTCCAGGATTTCAGCGGAAGACCCCGTCAGGCCGCGGCAGCCTCGGCGCCCGCATCCGCGAAATCGATCAGCACCTTCATCGCCTTCTGCCGGTCGCTCGCCAGCTCGAAGGCCTGGCGCGCCTGCAGCATCGGGAAGGTGTGCGTCACCACCGGCGACAGGTCGACGCGCCCTTCGTTGATGAGCCGCACCGCGAGCGCGAATTCCGCATGGAAGCGGAACGAGCCGCAGATGCTGAGTTCCTTGGCCACCACCATGTTCTGCGGAATGCTCACGTCGCCGCCCAGCCCCAGCTGCACGACCACGCCGCGCGGGCGCATCACCTCGAGCCCGTCGCGCAGCGCGCGCTCGTTGCCCGAGCATTCGAGCATCACGTCGAAGGTGCCTTTGTCGGCCGAATGGCGTGAAACCCAGGCCTTGTCCTGCGCGACGTTGATGACGTTGTCGGCGCCCATGGCGCGAGCGATGACCAGCGGCTCGTCGACCACGTCGGTAGCGGTGATCTCGGCCGCCCCGTGTGCGCGCGCTGCCGCGATGGCCAGCACGCCGATGGGCCCGCAACCCGACACCAACACCCGCTTGCCCAGCAGCGGGCCGGCGCGCGACACGCCGTGCAGCCCCACCGAGAACGGCTCGGCCAGCGCGGCCAGGCGCAGCGGCACGTGCTCGGCCACCTTCACGCACTGCGTGGCCTCGCACAGCAGCATGTTGCGGAACGCGCCCTGCACGTGCGGCGTGCGCATCGCGCTGCCATAGAAGCGCATGTCGAGGCACTGGTTGGGCAGGCCCTCGAGGCAGAACTTGCAGGCGCCACACGGACGGCTCGGGTTGACGGCCACCTTGTCGCCGATGCGCACGCTCTCCACGCCGGGCGCCACCGCCACCACGGTGCCGGCCACTTCATGGCCCAGCACCATCGGCTCCTTGATGCGCACGGTGCCAAAGCCGCCGTTGTGAAAGTAGTGCAGGTCGGAGCCGCAGATGCCGCCCATGCCGACCTTCACCAGCACCTGGCCCGGGCCGATCTCGCCGGCGTCCTGTTCGTCCAGGCGCAGATCGTCGGGGGCGTGGATCACGAGGCACATACAACGCAAACGCATGATGTTTCTTCCTTCAGGCAACGGGAGTGACCAGGGGCTGGCCCGCGAAGTGGGCCTCGATGTTGCGGCGCACGAGTTCGCCCATGGCGCGGCGCGTCTCTTCGGTGCCGCTGCCATGGTGCGGGTGCAACACCACGTTGTCGAGCGCGGCAAAGCGCGGGTCGATGCGCGGTTCGTTGAGGAACACGTCGAGCGCGGCGCCTGCAATGGCGCGCGCCTCCAGCGCCTGCAGCAGCGCGCCTTCGTCGACGGTGGTGCCGCGCGACACGTTCACCAGCCAGCCCTTCGGGCCCAGCGCCTGCAGCACTTCGGCATTGACGATGCCGCGCGTTGCTTCGCCGCCGGGCAGGATGACGATGAGCACGTCGCACCAGTCGGCCATGGCGGACAAGCTTGCGAAGTGACGGTGCGGACTGTCTTGCTTCGGCGTGCGGCTGAAGTAGCCCAGCTCCACGTCGAAGCCCGAGAGCCGGCGCGCGATGGTGCTGCCGATGCGGCCGAAGCCCGCGATGCCGATGCGCTGGCCGAAGACGCGCGTGGTCAGCGGCATGCCGCCGTTGGCCCATGCGCCGCTGCGCACGAACCGGTCGCCCGCCGGAATGCGGCGCTGCAGCGCGAGCGTGAGCCCCACGGCGAGATCGGCCACGTCGCCGTTGAGCACGTCGGGCGTGTTGCTCACGCGGATGCCGCGCGCACGGCAGGCGGCGAGGTCGATGCCGTCGGTGCCCACGCCGTAGCAGGCGATCAGCTCCAGCTTCGGCAGCGCGGCGATCAGCTCGGCATTCGCGCCCAGTTCGCCACGCGTGGCGACCGCGCGGATGTGCGGCGCGTGCTCCGCAATGAAGGCCTGCCGGTCGGGCGCTTCCCACAGGCGGTGCAGCGTGTAGGCGGCCTGCATCGGCGCCATGTCCCATTCCGGGTAGGCGCCGGGCATCAGCACGTGCGGGGATGTAGCGGTAGCGGTCAAGCGGGTCTCTCCTGCGGATGTCGATTCAATCAGATACCGGTAACTTTAATCGCCAACATGAAATAACGCCAGCGCAGGTTTTACCCATTGACGACTACAAAAGATACCGGTAACTTATCCGGCTGTCATGGACCAGGAGCCTCCCTTGAAACTGTTCGACCTTTCCGGGCGCACCGCCCTCATCACCGGCTCCAGCAAGGGCATCGGCTTCGCGCTGGCCGCGGCGCTGGGCAACGCCGGGGCGCGCGTGGTGCTCAATGCACGCGACGCCGCGGCGCTCACCGCCGCCCGTGACGCCCTGCGCGCCAAGGGCATCGCGGCCGAGGCCATGGCCTTCGACGTGACCGACGCCGCCGCGGTGGAAGCGGGCGTGGCCGCCATCGAAGCCGACATCGGCGCCATCGACATCCTCGTCAACAACGCCGGCATGCAGCACCGCGGCGCGTTCGCCGAATTCCCGGTCGATGCCTGGCACAAGATAGTCACCACGAACATCGACAGCGTGTTCCTGGTCGGCCGCTTCGTGGCCCAGCGCATGATCGAGCGCAAGCGCGGCAAGATCATCAACGTGTGCTCGGTGCAGAGCGAGCTGGGCCGCCCGGGCATTGCGCCCTACGCCGCCACCAAGGGCGCGGTGAAGATGCTCACCAAGGGCATGGCGATCGACCTCGGCAAGCACGGCATCCAGGTCAATGGCCTCGGGCCGGGCTACTTCAAGACCGAACTCACGCAGGCGCTGGTGGCCGACGAGGCCTTCACGGCGTGGCTCTCGGGCCGCACACCCGCCGGCCGCTGGGGCGACGTGGAAGAGCTGGGCGGTGCGGCCATCTTCCTGGCCTCGGACGCGTCGAGCTTCGTCAACGGCCACATCCTGTATGTGGATGGCGGCATCACCGCGAGCCTGTAGCACCGTGCACTGCATGCTGAAAGCCCCCGCATGACGACCGCAACCGTCCCCAGCCAGCGCGTGGCCGTGATCGGCGTGGGCATCATGGGCACGGCCATCGCTCGCCGGCTGCTCGAATGCGGCCACCGGGTGAGCGTGTTCGATCCCGACACGGCCAAGGTCGCGGCGCTGCAGGCGCATGGCGCGCAGGCCGCCGGCACCGCGCAGGCGGCAGCGGCGGCCTGCGACTTCGTGATCACCAGCCTCAACTCGGCAGCGGTGGTGGAGCGCGCGATCTTCGGCGAGGCCGGCATCGCCGCCGCGCCGGCCGATGCGAAGCGGCTGCTGATCGACATGTCGTCCATCGACCCGCCGTCCACGCGCCGGCTCGCGCAATCGCTGCGCGAGCGCACGGGCATGGGCTTCGTCGACGCGCCGCTCTCGGGCGGCGCGCCCAAGGCCCTGCTCGGGCAGCTCACGGTGATGGCCGGCGGCAGCGCCGAAGACGTGCAGCGCGCACGCGCCGTGATGGACAGCCTGTGCGCCAACTACACCCGCATGGGCGACAGCGGCGCGGGCCAGACCACCAAGCTCGTCAACCAGCTGCTCTGCGCCATCGGCTTCCAGGCCGTGGCCGAGGCCGTGCGGCTGGCCGAGGCCGGCGGCGTCGATGCCTCGAAGCTGCCCGCCGCGCTGGCCGGCGGCCGCGCCGACAGCCAGATCCTGCGCGAGTTCGGCCCCAAGATGGCCGCGCGCGACTACACGCCCACGGGGCGCATCGACAACATGCTGAAGGACCTCGAGGCGGTGCAGGCCTTCTCGCAGGGCCAACGCCTGCCGATGCCGCTGGCGGGCGCCGTCTCGGAGCTGCACCGCAGCTTCGTCGCGGCCGGGCTCGGTGCCGAAGACACGGCGGCCATGATGCGGCAGTTCGACGGCTACGCTCGCGGCTGAAGCGGCCGCGCCCACGGATTTCAACCAGGAAAGAAGAACACCCATGTTCATCCGCTGCGCGTTTTTCAGGGGCCGGGTCAAGGCCGGCATGGAAGAAGCATTCGACCGCCACGTGCACGAAAAGCTCGTGCCGCTGTGGACCCGCTTCCCCGGTGCGCTCGAGGTGCGCGTGCTGCGCCAGCTCGAAAGCGACGTGAGCGATCCCGAACTGGCAATGGTGCTGTCGATCCGCTATGCGAGCCGCGAGGACATCGCCATCGCGCTCGATTCGCCCGTGCGCTACGAAAGCCGCGAGGTCTCGAAGACGCTCTTCGAGATGTTCGACGGCACGGTCTTCCACACCGTGTTCAGCGCCGAGGAGTTCGCGCTCGCGGCCGCCTGAGCGGCGTCCTCTTCCTTGCCGTCTTGTTTGCCTTCTGCGGCTGCGCCTTGCCGTCGAGGTCCGCCAGTTCCCACACGCCGCCGGCCGCCGACACCAGCGCATGCGCGCTGTTGATCAGCCCGATGTGCGAGAACGCCTGCGGAAAATTGCCGAGCTGCCGCTGCGCGACCGGGTCGTACTCCTCGGCGAACAGGCCCAGGTCGTTGCCCAGTGCCAGCAGGCGCTTGAACAGCGCCCGCGCCTTGCGCAGCCTGCCCATGGCCACGTACACGTTCGACAGCCAGAAGCTGCACGCGAGGAATGCGCCCTCCCCGCCTTCGAGGCCGTCCACGCCTTTCTCGGTGCGGTAGCGGTACACCAGCCCGTTGAAGATCAGCTCCTTCTCGATGCGCGCGATGGTGCCCTGCACGCGTGCGTCGTGAATGGGCAGGAAGCCGATCAGCGGCATCCACAGCAGCGCCGCGTCCACCGTGTCGGCGCCGTAGAACTGAACGAAGGAATTGCGCCCGGCGTCGTAGCCGCGTGCGCAGACTTCGGCATGGATCTCGTCGCGCACCTCGCGCCAGCGCTCCACGGGCCCTTCGAGTCCGTATTCCGTCGCGCTCGCGATCATCCGGTCGAAGGCCAGCCAGCACATGATCTTGGAGTGCACGAAGTGGCGCGGCTCGCCGCGCACTTCCCAGAGGCCGCAGTCGGGTTCCTTCCACAGCGCCGTCAGTTGCTTCGCGATGGCGCGCTCCAGTGGCCACACCTTGTCCATGTCCGCCAGCCCGGCCTTGCGCGCCGCATGGAAGGCTGCGATGACCGAGCCGTACACATCGAGTTGCCGCTGCCCGTGCGCGCCGTTGCCGATGCGCACCGGCCGGCTGTTCTCGTAGCCCGGCAGCCAATCGAGCTCGAGTTCGGTGAGCGAGCGTTCGCCGTGCAGGCCGTACATCACCTGCAGCTCCTCGGGCGAGCCGCCCACCGCGCGCATCAGCCACCAGCGCCAGGCGCTGGCCTCCTCCACGTAGCCCGAGCCGATCAGCGCGTAGAGCGTGAGCGCCGCGTCGCGCAGCCAGCAGAAGCGGTAGTCCCAGTTGCGCTCGCCGCCGGGCCGCTCGGGCAGCGAAGTGCTCGGCGCGGCAACGATGCCGCCGGTGGGCTCGTAGGTGAGCGCCTTGAGCGTGAGCAGCGAGCGCATCACCGGCTCGTGGAACTCGCCGCCGTAGCCGCAGCGCCCGGTCCATGCGCTCCACTCGATCACGGTGCGCGCCAGCAGCGCGCTGGCGTCGCGCGTCACCGGCGGCTTCAGGTGCGACGGAAACCAGTCGAGGCTGAACGCGATCGACTGCCCCGCCGACACGGAGAAGTCGGCAAAGCTCGCGAAGTTCTCGTTGGTCAGCGGCACGCCGGAGCTGATGCGCACCGAGTCGGGCCCGGCCGTTGCGAACACCGCGCCGTCGCGCCGCTCCATCCACGGGCACCACTCGCCGTAGTTGAAGCGGATGCGGAACTCGGTGTGCATGGCGACGACGCCGCGCGCGCCCCGCACGATGCGCACCACCTCGTGCGTGCCGTCGATGGCGGGGCGGGGCATGAAGTCGGTGACGATGGCCACGCCCTTGGCCGTGCGGATCGTGGTCTCGAGCACCACCGTGCCGGGCAGGTAGCGCCGGGCGATGCGCGCATTGCGGTCCTTGGCACGCATCGTCCAGTGCCCGTTGCGCTCGTCGCCGAGCAGGCTGGCGAACATGGCCGCGGAATCGAAGCGCGGCAGGCACAGCCATTCGATGTCGCCGCCGCGGTGCACCAGCGCCGCGCTGTGGGTCGAGCCGATGAGCGCGTAGTCGCCGATGGGGCGGTCGGCATGGAGCCGTCCGGAGGGGTGCTTGGGGTTCTTTGACAAGAGCCCGAGTCTTTTCGCGCGCGCGGGCGAGGCACGCCAGCGGCGGGCGCGGATTGCTGACGGACAACGCCTTTTCGCGGGCGCGTCAGGCCTGAGGATCACGCCCCCCAGGCCGGGTCATCCATTCGTCCACGAAAAACCGCGCACGGAACCTGACCCGTTCGAGCGCGGCTTCGCGCGAAGGCTGCTGCGCCAGCACGAACACACAGCGCTGCACCCGCCCCTGGCGGAGTTCGGCCTTGCCGGCGTAGGTGCCTTCCGGGGCCTTCTTGAGGTCCACTTGGCAAGTCCAGCCTTCGGGGAGATCGAAGTCGGAGAATTCGTGGGTCATGGCAGATCGAAGAATAGTTCTCCGGGAGCCGCGGCTCGATCTTCCAGCCAGCGGTGCCAAGGGCCTTTTCCTGAAAATGTGACGATCGCCGGCCTCGAGGAACCACCACCAATGGGCGGGTGCCTGAGCGACCTCTACCAACGCCAGCAGACCGTCGACACCAGTATGGGCGGGCCACCTTAAGCCCAGCTGAAGAACCCGCCGGACGAGTTGAAAATTCAAGCAAGAATTGCGAATGCAACTGCAGATCGACTCGCGCCAGGTCCACCTGTGGCACCTGTACGTTCCCGACCAGGACGCCCCCGCCCACGAAGAAGCCATGGCCCTGCTGACGCCCGAGGAGCGCGAAAAGCACGGGCGCTTCCGCTTCGCCCGCGACAGGCGCCGGTACCTCATGACGCGGTGGCTGATCCGCTCGCTGCTCTCCCGCTACGCGCCCATCGCGCCGCGCGACTGGCGGTTCGAAACCAACGCCTATGGGCGCCCGCGGATCGCCAATGCGCTGCTGCAGGCGAAGCGTCTTCGCTTCAACATTTCGCACAGCGCCTCGCTCATCGTGGTGGCGCTGACGGTCGAGCGCGAGGTGGGCGTGGACGTCGAACACACGGCCAGGGCCGCCCCGCTGGAGATTGCGCAGCAGTTCTTTTCCGCCGACGAGGCGCAGGCGCTGCGGCAGCTTCCGGCCGAGCTTCAGCCCTCCCGGTTCTGGGATCTCTGGACGCTCAAGGAAAGCTACATCAAGGCGCGCGGCATGGGGTTGTCGCTTCCGCTGGACCGGTTCTCCTTCAGTTTCGAAGGCGCGCATGAGGTGGCAGTCGGCTTCGAGGACGGCCTCGACGACTCAGCTGCGCGCTGGCGGTTCTGGCAGCTCCAGCCGGACAACGCGCATGCCGTGGCCCTCTGCCTGGAGTGCGTGCAACCGGAAGGCGTGCAACTCGTGTGCTGGAAGGCATCGCCGCTGCTTGCCTCGGTCGAAGAGTTCCAGAGCGCGGTGACGCGCCGGTCACCGGGCGGTTGATTCCCGGGGCGGAACGGTCTTCCAAATTTCGCGCGAGGCTGATCGCGGGCTTTGTCAAGCGGCATGCCCGCCATGGAACATCGTTTCCATAAATATCTCGCAAGTAAATCGATGCACTAAAAAGAGCTATCGATTGCTTTCCTTCTGTGAGAAACAGATGTCCATTACCACCAAAATCTACGATTGACAAAGTAATTTTCCATGGTAAACATTCAATTCATTAGTAACTTGTTATTACTATTAATAAATAATCCGCGTTTGAAAATTTAAATCAATTCGACAAACTGCCTCCTAAAAGCGACAAGGCAGATTGCAATCGCCCACCCCCAAATTAACATTTGTTTGCAACAACTAACAAATAGTGCGCAGGGACAAGGTCCTAGGACCGATCACTGATTTTTTAATTGGATGGATGGGGTCATGAATAAAACTTATCGCTCACTCTGGAATGAGTCCCTTGGCGCCTGGGTCGCCGCGTCGGAAAACACACGGGCCTGCGGCAAGCGCGGCGGGAGTTCCGTGGCGGCCGCCGGCGCGACCGACGCGCTGACATTGCCCGCATCGGGACACTTGAGGGCCGGGATCGTGAGCGCGCTGCTGGCGCTAGGCGGGATCGGATGGTCTTCGCTGGCGCAGGCGCAGGCAGTGAACTGCGGTGCGGCGCCTTACAACGCATACAACGGCACGGCTTCGTGCATGGGCCTTAGCTCCGCAGCGTCGGGAATCGGGGCCACCGCGCTGGGCTCTCTCGCGCAAGCCCAACTGCTCGGCGGACTCGCCGTGGGATATGCCTCCCTCAGCGCCGGGCAGAATTCCATTTCGCTGGGCTTCCAGGCTTATTCCTCCGCCATCAATTCCATCTATCTGGGTGCTCGTACTGGGCCGACGACAGGGGCACTTGCCGGCGGCGCCATCGGAATTGGTACGGACGTGACCGCCAGCGGCGGCAATGCCTTTGCAGCGGGCTCGTTCGCCAGCGCCAGCGGGGACAACGCCGTCTCCCTGGGCGCAGGCTCAAGTGCGGCCGGATTGCGCAGCGTCGCCCTGGGGTACCAGGTGAACGCGGCCGCATTGGATACCGTCGCCCAAGGCACTTCTGCCACCGCGACAGCCCAGAATGCCATTGCCATCGGCTTCCAGTCGATCGCGACCCAGCTGAATTCGCTCTACCTCGGATCGCGCACGGCTCCGGGCACGGGGGCCACAGGGGTCGGTGCCGTTGCCATCGGCACCGACGTGACAGCATCCCAGACCAACACTACCGCCCTCGGCTTCCAGAGCAAAGCAACCGCGGCGAATTCGGCAGCTCTCGGCCCGAACGCCGCGGCTTCGGGCACTGCAGCAGTGGCGCTGGGCTCCGGCGCAGTCGCGAGCAACACCAACGCGGTCGCACTTGGCGCCGCCGCCCAGGCTACTGCTGCCGGCGCCAGCGCCCTGGGCACCTTCGCCAATGCCGCGGGCGGGAACTCCACCGCGGTCGGCGTCAGTTCGACGGCCACCGGTGCGCGTGCGTTCGCCGGCGGCTGGGGAGTTCAGGCGGGAGGTACCGATTCCGCGGCCATCGGCACACGGGCCAACGCGGCAGGCATCAGTTCAGCAGCGCTCGGCAACCTTGCCAATGCCTCGGCCGACTTCTCGCTGGCCATGGGCAATCAGGCTGTCTCGAGCGGCGTCGGCTCGGTCGCGTCGGGGTCGGGGGCCAACGCCGCGGCCGACGGCACCGTGGCGATGGGCAACAACGCCACGGCGACTATCGCACGCGCAACCGCGTTGGGGTTCGGCACACTGGCGTCCGACCAGAACGCCACCGCACTGGGCGCGCTCGCCAGTGCGACCGCAGCGCAGGCGATCGCGATCGGCAGCAGCGCCAAGGCCTCGGCGCTCAATGCGATCGCCATGGGCAACGGCGCCGTCGCCAATTCCGGCGATGCAGTCTCGATCGGCACCGGCTCCACGGCCACCGGCGGCAGAGCAGTGGCCATCGGCGCCGGAAACGTCGCCAACGGCAATGGTGCCGTGGCGATCGGCGACCCGAACACCGCCACCGGCAACGGTGCGATCGCGAATGGCCTGGACAACACAGCCACGGGCGACGGCTCCGTGGCCATGGGCAACACCAACATGGTCGGCGGTGGCGGCCAGGCGGTCAGCACCGCCGGCACGGCGGCGCGTGGCGCGGTGGGTATCGGCTTCCAGAACACCGTGGTCGGCCAGGGCAGCGTCGCGCTCGGCAGCACCAGCAAGGCACTGGCGGCGGGCGCCGTCGCCCTCGGCGATACGGCCATTGCCAACAATGCAAGGGACGTGGCGCTGGGTTCCGGCAGCGTGACGGACACGGCCGTCGGCACGGCCAGCGCGGTGATCGGCGGTACCACCTACAACTTCGCCGGCACCACGCCAACCAGCACGATCAGCGTGGGCAGCGGGGGCAACGAGCGGACCATCACCAACGTGGCGGCGGGGCGGATCTCTTCGAGTTCGACCGATGCCATCAACGGTTCGCAGCTCTACGCCACCAACCAGGCGGTGCAGGCCATCGCGGCCAGCACGCCCACCCACTACTACAGCGTAAACGACGGCGGTACGCAGCAGGCGAACTACACGAACAACGGCGCGACCGGCGCGAATTCGTTGGCGGCCGGCGTCGCCGCGTCGGCTTCGGGCGATCAGTCCGTGGCGCAGGGCTTCCAGTCGAGCGCATCGGCCGGCGACGCCATTGCGATCGGCACCGGCACCAAGGCGTCGGCGGTCAGCAGCACCGCGATCGGCGTCAACGCCGTGGCATCGGGCGTCAGCGGCTCCACGGCGGTGGGCGCCTTCTCCAACGCCAGTGCCACCAACAGCCTGGCGGTCGGCGAATTTGCCAGCGCATCCGGCGTGAACGCCTCGGCCGTCGGCCCCGGCGCGAACGCCGCGGCAGCGCGTGCCACGGCGCTCGGCAATGCCTCGTCCGTCGCGGCTGCGGGCGGCGTCGCCGTGGGCGACACGGCCAGCGCCAAGGCGGCGGACAGCGTGGCGGTGGGCGCGAATTCGGTTGCCAACAACGCCGGTGACGTGGCACTTGGTTCTGGCTCGACCACCGCCACGGCCGTCGGCACGGCCAGCGCCGTGATCAACGGCAAGACGTACAACTTCCAGGGCACCACGCCGGCTTCGACGGTGAGCGTGGGCACGGTGGGTGCCGAGCGCACGATCACCAACGTTGCAGCCGGCCGGATCTCCGGCACCAGCACCGACGCGATCAACGGCAGCCAGCTGTTCGCCACCAACGCCGCGATCGATGATGTAGCCACCACGGCCAACAAAGGTTGGAACGTGACCACAGGCCAGACAGGCACCGGCACGGTCACAGGCACCAGCGTGCAGAACATCGCCCCGGGCGGCACCGCCACCTACACGGCGGGCAACAACATCGCCATCACGCAGAACGGTGCAGAGGTGCAGATCGCCACCAGCGCCACGCCCAACTTCACCAGCGTGACCACGGGCGGCACAGTGCTGAACAACAACGGCCTGACGATCACGGGCGGACCGAGCGTGACCAACACCGGCATCAACGCCGGCAACACGGTCATCACCAACGTGGCACCCGGCGTGGCGCCCACCGATGCGGTGAACGTGACCCAGCTGGGCGACACGGTGGCGGCCAACAAGACCAAGTACTACAGCGTGAACGACAACGGGGTGGCGGGAGCCAACGTCAACAACGACGGCGCGCAGGGCATCAACTCCATCGCCGCGGGCGTGGGTGCGAGCACCACCAAGGCGGCCACCGGCAGCGTGGCCATGGGCAACAACGCCGCGGCCAGCGTCGTCAACGGGCTGGCGCTGGGCTCCGGCGCGGCGGCGGGTACCAACGCGGGCGACGTGGCACTGGGCTCCGGCTCGGTCACGGCGGCCGTGGTCAACACCCCCGGCGTGACCATCAACGGCACGCCCCACACCTTCCAGGGCACCACTGCGACGAGCACCGTGAGCGTGGGCGCGGTGGGCGCCGAGCGCACGATCACCAACGTCGCAGCCGGCCGGATTTCCAACACCTCGACCGACGCGATCAACGGCTCGCAGCTGTTCGCCACCAATGCCGAGCTGGCCAACATCGGCTCCACGGCCAGCAAGGGCTGGAACATGACCACGGCCCGGACAGGCACGGGCACGGCGACGGGCACCAGCGTGCAGAACATCGCCCCGGGCGGCACCGCCACCTACACGGCGGGCGACAACATCGCCATCACGCAGAACGGTGCAGAAGTGCAGATCGCCACCAGCGCCACGCCCAACTTCACCAGCGTGACCACGGGCGGCACCGTGCTGAACAACAACGGCCTCACGATCACGGGCGGACCGAGCGTGACGAACACCGGGATCAATGCCGGCAACACGGTCATCACCAACGTGGCGCCCGGCGTGGCGCCCACCGATGCGGTGAACGTGAGCCAGCTGACCACGCAGGTGAATGCGTCCAAGATCCACTACTACAGCGTGAACGACAACGGCACGCAGCAGGGGAACTATGCGAACGATGGGGCCACGGGCATCAATGCCCTGGCTGCCGGCGTGAACGCCCTGGCCGCGGGTGCAAGCGGCATTGCCATGGGCAACGGCGCGCGCGCCAGCGCCGCTGACACCATCGCCATCGGCAGCACTGCGACGGCCGATTCGGCGGAGGCGGTGGCCATCGGCAAGAACGCGAAGGCCACAGGCGGCAAGGCGATCTCGATCGGCTCGGGCAACACGGCCTACGGCGACGGGGCTGTTGCCATCGGCGATCCGAGCTATGCCAGCGGTACCGGTGCCTTTACCGGCGGTGCCAACAACATCGCCAACAGCGACGGCACGGCCTCGGCCACTGCGGCCAACCAGGCCAATGGTGCAGTCGCCATCGGCAATGGCAACAAGGCGATCGGCCAGGGCTCGGTGGCACTGGGCAACGGCTCCACGGCCGGTGCGGCCGGCAAGGCCGGCAGCGTGGCCATCGGCGATGCAGCGACGGCGACTGCCAATGCGGGCGATGTGGCGCTGGGCTCCGGCTCGATCACCACGGCGGCCGTCGGCACGGCCAGCGCGACCATCAACGGCAAGACCTACAACTTCCAGGGCACCACGCCGGCGAGCACGGTGAGCGTCGGCGCGCCGGGGGCGGAGCGCACGATCACCAACGTGGCCGCCGGCCGGATCTCCAACACCAGCACCGATGCGATCAACGGCTCGCAGCTGTTCGCCACCAACCAGTCGATCGAGGACCTCAGCACGACGGTCACGACCAACAAGACCAAGTACTACAGCGTCAACTCCACCGGCGGCACCAACGAAGACAACCTCGGCGCCACCGGCGCCAACGCCATCGCGTCGGGCAAGAACGCGGCGGCGGCCGGCGCTTCGGCGGTGGCCATCGGCCTGGGGGCCACGGCCGCGGACGCCAACAGCGTGGCGCTGGGCGCAGGTTCGGCCACGGCCGCTGCAGTGGGGACTGCGAGCACGACGATCAACGGCACGACCTACAACTTCCAGGGCACCACCCCGGTGGGCACGGTCAGCGTGGGCACGGTCGGAGCCGAACGCACCATCACCAACGTGGCCGCCGGCCGGATCTCCAACACCAGCACCGATGCGATCAACGGCTCGCAGCTGTTCGCCACCAACCAGTCGATCGAGAATCTCAGCACCACGGTCACGGCCAACAAGATCAGGTACTACAGCGTCAACTCCACCGGCGGCGGCAACGAAGACAACCTCGGTGCGACGGGTGCCGATGCCATCGCGTCGGGCAAGGATGCGAGCGCAACGGTTGCCGGTGCGGTGGCCATCGGTTCGGGTGCCGTCTCCGACCGGGCGGTCGCGCCTTCCACCGGCAGCATTCCGGCCGGCAGTTCGCTGATCTCCTACAACACCACCGACCGCACCCTGCTGGGCGCACTGTCGGTCGGCAGTGCGACCACCTACCGCCAGATCACCAACGTGGCCGACGGCACGCAAGCGCAGGACGCGGTCACGGTGCGGCAGCTGTCTGGCGCGTTGACGTCCTTCGCGGTGACGCCGACGCTGTACTTCCATGCCAACTCCGCCGCGGCGGACTCGCTGGCCATTGGCGCGGAGTCGGTGGCCGTGGGGCCGCAGACCGTGGTCAACGGCAACAACGGCGTGGGCATCGGCAACGGCGCGGTGGTGCAGCAAAGCGCGCCGGGCGGCATTGCGATCGGCCAGGGCGCGACCTCGCACATGGCCGACTCCATCGCGCTGGGCACGCAGTCGTCGGCCGCCGCCGTGCAAGGCGTGGCGCTGGGCGCGGGCACCAGCGTGACGCAGGCCGGCGGCGTGGCGCTGGGCGCGGGCTCGGTGGCCTCCACCGCCGCGGGCGTGGCCGGCTACATCCCGCCCACCGCCACTGCCGCGCAGCGCATTGCCATCGGCGCGACCACCAGCACGCTGGCGGCGGTATCGGTGGGCAATGCAGCCAGCGGCCAGTTCCGGCAGATCACCGGCGTGGCCGCGGGCACGGCCGACAGCGATGCGGTCAACGTTTCACAGCTGCGGGGTGTACAGGGCACGGTCGCTGCGATCGACCAGTCGGCGGTCAAGTACGACAGCAATGCGGACGGCACGATCAACCACAACAGCGTGACGATGGGCGGCAGCAACGCCACCGGCCCGGTCACGGTGCACAACGTGGCGCCGGGCGTGGCGGGCACCGACGCCGTCAACGTGAACCAGTTGAACGCGGTCAGCGGCGGCCTGAACAACCGCATCGATGCGACCAACAGCCGCATCGACAACGTCGAGAAGAACGCGTATGCCGGCGTTGCCGCGGCCATGGCCCTGCAGATGCCTGCGAGCTACGTTCCGGGCAAGACGGTCATGCGCATCGGCGCGGGCTCCTTCAAGGGCCAGGGCGCGGTGGGCATCAGTTTCCGGCGCACCTCCGAGAACAACGCCTGGAGCATCACCGGCGGCGTGGCCACCAGCCGTGCCGGGGTGGGCGCCACCGTTGGCGCGGAATGGGTCTTCAACTGATCGCCATACGGATGAACTGGACGAACTCCATCATGAACAAGCCTCTTCAAACCAAGACTTTCTTCACGGTCCGTACCGCACCGCTCGCCGCGCTCTGCCTCGCGGCACTCGTGGCCGGCGGCTGCGCCAACCCGAGCTACACCATCACGCCGGAGATGCAGGCCAGGGCCGCTTCGGAGAACCCGGCACCGCCGAAGGACGAGGACTTCCCCGCGCTCGACTCGGCCAAATGGCAGCAAGGCGCCTTTCCGAGCCTCGAGGCCCTGCGCGCCATGCGTGCCGGCATGGGCAAGGACCAGGTGCGCGAGCTGCTGGGCTTTCCGCACTTTCGCGAAGGCCTGGGCGGCGTGCGCGAGTGGAACTACATCTTCCACTTTCGCACCAGCGCCGGTCCGGAATACATCACCTGCCAGTACATGGTCCGCTTCAATGCAGACGTGCTGACCAACGGCATGTACTGGAAGGGACCGGGCTGCGCGGACCTGCTCAAGCCGATGGCCGCGACGAAGCCCGCCGCTACCGTCCAGCCGGTGGTTCTGCCTGCAAAGACGACGCTCGGCGCCGACGGCCTGTTCCGCTTCGACGGCCGCTCGCTGGCCGACCTGCTGCCCGAAGGCCGGCGCAAACTGGACGCACTGGCAAGCGACCTCGGGAGCAGCGCCAGACCGGTGGACTCGATCAGGGTGACCGGGCATACCGACCGGCTCGGCAGCAACAGCTACAACCAGGCGCTCTCGCTGGCGCGCGCCAGCACCGTGCGCGACTACCTGGTGCAGGCCGGCGTGCCGGCGCAGGCTGTGCAGGTGCAGGGCAAGGGCGAATCGGAGCCGAAGGTGCAGTGCACACAGACGAGGCGCGCGGACCTGATCGACTGCCTCGCCCCGAACCGCCGCGTGGAGATCGAGGTGTCTGCGCAGCGGTGAACTCCGCGGCGGGCCATGCCGAACGCACGGTCCGCCGGCGGTTTCGACCGTAAGATGGCGCCGCGCCGCCGCAGAGCGGTGTCTGGAGACACGATGCCCCGTTTCGCCCTCCGTGCCTTCGCTCAAGCCGCCCTCACCGCGGCCGGGCTCTCGCTGACGGCTTGCGGCACCGTGCCACCGACCGCCGAGCAGCCAGCAACTTCCTGTGCGTCTCTGGCACGCCATGTCATCGAACCGGGAGCCATCGGCTTGCCCAGCGGAAGGGCCTCGGTCACCTCCGCCGTGCTGACGCCCGCCGCGGCAGGAACGGCCAACGCCGGTGCATTTGTGCCGGCCCTTCCCCGGTTCTGCAAGGTCACGGGCACGATCGCATCGCGTGACCCTGCCGCGCAAGTCATCAACTTCCAGCTGAACCTTCCGACCGAATGGAACGGAAAGGCCCTGCAGTACGGTGGCGGCGGCTTCAACGGCGTGTTGATCACCGGCCTCGCGCCCTTGCGCGACGCCGCGCCGGGCGACCCGCTGCCCATCGCGCGGGGCTATGCGACCTTTGGCCAGGACTCGGGCCACCAGGCGAGCGCCTTCCCTCCCGGCGAGCCAGGCGCCTTCGCGCTGAACGACGAGATGCTCGAGAACTTCGCGTTCGCTTCATACAAGAAGGTGAAGGACGCGGCCGTGGACCTCATGCGCGCCTACTACGCACGACCGCCGCAGCGCACGTACTACTTCGGCGGCTCGGAAGGCGGGCGCGAGGGAATGATGATGGCGCAGCGCTTCCCGGCCGACTACGACGGCATCGTCAGCGTGGTGCCCGTCATCAACTGGACCGGCCTGTTCCATGCATTCGTACGCAACCAGGTGCCACAGCACGACGACTGGCTCCAGGCCGGCAAGATCCCGCTGATCGCGAAAGCCACCTCCGATGCCTGCGACGCGCTCGACGGGCTGGCCGACGGCGTCGTCAACAACTACATGGCTTGCCAGGCCCGCGTCGACCTGCAGCCGCTGCGCTGCCCCGGTGGCGGCGATGCAGGCTTGCAATGCCTGTCGGACGCGCAGCTGCGACTGGTGCGCGGCATCCACTCGCCGTATGTTTTTCCCTTTCCCATCGCCAACGGGCTCACCACCTACCCGCAGTGGCTGTACGGCCATGAGGACAGCCTCGACGGTCCCTCCGCCCTGAACATGGTGCGCTGGGTCTCCGGCACGGCGGCGCCCGTTGCCCCTCTGGATGCGGCGCGCCATTCGACGCAGTGGATCTACGGCAGCAACTGGATCCGCTACGCCGTCGCCCGCGACAAGGACTACGACGTGCGCCGCTATCGTCCCCAGGAGTTCCGGGCGCAGGTCCAGAAGACCTCCGCGATGATCGACGCCACCGACCCGGACCTTTCGGCGTTCTTCGCTCGCGGCGGCAAGCTGATCGTGCGCGAGAACGCCGCCGACCGCGCACAGAGCCCCCTCATGGGAATCCAGTACCACGGTGCGCTCGTGGCGCGCATGGGAGCACCGGCCGTGGAAAGATCCGTGCGGCTGTATGTTTCACCGGGCTCGACACACAGTGGCAATTCCCGGGCGGTCGGAGGCGGCGCGCCGGTGCCGACGATGGTGGACCTCCTGGATCCGCTGGACCGATGGGTGAGCACGGGCGCTGCGCCCGCAGACGCGCTGGTGCAAACGGTCAACGCGCCGCTGCCGCCGTTTGTCGTCCAGGCGTCCCGACCGATGTGCCGCTACCCCGCGTACCCGCACTACACAGGCGGCGACCGCATGCAGGCGTCCAGCTACCAGTGCCGCGCTGCGACACCTTGAGCAGGCTCCATCAAAGGAACCCGATGGAGAGCCACGGCACCGCGGCGACCAGGACGGTGCCGACCAGCAGCGCGAGCATGTAGCCGACGATGGGCCGGATGCCCTTGTCCGGATGCACCCGCCCGATCGCGCACGCCGCGTAGTAGCCCACGCCCAGCGGCGGCGCGAACAGCCCCAGTCCCATCGACAGCACGACGACCATGGCGTAGTGCACCTCGTGGATGCCGAGCTGGCGGGCGATCGGGAACAGCAGCGGGCCGAACAGCACGATGGCCGGGATGCCCTCGAGCACCGAGCCGAGCACCACGAAGGTGACCAGCGAAACGGCCAGGAACATCGGCGCGCCGCCCGGCAGCCCGGTCATGGCCTGCGCCAGCGAATTGGAGAAGCCCGACTGCGTCAGCCCCCAGGCCATTCCCGTCGCGGTGCCGATGATCAGCAGGATCGCGCCCGACAGCGACGCCGTCGCCACCAGCATCGGCCCGACGCGCTTCCAGTCGAACTGGCGGTACACCAGCAGGCCCGACAGCACGGCATAGACGATGCCGATGGTCGAGACCTCGGTGGCCGTGGCCACGCCTTCGACGACAGCCGCGCGGATGATGAAAGGCAACGCCAGCGCCGGCACTGCAATCGCCGCCAGCTTGGCCACCTGCCGCCGCGAGGGGCGCTCGACATGGCTGAGATCCTCGCCCCGCGCCCGCAGCCAGACGACGACGCACAGCGTGAGACCCAGCACCACGGCCGGCAGGAGGCCGCCGGTGAACAGCGCCGCAATCGAGACGCCCGTGACCGATCCGATGGTGATCAGCACCAGGCTCGGCGGCACGGTCTCGGTCTGCGCGCCGGTTGCCGAGAGCAGCGCCACCAAGTCGCCCTCGCTGGCGCCGCGCTTCTTCATTTCCGGAAAGAGCGCGGGCGCCACCGCGGCCATGTCGGCGGCCTTCGACCCCGAGATGCCGGAGACGAGGTACATCGCCCCGACCAGCACGAACTGCAGGCCGCCGCGCACGTGGCCCAGCAGGCCCGCGAGGAAGGCGATCATGGCCTTGGCCATGCCGGTCATTTCGATGAGCAGCCCCAGGAACACGAACAGGGGCACGGCCAGCAGGATCAGGTGCGACATGCCCTCGTCCATGCGGCCGATGATCACCGGCAGCGCGGTGTCCGTTCCCAGCGCCAGGTAGCCGATGGTCCCCAGGCCGAACGCAAAGGCGATGGGAATGCCGCTGAACACGCCCGCCCCGACCACACCTACGAAGAAGATCAGCAGGTTGTAGCGCCCCAGGTCTTCGAAGACGCCGCGGCCCAGCGCGAAGGCGCCGATCACGACGGCCACTGCGGCGAAGGCCTTGGTGCCCGTGCGCCAGTCGGCATCCTTGAACAGCCGCAGCACCGAGAACAGCATCATCAAGGCGATGCCGCAAGGCAGCGCCGCAGCGCGCCATGCGTTCGAGATCTCGAGGGCCGGCGTGGTGATGAAGCGCTCCTCCGAGGCGTATTCCCACGCTGGCCAGGCCACCATCGCGAGGAAGGCCAGCGACGCGCACACGCTGATGGCCTCCAGCAACTGCTGGCGCGCGGGCGCCTGGCGCGAGACCAGCGCCGTCATGCGCATGTGCTCGCCGCGCCGCAGGGCGACCACGGCACCGAGCATCGCCAGCCAGATGAAGAGCATCGAGGCGAGTTCGTCGGACCAGACCAGCGGCCTGTGGAACGCGAAGCGCGCCACGACGCCGGCCAGCAGCACGGCGATGTCCGCCAGCACGAGCGCACCAGCGGCCGCTTCGACGATGAACCCGAGAACGCGGTCGATGCGCGCCGCCCGCGAAGCGGGGCCCACCGCCGGAGACGCCTGCACGCTGTGGCCGGCGGGGCTCATCGCGCTCATGCCAGCTTGCCGACGGAGCGTTCCAGGAGGGCCCATGCCTCGTCGCCGTACTTGCTCTTCCATTCGCCATAGAAGCCGGCCTTGCGAAGCTGGTCGCGGAAGGCGGCGGCGTCCGGCTGGTTGAAGGCCAGGCCCTTGCCGGCCAGTTCCGTCTGCAGCCCGGCGTTGAGCTGCGCCACGTCGTCGCGCTCCTTCAGGCCGGCCGCGTCGATGTGCTTGGCAACGATGGCGCGCAGATCGGCCGGCAGCTTCTCCCAGGCGCGGCGGTTGGCCAGGAACCAGAAGCCGTCCCACATGTGGTTGGACAGCGAGCAGTACTTCTGCACCTCGAAGAGCTTGGCCGTCGAGATGATGGCCAGCGGGTTCTCCTGGCCGTCGACGATCTTCGTCTGCAGCGCGGAATAGACCTCGGCGAAGTTGATCGACGCCGGCGCGGCATCGAGGGCCTTGAACATCGAAGTCCACAGCGGCGACACCGGCACGCGGATCTTGAAGCCCTTCAGGTCGGCGGGCGTCGCGATGGGCCTGGACGATGAAGTGATCTGGCGAAAGCCGTTGTCCCAGATCTTTTCCATCGGCACGATGCCGGCCTTGGCGATCTGCGCGCGGATGTAGGCACCCAGTTCGCCATCCATCGCCTTCCACACGCTCGGGTAGTCCTTGAACGCAAAGCCGACGCCGCTGATCGATGCCGCCGGCACCAGCGTCGAGAGGATCAGGCCCGAGAGGGTGAAGAACTCGACGCCGCCCGAGCGCAGCTGGCTGAGCACATCCGTGTCGGAGCCGAGCTGGTTGTTCGGGAAGATCTGGATGAGGACGCGGCCGTTGGTCTCGGTGCGGATCGCATCGGCCATCTCCTTGGCGCGCAGGTTCATCGGATGCGTCACCGGCAGGTTGTTCGCGTACTTGTAGGTGAACTCGGCCTTGGTTTGCGCGAAGGCGCTGCCCGCGGGGGCGGCGACAACGGCGGCCGCGGCGGCGCTGCGAAGAATGGTGCGACGGGAAATGTTCATGGTTTGTCTCCTTGGTGGTTCGTCATTGTGATCGGTGGCTCAGCCGTGCATGGCCGGCTGCGATTCTCCACGCTCGACGAGGCGCGTTCGGATGTCGTTCTTGGTGAACTTGCCGTAACCCGGCTTCGGCAGCGAATCCCAGAAGAAGAAGCGGCGCGGCCAGCGGTACCTGGCGCAGCGCCTCGGCCGTAAGGCCCGGCCGGCTCGCGACGACGATCTCGCCCCATCGAGCTTGCCGAAGCGCGTGTGGCCTCAGCCGATGAGTTACGGCAGTTTCGTCATGCCTTGGCTCCTTGCAGTTCGGCCCCGGCTTCGGCCTTGCGGCGGCGAAGGGTTGGCAGGCCGACACCTGCCGCATCGAAGCCGCCGTCGACGGCCACGACCTGGCCGTTGATGAAGCTCGCTTCGGGGCTGCACAGGAAGCCGATGACATTCGCCATCTCCTCGGTGGTGCCGTAGCGGTTCAGCGGAATCGCGTCGTAGTAGTCGGAGCGGATCGCCACGCTGTGCACGAGCTTGGCCATTTCGGTTTCTACCGGGCCGGGGGCAATGACGTTCACGCGCACGCCTGCATCGCCGAGCTCGACCGCATGCTGCTTCGTCATGTGGATGAGCGCGGCCTTGCTGGTGCCATAGGCCACGCGCAGCGTGCTGGCCCGCAGCCCGGAGATCGAGGCGACGTTGACGATGGCGCCGCCGCCGTTGCCGGCCATCACCGCGCCGAAGGCCTGCGTGCAGAGGAAGGCGCCATCGAGGTTGGTGGCCATCACCGTGCGCCATTCCTTGAAGGAGGTTTCCAGCACCGGCTTGAAGATGGCCACGCCGGCATTGTTGACCAGCGCGTCCACGCGGCCGAACTTTGCAACGACGGCCGCCACGGCGCGGTCGACCTGCGCCGGATCGGACACGTCGCAATGGACGCCGAGCAGATCGCCGGGGCGCGCGATCTCCGATATCGTGCTGTCGAGCGTTGCGCTGTCGCAGTCGAGCAAGACGACCTTGCAGCCATGACCAAGAAACCATTCGCCGACGGCGCGGCCGATGCCGCGGGCGCCTCCGGTGACGACTGCGATGCGGGCTGGTGATGTGGTGCTCATGATGTGGTGGGTTGGGTTGAAGGGAAAAAGGAACTCGGGATCCGGAAGCCGGCGGCCATTACTCGGGCGTGACAGGCAGGAGCCCAGGGCATTGGGGCCGCCGTCGATCAGCGTCATCGCATCGACGACGCGATCGAACATCGGTGTTGTGTCTCCTGCTGCCACTTGTGGGAGCGCCCCCCGTTCACGTGCTTGGCGCGCGGGATGCGATGCAGTCTAGGGATGCGCTTCGATCCAGAGAAATTTAAAATCTGGATCAGTCGATACAGAAGGCAAATCAATGGACATGCGCCACCTGCGCTGCTTCGTCGCTGTTTCCGAGGAGCTGCACTTCGGCCGCGCCGCCGAACGGCTGCACCTCACCCAGCCGCCCGTGAGCCTGGCGATCAAGGAGCTGGAAGAAGAACTGGGCGTCACCCTGCTCGAGCGAACCTCGCGCCGCATCGCGCTCACACGGGCCGGCGAGGACGCATTGCGCGACGCACGCGCCGTGCTGGCCGCGGCCGACACCCTGCGCAAGCGCGCCCTGGAGGCCGCTCAGGGCTTGATGGGCTCGCTGTCGCTCGGCTTCATCAGCCTGCCGGCCTATTCATTCCTGCCGCCGATGCTGCGCGCCTTCACGGAGGACTACCAGCGCGTGAACGTGTCGCTGCTGGAAGGCACCACCGACCAGATCATTCACGACGTAGAGAGTGGCAGGCTCGATGTCGGCCTGGTGTTCCGGACGCCCGACCCGCCCGCGGCACTGAACTCGAGGCTGGTCCATACGGAACCGCTGCTCGTGGCGCTGCCCGTGTCGCACCCCCTGGCCGGCGCCACGCGCATCGCGCTCGAAAAGTTGTCGAACGAACGCTTCCTCGGATTCGAGCGCCATCAGGGTCCGATGATGTTCGACGCCATCGTCGCCACCTGCATGCGGCATGGCTTCAGCCCCAAGCTGTTTCCGGCGCGGCAAATGCACACCATCGTGAGCCTCGTGTCCGGCGGCATCGGCGTGGCGCTGGTGCCCGGCAGCGTGCAGGCATTGCATCGCGAGGGGGTCGTCTATCGAAGCATGAAGGGCGAGAAGACCATCGTCGAGACCGTCGCCATCTGGCGCAAGTCCGACGATTCGCCGCAGGTGAAGGCGCTGCTGTCATGCTTGCCGAAGATCCGGCAGCGGGGCGGCTGAGTGAATGCCTCGATCTACGACGCATCGAAGATGGGCCTTGCCGAAAGGCGTCAGCTGCAGGCCTCAAAATCGCATGCAGCGGCTTGTTCGTCCGCGAAGCCAGCCGCCCCCTCCTCTTTCAGCGATACATGTTCACTCTGACCCGCCTGACGATCCACCGCGCCAGGAAAGAACGCTTGCCCCAGGTCGCCGGAAGCCTGACATTCACGACCTTGCTGTCCATCGTGCCCTTGCTGGCGACGAGCTTCGCGCTGTTCACGCGATTCCCGATCTTCAAGCGATTCAAGGATGCGATTCATGAGTTCCTGCTGAGCAGGCTGCTGCCGCCAGACATCGCGCGCACGGTCCTCAAGTATCTGGACCAGTTCGCCGCGAATGCCAGCAGCCTGACCTGGGTCGGCTCGCTCTTCCTGCTGGGGACCGCAGTCGCGATGTTGCTGACCGTCGAGAACGCTTTGAACCAGATGTGGGAGGTGAGGAGGAATCGGCCTTTCTTCAGAAGGGTCGGCCTGTACTTGCTGATGTTGGCCGTGGGGCCACCCGTGATGGGTCTGAGTCTGTGGGCAACGTCGTACGTGCTGGGCGTTTCCCTGGGTCTGATCGGCGCCTTGCCACCATCGCTCGCCTTCGTGCTCGACCTCGGGCCGCTCGTGCTCGGCGTGACCGCGCTGACGAGCATGTTCTATTTCGTTCCGAACACGAAGGTGCGGCTACGCGACGCCGTCGCGGGCGCCCTGATCGCCAGCGTGGCCTTCGAGCTGGGCAAACGGGGCTTCGCCACCTACCTCGTCAAGGTGCCAACCTACAAGGCGCTGTACGGGGCGTTCGCGGCCTTTCCGATCTTCTTGCTGTGGGTGTACTTCTCGTGGCTGATCACGCTGGTCGCGGCCATGATCACGGCCAACCTGGCTCTTGCGCGACGGCGACAGCCGGGGAAGGCAGCTCGAGCCTGGCAGTTCGGCCGGGGCTGATGCAGGCGCCGCTCATTCGAAACCGGCCCTCCTCGCAGGCAGCAGCGAGAAGCCCACTCGCTTTTTGGCCCTGCCTGTGACGCTCACATTGCGCGTCATGCCGAGTGGCTTGCACGACAAGCACTGCTATGGAGCCGCCGGCAAGAGCTCGCCGGCCGACAGTACGTCAACAACTCCGGTGTACCTCATGCGTCAGGCCGGCTTGCGCAGGAAGCCCTGCTGGGCACCGTTGCGATTGGGCGCGAAGCCATTGGCCTGCAGCGTCTCCTCGATGGTTTCGTAAAACACGCCGATCTTCATGATCTCGCGCGCCTGCTGCGCGGTCGCAATGGGGCGACCGAATTCAGTCGAGATGCGCACCAGTTGCCGGATCTGTTCGACCGAGCTCATCTTGCCGGTGCGGGTCTGGTTCCACAGCACGTCCTCAATGCCGCAGCGCACGTGCAGGCCTAGGGCGATGCCGATCATGTTCACGGGCAGCACGTTGAGCACCGAGCTTTCCACCGTGACCACCGAGCCATCGGGTGCGGCGCGCAGGAAGTTGGCCAGGTTGTAGATGTTCGCCTGGTCCATGCCGCCGCTGATGGCCACCCAGTTCATCACCAGCGGGCCCTTGTAGACGCCGCGGCGGATCATCCGCTCGATGGTCTCGAAGCTGTTGATGTTGTAGCACTGGAACTCGCTCTGGATGCCCGCGGCCGTGAGGCGGCGGATGTGCTCCTCGACCCAGCTGGGGTTAGAGGGCACGATCATGTCCTTGTACGTCGAATAGAGCCTCGGGTCGCCGCGCGACAGTCCCTTGAAGTCGTCCAGGCCGGCGTGCTCGGTCACGTTCATCTGCGTGGTGTTGACGGTCACGGTCACCTGGTCGGGGCGGGGCGTGAGTTCGGCCAGCATGTGGCGCGTGTCGTCGCTCAGCCACTTGGCCGCGGCACCGTCGTCCTCAGGCGCGAAGCTGATCGAGCCGCCCACCTGGATGATCATTTCCGGCACGGCCTTGCGCACGCCGGCGATCAGTTCGTTGAACATCGACAGCCGCTTGCTGCCCCTGCCGTCGGCCTCGCGCACATGCAGGTGCAGCACGGTGGCGCCGGCTTCGTAGCAATCGACCGCCTTCTGGATCTGGTCTTCCATCGTGACCGGGATGTCTTCGGGAAAGTCGGCGGGAATCCACCCCGGCGCATAGGGCGCGGCCGTGATGATCAGGGGCTGCTGGTTCTCGGGATACAGGTGGCCGTCGAGGAAGTTCATGGGGTTTGTCTCCGGTGGGAAAGTTGCTCTGGCGCCAAAAGTGTCTGGCGCACCCCGGAAAACTTCTTGCTCATCCGGGACTGCGACTTGTCTTTGCGGGACATTGAAACGGTCCTTGCGAAGACCGGTTTCGCAGTCTCCATCTGCACCAGACACTGAACGCCATGGCCGATCACAATCGGGCCATCATCAAGACACAGCAATCCAGGATCAGCCCCCGGGCGAACACGGGGCTCCTGAAGAATCCACCATGAAGCACCTCGGCCGACTGATGCGTAGTGCGAGCCTCAGCGGCTACGTGGACCTGGTGCGCTCGCTCGGCCGGGACCCGCATGCCTTCCTGCGCACCGTGGGGCTGAAGGCCCAGTTGCTCGAGCACCCCGAGATGCTGATTCCAGGTGACGCCGTGCGCGAGCTGCTCGAGATCACCGCGCGCGCCACGCGCACCGAAGATTTCGCGCTGCGGCTCGCGGCGCAGCGCAAACTCTCGGCGCTCGGGCCGATCGGCGTCGTGCTGAGGGAAGAGCCCACGCCCCGCGACGCGCTCGACACGCTGGGCCGCTACCTGAAGCTGGTGAACGCCTCATTGAGCTTTCGCCTGGAGGATACGGGCGACATGGTCATCCTGCGCGAAGACCTGCTGCCCAGCCCCGGGCTGCCGATGCGCCAGTCGATGGAACTGGCCGTGGGCATCATGTTCCGCGTGCTCACCGAGCTGATCGATCCGCAATGGCGGCCGCAGCAGGTCTGCTTCACGCACCGCCCGCCGGCGGACGTGTCGGCGCACCGCGCCTTCTTCGGGCGCCACGTCAAGTTCAACCAGGATTTCAATGGGCTCGTGTGCCTGGCGGCCGATCTGCGCAAGCCGCGCGAATCAGGCGACCAGGGCGCGGCGCGTTTTGCGCGAGAGTACCTGGAGGCGGCCCTGAAAGACCGCGGCGAGAGCACGCGCGAAGCCTGCCGCGAACTCATCCTCGCGCTCATGCCCGGCGGCGGCTGCACGGCGCAGGAAGTGGCGCGGCACCTGCGCGTGGACCGCCGCACGCTGCACCGCCGGCTCGAGGCTGAAGGCTTCACCTTCAGCAGCCTGCTCGACCATGTGCGCTCCGACCTCGTCAAGCGCCACCTGCGCGACAGTGACCTGCCGCTGAGCGAAGTGGCCGAGCTGCTGGGCTTCTCGGGGCCAAGCAGCTTCAGCCACTGGTTCCGCCACCACTTCGGCTGCAGCGCCTCGCAGTGGAGCAAGCAGACGGCCAGCGCGGTGGCTCAGGGGACGGTGCGCGCGTTCTGAGCCAGGCCTTCAAAGCGGAGGGCATGCGAAAGGCCTTCGAGCAGGCGCCAAAAGGCGCGCGTGACAGACCTCGTCATCACCACGCTCACTCTCAAGCCGCCTTGCGCAGGAAGCCCTGATTGGCGCCATTGCGATTGGGTGCGAAGCCGTTGGCCGCCAGCGACTCTTCCGCTGTGTCGTAGAAAACGCCGATCTTCGAGATCTCGCGCGCCTGCCGCGCCGTGGCAATCGGACGGCCGAACTGGCGCGAGATTTCCACCAGTTGTTCGATCTGCGCCACCGTACCGATCTTGGCCGAGCGCGTCTGGTTCCACAGCACGTCTTCGGTGCCGCATCGCACGTGCAGGCCCATGGCGATACCTATCATGTTCACGGGCAGCACGTTGCGCACCGAGCTCTCCACGGTGAGCACCGCGCCATCGGGCACCGCACGCACGAAGTTGGCCAGGTTGTAGATGTTCGGCGCGTCCATGCCGCCGCTGATCGCCACCCAGTTCATCACCAGCGGACCTTTGTAGACACCGCGGCGCATCAAGCGTTCGACCGACTCGAAGCTGTTGATGTTGTAGCACTGGAAGGCGCTCTGGATGCCGGCCTTCGTGAGGCGACGGATGTGCTCCTCGACCCAGCCCGGCTGCGCCGGCACCGTCATCTCCTTGTAGGCTTCGTAGATGGCGGGGATCTCGCGCGAGGTGCCCTTGAAGTCCGCCAGCTCGGCGTGCTCCGTGACGTTCATCTGCGAGGTGTTGACGGTCACCGTCACCTGGTCCGGCGTGGGCTCCAGCTCGGCCAGCATGTGGCGCGTGTCGTCGCTCAGCCACTTGGCCGCGGCGCCTTCGCTCTCGGGTGCGAAGCTGATCGAGCCGCCCACCTGAATGATCATTTCCGGCACGGCCTTGCGCACGCCGGCGATCAGCTCGTTGAACTTCGACAGCCGCTTGCTGCCCTTGCCGTCCAGTTCGCGCACATGCAGGTGCAGCACCGTCGCGCCGGCGTTGTAGCAATCGACCGCCTTCTGGATCTGCTCTTCCATCGTGACCGGGATCTCGCCCGGGAAGTCGGAAGGAAGCCAGCCCGGTGCGTAGGGCGCGGCGGTGATGATCAGCGGCTGCTGGTTTTCGGGAAAGAGGTGGCCGTCGAGGAAGTTCATGGCGTGGTTTCTGTCGGGTTGCGATGTAGGAAACGGAATCGATGGACAACTCAGTACGGCACGTCGCCGACGATGCCGGCGCGTTCCATCTTGCGCGGCGCGGGCCAGTAGTCGTTCAGCGCGTAGTGCTGCGTGCTGCGGTTGTCCCAGACGACCACGTCGCCGGCCTGCCACGACCAGCGCACCTGGTACTCGGGAATGGTGGCGCGGCTGAGCAGGTAGTTCAGCAGCAGCGCCGCGCCGGGCGTCTTGTCGATGCCGTGCCGCACGTTCTCGGGGGTGCTGTAGTTCACGAAGTGCGTGGTGAAGCTGCCCACGTAGAGCACCTTCTCGCCGGTCTCGGGGTGCGTGCGCACCACGGGGTGCTCCACGGGCGGATGGTCCTGGCCCAGCTTGAGGCGGGCTTCCATCGGCATGACGGCACCGAACGAATGCTCGATAGCAGCCTTGGCGCGCAGCTTGCCGATCTTCTGCTTGATCTCTTCGGGCAGCTCGTCGTGCGCCTGCACCATGTTCACCCAGATGGTGTCGCCGCCGATCTCGGGACACTCGATGCAGCGCAGCACTGCCCCCATCGCCGGCGCTTGGCGCCACAGGCCGTCGCAGTGATAGGTGTTCTCGTAGCTGTGCTTGTTGTCGCTGCGGTAGATGCGCACGAGGCCCGGGTGCTCTGGGTCGCTGCCGACCACGGGGTGGTCTTCGAGCGCGCCGAAGCAGCGTGCAAAGGCCGCATGCTCGGCGCGCGTGATGTCCTGTCCGCGGAAGAACAGCACCTTGTGCTGGAGCAGTGCGGCGCGGATCGGCGCAAAGCGCCCGGGGTCGCGCGAGGCCTCGCCCAGGTGGACGTCCGAGATTTCCGCGCCGATGGAGGGCGTGATGGGTCTGATCTTCATGAAGGGTCTCCGATGAAATGGCGAGCGAAGCTCAGTTCGCCTGGATGCGGTACTTCCTGACGATGGCGGCGTTGCGCTCCGACAGCGCCTTCGTCTCGACGATGAGCGCGGGCGTGTCGACGCTGAGTTCGGGCTCCAGGCCCACGTCGAGCAGCTTCTGCTGCACGGCGGGCGACTGGCCGGCCTTGCCGATCACGGCGTGCAGCTTCGCCAGCACGTCGGCCGGCAGCTTGGCGGAGCCAATGAAGCCGACCCAGCCGCGGAACTGCAGGTCGGGATAGCCGAGCTCGGTGGTGGTGGGCAGGTCGGGCAGGAAGCGCGAGCGGGTCTTGCCGGTGAACGCGTAAGGGCGCAGCTTGCCGGCCTTGATGAGCGGCATCGAGGTGAGCATGCCGTCGAACATCAGGTCAACCTGGCCGCCCAGCAGGTCCTGCAGCGCGGGCGGCGAGCCGGGGTAACCGATGTGCTGCAGGTCGAGCCCCGCGCGGTCGCTGAGGATCAGGCCCGCGTACTGCGACACGGTGCCGGGGCTGTAGCTGGCGAAGCTGGCCTTGCCCTTGCGCGTCTTCAGCTCGGCGACCAGGCCCTGGAAGTCCTTGGCCGGAAAGTTCGCGGCCGTGACGAGCACCACGCCCGAGCGCGCCACCGAGGCAATGGGCACCACGTCCTTCAGCGGATCGAAGGGCATCTTCACGATCTGCGGCGTTTCAGCCAACACGTTGCTCGCCGCCATCACGATCGTGTTGCCGTCGGCCGGCGCCTGCAGCATGGCCTGAAGGCCGATCGAGCCGCCGGCACCGGGACGGTTCTCGACGATCACGGGACGGCCGATGTCCAGCGCCATCTGCTGCCCGACGACGCGGGCGACGATGTCCATCGTGCCGCCCGGCGGCGCGGGGACGATGAGCTTGACGGGCTTGTCGCCCAGCGCCCAGGCCCCGAGGGCCATCGAGCATCCGACCAGCGCCACGGCGGCGCGTGCAAAGTGCAGCAGTTTCATGGGTTGTCTCCGGTTTTTTCATGCGGGCCTCGGTGGGCCAACGCCGCCAGTATCCGGCGCACTCCACTCGCAGTTCTTGCTTTATTGGGGCATCAATTTGCCGATTTGGGACATCGCCGAGACCACACTTCCCGACGTTGAAACGCGCCGCAAGAATCCGTTCCATCCCAGCCCCCACACGCATCAGGAGACGCACCATGAACCAGGCCATCCGCTTCCACGAGACCGGCGGCGCCGACGTGCTCAAGCTCGAACACGTCGAGGTCGGCGAACCCGGCCCGGGCCAGGCGCGCGTGCGCCACAGCCTCATCGCCGTCAACTTCATCGACATCTATTTCCGCACGGGGCGCTATCCGCTCGCACTGCCCAACGGCCTGGGCTCCGACGCCGTGGGCGTGGTCGAGGCCGTGGGCCCCGGCGTGACCGACATCCGCGTGGGTGATCGCGTGGGCTACCTCATCGGGCCGCAAGGGGCGTACTCGCAAGTGCGTGTGATGCCCGCTGACGTTCTGATTCCGCTGCCCGATGGCATCTCGGACAGCACCGCCGCCACGCTGATGATGAAGGGCATGACGGCGCAATACCTGTTCCGCCAGGTCTATCCATTGAAGGGTGGCGAGACGATCCTGTACCACGCAGCGGCCGGCGGCGTCGGTCTCATCGCTTGCCAGTGGGCGCGGGCGATGGGCGTGACGATGATCGGCACCGTGAGCACCGACGAG
The DNA here is from genome assembly GCF_000282635.1 of Variovorax sp. CF313. Taxonomy (GTDB): domain Bacteria; phylum Pseudomonadota; class Gammaproteobacteria; order Burkholderiales; family Burkholderiaceae_C; genus Variovorax. The sequence continues at coordinate 48,057 of NZ_AKIW01000079.1, forward strand.
AAGGCCGCCGTCGCCAAGGCCAACGGCTGCACCCACACCATCGTGACCTCGCGCGAGAACATCGCCCAACGCGTGCGCGAGATCACCGACGGCAAGGGCGTGCCGGTGGTCTACGACTCGGTGGGCAAGGACACGCTGGAAGCCTCGCTCGACTGCCTGCAGCCGCGCGGCACGCTGGTAAGCAACGGCACCTCTTCTGGCGCCGTGGTCCTCGACACCAAGCTGCTGGCGGCGAAGGGCTCGATCTGGCTCACGCGGCCGGCGATGGTGCACTACATCCATCCGCGCCCGCACATGCTCAGCATGGCCGACGAACTGTTCGGCCACGTGCTGGCCGGCCGCATCGTGAGCGAGCCGCAGCAGAGCTTCGCGCTGGCCGACGCGGCCGAGGCGCACCGCGCACTCGAAGGCCGAAAGACCACCGGCGCCACCGTGCTCGTACCCTGAGGTTTTCATGATCGCCTTGTCTGTCGCCGCATGGCCGGCGCGCGGCCGCCTGCTCTTTCCGGGCGTGCTCGCCTGCGCGGTGGTCGCCGCCGCGTCCACCTTTTTGTCGCAGCACTACGGTGCGCCGGTGATGCTGTTTGCGCTCATCCTCGGCATGGCGATGAACTTCCTTTCCGCCGAGGGCCCGTGCAAGCCCGGTATCGAGTTCACCGCGCGCCACGTGCTGCGCTGGGGCGTGGCGCTGCTCGGGCTGCGCATCACGGCCGCGCAGGTAGTGGCGCTGGGCTGGCACCCGGTGCTGCTGGTGGCGGTGTCGCTGGTGCTGACCATCGGCGTGTCGATGGTCGTGGCGCGGCTGATGGGCTTCAACGTGCTGTTCGGCCTGCTCAGCGGCGGCGCCACCGCGATCTGCGGCGCTTCGGCCGCGCTGGCGCTGGCCGCGGCGCTGCCGCCGCATCCGCTGAAGGAACGCGCCACGCTGTTCACGGTGGTGAGCGTGTCGGCGCTGTCGACGCTCACGATGATCGCCTACCCCCTGATCGCACGCGCCCTGGGCATGGACACGCACACGGCCGGCGTGTTCCTGGGCGCCACCATCCACGACGTGGCGCAGGTGGTGGGCGCGGGCTACGGCATGTCGCAGGCCACGGGCGACACGGCCACGCTGGTCAAGCTGATGCGCGTGGCGGCGCTGCTGCCGGTCATCCTGTTCGCCGTGATGTTCACGCGTGCCACCGGCAAGGCCGTGGGCGGCCAGCGCCCGCCGCTGCTGCCGTGGTTCGCGGTGGCGTTCGCTGCGCTGGTGGCGCTCAACAGCACGGGCTGGCTGGCGCCGGCCCTCGCCACCGCGGGCAGCGACCTGTCGCGCTGGTTCCTGGTGGCGGCCATGGCCGGCATCGGCATGAAGACGCAGCTGCGCGAGCTGGTCGACGTGGGCCTCAAGCCGGTGGTGCTGATGGTCGGCGAGACCGTCTTCATCGCCGCGCTGGTGCTCGCGCTGCTGCGCTGGGCGCCCTGACGCACGACGACAGAGACGACAACACACACAACAACCAGGAGACAAGACCATGAAGAAGAAGAAGACCCTCGTCGCCGCCGCAGCCGCGACCCTCGCTGCCGGCGCTTCCCTCGCCCAGTCCTCGCTCACGCTGTTCGGCGTGATGGACGCAGGCGTGAGCCACTACCGCACCACCAGCAGTTCGCACAACCCGCTGCGCTCGGCCGAGCTGCGCCAGAGCCAGACCGTGCTGTCGCCCTCGGGCAATGCGTCCAGCCGCATCGGCTTTCGCGGCACCGAAGACCTCGGCGGCGGACTGGCCGCGAGCTTCTGGCTCGAGGCGCCGCTGAACAACGATACAGGCGGCGGCATCACGAACTTCGGACGCCGCTCCACGCTCAGCCTCAGCGGCCCCTTCGGCGAACTGCGCCTGGGTCGCGACTACACGGCCTCGTTCTGGAATGACGCGGTGTTCGACCCCTTCAGCGTCAACGGCGTGGGCACCAACCTGATCGCCGTGGTCAACAGCAACATCGCGGCCTCGCGCGCGCTGGCCACGGGCAGCCTGCTGAACGGCGGCCTCTCCGCAGGCACCGACAGCTACCTGCGCACCAGCAACGCCGTCAGCTACTTCCTGCCACCAAACCTGGGCGGCTTCTACGGCCAGGTGCAGTACGCGCTGCACGAGAACACCAAGATCAGCAACACGCCCGACAGCCCCTCCAAACGCGGGCGCTACGCGGGCGGGCGCATCGGCTGGGCCAGTGGCCCCGCCGACGTGGCGCTAGGCTACGGCGAGAGCACGCTGGCCAGCACCACCGTACAGAGCGAGAAGATCAAGAGCCTGAACCTCGGTGCTTCGTACGACTTCGGCGTGGTGAAGGTGTTCGGCGAATGGTCGCGCGTGCGCGACGTGCGCAACAGTGCCGCCCCGTTCGCCAACGGTTCGTTGCGCCTGACCGACCGCTACGACGGCCTCATGGCCGGCGTGAACGTGCCACTGGGTGCGGGCATGCTGCGCGCCTCGTATGCACGCGTGCGCTTCGTCAACGGGCTGCATCTGCCAGACGGCAATTCGTCGGTGAACAAGCTCGCACTCGGCTACGTGCACAACCTCTCCAAGCGCACGGCGCTGTATGCCTCGGTGGCGCGCATCCACATCGCCAACGGCCGCAACAACCCGACCGTGATGGGCGTGACGCCGCTGGTGCTGAGCCTGCCGGCGATCTTCCCTCAGCCGGGCTACGCGACCACCGACGGCATGCAGCCGCACCGTGCGCTGGGCTACGACGTGGGCATTCGGATGGCGTTCTGAGCGCCTGAAAAGCGACGGCGGCGCCCTCCGCATTCCTCCTAGCCATTGCCGCAGACGCTGGTACGGCTGGTAGGGAGCAGGTCACTCTCGGCCTACTTTGACGTAGTCCACTATTGCGGATACCGGGTAATTTTCTGCCGTCATGACGAAGGTCTGGTATTGCAGACGAGGCCAATCGCCAATTCTTGCGCCGTGACATCGGCGTTCTGCCGACGCCATGTCGAAGACTACCGTCGCCGGCGGCAGCCGCACGCCGAGCTACTTGGGTGCCATGGTGGTGAGCACGGCCACGCTCATGGCCTCCACACTCGTCTTGATCGATGGCTCGGGCACCGGCGCGAAGAAGGGCGAGTGATTGAAGGCCAAGGGCTTGCCGCCGGGCTTGAGCGACGCCATCACCTCTTCGGGAGAGAGCACGCCCACGAAGAACATCATCGATGGCACGCCCGCATTGCCGAACTCGGAAAAATCCTCGCTCGCGGTGATGGGCCGAACCTGCACCACCTTCGGGTCGCCGAACGCCGTCTTGAGTGCCGCCGCCGTCCGGTTGACCACCGCTTCGTCGTTGACCACCGCAGCCCCACCGGGCACCAGCTCGACCGTCGGCTCGGGCGCACCGCCCATCATCGCGGCCGCGTTGGCCGTGCGGCGAACGCCGGCCAGCAGCTTCTCGCGCACCTCCGGCTGGTAGCTGCGGATGGTGCCGCGCAGCACCGCCGTGTCGGGAATGATGTTCCCAACTGTGCCGGCTTGGACCGCACCGATGGTGACCACGCCGAACTCGGCCGGGTCCTTCTCACGGCTCACCACGGTCTGCACGTCAGTGATGAAACGGGCGGCAATCGCAATCGGGTCGATCGTCTTGTCCGGCGCCGATCCATGGCCGCCGCGGCCTTTGAAGGTGATCTCGAGCGAGTCAGAGTTAGAACTGATCGCACCGACCTTGTAACCGACGAAGCCATAGGGCGACGGCGAGGTGTGCAGAGCGAACGCGAAGTCGGGCTTGGGAAAGCGCTTGAACAGGCCGTCGGCAAGCATGGCCTTGGCACCTGACACGGTTTCCTCAGCGGGCTGCGCGACAAACATCAGCGTGCCCTTCCACTGATCTTTCATCGTGAGCAGCGTGCGCGCGGTGCCGACCCAGCTCGCCATGTGGATGTCGTGGCCGCAGCTGTGCGCCACGAAGGTCTCGCGGCCGTTCGATTGGGTCTTGGCCTTGCTCGCGTACGGCAAGCCGGTCTTCTCTTCCATGGGCAGCGCGTCGAGTTCGGTGCGCACGAGCACGGTCGGGCCTGCGCCGTTCTTGTAGATCGCGACGAGGCCCGTGCCGCCGACCTTCTCGGTGACATCGAAACCGAGCTTGCGCATTTCGCCGGCCAGCTTCGCAGCCGTTCGCACTTCCTGGAAGGCGATCTCCGGATTGGCGTGCAGGTCTTTGTAGAGCGTGTCGAGCGAGGGGTACATACCGTTGACGACAGGCCCGATCTGCTGATGCAGCGACGTCTGTGCGCTGGCGCCCAGCGCCAGGGTCAGCAAGGCAACGGCGGACAAGGTGCCATGACGAAATGAACGGGAAGACATGGAGGAAGAAGCCCTATGTGGAAAGAAGATAGACACCAGCCATGCCAGTGTGGCCTTCTTCACGCAAGCTTCGAGCCCGGGATTGCCCTAGACATCAAAGCCGATCCGCAGTTCCCTTTTTTGCGACAGCAGGTCGCGTTCAAAAAATTCGCCACTCACACAGGACAGCAAGGCACTTCGCGTACGTGGCGTGCATGTCAGGCATGCCATCGCGCGCCTCCCCCCAAGCGCCAGCTTCCAGTCGACCTCAACAAGGCAGGCGCCGTCCATATTTTTTGCGTGCCTCGGCCCCCCAGGGCAGCCGACTCGCGGAAGCTGGCGATCGCCGCTGCACGATGGCCTTGGCGACGTCTGCCTGATCGACTGCACCAATGGAACGCTGGACGTGGCCCTCGCCCATGGTCAGCGCAACGTAGCCGACAACATCTGCTTGGCGAGGGGAAAGCAGCAGGGACAAGACCCATCCTTGCGAAGGTCGAGGCGATGCACTTTGTACCCAAGTTCGACCGTCAATCGAATTGGTAGGAACAATGGTGTAAGAAATAAAAAAGCGCCCCGAAAGGCGCTTGTTTATTGACTTCTTGGAGGAGAGGGAGGGATTCGAACCCTCGGTACTATCGCTAGTACGCCTGATTTCGAGTCAGGTACATTCGACCACTCTGCCACCTCTCCGGTGCTGTCGAGCCTACGATTATAGCAGAGGAAATTGCACTTTTTGAAGCCCTGGGCTCAGCCGCGCAAAACTTCGAGCCCACCGAGGTACGGACGCAACGCCGCGGGCACGTTGATGGAACCGTCTTCGTTCTGGTGGTTTTCCAGCACGGCCACCAGCGCGCGGCCCACCGCCAGGCCGGAACCATTGAGGGTGTGCACGAGTTCGTTCTTGCCCTGCGCGTTCTTGAAACGGGCCTGCAAACGACGCGCCTGGAAGGCTTCGCAGTTCGAGACCGAGCTGATCTCGCGGTAGGTGTCCTGCGCCGGCAGCCACACCTCGAGGTCGTAGGTCTTGGCGGCGCCGAAGCCCATGTCGCCGGTGCACAGCAGCACCACGCGGTATGGCAGCTCCAGCGCCTGCAGCACAGCTTCGGCGTGGCCGGTCATCTGCTCGAGTGCGTCGTAGCTCTTCTCAGGATGCACGATCTGCACCATCTCGACCTTGTCGAACTGGTGCTGGCGGATCATGCCGCGCGTGTCGCGCCCGGCACTGCCAGCCTCGGAACGGAAGCACGGCGTATGGGCCGTGAGCTTGATGGGCAGCTGCACCTCGGGCACGACCTCGTCGCGCACGAAGTTGGTCAGCGGCACTTCACTGGTCGGAATGAGGTACAGCGCCGAATGATCGGGCGCAGGCTCGCCGTCCTGGCCGCCCTTCTTCGCGGCGAACAGGTCACCCTCGAACTTGGGCAGCTGGCCGGTGCCGCTGAGCGTGGCGGCGTTGACCACGTAGGGCACGTAGCACTCGGTGTAGCCGTGCTGTTCGGTCTGCAGGTCGACCATGAACTGTGCGAGCGCGCGATGCAGACGGGCGATCGGGCCCTTCATGACGGAGAAGCGCGAGCCCGAGAGCTTGGCGCCCATCTCGAAGTCGAGGCCCAGCGGCGCACCGAGGTCGACGTGGTCCTTGGGTGCGAAGGCCAGCGGCGTGGCATTTGCGCCGGCGCCGCCCTTCGGGGCCCAGCGGCGCATCTCGACGTTGCCGGCCTCGTCTTCGCCCAGCGGCACGCTGGCGTGCGGCAGGTTGGGCACGGCGAGCAGCAGCGCGTGCAGCGCGGGCTGGATCTCTTCGAGGCGCCTGGATTGCGATTCCTGCTCGGCCTTGAGCGCGTTGACCTCGGCCATGAGCGCATCGACCGATTCACCCTTGGCCTTGAGCGGGCCGATCTGCTTGTTCAGCGTGTTGCGGCGCGCCTGGATTTCCTCGGTGCGGGTTTGCAGCGTCTTGCGCTCGGCCTCGAGCGCGGTGAACGCCGACACGTCGAGGTACGGCTGGTTCTTCTTGCGTTTTTCGAGGCCGGCCACGGCGGAGGCCAGGTCTTTGCGGAGCAGGGTGATGTCAAGCATGGGGGGATTTTAGGTGGGCGTAGCATCGCGATCCCACTCACCCACCTCGAAGGGAAAAACGATGGAAGCCTATCTGACATTCAACGGCAATGCCGCCGAAGCGCTCGCCTTCTATGCCAAGGCGCTGGACGGCAAGGTCGCCTTCAGCATGACCTTCGGCGAGAGCCCGATGGGCGCTCAGACGCCGGCCAGCCACAAGGACAAGATCATGCACGCCACGCTCGAGGCCCGCGGCCACAAGCTGATGGCCTCGGACGCCCCGCCGGAGTGGCCCTTCGAGGGCTACAAGGGCTTCTCGCTCTCGGTGCAGGCGAACAGCGTGGACGAAGGCAAGAAGCTGTTCGACGCACTGGCCGAAGGCGGCAAGGTGACGATGCCCTACGGCCCGCAGTTCTGGGCCAAGGGCTTCGGCATGCTCACCGACAAGTTCGGCGTGGCGTGGATGGTGAACTGCGAGAAGTGAAGGCCCCCCGGCTTTTCACTGCGCTTCGCTCCGTGTAATTCGCCACCCCCCCGAGGGGGAGGCGCGGCTCGCCTTGGGGCGGCCCGG
>NZ_AKIW01000080.1:0-18240 GCF_000282635.1 Variovorax sp. CF313
AGCGCGCGAGCATTTGCCGCGCGCTCATCCACGAGCCCAAGATGCTGCTGCTCGACGAGCCCTTCGGCGCGCTCGACGCCTTCACGCGCGAAGAGCTGTGGTGCATCCTGCGCGACCTGTGGACCGAGCAGCAGTTCAACGTGATCCTGGTGACGCACGACCTGCGCGAATCGGTGTTCCTGGCCGACACGGTGTACGTCATGAGCAAGAGCCCGGGGCGCTTCGTGGTGAAGCGCGACATCGAGCTGCCGCGTCCGCGCGAGCTCGAACTCACCTACACCAAGGAGTTCACCGACATCGTGCTGGAGCTGCGCGGGCACATCGGCGCGATCCGCGGCAATGCCGCCGGCGCCACGGCGGCGGCGCACTGAGGAACGCGCCATGAAGAACACCAAGCAAATCGAACGCTGGTCGCCATGGCTGCTGCTCGTGGCGGTGATCCTGCTGTGGCAGGTGATCTGCGCGGGCTTCGAGGTTTCGGACTTCATCTTTCCGAGCCCGCTGCGCATCTGGAACCAGTTCTGGGAATTCAAGGAAATCATCGCGGGCCACGCCTGGCGCACCTTCTGGGTCACGATGGCGGGCTTCGGCCTGGCGATCGTGGTGGGCGTGCTGCTGGGCTTCGTGATCGGCAGCTCGCGCATCGCGTATGCGGCCATCTACCCGCTGATGACGGCCTTCAACGCGCTGCCCAAGGCAGCCTTCGTGCCCATCCTCGTGGTGTGGTTCGGCATCGGCGCGGGGCCGGCGATCCTCACGGCCTTTTTGATCAGCTTCTTCCCGATCATGGTGAACATCGCGACCGGCCTCGCCACGCTCGAACCCGAGCTGGAAGACGTGCTGCGCGTGCTCGGCGCCAGGCGCTGGGACGTGCTCATGAAGATCGGCCTGCCGCGTTCCATGCCGTACTTCTTCGGCTCTCTGAAGGTCGCCATCACGCTGGCCTTCGTCGGCACCACCGTCAGCGAGATGACGGCCGCCAACGAAGGCATCGGCTACCTGCTGATCTCCGCCGGCTCGGCCATGCAGATGGGCCTGGCCTTCGCGGGCCTGATGGTGGTGGGCGCGATGGCGATGCTGATGTACGAACTGTTCAGCGTGATCGAGAAGCACACGACAGGCTGGGCGCATCGCGGATCGCAGAACCAGTAGGCCGCGCCTGATCAGGCGAGATGCCAGCGCCGGCTGTGCTGCCCCTGCTTCGCGAACACATGGGCAAGGTGCTTCTTGACTGTGTTGACGCTGATGCCGAGCCGCTCGGCGATCTGCTTGTTGGTCATGTCACGGTACATCAGCGACAGCACCTCGTTCTCTCGCGCGGTCAGTCTCATTGCAGGCGATATCGCACAGGACGCCGGCCGCCCGCCGGCTGCCTTCAATCGCAGCACAGACAGATAAAGCGCCTGCAACACCGGACCCGGGAAGCCCAAGGTGCCTGCCAGCACGGCATCCAGCGATTGCGCGAACTGCTCTGCGCTCGCGGCCCACTCGACGCAGCCGCGCGCCTGACTTCGGATCGCTGCATCCAGCCCGGGCATTGAGGGCGCCTCCCAGCCGAGGAGCCAGTCGGTGGCTGGAAAGCGGCGGCGCAGGTCGTCCAATTTGTTGACTCTTTCCGGCGCAATCAGCGCGATGTCCACCAGCAGCAGACGGGGTGCCTGCAGCAGGCAGCGCGCTTCCAGCTCGGAGATGCCGTTCATTTCCGCGTGCTCGATCCGGTACATCCGCTCGGCCGAGTGCCTCGAGGCCAACAGGCCCAGCCCGGACAACGTCGACGCGCGGCCCGGGCAGGTTGCGACGAGAACCGGCACACGGACTTCGACCGCAGGGCAAGGGGCTGGAGATGGAATCTCCAGGCAAGCTGGCTGAAAGCAGCTCGATGTCCACAGCGCGGGTAGCGCAAACGGCGACAGCGGACGGAAGTCTTGCGTGAACGGCCGCGGATCTGCGTTCCACGCAGGCTCCCGCCCAGCAGGCGACATTGGGACTTCTTCCATGGCTTCCTCCGAGGCGCTTGTTTTGGAGGTATCCGGAAGGTAATGATAAAGACCACGTCATCGTGCAGATAGGTCCGCGGCCCTCGCAAGGTATCAAAAGGTTATGGGCATGAGGGGCACACGCCCGGCACAGCGCGTCATCCCTTGGGTGACAACTTTTATCCTATGGACAGCGCGCCGCCTGGCGGTTCAGCATTCCTCCCTGCTGATACATGGACCTGACTGATTGCCAGCGAACGCGCGTAAATCGGGGCATCAATGCTGTCGGCATTTTTTTCCAAACCGAGGAGTGTTTATGCCTGCGTTAAATCTGACGGCCGGCTCGACCGTCACTCTGGACGAATCCGCCAATTTGCAGAACCTTGCCGCTACTCCCGCCATTGCCGGCGACAGTAACGACAATGACATCTCCGCAAGCTCGCTGCCGACGGCCTTCAGCAGCCGCTTGGCGGCCCAGAGTGTCGGCACCGCCATCAACGCCGCTTTGAGCGGCTATGACGGGACCAATGCCGGCACCAACGCATTCACGTTCAGCGTAACCGGCGCGGTCACCGATATCTCCTTCACGGACGCGAACGGCGCTCCGCTCAATGGCTTCGACAGCGGTCTCAACACCGCCGATGGCGAAGACATCTTCCTGTACACCGATCCGACCAACAACAACGTCGTCTACGGGAAGACGGCCCTCAATGTCGTCGTGTTCGCGGCCTACCTGGAGGAGACGGGAACCCCGGTGACCGGCGCCAAGATGTGGATGGTCCAGTATGAAGCGATAGCGAACCCCGATGCGACCAATCCAGACGATGCGGTCAACCTGCTGAACAAGGTCTTCGTCAGCGTCGGCCAGAGTGCGGACTTCAACCTCGCAGGCGCGCCATCCGGCCAGAACCTGTTCCTGATGTTCACGAAGGACAACCCGACGATCGTCAACGGCCGGATTTCCGACGTGACGATCATCGCGACGGGAAAGGACCCGGCAAATCAGTCCGGCGCCAACCCCAACAGCACCGCCGACGACATCAACATCACGACCGGCGACACGATCAACACCAGCCAGGCCGGCGGGCCGACCACGTTCGGCACCAACAGCCAGATGATCACCGAGCAGGAAGGCATCCGCTTCACGTTCGTGACCGGCGCCAGGGCGGACGTCACCATTCCGAACCTGGACCAGAACGAGGCCGATCTGGAGTCGAACATCGACTTCACCGGCATGTTCGGAGCCAGGACCGCCGATTTCGACGTGGTGCAGCTGCAAAGCGGAAAGAGTGCCCAGGTCAAGGTCACCGCGTACAGCACGGCGGTCGAGTCCGGCAACAGCTTCATCGACGGCTATGCGGGCGACCAGGTGGTTTCGATCACGAGCGTGCGCGTACTCGATTCCGTCACCGGGGCGCCTCTGGAAACCTTCTCGAACGGCGCCGAGGGCGCACTGAGTTCGGCCATCGTCATCAGCATCACCAACGGCGTTGCGACGATCACCGGCGTCAAGGCCGGCTACTCGATCGAATACACGACCTCGGCGGACCACAACCGCGTACTCATCGAAAACGGGGCCGCCCTCAATGCCTCGGGCAACACCCACGCCGACTTCGACATCGGGGGTTTCCGGCTGCTGCAGGTTTCCAGCGCAACGGCAGAGGTCGGCTCCATGATGAACTTCGAGGACGACGGCCCGTCCATCGTGCTGGCGACGCCCACCGACACCGCACTGCTCAACACGCAGGACGCCGACACCATCGGAACAAACACCGACTCCGCCACCCAGAACTTCGCGACTGCCTTCGGCACGACTTCGAGCAGCTTCGGAACCGACGGGGCGGGCACGACCGGCTCGAGCTTCGCGCTCGGCGTGAAGACGCAAGGCGGAGATTCCGGGCTCAAGAGCGATGGCGCGACCATCTACCTGTACCTGCTGGGCGGCAAGGTCGTCGGTTCGACTTCCGCCACCGAGGCCGGCGTCGCAGCGGCCAATACCGTCTTCGACCTGGCCGTGAGCGCAACCGGTTCGGTCACGCTGCAGCAGTTCACCGAAATCGACCACGCGCTGCCGGGTGCTTCGTCGAACTACGCGGCCCAGCAGGCCACGCTGGCCGACGATCTGGTCACCCTGACCGATTCCGTGACGCTCACCGATCGCGATGGCGACACCGCTACCGATTCCAAGGTGCTCAACATCGGCGCGAACATCAAGTTCGACGATGACGGCCCGACGATCGTGCTGGCAACGCCAACCGACACGGCGCTGCTCAATACCCAGGACGCCCAGACCATCGCAGCGGCCACCGACTCCGCCACCCAGGACTTCGCGAGTGCCTTCGGCGTGACGTCGAGCAGCTATGGCGCCGATGGGGCGGGCAGCACCACATCGACCTATGCGCTCGGCGTGGCAACGCAAGGGGGAGCTTCAGGACTCACGAGCGACGGCGCAAGCATCAAGCTGTACCTGGTTGGCACGACGGTCGTCGGATCGACCTCCGCCACCGCGGCCGGCATCACGGCGGCCAACACCATCTTCGACCTCACGGTGAGTGGGACCGGTTCGGTGACACTGCAGCAGTTCGCCGAAATCGACCACGCGCTGCCGGGTGCCTCGTCGAACTACGCGGCCCAGCAGGCCACGCTGGTCGACACGTTGATCACCCTGACCAATGCCGTGACGCTCACCGACGGGGATGGCGATACCGCGACCGATTCCAAGGTGCTCAATATCGGCGCCAACATCAAGTTCGACGACGACGGCCCGACGGTGACCTCCATCTCCGACCTCAACGGAACGAACGACGCCCAGCCCATTACGGGGACCTACAACATCTCCGTTGGCGCCGACGACGTGGACAACGCGTCGACCGACGGCATCGTGCTGAACAGCCTGACCGGAACGACCGGCGGCGGGCGGCCCATCACCGATGCAACCGTCTCGCACTTCGCCGAAGACGCCACGACGGTCACCTACAACTTCGGCTTCAACTACTACCCCGGGCCGACGTCGACGACGACGCAGGCGGCAACGGGCACGGTCGTCTTCAACAAGACGGACGGCACCTTCTCCTTCGACCTGGACCAGGTCTTCGGAGGACAAACGACGTTCTCCACGAGTGCGCCGCTGGCATCCTTCAATTACGACACGGAAGGCAACAACTCGCCGGAGATCGTGGTCCAGCAATACAGCAACGACTTCTTCGGCGTGCTTTCGGCCAGGGCGTCCACGCCTCCGAGCGACTCCGGTGACCTGCTGGCAGGCAACAACCACGCCTTTCTGGCGGGCGAAACCTTCACCAGCGAGAGCGCCGGTTTCGTCAACGTCGCAACCAACACCCTCGGCGTGAACTCCGATACCGTCCAATCGGGCGAGTTGCTGAACTTCGACTTCTACAGGTCGAATCCGGTAAGCAACCCCAATCTGACGAGTCCACCGCAGCGCCCAGGAGCGGCCATCGTCGGTACGGACACGGCCTACGCCGACGCGATCAACATCACGATCGACCAGATCACGGACGGCGAGGATGTGGCTGTTCTGCTGAAGTTGTTCAACGCGTCGACAAACACTTCCACGACCAGGCTCCTGATCGCCAACTCTGCGGCGGACTATCAATCGGCCGGAGGAGGTTTGAAGGTCGTCAGCATCGGCGAGGACGACTACGACAGCGCCAACTACCAGATCACGGGCGTGCAGGTCCTGAGCAGCACCGAAGACATCACCGGCACGGGCATCAGCCTGAGCAGCCACAACACGGTGAATCTGACAGCGACCGGCTCGAACTATGCCGATACGGCGGACAACGACGTGTTCAAGATCATCAAGATCGATGTGATCACATCGACGACGATCAATTCGGACGTGGACCTGAACTTTGTGGGTCAGGTGATCGACGGCGATGCCGACTTCGCGGGCTTCAACTTCGACGTCCACCTGGAGATCGACGGCGTGGCCAACCTGATAGGCACGACCCAGCAAACGGAAGCGATCGCATAACGAATCCTGGCGCAAGGGGGCAGCAGAAACGCGGCCCCCTTCTCACCCCGCCTGTGCTCGGGCGTACTGATGTCGAACCTGCGAGGTGGTATGAAGCCTCAGGAAAAGTCTGGCGAGTTGCGGCAGGCGGTGACAACGCTCCGCGCCTACTTCGTGCGGGCGGCCTGGTTCAGTGTTTGCTCCGGCCTTTTGCTGCTGGCGCCGAGCGGGTACATGCTGGAGGTGTATGGGCGAGTGGTGAACAGCCGCAGCCCGCTCACGCTGGCCATGCTGACATTGCTGGTCCTGGCCGCTTACTGCCTGATGGAAATACTCGACTGGGCACGCGCGGAGGTGATGTATCGGGCCGGACAGAAACTGGATCGGAAGATGCGGGACCGCGTGTTCTGCGCCATCTTCGAAGCGGGTCTCAAGCGGCTGCCGGGCGGGACCGTGCAGCCTCTCAACGACCTTCGGACCTTGCGGGAGTTCCTGTATTCACCGCCGTTGCTGGCGTTGATGGAAGCGCCGGTCTCGCTGGTCTTCGTGGGGCTGATGTTCGCCATCAGCCCGGTGCTGGGCCTGTCGGCCGTCGTGGGCTCGCTGCTGCAGGTGTTCGTCGGGTGGATCAACGACCGGAGCACGCGGCCGCCGCTGGTGTCGGCCAATCGCAGTGCGATCGAAGCGCAGCAGTATGCGGACGCCGCGTTGAGAAACTCGCAGGTCATCGAGTCGATGGGCATGCTGCCGGACGTCCATCGCCGCTGGATGGACAAGCGACGCGACTTCCTGCAGCGCGAGGCCATCGCTTCGGACCGTGCCGGGGCCTATCAGGCCGTCAGCAAGTTCCTGCAGGTCGCCATGGGTTCCCTGTTGCTCGGCCTGGGTGCCTGGCTGCTGCTGAAGAACCAGCTCAACGGCGGCGCCGGAATGATGGTCGTCGGCTCGATCCTGGGCGGCCGGGCCCTGGCGCCGCTGGTGCAGCTCGTGACGCAATGGCGCGCGGTGGTGAATGCCTGCGATGCATGGCAGCGTCTGGACAGCCTGTTGGGCGTCATTGCCCAAAGACCGGACACGATGTCCTTGCCGCCGCCCAAAGGCGCGCTTCAAGTCGAAAGCCTCGTTGCCGGCGCTCCGGGCAACGGTCCGGCCATTCTGAAGAACGTGGCCTTCGGCCTGGTGCCCGGCGAGGTGCTCGCCGTCGTGGGGCCTTCTGCCGCGGGGAAGACGACCCTGGCACGCCTGATCGTCGGCCTCTGGCCCGCGACGAGCGGCAAGGTGCGGCTGGACGGCGCGGACGTTTTCGCATGGGACAAGAGCGAACTCGGCCCGCACATCGGCTATCTGCCCCAGGACGTGGAATTGCTCGAGGGCACGGTGGCCGAGAACATCGCGCGCTTCGGGGAGGTGCGGCCTGCGAAGGTCGAGGCGGCAGCTTTGGCCGTCGATCTGCACGCCTGCATCGCGGGCCTTCCGCTGGGCTACGACAGCCCGATCGGCCCCGAAGGGACCATGCTGTCGGGCGGGCAGCGGCAGCGGGTCGCATTGGCGCGCGCGATCTACGGCGAGCCCGCGCTGGTGGTGCTCGATGAACCGAATTCGAGCCTCGACGACGCTGGCGACGCCGCATTGGCGGCTGTCATTTCGAAGCTCAAGGCGCGCGGCACGACATTCGTCGTCATGACGCACCGCTCCAGCGTGCTGGCCGTGGCGGACAAGATGCTGGTGCTGTGCGACGGCGCGATGCAGGCATTCGGCGCACGCGACGAGGTCCTGGCTGCGCTGCGGCAAGCCGGTGAGCAGGCGGTGGACCGGATGCGCAAGGCGGCCAACAGTCCCGTACCGAAGCCGCGCGATGCCGCAACCGCTGCGAGCGCCGCGCTTCAGACGAATCCACTGCCATGAAGAAACCTCCGCTCTTCAACCGCAGCGAACTGGGGCGCGCCCTCTGGGGTTTCCGCAGGGAGTTCCTGCTGGTCGGAATGCTGAGCTTCCTGACCAATCTGCTCATGCTCGCGCCGACCATCTACATGCTGCAGCTGTTCGACCGCGTGCTGGCCAGTCAAAGCGAACTCACCCTGCTCGCGGTTTCCTTGATCACCATGTTCCTTTTCTGTGCGCTGGCCTTGTCGGAATGGCTGCGCTCGCGCCTGCTGGTGCGGGCCAGCCTGCGCTTCGACCGGCAACTGAGCACCCGGGTGTTCAACGGGAGCTTCCAGGCCTACCTCGGCCAGTCGACATCCACCGCGTCCAGACCGTTCGCAGACCTGAACCAGATCCGCCAGTTCCTGACCGGCCTGGGCATCTTTGCGCTCTTCGATGCACCTTGGACGCCGATCTACATCGCGGTGATCTTCTTTCTTCATCCCTGGCTCGGCGTCCTGGCGCTTTGTTTCGCCCTTGTCCAGGCCGCACTGGCCTGGTTCGGCCAGAGGAAGACCGTCGCGCCATCGGAAGCGGCCCTGAAAGCCGCGAGCGAGACGATGAGCGACCTGCAGAGCAAGCTTCGAAACATCGAGGTGCTCGAATCGATGGGCATGGTCGCCAACCTGCAAGAGCGTTGGAATCGCCAGCACGCGGCCTGCATGGACAAGAGCGCTTCCGCGCACGGCTTTGTCAATCGCGTCACCGGCTGGAGCAAATTCATACGCTACAGCCAACAGTCGCTCGCGCTGGGGGCGGGGGCGCTGCTGGTGATCGATGGACAGTTGTCGGCAGGCGCGATGATTGCGGCGAACGTGCTGATGGGCCGCGCCCTCGCGCCCATCGACCAGCTGCTCGGTGCGTGGCGTGGGTTTGTCTCCTGCTGTGCCGCACTCGAACGTCTTGAGAAACTGCTGGCCGACTTCCCCGAGCAGGCGCCTGCCCCTTCCCGAGCCGCGCCCACCGGCGAGATCAGCCTGCAAGGCGTCTTTGCGGAGGCCGCAGGGCGCACGGCCCCCATCCTGAAGAACATTTCGTTTGCGGTCCCCGCGGGAACCGTGGTCGCGGTGCTGGGACCTTCCGGCTCGGGCAAGTCCACGCTGGTGAGGGTGATGGTCGGAATCTGGACGGCATCCCGTGGCGCGGTGCTGCTCGACGGCGTGCCGGTCCGGGGCTGGAATCGTCTCGAACTGGGCCCGCATCTTGGCTATTTGCCGCAGGACGTCGAATTGTTCGGGGGCTCCATTGCCGAGAACATTGCGCGGCTCGGCGAGGTCGACTCGCGCAAGGTCATCGAGGCGGCATCCAGCGCCGGCCTGCACGAGACGATCCTGCGCTTTCCCAAGGGCTACGACACCCCCATCGGGGACGCAGGGCGCCTACTTTCCGGGGGACAGAGGCAGCGCATCGGGCTGGCCCGGGCGCTCTATGGCGACCCATCGCTCATCGTTCTGGACGAGCCGAATGCCAACCTGGACGATGCTGGGGAAGCAGCGCTGCTGCGAGCCATACGCGAGCTGAAGGCCAAGGGGACAACGGTGTTCCTGGTGACCCACCGCCAGGGCGCGGTGGCCGTGGCCGACCGTCTCCTGGTTCTGGGCGATGGCGAACTGACGGCAGACGGACCGCGCGATGCCGTGCTCGCGTCTTTTCGTCGCCCTCGGACCGACGTGCGGCCGGCGGCCTTGGTGCAGTCGGCCTGATCCGGCGCCGTCCTGTCCTCGATTCATCTCGCAGGGAGTCCCAAATGGCCAAACCGAACCTTCTCAGAGACGTGAGTTCCGTCCCCGCGCCGATCGAGGACGATCGATCGCAGGATGCCAATGGACTCGGAAACGAGTTTGGACGCGCAGGGCGAATCGGCGCATGGGCCTTGGTCGCAGGATTCGGCGGGTTTCTGCTGTGGGCCGCATTTGCTCCGCTGGACGAGGGCGTGCCGAGCCAGGGGCAGGTCGCCATCGACACGAAGCGCAAGGCGGTCCAGCACCAGGTCGGAGGCATCCTCAAGGAGGTGCGGGTCGGCGAAGGCGATCAAGTCCAGGAAGGACAGTTGCTGTTCAAGCTCGATGACGCCGCGGCCAGGGCGAGCTTCGAAACGGTGCGGCAGCGCTACCTGGGGTTTCGCGCCATACAAGGCCGCCTGCTGGCCGAGCAGGGGGGACAGGACACCATCGAATTCCATCCGGACTTGCAGGCGGCTGCGGCGGACCCGCTGATCCGGCAACAGATGTTCAACCAGGAGCAACTGCTCAGGTCGCGCCGCGCCGCCTTGCGCGCCGACCTGCAATCGATCGAAGAGAACATCCAGGGCCAGCAAGCTTTGTCCCAAGCCTACGCAAGCATGTTGAGCAGCCGCCGAACCCAGCTTTCGCTTCTCGACGAGGAACTGACCCAGACACGCAAGATGGTTGCCGAAGGCTATGTCCCGCGCACTCGCCAGCTGGAGATGGAACGCCAGGCAGCGGAATCGAGCACCTTCATTGCCGAACTCATCGGCAACATGGGCCGGGCCCGGCGGTCGGTCGCGGAGCTTCGCCAGCGCGCCATTGCCAGGCAGCAGGAATATCACAAGGAAGTGGAGACGCAGCAGGCGGAAGTCAGCCGCGAGGTGCTTGGAGACTTCGAGAAGTTTCTTGCCTTGCGGGACGAACTGGGCCGCACCGAGATCCGTTCGCCCGCTTCGGGCCAGGTGGTGGCGCTGGTGGCGCAGACCGTGGGTGGCGTGATCGCGCCGGGGCAAAAGCTGATGGATGTGGTGCCTGCCAATGAGCCCTTGCTGCTTGAAACGAGAGTGCCACCCCATCTGATCGACCGCGTCCACGCCGGCATGCCGGTGGACGTGCGTTTCTCGACGTTTGCCCATTCTCCGCAGCTCGTGGTGCAGGGCAAGCTGGTTTCGGTATCCGGCGATCTCTTGACGGACGCCCAGACCAACACGAGCTATTTCCTCGCGCGGGTGGCAGTGACGCAGGAGGGCCAGAGTAAGCTGGGCAAACGCTCGCTGCAGCCGGGCATGCCGGTCGAGGTGGTCTTCAAGACGGGGGAACGCTCGCTGCTCGTCTACCTCCTGCATCCGCTCACCAAGCGCATCGCAGCCTCCATGAAGGAAGAATGATCGGTAAAGAAAACACTGCTTCCAGGTCACCGCACGGGTGGCCCAGGACTACTATTCAATCGTTCACGTGCGGCTTGGCACGAGGCTGCCGCGAACCAGTTGCTCACTTCGTGCAAGGAGAGTAGCGATGGCAAGTCCAATGAATGTCAACAAGCTTCAGACGAAATCCCATGACGAACCGGACGAGGTTCGGGAGCCTGAAAAGACCCGGGTCGAAGTGGTCCGTCTCGAGGGGTACACGCTCGGACGCTTCAAGTTCGAGCCCGGGTGGCGCTGGTCGAAGTGCATCAAGCCGGTCGTGGGCACGGACAGTTGCCAGGTGGCTCACGTCGGGTATGCGGTTTCCGGCCGAATCACCGTGCAAATGAATGACGGCTCGCAGGCCGTCATCAAGGAAGGCATGTCGTACACCATCCCGCCGGGTCACGACGCGTGGGTCGAAGGCAACGACTCGTTCGTCGGCCTCGAGGTGATGAGCGCAGAGGAATACGCAAAGCCCAAGAGCTGACCCAGGGCGGAGGCCTCAGGGGCAGAAATCTTCGGGATGATCGAACGGGGATGCGATCGCGAGCGCTCCTTGCCGCGGCCAGGGGCGCCATGTCCGAGCCTTCAACCGAGCATCAGCGAGGCCTCGTCGCGCCAGTAGGCCACGGCGGCAAGCCAGCCCTCCCATACACAGCCGTTGCAGCCGCGACCGCAGCAGGTGGTGGGCTCGGACGGCGGCGCACGCATCGCAAGCCCCGCAGCATCGAGCAATGCCTGCACGCGCGCGATGAGCGCTTGCGCGCCTGCGAGGTTCGTGGGTTCGGGCAGCCGGTCGATGGCGTTCACGGGCGGCAGATCTTCATGCGTCGGGGTTCGATTCGAGCCGAGGGGAAGGCCAATCCTTCACCCCCTTGGCGTTCAGCAAAGGCCGCGAGAGGCCGGCCCTGGTGGCCCTACCAGAAGATCCAGAGCGCCAGGCCGCCGAAGATGGCCCACTTCACGAGGTAGTACGCCCGCTTGTCCCACGCCTTCAGGCGCTTGCCGATCACGCGGATCTGGTAGATGTACTTGAACGCGCGGTTGATGCCGCCGGTCTTGTCGCCCACGTCGTTGGGCGAACTCGCGGCGGCCAGCAGGTTCTTGGCGAACCAGCGGTTCACGGCGCTGGCCCAGCGGTATTTCAGCGGGCGCTCGATGTCGCAGAACAGGATCACGCGGTCGTGGTCGGTGGTGTTCTCGGCGTAGTGGATGAAGGTCTCGTCGAACACCACGGCCTCGCCGTCGCGCCAGTGGTAGCGCTGGCCGTCCACGTCGATGTAGCAGCCTTCGACGCCCGGCGTCCACAGGCCCAGGTGGTAGCGCAGCGAACCGGCGAAGGGATCGCGGTGGCGCACCAGGCGGCTGCCCGGGGGCAGTTCGGCGAACATGGCGGCCTTGATGGTGCCGATGCCCTTCAGCAGTTCGGTGGTGCGCGGGCACAGCACGGCGGCCGAGGGATGCGCCTCGTCGTACCACTTCAGGTAGAAGCGCTTCCAGCCGCTCTTGAAGAAGGAGTTGAAGCCCACGTCGTTGAACTGGCTCGATGCCTTGATGCTGCCGCCATTGCGCATGGCCAGCGCTTCCTCGCGGATGACCTCCCAGTTCTCTTCGAGCACGCGCATCTCGGGGAACTGCGCGGGCGACAGGTACGGTGTACCCGGCACCTTCGAGAAAAGGTACATGAAGACGTTCAGCGGAGCGAGGAAGGTCGAGTGGTCGGAGAGCTGCCTGAAGAAGCGATGCCGCACCTGGCCGCGGAAATGAACGTAGAGCGCACTGAGCGCGAAGATGGCGAGAATGACCCACTTCATTGTTGAAAGTGTCCTGTAAACGGCACCGGCTAGTGTAAATCCTTGCCCCAAAACGGACCTGACCACGCCTTTTGGCCGTGCGGCACCTGGCGCTCAGTCCGCCCAGCCGGTCTCGATCTCGGTCTTCACCTCGGTCATGAGCTTGTGCACCGGGCACTTGCCCGCCACGCGCAGCAGTTCGTCGCGCTGCGCTTCGCTCAGGTCGCCGCTCAGGCGCAGGCCCGACTTGAGGCGGTAGACGCCCTTGCGCTCCTCGCTGGCGTCGCGGTCGACCACGACCTCGATGTCTTCCACCGGGATGCCCTTGCGGCGCGCGTAGATCAGCACCGTGAGCGCCTTGCATGCGGCGAGCGAAGCGTCGTACAGGTCATGCGGCTCGGGGCCCGCGTCGCTGCCGCCGCCCGCGGGCGAGGCGTCGACCGGAATCTCGTGGTTGCGGATCTTGAGGATGTGGCGCGTGCCGGTGGTGCCGTCGCGGCGAATCGAAATGGTCATGCCTGTCCTTGAATGAGGTGTGTGCTCAGCGGTCGACCGCCAGCATCAGCGTTTCCTTGATTTCTTCCATCACCACGTAGCTGTGCGACTCGGCCGCCACCGGCAGCTTCTTCAGGATGTCGCCCAGCAGGTGCCGGTACTCGCTCATGCCGCTCAGGCGCGCCTTCACGAGGTAGTCGAAGCTGCCCGACACCAGATGGCATTCGAGCACCTCGGGCATGTGCAGCAGCTCCTTGCGCACCTTGTCGAACACGTCGCCCGACTTGGCGGAGAGCTTGATCTCGACGAACACCAGCAGCGTCTTGCCCAGTGCCTCGGGCGACACGTGCGCGTGGTAGCCGGTGATGACGCCGTCGCGCTCCATGCGCTTCACGCGCTCGGCGCAGGGCGAGGCCGACAGGCCGATGTGCTCGGCCAACTCGGTCATGGAAACGCGGCCCTGGCGCTGCAAAAGGTCGAGGATGCGGCGGTCGATTCGGTCGAGTTCGGGCATTTCACTTCTGGCGCGGCGTTGGACGATGAGTCTCAGTGAATTTCGCTGCCAATTCACTGAAAACGATGGAATCCACTGCATTGTGCACTTTAGATTCCACTCATTCCATCTGAATCGGCGAATACACCATGAAAGTCATCGTTCTCGGCGGCGGCGTGATCGGCACCACCACGGCCTACTACCTCGCGCGCTCGGGCGCCGAGGTCACCCTGCTCGACCGGCAGGCCGGCCCCGCCGAGGAAACCAGCTTCGGCAACGCCGGCCAGGTGTCGCCGGGCTACTCCACGCCGTGGGCCGCGCCGGGCATTCCGCTGAAGGCGATCAAGTGGATGTTCAAGAAACACGCGCCGCTGTCGATCCGCCCCGACGGCACGCTGTTCCAGCTGCGCTGGATGGCCGCGATGCTGCGCAACTGCTCGCCCGAGGCCTATGCCGTGAACAAGGAACGCATGATGCGCGTGGCCGAATACAGCCGCGGCTGCCTGCAGCAATTGCGCGCCGACACCGGCCTGCAGTACGAGCAGCGCACCGGCGGCACGCTGCAGCTGTTCCGTACGCAGGCCCAGCTCGACGCGGTGCAGCGCGACATCGCGGTGCTCGAGGAATGCGGCGTGCCCTACGAACTGCTCGACCGCGACGCCCTCGCCCGCGTCGAGCCCGCATTGGCCGGCGCGCGCGACCGCCTCACGGGTGGCCTGCGCCTGCCCAACGACGAAACCGGCGACTGCCACCTGTTCACGCGCGGCCTCGCCGAGATCGCCCGCGGCCTGGGCGTCGACTTCCGCTTCGGCCAGACCATCGACGCGCTGGAAACCGACGGCGGCCGCATCACCGGCGTGCGCACCACCGCCGGCAAGATCCTCACGGCCGACCGCTACGTGATGGCCTTCGGCAGCTACTCGCGCGCCGCCATCGCCTCGCTGGGCCTCGACATCCCGGTGTACCCGGTCAAGGGCTATTCGCTGACCGTGCCGCTGCTCGACGAATCGCTCGCGCCGCAATCGACGGTGCTCGACGAGACCTACAAGGTGGCCGTCACGCGTTTTGACAACCGCATCCGCGTGGGCGGCATGGCCGAGCTCGGCGGCTTCGACCTGCGCCTGAACCCTGCACGCCGCGCCACGCTCGAGAAGGTGGTGACCGACCTGTTCCCCGGCGGCGACGTGCCCCGCGCCAGCTTCTGGACCGGCCTGCGCCCGATGACGCCCGACAGCACGCCCATCGTCGGCGGCACGCGCTATGCCAACCTGTTCCTCAACACCGGCCACGGCACGCTGGGCTGGACCATGGCCTGCGGCTCGGGCAAGCTGATCTCCGACATGGTGATGGGCCAGCGCCCGGAGATCCGCACCGATGGCCTTGCGATGGACCGCTACGAACAGGGCTCGTCGCACGCAACGCGCCCGAACCCGGCGACTGCCCCGGCTTGATGCGGAGGCCGCTCAGGCGGCCTTTGCAATCGGAATCACGGCACTGCTCATGCCGCGATAAACCTCCGCCTCGCCATGCTTCGCCAGCAGCTGCATCAGGTGCTTGCGAATCAGCATGCCGGGCCGATCCGATTCCATCGAATACTCCACGCCGCGCCGCCGCGTATCGACCAGCGCATCGGGGTCGGTCGATTCGAGGATGTCCTTGTCCTCGCGCGTCACCGCGTCGTCGAAGTCGATCAGCATCTGCGCCGTGCAGTCAGACTCTGTGTCGTTGCGGAACAGCCATTGGCACAGCTGCATGCGGCCGTCGTCAATGGGCGTGAAGCAGTTGATGATGATGTGGCGCACGCCGCTCGGGTACTCGATGTCGAGCCGGCGCGAGAACGGCAGGTAATACGCGTTGCGCATGTGGCGCGTGGTGATCGGATCGGTCACGCCGCTGATCGCATGGAACTTCACCGGGTTGGCCGCATCGATGACCGTCTCCGCGTAGAAGCCCGACTCGTTCTCCACCAGTTCGTACTTGCTCGGCTTCGGGCTCGCGGCCACGCCGAAGGTGGCACGGTGCACGAAGCTGAAGTGCGAGTTGTCGAAGGAATTCTCCAGCGCGCGCATCGGGCTGGTCTGCCACTCTTCGTAGAACTGGAAGATCGTGCGGTAGCCCGGGTCGTCGAACTCCGCAATGGCCGGGATGTCGGCAATGGGCTCCTCGAGCGCCACCCACGCATAGCCATAGCGCGCCGTGCAGCGGTAGGCCGTGGTGCGGTACTCGGGCGAGATCTTGCGGTCGGGCTCGTACTGCGGAATGCGGATGACCTGGCCGCTGCGGTCGTAGGTCCAGCCGTGGTAGCCGCACTGGATGGCGCCGGTGCCGCAGGTCCGGCCCTCTCCGTCCACGCACCAGCCCTTCGAGAGCTTCGCGGTGCGGTGGCAGCAGCGGTCCCGCAGCGCCGCGGGCTGGCCGTCGGCGTCGATGAAGAGAACGATGTCTTCGCCCAGCAGCCTGAAAGGCTTCGGGCCGCCGGCCAGTTCGGTGAGCGGCATGACGGCATGCCAGAACTTGCGGAAGACGGGTTGTTGGGTGACGAGCATGCGCGGACTCCTTCGGTGGTCGTGTGGGGGACGAACTGAAAGAGCAATTTCCCACCATCGACGGGAACCGTCGCGTGGCTGAACGCTTCTACTCTGCGCAACCTGCCTTGCAAATTGCGCGCCCGGATTGTGGCGCGGCTTCCTGGTCGGCGCACGTTTTCCCTTGCAATGCCCGAGCAAAATCCCTTGGCATGCGTCGTGCATGACCCACCGCAAGAGTAGAAGCGTTCAGCAGCGCACGCACCACGAACGTGCGCCCGCCCGGAAATTGCTCTTGAAACGCCTGCCGCATTTTTGCGGAGGGATTCAAGAACCGAAGCTTCCGAGGCCCCACATGCAACGCCGATCCTTCCTCGCGGCCAGCGCCGCCACCCTTGCCGCTCCCGCCGTCTTCGCGCAGGGCGGCGCCAGGCTCACCCCGCTCAAGTTCACGCTCGACTTCCGCATCAACGGCCAGACCGCGCCCTTCTTCCTCGCGCAGACCAAGGGCTACTACAGGGACGAGGGGCTCGACGTGAGCATCGACACCGGCGCCGGCTCGGTGGCCTCCATCACCCGCATCGCCAGCGGCGTCTACCAGCTCGGCCTGGGCGACATCAGTTCGCTGGTCGAGTTCAATGCGCAGAACCCCGGCACGCCGATGGTGCAGGCCGTGTACCAGTACTACAACCGCGCACCGTTCGCGATCATCGGCCGCAAGGACCGCGGCGTGACCGGCGATTTCAAGAGCCTCGCGGGCAAGAAGGTGGCGGCCGCCGCCGTCGAATCGACCCGCCGTGCATGGCCCCTGGTCGCGCGCAAGCAGGGTATGCGCGCCGACGCCTTCCAGTGGCAGACCACCGACTTCAGCGCGCGCGACAACGTGATGGTGCGTGGCGACGTCGATGCCGCCACCTACTTCCACGACTCGGCCGTGTCGCTGTTCGCGCGCATGAAGCCCGAGGAACTGTCGGTGCTCAAGTACGCCGACGCTGGCGTCAACCTGTACGGCAACGCGATCCTTGCAGGCAGCAATCTCATCGCGCAGAACCCGAAGGTGGTCGCGGCCTTCCTGCGCGCGAGCAACCGCGCCATCGTCGAGACTTTTTCCAATCCGGCGCCGAGCATCGCGGCCATGCGCCAGCGCGAGCCCATCCTCGATGAGAAAATCGAACTCGAGCGCTGGGGCATCACCGCGCAGTACGTGGGTGCGGCCGACACGCGCGATCATGGCCTCGGCGACATCCGGAAGCTCTTGCTCGAACAGCAGGTCGACGAAGTGGCCGATGTCTTCGGCCTCAAGATCAAGCCCGCGTCCGACGCCATCTTCAATACTTCGATGCTTCCATTGCGCATCGAACGCTCCCTTCCCAAAGCATGAATTTCCACAGCGACACCCACACCGTCATCTATCCCGCCGAAACAGCACTCGATGAACGCGACGGCCGCTATCTGCGCAAGGCCATCGTCTGGTCGCACGCGGCGCGCCGCCGGGGCAACCGCCCCTTCGGCTGCGTCATCGTCTCGGCCGCCGGCGAAGTGCTGGCCGAAGCCGGCAACAGCAATGCCGAGACCGGCGACTGCACGGCGCATGCAGAAATCAATGCGCTGCGCGCGCTGGCCGAGCGCAAGCTCCCGCGCGAGGAACTCGCGGGCGCCACGCTCTATGCCTCGGGCGAACCCTGTGTGATGTGCGCCGGCGCGATCTTCTGGTCGAACATCGGCCGCGTGGTGTTCGGCATCGATGCCGAGCGCCTGCGCGTGTTCCGCGGCGAGCGGCAGGACCAGCGCGATGCCGAGCTGTCGTGCCGCGATGTGTTCCGCGCCTCGCCACACCCGATCGAATGCATCGGGCCGGCACTCGTCGACGAAGCGAGTGCCGCGCACGACGGCGCCTGGAAGTAGGGCTCGCCCCCAGGCTTC
>NZ_AKIW01000081.1 GCF_000282635.1 Variovorax sp. CF313
GACTGGGGTTTTTTGCTTTGGGGGACTGGAAGACGAATAAAGAGCGTGCTAGATATTGCGGACGCCAAATGTGCTCATCTCTGCCGCGCCGGCCGCAACCAGCTCCGCCAGGATGTCCCCCGCCAATTGATCCAATTCAATCGCGCTGAAAAAGCGTGATCGGATCACGTCGATGTATGCAGCGCCTCGCAGCCACGCCTGCCAATCCGCAAAAGAGATCGACTGCACCTCCAGCAGCTTGAATTTCATCAGTACCTTGATGGCGTGACGTGCATGCTTCACCGGATCGCGCTGCAAACCGTCGAGCCGGCGACGCGCTACAGACAGAGCTTTGCCGACATCGTCGAATACAGCGCCATGCCCTGGAATCACTTGCCGGGGAGCAAGCGTTTCGATCAGATCCAACGTGGCGCCTACATCTTTGAACGACGGCTCACCGGCCAGTTCGGGGAAAGCGATACCAAATCCGTTCTCCCACAGGGCATCCGCCGAAATCAGTGTCCGTGACGCTGCGTCGAACAGAATGATCGAATGGGGATCGTGGCCGGGTGCCGCATGCACTTGCCACGACCGATCGCCGAGCATGCGTTCCGTCCCGGGCCGCAGCAGCCCCGTAAAACGGAACCTGCGGCACGTCTGCCCCGTCGCCAAGAAACTCAGGCCGCTTTGATCCCAGCGTTCCACCAAGCCAGCTTCGCCGGGAGGGATTTCCGTACGAGCCAACGGATAGCGTTCTTGCAATGCGGCATTCCCACCGCAATGGTCGCTGTGGAGATGCGTATTCAGGATGAGATCGAGTGGCCGTTCCCCCAGCACCGACTCGACCAGCGCCAGCGTCTGTTCAGCATGCGTTGCATACCCCGTGTCGACCACCGCGGTTTCTTCGCTGCCGACGAACAGAACATTGTTCGAAGACAGCCAACCCCGCTCGAACACCACGACATTCGCTGGCAGCCCGGCACTCGCCGACGAATGGCTCATTCAGGCGCCCGCACTGGTGCGCAGTTCGCGGCGCAAGATCTTTCCCACGTTGGTCTTCGGCAGCGATTCCCTGAATTCGATGTGCTTCGGCCGCTTGTAGCCCGTGAGCTGCGAGTGGCAGTACTGCAGCACTGCGTCTTCAGTCAGCGCCGGGTCCCTGCGGACGACGAAGACCTTGATGGCCTCGCCCTGCTTCTCGTCCGGGACGCCCACCGCCGCGCATTCCACGACCCCTGGGCACAGGGAAATCACGTTCTCGAGTTCGTTGGGGAACACGTTGAAGCCGCTCACCAGAATCATGTCCTTCTTGCGGTCGACGATGCGGCTGTAGCCGTCTTCCTGCATCACCGCAATATCGCCGGTGCGCATGAAGCCATCGGCGGTGAAGGCCGCCGCCGTCTCGGCGGGCTGGTTGTAATAGCCCGTCATCACGTTCGGTCCCTTGATGCAAAGCTCACCCGGCTGGCCTGCCGGCAGCGAATTGCCATCGTCGTCCTTGATTGCGATCTCGATGCTTGGCAAAGGCAAGCCGATCGTCCCGGTGAACTCGGTATTCGACACCGGGTTGTTGGTCCCGATGGCGCAGGTTTCGCTCATCCCCCAGCCTTCGATCATCGGGCAGCCCGTGGCCTCGAACCACTTGCGCGCGGTACCTTCCGATGCCGCCATGCCTCCCGCCTGCGACACGAACAGCGTGGAGAAATCGATCGACTTGAACTCCGGGTGTATCAGCAGTGCATTGAACAGCGTGTTCACTGCCGGCAGCATGTGGAATGGCCGCTTCTTCAGTACCGCGATGAACTTGTTGAAGTCGCGCGGGTTCGGGATCAGCGTCATGTGCGAGCCCTGGCGGATCACCAGCAAGCACAGCGTCAGCGCAAAGATGTGATACAGCGGCAGCGCCGCGATGCTGTTGACCTTCGCCAGATCGCCCGCGCGCGACAGCGCAGGTGTGAACCAGGCCTCCGCCTGCAGAGTGGCCGCAACGATGTTGCGATGGGTCAGCACCGCGCCCTTCGAGAGGCCGGTCGTCCCGCCCGTGTACTGCAGGAACGCGATCGAATCGAGCGTGCTGCGGTCGGGCCCCAGCATGCGGCCTCGGCCCTCCGAGATCGCCTGAGTGAACGGCGTGACCGTGCGTCCATCGCTCAGCGGCAGCTTGTACGCCGGCACGATCTTCGCCAGATGACGCACTGCCATCGTGATCCATGCGCCATACAGCCCGCCCAGCAGATCGCCCATCGCCGTCACGACCACATGCTTCACGGGCGTGCGCTCGATCACCTTCTCTAGCGTTGCCGCGAAGTTCTCGAGGATGACGATCGCCGTCGCGCCAGAGTCCTTCAGCTGGTGTTCCAGCTCCCGCGCGGTGTACAGCGGATTGACGTTGACGCACGTATAGCCCGCGCGCAGCACGCCGCACATGGTGACCGCGAACTGCGGAATATTGGGCAGCATGATGGCTACGCGCGCACCCGGCTCCAGTCCGAGCGATTGCAGCCAGGCGCCCAGCGCCTTCGACAGCGTGTCGAGTTCGCCATAGGACATCCAGCGCTCCATGCAGACCGAGAACGGCCTGTCGGCGTAGCGGCCAAAGGCCTCGTCGAACATGTGAGGCAAGGAACGGTACTGCTCGGGATGAATCTCGTGCGGTACGCCGGCCGGATAGTTCTGTCGCGCGGATGTCTGCATGCAAGCTCCTTTGGCGCGGATTGTGGGAGGCAGTGCGCCTTCGCCGCCAGCGGGCTTGTCCTAGGGAGCGGACGTGTGCTGTCGCGCGCGCGATAGCTGCGCGGCGCAGCCCTCAGAAATTCAGGCCTTGCCCGATTCGCCCGGCAGCAGCACTCCGGCTTCGATGTCGGTCGCAACCGCCAGCGACTCGTACAGCGCCGTGAAGTCGGGCGCCGTAAGGTCGAACAGATGCGCAAAGCTGTCGATCACGAAGTAGTTGGCCTGGTAGGTGTCGATCTTGTAGCGCGTGCGCATGGTGCGCAGCAGGTCCAGCGGCAGCCGGTGCGGCTCATCGCTGAGCACCGCGTGCTTCAGTTCGCCCACCGAGCTCAGAATGCCGGCGCCGTAAGCGCGCAGGCCGTCCGGCTGGCGGATCAGCCCGAACTCCACCGTGTACCAATAAAGCCGCGCGAGCTTCTCGCCGGCGCCCAGTTCGTGCGCCTTGATGCCGCCCGCGCCGTAGCGCTGCACGTAGTCGGCGAAGGTCGGGTCGAACAGCATCGGCACGTGGCCGAACAGGTCATGGAACACGTCGGGCTCGACGATGTAGTCGAACTCCTCTGGCTTGCGGATCCAGTCGGTCACCGGGAACTTGCGGTTCGCCAGCAGCGTGAAGAACGGCAGCTCCGGAATCAGCCCCGGCACCGCGACGATCTCCCAACCGGTCGCGCGATGCAGCCGCTCGTTGAGTTCCTCGAAGCGCGGAATGCGGTCCTTCACGCCGAGCGACGGCAGCGACTTGATGAAGGCGTCGCAGGCCAGCCCCGGTAACTGCGCCTCCTGGCGCTCGTAGAGCCGGCGATAGGTGTCGTGGTCGGCCTCTGTATAGCTGGCCCAGTCCTGCGGGCAGGTGTAGTCGGCCATCACCTTGCCGCCGCGCGAATAGTCGCCCCGAGGCGGGCGGTCGGAAGCGCCGTAGACGGCGGGGGTGACAACGGCGGCGGCAGGAGTGTCCATGAGAAACGATTCTTGAGAGTTACTTGAGCCAGCGGTCCATCGTGCGCTGGAAGTCGCCGCCGGCCTGCTGCAGATGCAGCCACTGGTCGACGTATGACTTGAAGGCAACGTCGTCGCGCGGGAGCATCCAGGCCATTTCGCCGTACTGCAGCGGTTTGTCGGGATTGACCGCACACAGGCCCGGCTTGAGCTTCTGCTGCGTGATGGCCTCGGCCGCTTCGGTCACGAACACGTCCGCGCGGTTGGCGAGGATCTCGTCGAAGATCGTCACGTTCTCGCCGTGCAGCGTGAGCTTGGCCTGTTTGAAATTGGCCCGGGCGAAGCGCTCGTTGCTGCCGCCCGGGTTGAAGATGACGCGCACCGACGGCTTGTCGATGGCGGCCACGCTCTGGTACTTGGCCACGTCGGCGCAGCGCGCGATGGGCGTCTTGCCGTTGACCATGTAGGGCGTGCTGAAGAAGGCCCGCTTCTGCCGGTCGGTGGTGACCGACACGCCGCCCACGGCGATGTCGCACTTGCCGGCGTTCAGGTCGGGCAGCAGGTTGGCCCAGGTGGTCTTGACCCACTCGGGCTTCGCGCCCAGGCTGGCGCTGAAGCCCGTCATCAGGTCGACGTCGATGCCCTCGAAGGCGCCCTCAGCCTTCTGGAAGCTGAAGGGCTTGTAGTCGCCCGGCGTGCAGATGCGCAGCACCGCCGCCTTCTGCACGGCATCGAGGTGCGAGCCGGCCACCGGCGTGCTCGCCGGCGCCATGGCGCAACCCGAAAGAACGGCGGCTGCCGCCGCGATGAAGGTCAAACCGATCGAAGACATGCAACTGCGCATACCGGGCTCCTGGGCAATAAGAAAGAAGAATGAAGCCCTTATTTTGCGGCGCTCAGCACGCCGCGGCGCATCTGGTCGAGCTCGATGCTCTCGAACAGCGCCTTGAAGTTGCCGTTGCCGAAACCGTCGTCGCCCTTGCGCTGGATGAACTCGAAGAAGATCGGGCCCAACTGGTTCTCGCTGAAAATCTGCAGCAGCAGCGCGTCCTTCTTGCCGTCGATCAGGATCTTGCGCTTCTTCAGTTCGGCCACGCTTTCGCCGTGCCCGGGAATACGCTTGTCGATCAGCTCGTAGTACGTGTCGATGGTGTCCAGCAGCGTCACGTCGTTGGCGCGCAGCGCGTCGACGCTTTCGTACAGGTTGTCCGAGCCCATGGCGATGTGCTGGATGCCCTCGCCCTTGTACATGTCCAGGTACTCCTGGATCTGGCCGGCCTGTTCCTTGCCTTCTTCGTTGATCGGGATGCGGATCTTGCCGCAGGGGCTGGTCATGGCCTTGCTCTTCACACCCGTCACCTGGCCTTCGATGTCGAAGTACTTCACCTCGCGGAAGTTGAAGAGCTTCTCGTAGAAGTTGGCCCACACGTCCATGCGGCCGCGGTACACGTTGTGCGTCAGGTGGTCGATGTAGGTCAGGCCGTTGCCCTTGCGCGCCAGCGCGTCTTGCGACGACACGCCCGGCAGCGCCTCGAAGTCCACGTCGTAGAAGCCGATGTTGCCGATGTCGCCGGGCTTCGCCCCATTCTTGCCGGGCCAGCGGTCCACCAGGTAGATCAGGCTGTCGCCGATGCCCTTGATGGCGGGGATGTTCAGCTCTCCGGGGCCGGCCTTGTCGGCGAAGCCCCATGCGCCGAGTGATGTGGCGCGCTCGTAGGCTTGCTTGGCGTCCTGCACGCGGAAGGCGATGGCGCAGACGCTCGGGCCATGTTCGCGCGCGAACTTCTGCGCGAAGGAATCGGGCTCCGCGTTCAGAATGAAGTTGATGGTGCCCTGGCGGTACAGCAGCACGTTCTTGTGGCGGTGCTTCGCCACCGCCTTGAAGCCCATGCGCTCGAACACCTTGCCCATGGCGGCCGGATCGGGTGCCGCGTACTCGATGAATTCGAAGCCGTCGGTGCCCATGGGGTTCTCCCAGGGCGTGAAGGCGGGTGCGTCGGCATGGCTCATGTGCGGTCTCCGGTAGGTGGGGCTGGATGAATAAGGCGCGAAATCGGCCGGTCATGCAATGTAGGGCGGATGCCTCTCAGGTTTTCTGCGTTTCCGGGCGCTCGGGATGGCCATTGCGCAATAAAACTGCAAGAATGGCGACATGGAAGCACTGGACAAGATCGATAGGCTGATTTTGCGCACGCTGCAAGCAGATGGGCGTGCCACCTACGACCAGATCGCGGAGCAGGTCAGCCTGTCGCCCAGCGCCGTGCTGCGGCGGGTCAAGCGGCTCGAAGAGCACAAGGTGATCGACCGCTACGTCGCGCTGGTCCAGCCCGAAGCCATCGGCCTGGGGCTGACCGCTTATCTCAATGTGCGACTCGAAAAGCACACCGAGAGCCACAAGCGCAACCCGATGGACCTGTTCCGCGCAAGCGTGCAGACATGGCCCGAGGTGGTCGAATGCGCGGCCCTCACCGGCGACATGGACTACCTGTTGCGGGTGGTCGTGGCCGACATGGCCCACTACAGCCGCTTCATCATGGACACACTGCTGAAGCATCCGAGCGTGGAGGACTGCAAGACCAGCTTCGTGCTCGACCGTGTCAAGGCCACCACAGCTGTGCCGGTTTAGCCACATTGCGGTTGCGCCAGCGCCACGCAGCTTGGTACTAGGACACAAATGTGTCCCGTGATTGACCCTGTGGACTTGTTGTTTAAGGGAAAACCCTTACATTCGAGCCATGCTTACCGCCAAGACCCTTCTCAAAGCGTCTCTCGGCCTCGGCTCTTTCCTGAAAGCGCCGATGGTTGAGGCGCAACCACGCGCAGTCAGCGCGCCTCAACCCGTCATGGTGCCGATCCGCTCGATCGGCCCGCGCGAACGCGAGCGCATCGCTCGCCACCTGCTCGAACTCTCCCCGCACGACCGCTATTTGCGCTTCGGCTATGCGGCGGGCGACGAGCAGGTCCAGAGTTACGTCGACGGTCTCGACTTCGAGCGCGATGAACTCTTCGGCATCTACAACCGCCGCCTCGACCTGATCGCGATGGCGCACCTGGCCTTCGCGCCCGGCGACCAGCACAGCGACTGCGCCGAATTCGGCGTGTCGGTCTCGGCGCATGCTCGCGGCCGGGGCTACGGCGCCCGCCTGTTCGAGCGCGCCGTGGTCGTGGCCCGCAACGAAGGCGTGGGCATGCTCTTCATCCATGCGCTCAGCGAAAACGCCGCCATGCTGAAAATCGCCCGCAACGCCGGCGCGACGGTGGTGCGCAGCGGCTCGGAGGCCGAGGCCCACCTCGAACTGCCCAGCGCCACCTTCGACAGCCGCATGAGCGAGATCGCCCTGGAGCACTACGCCGCGGTCGACTTCGCGCTCAAGAGCCGTGCCAAGCAGTTCTGGGCCTTCCTGGCGAGCGTGCAGGAAGTGCGCAGCGGCATGCGTGATGCCCGCAAGAAGTCCGCCCCCTGAGGCCTGGCGGCGGGCCCAACGGCTGGCGGGGGGCCATGCGGTAGAGCGTGTCACACGCAATCCGGTATCCTTGCCTTTCCTCAACTAAGCCCTCCCGCAGTGGCCGACCCTCACCCTGAACGCGCTCCCGTCGAACGGGAAGACAAGCGCGGCTTTCTCCAGAAGCTCGCCGAATTCATCCACCCCGGTCCCGACTCGCGCGACGAGCTGATCGAAACCCTGGCCGATGCCGAGGACAACGAGGTGATCGGTGCCGAATCGCGCGTGATGCTCGAAGGCGTGCTGCGCATGGCCGACATGACCGCGGGCGACGTGATGGTTGCCGCGCCGCGCATGGACCTGGTGAACATCGACGCACCGTTCGACGCGCTGCTGCACCTCATCATCGACACCGCGCACTCGCGCTTCCCGGTGTACGAGGGCGAGAAAGAAAACATCATCGGCATCCTGCTCGCGAAAGACCTGCTCAAGCTGCAGCGCGCGCCGGGCCTCAACATCCGCGCCCTGCTGCGCCCGGCCACCTTCGTGCCCGAGAGCAAGGGCCTGAACGACCTGCTGCGCGAGTTCCGCGGCAACCGCAACCACCTGGCGATCGTGATCGACGAGTTCGGCCGCGTGGCCGGCCTCATCACCATCGAGGACGTGCTCGAGCAGATCGTCGGCGAGATCGAGGACGAGTTCGACATCGCCGAGGACGAAGGCGACATCTTCGGCCTGGCCGACCACACCTACCGCGTCTCGGGCGACACGCCCATCGAGCGCGTGGCCGAGGCCTTCGGCATCGTGTTCGACGAAGAACAGCTGAGCGAAGACTTCGACACCATCGGCGGCCTGATCGCGCACGAGATGGGCCACGTGCCCAAGCGCGGCGAGCACCACGCCATCGGCGGCTTCGACTTCGTGGTGCTGCACACCAAGGGCGGCGCGGTGCGCTGGTTCAAGGTGTCCCCGGCCCGCGGCGGCGACGCGGCCGACTGATGCGCGGCGCGCCGGCTTCTCCTTCCGCCAACCTGTTCCGCCTGCTCGGCTTCGGTGCCGCCGGGCTCGCGCAGGCGCTTTCGATGGCCTCGCCCGTGGGCGGCAAGCCGCTGTGGTGGCTGCAGCTGATGTCGCTCGGTGCGTTCGTGTGGCTGCTCGACGGCCTGCGCGCGCAGGGCGCGGGCTGGCGTCGCGCCGGCCTGCATGGCTGGCTGTTCTCGACCGCCTGGCTCACCGGCAGCTTCTGGTGGCTCTTCATTTCGATGCACACCTATGGCGGGCTGCCGGCGCCGCTCGCGGCCATCGCCGTGCTGGCACTGGCCGCGGCGCTCGGGCTGTACTACGCGGTCGCGGCTGCGTGGTTCGTTGTTCGCGGACCGCAGGGGCGGGTGACAGGCGCGCTCGTCTTCGCGGCGCTGTGGACGCTGGCCGAGCTCGTGCGCGGCAGCTGGTTCACGGGTTTCCCGTGGGGCGCCGGCGGCTATGCGCATGTCGAAGGTCCGCTGGCCGCGCTGGCGCCGTGGGTCGGTGTCTACGGCATCGGTGCCGCAGCGGCGCTGGTCGTTGCGCTGGTCGTGCTGCATCGGCCGCCGCGCGTCGCCGAGCTCGTGCAAGGCCTGGTGCTGATCGCGCTCGTGTTCGCAGCGCCGCAACTGGTTGCGCCGCTGCGCAGTGACGTACAAGGTGCCAAGGGCTCGGCGGGCAACCTTCAATTGGCACTCCTGCAAGGCAACATCCCGCAGGACGAGAAATTCATTCCCGGCGGCGGCATCGAAACCGCGCTGCGCTGGTACGGCGAGCAATTGCGCGACGCCAAGGCATCGCTCGTCGTGACGCCCGAGACTGCCTTGCCGCTCCTGCCGCAGCAGTTGCCGGCCGGCTATCTCGAAATGATCGAGGCGCGCTACAGCCAGGGCACGCAGGCCGCCATCGTCGGCCTGCCGATGGGAGGGCAGGGCACGTACAGCAATGCAGTGCTCGGCTTCCAGCCCGGCGCCGCGCGGCCCTACGTCTACAGCAAGCACCACCTGGTGCCCTTCGGCGAATTCATTCCCCCGGGCTTCCGCTGGTTCATCCAGATGATGAACATCCCGCTCGGCGACTTCGCACGCGGCGGGCTCGCGCAGGCGCCGTTCGTCTGGCAGGGCCAGCGCATCGCACCGAACATCTGCTACGAAGACTTGTTCGGCGACGAGATCGGGGCGAACTTCACGGACGAGGCCACGGCCCCCACCATCCTGCTCAACGTGAGCAACATCGCATGGTTCGGCGACACGGTGGCCATCGACGAACACCTGTCGATCTCGCGCATGCGCGCGCTCGAATTCGCGCGGCCGATGGTGCGCTCCACCAATACCGGTGCGACCGTGGTGATCGATGCCGACGGCCGCGTGACGCACGAACTGCCGCGCCTCACGCGCGGCGTGCTCGAAGCCAGCGTCGAAGGCCGGCGTGGCCTCACGCCGTATGCGCGCTGGGTCGCGCCTTTCGGTCTGTGGCCGCTGTGGCTGCTGGCGATGGCCATCGTGGCCGCAGCCTTTGTGCTGCGCCGCCGCCGCCGCGATTGAGCCTCAGGCGACCCGTGCGCCCTTCACCGGCCAGTCGCGCAGCTTGCCGGGATTCAGCAGCCCCATCGGATCGAAGCGTTTCTTCACCGCGATGACCTCGGGCGGCAGCGGCCCGCCGGCCTTGCCGTCTTCCACGATGTTCACATGCGGGTTGTTGATGTGCACGTTGTGCTCGCGGTGGATGCGCATGATCTCCTGCAGCCGCTCCTCGGTGCTGAAGCGCACCAGCTGCAGTCCGCTGCAGGTCATGAGGCCCGCAACGTTGCGGATGAACTCCAGGTGCATCATCACCTCGCCGCTCAGCAGCTTTTCCATCTCGATCACCTGCTCGACATGCCGGCCCGGTACGAAGCCGCTCTGCAGGTAGGTCAGCGTCGGATCGATCTTGAGCGCGTGCAGCGTCGTGTGGTTCCAGGTGAACTCCATCAGCGTGCGGTTGCTCTTCTGCACCTCGGCCGCCGTCTTGCGGTAGCTCACCGTGCCGCCGTGCGCCTCGGCCAGTTGCAGCAGCGCGGGCTCGCACGATTCCGCCACCAGCGACAGCACCGTGTGGCAGCCCGTCAGCAGGTGCGCCGCGAGTTGCGCCAGGTGGTCCGAGATGGGCGCGGCGAAGAACGCCACTTCGCGCTTCACGATGCCCGGCGCGTTCGCGAGCTTGTCGGCGAAGTGCAGTGCGCCCCCGAAGTTGTCGAAAGTGACCAGCGTCTCCAGCCATGGATGCGCGGGTGCCAGGGCAATTTCCAGTTCCAGCACCAGTCCGTTGGTGCCCCACAGATGGTGCATGCGCATCGCCTCGGCGCCGCGCAGCTCGACCACCTGCGGCTCCGCCTCGATGCTCATCGCGCGGATGCCGAGCACGTTGCCCGGTGCGCCCAGCGGCCCGTAGTTGATCGAGCCCACGCCGCCGAAGCCGCCGCCGAAGAGGCCGCCCAGCGTCGCGCTGCGATAGGTCGACGGCACGCAGCGCAGCTCCTGGCCCATGGGCTTGGCCTGCTTTTCCAACTCGCCCAGGCGAATGCCGGCCTGCGCGCGCGCCACGCCGGGCCGCACCCACAGGCAGCTGTTGTAGCCCGTCATGTCGAGCACCACGCCGCCGGCCAGCGGCGTCGTCTGGCCGTAGTTGCCGGTGCCGCTGCCGCGGATGGTGATCGGCACGCCGCGGCGCGCGCAGGCGCCCACCACGGTGCGGATCTCTTCCTCGGTGCGCGGGCGCACGACCACGTCGGCGCGCTTGTCCTTGAGCTGGCGGTTGAGCACGGGGCTGAACCAGGAAAAGTCTTGCGACAGCCGCGTCACGCGGCTCTCATCGCTGATCCAGTCGAGGTCGGGCAGTTCGAGCAGCAATTGCTCGATGGCGGAAACGGGAGCATTCATGGTCAAGTTCAATCCTGGGAAAGTTCGCTCGCATGCCAGGAGCCCAGCGCCACCTTGGTGAGCCAGGCCATCAGCACGAAGAGCGCGACACCGGTGAGGGAAATGAGCAGCAGCGCGGCGAACATGCGCGGGATGTTCAGCTGGAAGCCCGCCTGCAGGATCTGGTAGGCCAGCCCCGCGCCGGAACCGCCCGTGCCCGCGACGAACTCCGCCACCACCGCGCCGATCAGCGCGAGGCCGCTGGAGATGCGCAGCCCGCCAAAGAAATACGGCAGCGCGCTCGGAATGCGCAGCCGCACCAGCTGCTGCCAGCGCGTGGCGCGGTTCAGCTTGAAGTAGCTCTGCAGGTCGGGGTCGATGCTGCGCAGGCCGAGCGTGGTGTTGCTGATGATGGGGAACAGCGCCACCAGCGCCGCGCACACCGTCATGGCGGCCACCGGGTTCTTCACCCAGATGATGATCAGCGGCGCGACCGCCACGATGGGCGTCACCTGCAGCAGCACCGCGTACGGAAAGAGCGCGGTCTCGATGCGCTTGCTCTGCACGAACAGGAACGAGACCAGAACGCCCGCCACCGTGGCCAGCAGGAACGACAGCACCGTGATCTTCAGCGTGACCAGCAGCGCATTGCCCAGCGGCGCCCAGTCGGTCACCAGCGTCTGCATCATCAGGTAGGGCGAGGGCACGAGGTAGGGCGGCAGCTCCATCGCCACCACCATCCACTGCCACAGCGCGACCAGCACCACGCCGATCAGCACCGGGTAGAGCACGCGCTGCACGCGCGGCTGGCTCAGCAGAGGTTTGACTGTCTTCTTCATCGCGCGGTCTCCTCATCGGCACTGCTGGCGCGCAGCAGGCTGTCCTGCAGCTGCTTCGCGTAGCGTGCGAATTCGGGCGTCACCATGAAATCGGCGCTGCGCGGATAGGGCTCGTCGATGCGGAGCTCTTCCACCACCCGACCCGGCCGCGCCGCCATCATCACCACGCGGCTCGACAGGAACACCGCCTCGTGGATCGAGTGCGTCACGAAGATCACCGTGAGCTTCTTCTTGCGCCACAGCTCCAGCAGATCGGCATCGAGCTTGTGGCGAGTGATCTCGTCGAGCGCGCCGAAGGGCTCGTCCATCAGCAGCAGGTCGGGCTGCGTGACGAGGCCGCGCGCGATCGACACGCGCATCTGCATACCGCCCGAGAGCGCGCGCGGCAGCGCATCGGCAAACTTTTCGAGCCCCACCAGCGCGAGCGATTCCGTCACCCGCGCATCGGCTTCCTTGCGCGGCACGCCGGCCAGGTCCAGCGGCAGGCGCACGTTGGTCTGCACGCTCGCCCACGGCATCAGCGTGGGCGACTGGAACACGAACGACAGCTTGTGCGGGCAGCTTTGGATCTGCGCCACCGGCTTGCGCCACACCAGCAGCCGGCCGTCGCTGGGTTCGAGCATGCCTGCCACCATCTTCAGCAGCGTGCTCTTGCCGCAGCCCGAGGGACCGAGCAGCGTGACGAATTCGCCTTCGGCGATGGACAGGTCCACCGGCAGCAGCGCCTGCGTGCCGTTGGGGTAGGTCTTCTCCGCCGAGAGCACTTCCACCGCGGGCACGGCAGGCTCCGCTGGCGGCGCGAGGGTGTTGGGTTCGATGCGATTCATGAAGCGGAAGACTCAGGGCAGAACCTTGGCGTCCTTGACGAACTCGGTCGTGTAGGTCTTGGCGAGTTCGACCTTGGCGGGGTCGAGCAGCTTCGCGCTCACCAGGAAGTCGTAGCTGGCCTTCGCACGCGCATCCGTCATCACGCCGATGCCGAGCTTGGCCGCGTCGCCGCCGGTGACCATGCCCATCTCCTTGAGCTTGGCCACGCTGTAGGCCAGCTGGTCGTCGGTCATGTTGGGGTTGTCCTTCTTGATGAGGGCGTTGGCCGGCGCCGGGTCGGCGAGGTAGCTCTTCCAACCCTCGGCCGAGGCCTTCACGAAGGCGGCGACCTGCTTGCTGCGGTCCTTCACCGTCTTCTCCATGCACGACACGGTGGTCGCGTAGGCCGGGAAGCCGTGGTCGCTGAACATCAGCACGGTGCTCTTCACGCCGGCCTTCTGGATGGCGTAGGGCTCCGAGGTCAGGTAGCCCTGCTGCGCGCTGTTCTTGTCGGCCACGAAGGGCTGGATGTTGAAGGTGTAGGGGCGGGTCTGCTCGTCGGTGAAGCCGAACTTGGCCTTCAGCCACGGCCAGTAGCCGCGCTGGGCCTGCGCGCCGATCAGCAGCGTCTTGCCCTTCAGGTCCTCGAACTTCTTGACGTCGTCGTGCGCGATCAGCACCTGCGGGTCCTTCTGGAAGAAGGCCGCCACGTTGACCACCGGCACGCCGCCTTCGCGCACCTGCATCATCTGGATGTCGCTCGAACCCATGATGCAGTCGGCCTGGCCGGCGGCCATCATCTGCGTGATGTTGACCTGCGGGCCGCCCATCTTGATGGTCACGTCGAGGCCGTACTTCTTGTAGATGCCCAGCGCCTGCGCCTGGTAGAAGCCGCCGTGCTCGGCCTGCGCGTACCAGTTGGTCATGTAGGTGAACTTGTCCTCGGCCTGCGCGGGCGCGGTGGCGAGAAAAGCGATGGCGGCGGCGCCGGCGACGGACAGTGCGAAGGAGCGCATGGTGGGAACCTCTCGAAGGCTGGGGAGTTGAAGAAGCGAGAAAAGCGAAGGGGCCGTTGCAAGAAACAGGCTCAGGCGGGGTCGAAGCTCTGCTGGATGAAGCCCTGCTGGTGCCCACGCTCCCAGGTGGCTTCTTCGCGCACCACCCAACGCAGCGCATGCAGTTCGGTCAGCGCCTGTGCCCAGCTGTCGGAGAGCGTGTCGAGGATCTCTTTGCCCTGTTCGCGCGTGGCGGTGGTGGGGTCGCCGATCACGCCGCTCGGGCCGAAGTCGCGGGAGGTCCAGGCGCAGGCCGGGCGGCCGTCGGCCGACAGCAGCTTGATCGGGAAGGGCGGCGGAAAGTTGGCGACCGCGTGCTCCATGTGCACTGTCTCGGGCGCGAGCGCGAGCATCAGCGCGGTCTCGGAATGGCCGGCGTGCATCGCGAGCTTCTTCTCCTGCTCGCTCACCTGCTTGCTGGCTGCGCTCGGCAGGCGCGACACGCCGTGCGGCACCACCACGAAGTCGCCATGACGCAGGCGCAGTTCGCGCGCTGCCATCTCGAGCACCTGCGGCTGGCCGCCGTGGCCGTTGGCGAACAACAGCTTGCGAAAGCCTGAGCGGTAGACCGACTCGCCGATCTCGATCACGGTCGAAAGCAGCGTGGTGCCGGTCAGCGTCATCGTGCCGGGGAAGTGCAGGTGCTCCTCCGACTTGCCGTAGGTGATGGTCGGCAGCGCGAAGGCGCGCACCTCGGCGGGGAGCTTTTCGAGCGCCTTGCCCATCACGCCCGAGCAGATCACGCTGTCGACCGAGCAGGGCAGGTGCGGCCCGTGCTGCTCGATCGCGCCGCAGGGCAGCACGATGACGGTGTTCTCGCGGTCGGGCAGCGCGGCGATTTCGGTCCAGCTCAGGTAGGGCAGGAAGCGGTGGGGCGGGATGTAGCCGTGGAGCATGGAAGAGTCCTTGTGGAGGGAGTCGTTATTGGGGAACGAAGGGCGCCGGGTCGCCGTGCGTGACGCGGCCTTCCCGCAGCACCACGCGGCCGGCAGTGCGCGAGGGCCAGCCGTGGCGGTCGGCCTGGGTGAAGAGCACGAGGTCGGCTCCCTGGCCCACCAGCGTGGGTTCGGCGTCCGGGGCTTCGCGCCGCAGCCAGTCGCCGCGGCACAGCGCCTGCGACCATTCGTCGAAAGGCTCGTCGAGCTGCGCCACCAGCGCGGCCGTGCCCAGCGCTTCGACGGGGTCGAAGCTGCCGACGCGGCAGAACGGGTCCTGCACGTTGTCGCTGGCGAAGAGCAGCGGAATGCCGCGCTCGCGTGCTTCCTTCACCAGCGTGATGCCGCGCAGGCGCGGCGTGCGGCCGGTGACGGCGTCCTGCAGCAGCAGGTTGGTGGCGGGCAGCGACACCACCGTGATCGGCGCGCGCGCCACCGCATCGAGCGTGGCGAAGGCCTGCGCCTCGGGCTGTGCCGCGAGCGCGCAGATGTGGCCGCAGACCACGCGGCCTTCGTAGCCGATCTCGCGCAGGATGCGGGCCGTGGTCTGCAGGCCGACCGCCGAGGCGTTGAGCTCTTCGTCGACATGCAGGTCGATGTCGAGGTCGCAGGCCTGCGCCGACACCAGCAGGTTGCGCAGCGCGCTCTCGCTCCAGTTGGTGGAGTGCACGAAGCCGCCGAGCAGCGCGTGCGGCCCGGTGGCCTTGACCTGCTTCGCGAGCCGCATCGCCTGCGCCGCGTCTTCGAACAGCGGCAGCTTGATGAGGCTCACCTGTTCCAGCCGCAGCTTGCCAGCCCATTCCTGCGCCAACTCGGCCATCACCGGCCAGGCCATCGGCACGGTATCGGGCTCCCACCAGTCGACGTGCGTACGCAGGTGTGTGGTGCCGCATTCCCAAGCCCACTGCAGGCCGCGCGCGGCGCGTTCGCGCACATCGGCGGGCGTCCAGTGCACACGGTCGCTCAGCATCGCGTCGATGGCACCGAGCAGGCCGGGCTGCACCTGCCTCATGCGCGGCAGGGTAAAGGCCTTGTCGAGGTGCGTGTGGGCGTCGACGAAGCCGGGCAGCGCCAGCGTGCCGGCGAGATCCCAGCCCGTTGCCGGGACGTCGATCCCCATTGCAGGGCGCACCGACTGCACGCGCCCGGCCTCGATCGCGATGCGCGCCAGCACGGGCACACCGTCGCCTTGCGGCCAGTTCACCGGCAGCAGCCAGCGCGGCAGACGCACGTTGTCGAGCAGGGCGGGAGCGTTCATGCCACCTCGTACGCGGCGGCGCGCAGATTCAGCACCTCTTGGTGCGGCGCAGCATGGAAGCTGGTTTCGACCGGATGGTCGCAGGCGAAGAGCACGTACATGATGTTTGACCGCTTAATCAGAGCAAGTGGTCAGGTAATGCAAGCGACGTGCCAGTGCGGGCGCACCGGTTTGGTTCTAGAGCGGTCGAGTTGCGCGATGGCCTCAGAAAGCTGCTTCGCTGCAGATGTGTTTCGTAACAGAAGTCACAGAAATCCGCAAAAACGCAACGGATTGGCGGGTGGCCTCGGCTCTTTACGTAACATCGACGCACTCTTTTTATAAATTGTTAACTAAAATCCACATTTCCAAAATTGTGAACTTTGGACCTCAGTTACTCTTCTTCATTGATCTGTAGGTACTCCTCATGAAAAAACCTTCTTACATCCTTGCAGCCATTCTTGCCCTCACGGCCACCAGCGCAGTTCTGGCAGCCACGAGCCCGGCCACTGCCACGTTCCAGGTCCTCATCACCGTGGCAAAGGCCTGTTCGGTCACCGCGGGTTCGACTTCGAACATCAACTTCGGCACGGTGGATTCCACCGCCACCAGCCTGGCCGCTAGCAACAACATCAGCGTGACCTGCTCCAAGTCGACGCCCTACTACATCGGCCTGCTGCCCGCGAGCACCGCCGCCACCGGCACCACCGGCGCCGGCTTCATGAGTCCTGTGGTGGCGGGCCCGGATACCATTCCCTACCAGCTCCACTCGGTGAGCTCGACGGGTCCGATCTGGGGCAGCACCGCCACGGCCACCGCGGTTGGCAACGGCGTGGCCGGCACCGGCACCGGCGCGGCGCAAACGATCCCGGTGTATGCCACGGTCGCGAATGCCAACGTGACGCCCGGCGCCTACCTCGACACCGTGACCGTCCAGGTCAACTACTGATCGATCGATTGCCCATGCTCCACCTGCTGCGTTACACCGTTGTCCTCGCGCTTGCCTTCGTGCATGCGGTCGCTTCGGCGAGCGGACTGCAGGTTTCTCCGGTCACGCTGACGCTTGAGGCCACGCAGAACGCCGATGGCCTTTGGCTCAGCAACACCGGCGACGACGTCGTGCACGCCCAGGTGCGGGTCTATCACTGGTCGCAGGAGAGCGGTACCGAAAAGCTGACGGCCTCGCGCGAGCTCCTCGTGAGCCCGCCGATGGTGCAACTGGCCCCGTCCGAGCGGCAGCTGATCCGCGTCATCCGCACCGGCGTTCCCGCCGGGACGGTCGAAAGCTCGTACCGGGTCGTCATCGACGAGCTACCGGTCGAAATGAAGGAAAAGAAGGGCCTGCAGCTCGTGCTGCGCTATTCGGTGCCCATCTTCGTCGCAGCCGCAGCCGCTGGCGCTCAGCCGACCGCGCCGCAGCTCACGTGGTCGCTGCGCCGCGAAGGTGCTCAGGCGGTGCTCGAAGTCGCCAACAGCGGCGGCATGCACGCCCAGCTTGCCGATCTGGATTTTGTCGATGCCACCGGCCGACGCACCTCGGTGCATGCCGGCCTGATGGGCTACGTGCTGCCGGGCGTGAGCATGCGTTGGCCCCTGAAGACACCCGCGGAGGCCTTTGCTCCTGGCGGCGTTCTGGAAACGAAGATCAATGGCAACGCGACGCAGGAAAAAATCCCGCCGCTTCAACGCGTCCGCTGAGCGCCTGCTGCCACTGCTGCTTCTTTCCGGTCTGATGCCGTTGGCTGCTCAGGCCCAGAGCGCCGCAGCTGGATCGGGCTCATGGCTGGTCGCATCCGCCCCGGAAGGCGACCTTTCCGGGCCTAGCGGCAGTGACCTCTATCTGGAACTGAGCCTCAACGGCAATCCCCAGG
The DNA here is from genome assembly GCF_000282635.1 of Variovorax sp. CF313. GTDB lineage: Bacteria > Pseudomonadota > Gammaproteobacteria > Burkholderiales > Burkholderiaceae_C > Variovorax. The sequence goes on from NZ_AKIW01000081.1 coordinate 17,756, forward strand.
GGCTGGTGCATTTCGGCCTGCGCGGCCGGGATCTCTGGGCCAGCGCCGCCACGCTGCGGCAGCTGGGCTTCGTGCTGCCGGCGGGCGTGTCCGATCCGGTGAGGCTCAAGAGCCTTCCCGGGGTGCAGGTGAAGTACGACGCCGCAAACCAGAGCGTCGCGATCAATGCTTCCGCCGATGTGCTGCGCCTGCCGACGACGGTGGTTGACACGTCGACGGTTATCGCGCCGAAGGCCAGTGCTTCGCCCGGTTTGCTGCTCAACTACGACCTCTATGGCACGCAGGGCCGCAACAACACGTCCAGCTTCAACGCCCTGACCGAACTGCGCGCGTTCAGCGGAAGCTCGGTGTTCAGCAGCACGCAAATGACGCGCGCCACCCGCCTCGATGGCGAGACCTGGCAGCACGACTCGGTCCGGCTCGACACCACCTGGAGCAAGTCATTCCCCGATGACATGCTGACCCTTCGCGTGGGCGACACCACCACGGCATCGCTGCCGTGGTCGCGCTCCACGCGGATTGGTGGCATCCAGCTCTCGCGCAATTTTGCGCTGCAGCCCTATCGCACCACCACGCCGCTGCCGGCTTTCCTGGGGGCGGCCGCGCTGCCTTCGCAGGTGGAGCTCTATATCAACGGCCTGCGCCAGTACACGGGCCAGGTACCGGCGGGGCCGTTCCAGCTCAATACGGTTCCGAGCATCAACGGCGCCGGCAATGCCCAGGTGGTTCTGACCGACGCCTTCGGCCGCGCGACGACGCTCGATTTCTCGCTGTACGACACGCAACGGCTGCTGGAGAAGGGCCTGTCCGATTGGTCGGTCGACCTGGGCATGGTGCGCAAAAACTACGGCCTGCGCTCGTCCGACTACGGCAACGATCCCGCCGCCACTGGCACCTGGCGCTACGGTGTGAGCAACAGCTTCACGCTGGAGACGCACGGCGAGGCCACCAAGGGACTGATCAAGGGCGGTGTCGGCGGCGCATGGCTGCTCGGCCAGAGCGGCGTGCTGGCGGGCGCCGTGGCGCATAGCAACTACCAAGGCCAGACGGGCTCACTGCTGAACCTGGGGTACAGCTGGCGCGACAACCATTTCAATTTCGCCGTCGAAGGCACCCGCACGCGCGGCGAATACCGCGATGTCGCATCGCTGTACGGCAGTGCGCCGGCACGTGGCTCGGGCCGCGCATCCGTCGGCTACACCACCAACGGCTTCGGCAGCTTCGGTCTCAGCTACCTTTACCTGCGCTATCCCGCGCAGCAGCCGACGCGCCTAGCCAGCGTCTACTGGTTCACCGCGCTGGGACGCAGTGCCTCGATGAATGTGAGCCTCAACCAGAATCTCGATGACCGGCGAGAGCGCAGCCTCTTCGTCGGCTTCACCTGGGCGCTGGACGGCAGGGTCACGGCCAGCGCCGGCATGCAGCGCGACCGCGACAGCACCATCTACACCGCCGACGCGCAAAGCTCGATGCCGGGCGACGGCGGCATCGGCTGGCGCGCCGGCCTGCGCCAGGGCGGCGGCCAGAACGGCGGGCAGGCCCAGGTCGACTACTTGGGCCGCTACGGCCGCGCCATGGCGGGCATCAGCGTGCTCGGCGACAGCCGCTACGCCTACGCCGGCGCCACCGGTTCGATCGCATTCATGGGCGGCCAGTCCTTTGCGGCCCGGCGCATCGACGATGCCTTTGCGGTGGTCTCCACCGATGGCATCGCCGGCGTGCCGGTGAGGCTGGAGAACCGGGGCATCGGCACCACGGACGGCCAGGGCATGCTGCTGGTGGCGCCGCTGCGTGCCTACCAGAAGAACCAGCTGTCCATCGATCCGATGCAATTGCCCGCCGACGTGAGGATCGAACGCGTGAAAACCGTTGCCACCCCGAGCGACCGCGCCGGCACCCTGGTGCGCTTCGGCATCACGCCGGTGAACGCGGCCGCGCTCCTGCTGGTGGACGAGGCGGGCAAGCCCCTTCCGCTGGGCAGCCGCGTGCGCGCCAACGCACAGGACGGCGAGCCGGCGCTGGTCGGTTTTGACGGCGCGGTGTACCTCGAGTCGCTCGAGGCGCGCAACACACTCGACGTGCAGATGCCCGGAGGCCACTGCCGGGCCAGTTTCGACTATCGCAAGGACGGCGCCGGAATTCCGCAGATCGGGCCGCTGCGCTGCGCCACGGAGGCCAAGACGCCATGAGTCATTTTCTGACCCGCACTTTGCAGGCCCTGCGCCTGCCCTTGTTCTGCGCGCTTCTGTGGTGGCTACCGGTGGGCAGCGCGCAGGCGCAGGTCAGCTGTACGGCGACGATGACGAATGTGGCTTTCGGCACGGTCGATCTGGTCGATGGGAGCGCGCCGTCTACCACCGCCACGCTGAGCTACACCTGCACCAACACCAGCAGCTCCGCTACGTTCGCCAGGGTCTGCTTCAACATCGGCGACGGCGACCAAGGCCTCACCAACTTCAATCCGCGCGTCATGAGAGACAGCGCCTTGAACAGCTTGAGGTTCCAGCTCTACCAAGGGACGACAGGCGGCACGATCTGGGGTTCGAATGGCAACCCGACGGTGCCAAGCCCCTTCGCAGTCAACATAAGCATTCCTCGCCGGAGTGGTGGCATTTCGGGAACCACGTCGGGAAGCGCCACCATGGCCGGGCAAATACTCGGCCTCCAGAGCACGGCACCTCCAGGCGCGTACCAAGACAACTTCGGCACGGTTCACACCTCGATCACGCTCACGTCGAGCACGAGCTCCGCGCCGGCGGACTGCAACTCCTCGACGTCGGGCAACTTTCCCTTTGTGGTCAACGCAATCATCGCCAAGAGCTGCCTGGTCACGGCCGATCCGCTGAACTTCGGCACCGTCACAGGCTTGCCGGGCGCCGCCAATTCCGATCAGACCAGCACGATCAACGTCACCTGCACGACACCCACCCCCTACACGGTCGCGCTGTCGCCATCCAATGGCGCGACGACGGGCGCCGGGGTGATGTCGCCGACGGGGGGCGTACCCGGCAACACAGACACGGTGGCCTATCGGCTCTACCGCGATGCCGCCCGCTCGAGCCCCTGGGGCAGTGTCACGGGCACCAACACCTTCGCTGGCACCGGCACCGGCCAGGTCCAGGCGCTGAGCGTGTACGGCCGCGTTCTCGGCGCCAGCGCCAACGTGCGGCCGGACAGCTACCGGGACGTCGTGACGGTCAACGTGAACTACTGAGCTGCGCCGGCGGCTGCACCGACACGGAAAAGTCTGCTGGCAAATTGCAGGCAATGCGCGAAGAATAGCGCCCGGGTTACCTACATTTTCCCGCGACTCTGCCGATAGACCAGGCCGGGCATCGACGCGATGCCCTCCACCCAGGCTGCGACGAGAGGAGTTGTCATGCCCGGAAACATGCGTCCTGCAAGGGCGACTGCGTTGCGGTCGCCGCGAACGGCTCCACCACTGGCCGCCGTTGGCATGCTGCTGCTCTTGCTTTTGTTGCAACCGCGGGTCAGTTCAGCGGAGCCGATGCACGGCATGAACAGCGCCACCGGCCGGTTCAGCCTGACGATGGTCGTTCTCCCGACCTTCAAGGTGCTCGAGGTCACGCCAGCGAGGGGCGGGTATGAGTGCCGCGTCTGGACCAACATGGCGTCGGTGCTCATCAAGGGTCGCGAGTACCGGTTCGACAAGATCGGAGAAACGAGGTTCACGGTGGCCGGCAGCGATGCCGACGGCCGCGACAGCCTCGGCCCAGCCTGGCGCGGGGCGATCGGTGCGATGGCTGCGGCCGGCGACGGCAGCAATGCGATGCGGGTGATGGTGACTTACTAGGCAGCAAGCAAAGCGAAAGCGCCGATTCGGGTGATTGGCATCGAGCGCCCGGCCAACCTTGACCTGTGCGCGGCGCTTTCAGCCCTCGATGCCGCAACCGTTCAACACGAAGGCCACGAGTTCCCGTGCGATCGGCTCGCGATCGATCGGCGCGTCGGGCGGCAGGCCGAGCATCACGCGCGTCTGGATCGCGTAGTCGGCATAGCTCTGGGTCATGGCCCAGATGTGCATCAGCAGGATGCGCGCGTCGAGCGGGCGCATTTGCCCGCGCGCGATCCAGCCGTTGATCACGTCGATCTTCTTCTGCGTCCAGGCCCGTGCGTTGGGCCAGTAGCGGTCGAGGTTGCGGCCGCCGTCGAGGATCTCGCGCGTGAAGATGCGCGACATCTCGGGGCTGTCGAAGGCGTGGTCGAGCTTCTTGCGGATGTAGCCGCCGAGCACCGTGGCCGGGTCGCTCGCGTCCTCGAAGGAAAACACCACCTTCCACGCATGCAGCACCTGCATCAGCAGCTCTTCGTAGAGCTCTTCCTTGCCGGCGATGTAGTAGTGCAGCTGGGGCTTGGTGAGGCCGGCGCGCGCTGCGATGGCCTGGGTCGAGGTGCCTTTCAGCCCGTGCAGGCTGAACTCGGTGACCGCCGCGGCGCGGATCGCCGCCATGATGCGTTCGCGCCCGGGCCGCGCGCGCGACAGCGGGCCGTCGGGGGCGGGCATTTCCTGGGCGGTCGAAACGGGGAGGGCGGCTGGATCGGCAGTCATGATGGCGGGAAGGCGCGGTGCGCGCGGCCGATGGTAATCCCTCGCGCATGACCACATGCCATGCCGGCATGAACGCGCAGGGCATGCCGGCACGATTCATGTATCTTCCTCGCCGCCTCGAAAGATTCCACCTCAACACAGGAGTTCTCCATGTACCTTTCTCCCCGTTTCCGTGCCTTTGCGGCCGGCGCCGCAATGCTGGCGGCCAGCGCGCTCGCGCAGGCGCAGCAGGCGCTGCCCAACGTGGTGATCCTCGCCACCGGCGGCACCATCGCCGGGGCCGGCGCCTCGGCCGTCAACAGCGCCACCTACGCGGCCGCCAAGGTCGGCGTCGAGAAGCTGATCGCCGGCCTGCCGGAGCTCTCCAAGGTGGCCAACGTGCGCGGCGAACAGGTGTTCCAGGTCGCATCGGAAAGCCTCACCAACGACAACCTGCTGACGCTGGCCAAGCGCGTGTCGGCGCTGTCGAAGCAAGCCGACGTGGACGGCATCGTCATCACGCACGGCACCGACACGCTCGAAGAAACCGCCTACTTCCTGACGCTGACGGTGCACACCAGCAAGCCGATCATCGTCGTCGGCTCGATGCGTCCGGGCACGGCGCTGTCGGCGGACGGCGCGCTCAACCTGTACAACGCGGTGAACGTGGCGGGCAGCAAGGACGCGATGGGCAAGGGCGTGCTGGTGACGATGAACGACAACATCGACAGCGGCCGCGACGTGAGCAAGAACGTCAACATCAAGACCAACGCCTTCTCCAGCCAGTGGGGTCCGCTGGGCATGATCGTCGAGGGCAGGAACTACTGGTTCCGCGCACCGGTCAAGCGCCACACCATGAACTCGGAGTTCGACATCGACAGCATCAATGCGCTGCCGCCGGTCGAGATCGCGATGGGCTACGAAGGCGTGTCGTCGGTGGCCATCGACGCGATCGCCAAGAGCGGCGCCAAGGCGCTGATCCATGGCGGCACGGGCAATGGCTCGGTGGCCGACCGCATCGTGCCGAACCTGCAGAAGGCGCGCGCCGACGGCGTGATCGTGATCCGCAGCGCCCGCGTGCCCGACGGCTTCGTGATCCGCAATGCCGAGCAGCCCGACGACAAGTACGACTGGGTGGTGGCGCACGACCTGCGTCCGCAGAAGGCGCGCATCCTGGCGATGGTCGCGCTGACCAAGACGAACAACACCAAGGAACTGCAGCGCATCTTCTGGGAGTATTGAGCCCCCCGGCTTTTCACGCCGCTTCGCGGCGTGTAATCCGCCACCCCCCGAGGGGGAGGCGCGGCTCGCCTTGGGGCGGCCCGGCGGCGGCCGCCTCCGCCAGCTCCTCTATTGCTTGCCGCGATGGTGCCGTGCGTACTGGATGCTCGCGATGCAGATCGCCAGCCAGGCACCGCCCGAGCACAGCCCCGCGAGCACGTCGCTAGGAAAGTGCGCCCGCACGAAGATTCGGCTGCAGGCCACGGTGACGACCACTGCCGTTGCCGCCATCACCGACGGCACCCGCCAGCGCGGCGGCAGCATGCGCAGCCCCAAGTAGCCCAGCATGCCGTAGAGCACCATCGAGCCCGAGCTGTGGCCGCTCGGAAAGGAATAGCCCGACACCTGCGCGAAGCCGAAGTCGTGCACTGGCCGAGCGCGCTCGAAGATGAGCTTGAGCACGTGGTTCAGCACCCCGTTGCCGGCGATGGCCGCGACCCAGCCAGCCGCGAAACCGCGGTGCCCGCGAAGCCACAGCGCCACCGCCACGCCGGCGCACACCAGCACCGCGACGATCGGGTCGGCCATGTGGGTGAGCCATGAGAACGCCTCCCTCACGACCGGCGGCGTGTGCGCGCCCACGGCACGGCTGATCGTCTCGTCCAGCAGGCCCATGGGCCGACCGTCGCCGAGGCCTTCCGCCACTTCGGCGAACAGCCAAGCCAGCGCGATCACAGACGCCGTGCCAATGGCCAGCCCGCCAAACAGCAGTCCGGCGCCCGGCTCGGGCTGCGCCGCATGCCGGCGCCGCAGGTGCTCGAAGCCCCACGCCGCGAGGCCGGCGGCCACGGTCAGCATCACCAGAAGAACCAGGAATCCGGGCCAGGCCTGGGCGCCGAGGCGCTCTCCCAGAGCGATCAATGCGGCATCTTCAACGGACATGGGCGGGGCGGGCGGACGGCAGGCGCAGGCGAATCACGGCGTGTCGGCAGGGGTTTCAAAGGGGAGGTCGAGCATAGCGGGCCGCTCCTGACCGCCCACTGCCTCGTAAAATAGCCGGTTCGTTGCGCCGCGGGTCCTTCTCCCGCCGGGCGGCCGCCTTCACGCAGAGCCATGCTGACCTTCCAACAAATCATTCTCAAACTGCAGTCGTACTGGGCCGACAAGGGCTGCGCGCTGCTGCAACCGTACGACATGGAAGTGGGCGCGGGCACCTCGCACACCGCCACCTTCCTGCGCGCGCTCGGCCCCGAACCCTGGAAGGCCGCCTACGTGCAGCCCAGCCGCCGCCCCAAGGACGGCCGCTACGGCGAGAACCCCAACCGCCTGCAGCACTACTACCAGTACCAGGTGGTGCTCAAGCCGGCGCCAAGCAACATCCTCGAGCTCTACCTGGGCAGTCTCGAAGCGCTGGGCTTCGACCTGAAGAAGAACGACATCCGCTTCGTGGAAGACGACTGGGAGAACCCCACGCTCGGCGCCTGGGGCCTGGGCTGGGAGGTGTGGCTCAACGGCATGGAGGTGACGCAGTTCACCTACTTCCAGCAGGTCGGCGGCATCGACTGCAAGCCCATCACCGGCGAAATCACCTACGGCCTGGAGCGCCTGGCGATGTACCTGCAGGGCGTGGACAACGTCTACAACCTCACGTGGACGGATGGTCTCAGCTATGGCGACGTCTACAAGCAGAACGAGGTCGAGCAGTCGACCTACAACTTCGAGCACAGCGACGCCGAGTTCCTGTTCACCGCCTTCGCCGCGCACGAGAAGCAGGCCAAGAACCTCATGACCGAGCAGCTCGCGCTGCCGGCCTACGAGCAGGTGCTCAAGGCTGCGCACAGCTTCAACCTGCTGGACGCGCGCGGCGCCATCAGCGTGACGGAGCGCGCGGCTTACATCGGCCGCATCCGCAACCTCGCGCGCAGCGTGGCGCAGAGCTACTACGACAGCCGCGAGCGCCTTGGTTTCCCGATGGCGCCGCGCGAATGGGTCGCGCAAATGCCGCCCAGGAAGCCGGCCTGATACACCACAGCACGCCCGATGCCCACCGTCTTCACCCACGTCGCCGTACCTGTCTGCGCAGCCATTGCGCTGGGCGCGCGGCGCGTGCCGGTGCCGGCGCTGCTCGCGGGCATGCTGGCGTCCATCGCGCCCGACTTCGACGGCCTGGCCTTCAAGCTCGGCATCGCCTACGGCGGCATGGCGGGCCACCGCGGCTTCACGCACACGCTGGTGTTCGCGCTGCTGCTGGGCCTTGTGGGCTGGTGGCTCGCGCCGCGCTGGGGCATGCGCCGGGCGGCGGGCTGGGCGTGGATTGCGCTGTGCACCGTGTCGCATCCGCTGCTGGACATGCTGACCAACGGCGGCATCGGCATCGCCTTCTTCTGGCCGTTCAGCGACGTGCGCTATTTCAGTCCATGGCGGCCCATCGAGGTGTCGCCGATCGCCCTGAAAAAGTTCTTCTCGCCGCGCGGTGCGCAGGTGCTGTTCAACGAGATGGCCACCGTGTGGGCGCCGCTGCTGGCGGCCGCGGTGCTCGCGCTGGTTGCGCGTCGATCCGTGGAGCGGCGCCACGGCGCCGTTGCCGCATGAATTCGGTCTTTTCTTCTTTCCCCTCCACGGTGCCGCTTCGCTGCGTGCCCGTGACCGGTGCCGCTCGCGGCCCATTTCCAACAACGCTCTGAGCCATGTCGTCTGCCAGCCTTCTTGTCGAACTGTTTGTCGAGGAATTGCCGCCCAAGGCGCTGAAGAAGCTCGGTGATGCCTTTGCCGGCGTGCTGCGCGACCAGCTCGTGGCGCAAGGGCTCGCCGCATCCGGCGCCGTGCTCACCGCCTATGCCTCGCCGCGCCGCCTGGCTGCGCACCTCACGCACGTGGCCGAGCGCGCCGCCGACAAGGCCGTGTCGCAAAAGCTCATGCCCGTGGCCGTGGGCCTCGATGCTTCGGGCCAGCCCACGCCCGCGCTGCTCAAGCGCCTGGGCGCATTGGGCGCCGATGCTTCCGCCGTGCCCGGCCTGAAGCGCGCCATGGACGGCAAGGCCGAAGCCCTGTTCTACGAAAGCACCGCCAAGGGCGCCACGCTGGCCGAAGGCCTGCAGAAGGCGCTGGCCGAAGCCATTGCCAGGTTGCCGATTCCCAAGGTCATGAGCTACCAGCTCGAAGAAGGCAGCGAGCTGCCCGGCTGGACCAGCGTGAGCTTCGTGCGACCGGCGCACGGCCTCGTCGCGCTGCACGGCGACACCGTGGTGGCCATCGAGGCGCTGGGCCTGAAGGCCGGCCGCGAGACGCACGGCCATCGCTTCGAGGCGGCGGTCGATCCGGTCGTGCTGCGCGATGCCAACAGCTATGCGCTGCAGATGCAGGAAGACGGCGCCGTCATCGCGAGCTTCGAGGCGCGCCGCGCCGAAATCGCGCGCCAGCTGGCCGCGGCGGCAGTGGAGGTCGGCGGCGGCTCGGTGCCCATCCACGACGACGCGCTGCTCGACGAAGTGACCGCGCTGGTCGAGCGCCCCAACGTGCTGGTCTGCAGCTTCGAGCGCGAGTTCCTCGAAGTGCCGCAGGAATGCCTGATCCTCACGATGAAGGCCAACCAGAAATACTTTCCGCTGCTCGATGCGTCGAGCAAGCTCACCAACAAGTTCCTGGTGGTCAGCAACATCAGCCCCGACGATGCGAGCGCGGTCGTCGAAGGCAACGAGCGCGTCGTGCGCCCGCGCCTGGCCGACGCCAAATTCTTCTTCGACCAGGACCGCAAGAAGTCGCTGGCCTCGCGGGTCGAGTCGCTGGGCAAGGTGGTCTACCACAACAAGCTTGGCACGCAGGGCGAGCGCGTGCAGCGCGTGATGCACATCGCGCGCGGCATCGCAGAGAAGCTCGGCGATGTATCGCTGGCCGCGCACGCCACGCAGGCCGCTCAACTCGCCAAGGCCGATCTCGTGACCGACATGGTCGGCGAGTTCCCCGAGCTGCAAGGCACCATGGGCCGCTACTACGCGCTGCACGACGGCCTGGACGCCTCGGTGGCCGACGCCATCGAAGACCACTACAAGCCGCGCTTCGCCGGCGACGAGCTGCCGCGCAACAGCGTGGGCCTCGTGGTCGCGCTGGCCGACAAGCTCGAGACGCTGGTCGGCATGTTCGGCATCGGCAACCTGCCGACCGGCGACCGCGACCCGTTCGCGCTGCGCCGCCATGCGCTGGGCGTGATCCGCATGCTGGTCGAGAAAGACCTGCCGCTCGATCTGAGCAAGCTGGTGAGCGCCGCGCGCACCGTGCTGGACGACGCCATCGGCAAGACGGGGCAGTTCCCGCTGCACAAGGCCGCGGAAGACGTGAGCCAGGTCGTCGATTTCATCTACGACCGGCTCGCCGGTTCCCTGCGCGAGCAGGGCGCCAGCGCGCAGGAAGTCGAAGCCGTGCTGGCACCGCGCCCGCAGCGCCTGGGCGAAGTGCCCAAGCTGCTGGCCGCCGTGCGCGCCTTCGCCGCCCTGCCGGCCGCCGCCGCGCTGGCGGCCGCGAACAAGCGCATCGGCAACATCCTCAAGAAGGCCCCCGAGGCCGACGCGCACGTCAGCGAACTGCTGCTGCACGAACCGGCCGAGAAGGCGCTGCATGCGGCCATGGCGCAGGTCGTGCCCGCCGCCAACGCGCAATTCGAGGCCGGCGACTACACCGCCTCGCTGCAGACGCTGGCCGCGCTGCGCGAGCCGGTCGACGCCTTCTTCGACGGCGTGATGGTCAACGCCGAACAGGCCGACCTGCGCCTGAACCGGCTCGGCCTGCTGATGTCGCTGCACGCCGCGATGAACCGGGTGGCGCAGCTCGAGCGGCTGGCCGTCTGAACATTCCTACGGCAACACCACCATGGGCGGCACCGTCATGAAACTCGTCATCCTCGACCGCAACGGCACGATCAACGTGCACCGCGAAGACTTCGTGAAGAGCGACATCGAGTGGACGCCGCTGCCTGGTGCTCTCGAGGCTGTGGCGCGGCTCAACCATGCGGGCTGGCACGTGGTGGTGGCATCCAACCAGTCGGGCCTGGGCCGCGGCCTGTTCGACATGGCCTCGCTCAATGCGATGCACGCCAAGATGCACAAGATGCTCGCGGCGGTGGGCGGCAAGGTCGATGCGGTGTTCTATTGCCCGCACAGCCCCGACGAGGACTGCGACTGCCGCAAGCCCAAGCCGGGCCTGTTCCTGCAGATCGGCGACCGCTACGGCATCGACCTCAAGGGCATCCCGACCTGCGGCGACAGCCTGCGCGACCTGCAGGCGGGCGCGGCCGCCGGTTGCGAGCCGCACCTGCTGCTCACGGGCATGGGGGCGGCCTGCCGCGGCATCGATCCGCTGCCTTCCGAATATCCGGCGAACACGTTGGTCCACGACGATCTCGCCGCTTTTGTTGATTTTTTGCTTGCGCGCGAAGCGCGGGCTGCACTGCAGGTGACTGTCTGATGGCGTTTTTTCGTTCCGTTCTCCACGCACTGTGGATGCTCGTCACCGTGATCCCCTGGGGCATCATCATGTGCGTCAGCTCGCTGTGGAAGCGCGGCATTCCGCTCTACTGGATGGCGGAGCGCTGGCTCGGCTGGGCCATCGGCGGCGCGCGCGTGCTGCTGGGCATCAAGACCCGCGTGAGCGGCATGGAAAACCTGCCGACCGACAAGCTCGCGGGCGCGGTGCTGCTGGTGAAGCACCAGTCCACGCTCGAGACCTTCCTGATGCCCACGCTGATGCCGCATCCGCTGGCCTACGTGTTCAAGAAGGAGCTGATCTACGTGCCCTTCTTCGGCTGGGCGATGGCGCGGCTGGACATGATCCACATCGACCGCAGCCAGCGCGCGCAGGCCTTCAACAAGGTGGTTAACCAGGGCCGCAAGCTGCTCGCGCAGGGCATCTGGATCATCATGTTCCCCGAGGGCACGCGCATCCCGCGCGGGCAGAAGGGCACCTACAAGAGCGGCGGCACGCGGCTCGCCTGCGAGACTGGCGTACCGGTGATTCCCGTTGCGGTGACGTCGGCCAAGGTGTGGCCGCGCAAGGCCTTCATCAAGCGCCCGGGCGTGGTCGACGTGTCCATCGGCCCGGCCATTTCGAGCGTGGGCCGCAAGCCCGACGAGCTGATGCGCGAGGTCGAGGCCTGGATCGAGGCCGAGATGCGCCGCCTCGATCCCGAGGCTTATGTCGACAGCCCGCAGTCTGCGCAAGAAGCGGTGAGCTGAGGAACAGAGAGCCTGGCATGGGGCGACTGCTTCAGTTCACGATGGACCTGTTCGAAGGGCTTGGCAACGAGTTCGCGTCGCCGGCACCCGTCCCGGCGCGGCCGCGCAGGGCGAAGAAGCCGAAGCCTGCGGCACCGCCGGCGACTCTTCTTGCTCCTCACTCCATGGCGCCTTCGGCGCCGGACGATGAACACGCCGTGCCCTCGCCGCCGGCGGTTCCGCTTGCCGAGACGCTGGCGCTCGCGAACTTCGCGCACCCTCAAGCCACCCGCGAGGTGGTGCTCGGCTCCGCGCGCGTGGCCTATGAATTCAAGCGCGGCAAGCGCAAGACCATCGGCTTTCTCGTCGGTGCCGAAGGCCTGTCGGTGCGCGCGCCGCGATGGGTGGCGCTGCGCGATGTCGATGTGGCCATCCACGAGAAGTCCGACTGGATCCTGCGCAAGCTCGCTGAAACGCAGCAGCGTCATGCGCGCGTCGAAGCCACGCGCATCGAGTGGAGGGATGGGGCCGGGTTTCCGTTCCTCGGCGAGCCGGTGGTGATCCAGCTCGACCCGAAGCACGGCTTCGCCAGCGTCGGCGGCACGCTCGATGCCGGTGACGGCACGGGGCCGCGCATCCTGCGGCTGGCGGTGGCGCAGAACGCTGCGCCTTCGCAGATCCGCGATGCGGCACAGGCCTGGCTCATGCGGCAGGCGCGGCGCCTGTTCATCGAGCGGCTCGATCATTTCGCGCCGCTGCTCGGTGTGCGCTGGCAGAAGCTGTCGCTGTCGAACGCGGCCACGCGCTGGGGCAGCGCAAGCGCGGACGGGTCGATCCGGCTCAACTGGCGGCTCATTCATTTCCGCATGCCCGTGATCGACTATGTGGTCGCGCACGAACTGGCCCACCTGCGCGTGATGGACCATTCGCACCGCTTCTGGGAAACGGTCGGGAGCGTGATGCCTGACTACGACCTGCTGCGCCAGCAGCTCAAGGACGAAGCGGTTCCCCGCTGGTCCTGAGGCATTTCTCGGGCACGCTCAGCGCGCGTGCGTAACGCCCCCGTCCACCACCAGCGTCGACCCCATCACATAGTCCCCAGCCCGAGAGGCAAGGTAGATGGCCGCGCCCGCCATGTCTTCCGGTGTACCGATGCGCCCCGCGGGGATGCGGCCCTTGACCTCGTCCCCGTGGTCGCGAGCGTCCTTGTTCATGTCGGAGGCGAATGCGCCGGGTGCAATCGCACTCACCGCGATGCGTTCCTGTGCCAGCCGCAACGCCATGCGGCGCGTCAGCTGGATCAGCCCCGCCTTGCTCGCCGCATACGAGTACGTCTCCTGCGGATTCACGGAAATCCCGTCGATCGATGCGATGTTGATCACCTTCGCCAGGTGATCCGTGGCCGCCTTCTTCAGCATCGGCGTCAACGCCTTCGTCAGGAAGAACGGCGTCTTCAGGTTCAGGTCCACCACCTTGTCCCAGCCGCTCTCGGGAAACTCTTCATATGGCGCGCCCCAGGCGGCCCCGGCGTTGTTCACCAGGATGTCCAGCGAGCCTTCGTGCTTCGCATAGGCATCGACCAGCGCCTGCGCGCCCTCGAGCGTCGACACGTCCGCCGGCAGCGACACGCAATGCCCGAACGCCGACAGCTCCTTCGCCGTCTGGTCGCAGGCCGCGGCCTTGCGCGCCGAGATGTACACGCGCGCGCCCTGGGCCAGGTAGCCCTCGGCGATCATGCGGCCGATGCCGCGCGAGCCGCCGGTGATCAGCGCCGTGCGGCCCTTCAGCGAGAAGAGTTGGGTGGTGTCCATGGTGCGGGTGTCTCCTGAATGAATGAGCGATCGGTCCAGGAAACGAGCTTAGTGCGCGCCGCGCCGCGCGGGCGTCACCTCGGTGTCAGCGTCAGGCTTCGGGGGCTCGTGAAGCTGCGCAGGTCGCCGCTCACCGGGTCGAGGAACGCGACCGATTTGGCCAGCAGCTGCAAGGGCTTGCCGAAGTCGTCGGTGCCTTCGGGCAGCAGCACGGGATAGATCGGATCGTTCACGATCGGCATGCCCAGCGCCATGCAGTGCACGCGCAATTGGTGCTTTCGGCCCGTCACGGGCGAGAGCTTCAGCAGCGCGTGGCCGTCGCGCACCTCTTGCACCTCGATGCGGGTTTCGGAGTTGGGCTCGCCGGGTTCTTCGCGCACGCGCATGAAGTGGTCGTCGTCGACCAGCCGGCTGCGGTAGGTGGCGGGCACCGACGATACGCCTTCGTGCCACGGCACCACGGCTTCGTAGTGCTTGGCGATGCGGCGCTCCGGAAACATCTGCTGATAGGCGCCGCGCGTGGCGGGCCGCACCGAGAACAGCACCAGCCCCGAGGTGCTGCGGTCGATGCGGTGCAGCGGCACGAGGTCGTCGAGCGCCAGCTTGCGCTTGAGCCGCACCAGCAGGCTCTCCTGCAGGTACTTGCCGGTGGGCGTGACGGGTACGAAGGGGGGCTTGTCGACCACCAGCAGTTCGTCGTCCCGGAACACGACCTGCTCTTCGAACGGGATGCGCGCTTCGTTGTCGAGCGTGCGGTAGTAGTACACGCGCAGCGGCGATTGATAACGGCGCGCCACCGTCACGGGCACGCCGTGCTCGTCGATGACGTCGTTCGCCTCGATGCGTTCGAGCCAGGCCTCGCGCGTGATCGCGGGAAAGCGCTCGATCAGGAATTCGGCAATGGTCGGCCAGGGGCCGTGGACCAGGCCCACACAGCTCGGTCCGACGCCGTCGCGCGTGGGCAGCGGCAATTGGGGCGGTCGGCGCCGGGTCATTGCGGCAGTGCTCGCCGCAGCACGGAAAGGGCTTCGGCGAACGAAGGCCGCGACGCCGCGTCGGGCTGCAGGCAGCGGTCTTTCAACGTCGCCACGGCCTGCGGCGGTGCGTCGTTGCAGCGTTCGAGCAGCTCTTCCAGCAGGCAACCGAAGGCACGCATCTCCAGGCCTTGGAACGCACGCGCCTGCGCTGCATCGAGCGCGCCCGTCATCCACGCCGCGCCGAAGTCACCGAGCCGGCCGCCATCTTCTGGATGCCAGAGGATGTTGTGCGCATAGAGATCGCCGTGAAGAATTCCTTGCGCATGCAGGTGCTGCATGGCCGACGCGATGTCGCGTGCGATGCGCAGCGCCACGGCGGATGTCCACCGCGCTTCTTCGGCATAGACATCGCGCGTACACGACGCAAGGCTCGGCGGCCCGGCGAGCGTGGCGAACGATGGATCGACCAGCGCCATCACCAGGCCTTCGATGCCTTCGGGATGGCCGTCGATGCGGCTCTGCGCGGCGATCAGCGTGGGATGCGCGCCGGCGGCGATGCAGGCGGCCATCTCGCTGTGCGGCCAGCCGTCGCTGGTGACCGCGCCCTTGAAAAGCTTGACCGCGACCTGCTGCGATGCGCCGAGGGTGGCTTGATGGATCACGCCCGATGCGCCTTCACCGAGCTTCCTGCCCAGCGCCAGTTCACGCCAGTCGATGTGCGGCACCGACTGCGCGGTGATCGCCGCGTCCTCGGCCTGCGTATCGAAGGGGTTGCCCGCGCAGGCGAGCCACGACAGGCGCGGCAGCGAAGGCAGCCATGCGGGCAGCGTCTCGAAGCGGTTGGCCGAGATGCGCAGCAGTTCGAGCTGCCCGAGGCCGGCCATCGACGGCGGCAGCGCGCGCAGGCGGTTGCCCGCGAGCATCAGCTTCTGCATCCGCGTGCAATTGCCGAGCGAGCCGGGCAGTTCTTCGATCTGGTTGTCCGTGAGGATCAGCCACCGCAGCGAGGACGGCAGCGAGGCCGACGGCACGGTGCGGATCCGGTTGGCCTTGAAGCCGACGATGTCGAGGCCATGGCACTGGCCGATGGCTTCAGGCAGCGTGGTGAACCGGTTGTCCGAACAGAACAGCACGCGCAGCTTGTGAAGGCGATGGAGGTCGTCGGGCAGCGTGTCGAGCGCATTGCCCGACAGGTTCAGCACCTCGAGCGAGTCGGCGAGTGCGAAGACCTCTCGCGGGAACTCGGTGAGTCCGCTCGAGAGATCGATTCTTCTTGCGCCTGCCAGCCGGCCCGCGCGCAGCTGAGCCAGCGTGTCCATCCGGCGAGTCTAAGCCGTCGCGGCCTTGGGTCCGAAGCGATAGATGCCGTCTTTGCCGAGTTCGCGCTTCACCTGGCCGGCGAACCACAGCAGGTGCAGGTGGGCCACCGTTTCGCCCATGGCGAAGGTCATCTGGTGCAGGTCGAGTTCGCGCTTGAACAGGATCGGCAGGCCTTCGGCGGCGGTCAGGGCACGCGCCGTGCAGGCTTCGAGCAACTCGGCCAGCCGGTCGCGGTGGTGCTCCTGCAGCTGGTCGACGCGGCGGTGGATGCCGCGGAACGGCTTGCCGTGCGAGGGCAGGCCCAGCGTGTCGGCCGGCAGTGCCTTGAACTTGTCGATGCTGTCGAGAAACAGGCGCAGCGAGTTCGCCTCGGGCTCGCCCGCGTGCACGCTCACGTTGGTGGAAATGCGCGGCAGCATCATGTCGCCGCCCAGCAGAAGCTTGAGTTCGTCGCAGTACAGCGCGATGTGCTCGGGCGCATGTCCGTAGCCGCTGATGCAGCGCCAGGCGTGACCGCCGATCACGACGTCGTCGCCGTCGAGCATGCGAACGAAGCGGTCGGGCACCGAGGGCACCATGTTCGCGTAGTAGTTGGTGCGCGCGCGGATCTTGGCGAGCGACTCGGCGTCGGTCAGGCCGTGCGAGCCGAAGAAGGCCGCGGCCGCATCGCCGCCCGCCAGGGTGTCGCCATTGGTGCTGAGCACGCGGGCCACGTGGTAGTCGGTGGAACTGATCCATAGAGGCGCGTTCCAGCGCGAGCAGAGCCACTCGGCCAGGCCGATGTGGTCGGGGTGCATGTGGGTGACGATGACGCGCAGGATCGGCATGCCCTGCAGCTGCGTTTCGAAAATCTGCTCCCACTGCGCGCGCGCTTCGTCGTGCGCGATGCAGCAGTCGACCACTGTCCAGCCCTCGACGCCGTCGAGGCTGTCGCGCAGCAGCCAGAGGTTGATGTGGTCGAGCGCAAAGGGCAGCCGCATGCGGATCCAGCGCACGCCGGGCGCCACTTCCAGGGCTTCGCCGGGCTCGGGGAGCGTGTCGCCGAGGGGGTAGTGGAGTTCACGTTCGAGGAGGTTCATGTAAGATTGACGTTTACGTAAACGTCATGGGTTGATGGCACCATTGTAGGGATCGCCGCGCAAACCTGCTGTCGCCCCCGTAACGCCCTTTCGCCACCACCGCCGCCATGCCTGCGCAAACTTTCACCATCAGCCAGCTCGCGAAGGAGTTCGACCTCACGACGCGGGCCATCCGCTTCTACGAGGACATGGGCCTGCTCACGCCCGAGCGCGCCGGCCTGCAGCGCGTGTACAGCGCGCGCGACCGCGCGCGGCTCACGCTCACGCTGCGCGCCAAGCGCCTCGGCCTGAGCCTGACGGAGGCGAAGGAAATCCTCGACATGTACGACAGCCCGCGAGACACCGTGCCGCAGCTGGAAAGATTCCTCGGCGTGCTGGGCACCCACCGGGCCCAGCTCGAAGCGCAGCTGACCGAATTGCAGGCCAACCTCGCGGAGGTGCGAGAGCACGAGAAAAAGGGACGGGCCACCCTGGCCAAGGCACAAAAGGCGAACAAGGCAGCCAAGTCTGCGGAAGCCAAGGCCTGAAACACGACTCATCGACAATAGCCGACTATGCCCGACAACACCGATAACCTCGACGACCTCTTTGCCCACAACCGTGCCTGGTCCGCGCAGATGGAGCGCGACCGGCCCGGTTTCTTCACCAGCCTGGTCAAGCAGCAGACGCCGCGCTACATGTGGATCGGCTGTTCCGACAGCCGCGTGCCAGCCAACCAGATCACCGGCCTGGAGCCGGGCGAAGTGTTCGTGCACCGCAACGTGGCCAACATCGTGGTGCACTCCGACCTCAACGCGCTCTCGGCGATCCAGTTCGCGGTCGAGCACCTGAAGGTCGAGCACATCATGGTCGTGGGCCACTACGGCTGCGCCGGCGTGAAGGCCGCACTCAGCGGTGCGCGCATCGGCCTGGCCGACAACTGGATCCGCCACATCCAGGACGTGCGCGACCGCCACGCCGTGATGCTCGAGAGCCTGCCCGAAGATGCGCGCGTCGACGCGCTGTGCGAACTCAACGTCGCCGAGCAGGTGGTCAACGTGGCCGTCAGCACCGTCATGGTCGACGCCTGGGCGCGCGGCCAGAAGGTCCGCATCCACGGCTGGACCTTCGGCGTGCACGATGGCCTGCTGCAGGACCTCGGCCTGAGCGTCGACGGCGCCAAGCCGCTCGATACGGTCTACAAGGCCGCGGTGCAGCGCATCCGCTACAAGTGGAGCAAGCCCGGCGAAGTGATCCAGTCGCTGACGCTGCAAGGCACGCAGGTGAACCAGGCGGTGCAGGAGGCGCAGGCCATGACGCCGCAGCCCGAGGCCAACGGCACGGCCGACCCCGCCGCGGCCTGAGCGGCCGTCCTCCATCGGCTCGCGTCGCCATGTTTCCGCAGCGCCTCGACTCGCCGCTGGCCTATGACATCGCGAAGGCGATGATGGACGGCTTCAACCGGCACTACCGGTTGTTCCGCGCCGAATCGGCACGCGCCAAGCACCGTTTCGAAACCGCCGACTGGCACGGCCAGCAGCGCGCACAGCGCGAACGCATCGAGTTCTACGACCTGCGCGTGAGCGAGGCCGTGGCCCGGCTCGAAAAGGAGTTCAAGGCCGGCGAACAGCCGATGGACGTATGGCACCAGGTCAAGCTGCACTACATCGGCCTGCTGGTGGACCATCACCAGCCCGAGCTGGCCGAGACCTTCTTCAACTCGGTGACCACGAAGATCCTGCACCGCGCGTACTTCCAGAACGACTTCATCTTCGTGCGCCCGGCCATCAGCACCGAGTACATCGAGCCGCGCGGTGCACCCACCTACCGCCCGTACTACCCCAAGCCCGACACGCTGGCCGACACCATCGAGCAGATGCTCGACGACTTCGCACTGCTCGGCAGCTATGCCAACAAGCGGCGCGATGCGCAGCGCGTGGCGCACGTCATCCTCAACCGCTTCCACCAGGTCAAGCTGCGCGCCAACTTCCAGCTGCAGGTGCTGTCGGGCCTGTTCTTTCGCAACAAGGGCGCGTACGTGGTCGGAAAGATCATGAACGGCTTCACCGAGATTGCGTTCTCGCTGCCGATCCTGCACGACAGCCACGGCAAGTTCTACATCGACGCGGCGCTGTTCGGCGAGGACGACATGCAGATGCTGTTCAGCTTTGCACGCGCCTATTTCATGGTCGACATGGAAGTGCCCTCGGCCTGGGTGCAGTTTTTGCGCTCGCTCATGCCGCGCAAGCCGCGCGCCGAAATCTACAACGCGCTCGGCCTCGCCAAGCAGGGCAAGACGCTGTTCTACCGCGACTTTCTCTCGCACCTGAACTATTCGAGCGACCGCTTCCGCATTGCGCCCGGCATCAAGGGCATGGTCATGCTGGTGTTCGACCTGCCGTCGTTCCCGTTCGTGTTCAAGGTCATCAAGGACTTCTATCCGCCGCAGAAGGACACCACGCGCGAGCAGATCAAGGGCAAGTATCTGCTCGTGAAGCAGCACGACCGCGTGGGCCGCATGGCCGACACGCTGGAGTACAGCGACGTGGGTTTTCCGCTCGACCGCTTCGAGCCCGAGCTGATCGAGGAGATCAGGAAGTTCGCGCCCAGCCAGCTCGAGCTCGGCGACCGCGACAGCAACGGGGAAATGGAGGTCGTGCTCAAGCACGTCTACATCGAGCGGCGCATGATCCCGCTGAACATCTACCTGCAGGAAGCCTTCGACACGCTGGCCAGCCCCGAGAGCCCGGCACACGCCAAGCGCGCGAAGGACCAGCTCGAGCGCGCGGTGGTCGAGTACGGCAACGCCATCAAGGACATGGTTGCCGCCAACATCTTTCCGGGCGACATGCTGTGGAAGAACTTCGGCGTCACGCGCGGCGGCAAGGTCGTGTTCTACGACTACGACGAGATCGAATACGTCACCGACTGCAAGTTCCGCAAGGTGCCCACACCGCGCAACGAGGAGGACGAGATGAGCGGCGAGGTCTGGTACTCCGTGGGTCCGAAGGACGTGTTCCCCGAAACCTTCGAGCCCTTCCTGCTCGGCAACGACGACGTGCGCGCCGCCTTCATGGCGCACCACGCCGACCTGCTCGACGCCGCCTTCTGGCAGCACCACAAGGAACGCATCCAGGCCGGGCAGATGCTCGACGTGTTTCCGTACGAAGAGTCGCAACGCTTCCAGCACGAGGGGCACGCGACGCATTTTTGACCGATCGTTTTTGATTCCGCTTTCACATCCCTGAAGGAGACCTCCATGTCCGAATCCATCGTCATCGTCGGCGCCGCCCGCACCCCCATGGGTGGCTTCCAGGGCGACTTCTCGTCCCTCTCCGCGCACGACCTCGGCGGCGTGGCCATCAAGGCCGCCGTCGAGCGCGCGGGCATCGCGCCCGACAGCGTGGGCGAAGTGCTGTTCGGCAACTGCCTGATGGCCGGCCAGGGCCAGGCGCCGGCGCGCCAGGCGGCCTACAAGGGCGGCCTGCCCGACAGCGCGGGCGCCGTCACGCTCAGCAAGATGTGCGGCTCGGCCATGAAGGCCGCGATGCTCGCGCACGACCTGCTGCTGGCCGGTACGCACGATGTGATGGTGGCGGGCGGCATGGAAAGCATGACCAACGCGCCCTACCTCATGCTCAAGGGCCGCGGCGGCTACCGCATGGGCCACGACCGCATCTTCGACCACATGATGCTCGACGGCCTCGAAGACGCCTACCAGCCGGGCCGCTC
>NZ_AKIW01000082.1 GCF_000282635.1 Variovorax sp. CF313
TGATCTTTCTCTTTTCAGGAATACCGCGGAACCGGCTTTGCCGGGCCGCCGGTATTGCCCCCGGAAGGGGGTTGGCGCAGCGACACAAAGTGCGCGAAGCCCTGGGGGAGAGCACTAATCGCCCCTGACCTGCGAGACCATGGCTTCGAGGCGGGCCACGTCGGCCACCAGCAGCGCCTTGTCGTCCTTGCGCAGCACGCCGCTGCGCACCAGCACATTGAGCTCGCGCGTCACCTGCTCGCGGTTGGTACTGATCTGGCTGGCCAGCGCCGCATGCCTGGGCGCCGGTTCGAGCCGAGCCTGGTTGTCCTCGACACCGGCTGCGCGGGCCAGGCGCAGCAGTTCGGCATGCAGCCGGTTCTGCACGCCGAGGGTGCTCAGGTCGATGACGCGCTCCGACAGCTGGCGCACCAATGACGCCAGCCTCAGCATCACCCGCTCGGCCACCAGCGGCTCATCGCGCAGCAGGGCCATGAAGGCGGCGCGGTCGAGGCTGGCGACCACGCTGGGCTCCAGCGTGACCACGTCGGCGGAGCGCGGGCCGCCGTCGATGGCGGCGATATCGCCGAAGTGCTCGCCGGCTTCGGAATCGCGGAAGGTGACCTGCCGGCCGTTGGCCGAATAGGTCGTCACCCGCACCCGGCCCGACACCAGCAGGAACACCTCGCCCTGCTGCTCGGCGCGCAGCAACAAGGGCTTGCCGGCCTCCACGCTGTGCCACAGGCATTGCTGGGCCAGCAGATCCAGGCGCCGATCGGAAAGGCCTCCGAGCAGTGCGATCTGGCGCAGTGCAAGGCTGGAGCGGGGAGAGGAAGGTTCAGGTTTGGCCATGCCGGGGGTCGGTGGGGGCGCGCGCATTATGCTCGGGTGCCGCTTCGAACCCGTTCATGGACAGACGTTCCCTCCGCACCCCTTCGGGCCCCATTTTTCCGCTGAGACCGCCGACACGGCGCAATCTCCGCTGGGCGAGCGGGCTGGTGCTGATGGCCTACGTCACGGCGCACCTGCTGAACCATTCGCTGGGCATCTATTCCTTTGCCGCGGCCGAGACCGTGCTGCGTGGCGTGCAGAAGTTCTGGCACAGCCTGCCGGGCACGGTACTGCTGTATGGCGCGGCCGCCGTGCACCTGGCGCTGGCCGTGGTCGCCCTGTGGGAGCGCCGCACGCTGCGCATGCCGCCGCTCGAAGGCCTGCGCGTGCTGCTCGGCTTCGCGCTGCCGCTGCTGCTGGCCACGCACCTCACGGCCATGCGCGGCGCCTACCTGGCCTATGGCATCGAAGGCTCGTACGTGCGTGTGGTCTGGGGGTTGTGGGACTGGCAAGGCGCGGCCGCACAGCTCGTGATGATGCTCGCAGCCTGGGTCCACGGCTGCCTGGGCCTGCACTTCGCGCTGCGGGTGAAACCGGCCTGGCGGCGCTTCTCCCATCTGCTGCTGGCCGTTGCGGTGGCGCTGCCGCTGACGGCGGCGATGGGCTTCGTGTCGATGGGGCGCGAGTTCCAGTGGACCGGCGTGCCGCCGGTCACGCTGCCGACGCCCGCGCAGGGCAGGGCGCTCAATGCGGCCGAAGGCGGCATCAAGTGGTTCTACGGCCTGGCGTTGGTCGCGCTGCTCGCGGCGCGCTGGGGACGCAACGGCTTGGCACGCTGGTCGCGGCAGCCCTCCGTGGCGCTGCGCTATCCCGGTCGCACGGTGCAGGTGCCGCGCGGCTGGAGCGTGCTGGAGGCAAGCCGCTCACACGGCATCGCACACGTCTCGATCTGCGGCGGACGTGCGCGCTGCTCGACCTGCCGCGTGCGCGTGGCCGGCCAGGCCGAGCACATCGGCGAGCCCGGCCGCGACGAGCAGCGCACGCTCGAACGCGTGCGCGCACCGGCCGACGTGCGCCTGGCCTGCCAGCTGCGCCCACGCGGCGACATCGAGGTCACGCCGCTGTTCGCGCCGCTGCCCAACGAAGGCCGGCCCGCGCCGGTCGGCAGCTTCGGGCGCGAGCGCGACGTGGCGATCCTGTTCGTCGACCTGCGGCGCTGGTCGGGCCTGTCGGAGCGGCAGTGGCCCTTCGACCTGGCCTATGTGCTCGACCGCTACTTCGCCACCGTGGGTGCAGCCGTGCGCGAGAGCGGCGGCGTGCCCAACCAGTTCATCGGCGACAGCGTGATGGCGATCTTCGGGCTCGAGTGCGACCTTCCCACCGCCTGCAGGCAGGCGCTGTGCGCCACCGAACTGATCGGCCAGCGCATGGACGCATGGAGCGAAGGCTTCGAGGCGCAATTCGGCCAACGGCTGGAGTTCGGCATGGGGCTGCATGCAGGCCGGGCCGCGGTGGGTGAAGTGGGCTACCTGGAGACCACGACCTTCACCGCCATCGGCGAAGTGGTCAACACCGCGAGCCGGCTGCAGGACCACTCGAAGACCGCGGCATCGCGCCTCGTCGTGTCGCTGTTCGCGGCCGAGCAAGCCGGCGCAGCGGATGCGATGGGCGCAGTCGAAACGCTCACCGTGCGCGGCCGCTCCGAACCGCTCGAAGTGCTCCGCGCACCTGCTTGATCGCCGAAAGCGGTGCGCAAACGCACAGCGTGAATCACGATGCGGTTTCACACTGCATCTCGTGGCAACGACGAATGTCCGCCGCCCACACAGACATCCAAAGGGACTCCCATGAACACCAGGCAACTCATCGCCGCTTCCGCCGCCGCTCTCGCCCTGCTGGGCGCCGCCGGCGCACATGCCGAAAGCTACGAAGGCGTGCAGGCCATCATCCCGTTCGCCAGCCGTGCCGACGTGAAGGCCGAAGCCATTGCCGCCGCGCGCGAGGGCAACCGCTACTCGGACAGCGCCGCCGAAGGCACCGTGGCCGTCAACTCCACGCTCGACCGCAGCGCCGTGCGCGACCAGGCCGTGGCCGCCGCGCACAACCCGCTGCAAAGCCTCGATCGCCGCGCCTTCTACCGCGACGAAGTGCCCTCGGCCTACAAGAAGCCGACGGTTTCGTTCACGCGCCAGGCCGGCCTGTAAACAGCAGCGCGGCCCTGCTCCGCCGGCTCAGGGCCGCGCACCTTCCCAGGCGTCCTGCAGCAAGGAGCGGATCGCAGCGCGCTCCAGCGGGCGCGGATTGGGATATTGGTTCTTGAGCGCGTGCTCGCAGGCCAGGTCGAGGTCCGATTCCTTCATGCCGATGTCGCGCAGCGCGACCGGCGCGCCGTTGTCGCGCGCGAGGTCGTACACGGCCTGCGCGGCGCTGCTCCCCCCCAGTGCCTTCGCGATGCGCGCCATGGCCTGCGGCGCCGCCTCGGCGTTGTAGGCAAGTGCGTGCGGCAGCACGATGGTATGGGTCTCGGCGTGCGGCAGGTTGAAGCTGCCCCCCAGCGTGTGGCACAGCTTGTGGTGCAGCGCCATGCCGACATTGCCGAGCACCGTGCCGCAGAGCCATGCGCCGTAAAGCGCATCGCCGCGGGCGCCCGGATCGTGTGGCGTGGCGCGGATGGCGGGCAACGCGCGGCCCAGTGCGGCAATGCCTTCCTGCGCCATCAGGTCCATGATCGGATTCGAATCGACCGCGTAGAGCCCTTCGGCCGCATGCGCGATGGCGTTGATGCCGCTGGTCACGCTGATGCCCACGGGCAGGCTCGAAGACAGCTCGGGATCGTAGATCACCGTGCGCGGCAGCACCCTGAAGTCCTTGCCCGTCTTCTTCATGCCGGCTTCCGTGATGCCGTAGATCGGCGTCATCTCGGAGCCCGCGTAGGTGGTCGGGATGGCGAGGATCGGCAGGCCCGAATCGAGCGCAATGGCCTTGCCCAGCCCGGTGGTCGAACCACCGCCGATGGCCACGGCGCAATCCGCGCCCAGCCGGGCCGCCACCTCGCGCGCCTCGCGCGCGGTCTCGATGGGCACGTGCATCACGGCGCGATCGAACACACCGGCCGCATGGCTGCCGAGCATGTCGGCCACGCGCTCGGCCTGCGGGCGCTGCTCGGGCGTGGACAGCACGAGCGCCCGGCGCGCACCGAGCGCATCGATCTCGCGCGCCAGGTGCTGCAGCGAACCGGCGCCGAACACCACGCGCTGCGGCACGCTGTTGTAGACGAACGAGGGGATGGTCATGGCTTTGCTGTCTCTCGAATGTTCATGAGGCAACCGGTGCCGGCTGCCCATCGCGCGAGTATCCCGCCGGGCCGCTCCTCATTCAACAACAGGAGTGGAAAGGACTTTTCCGCTTACCCGATCGAGAAGCTCCTCCTCAGGCCGGCGAGACCCGCACCGTGCAGATCTGGCGGCTTTCGTCGATCGCGAAGCGCACCGGCAGGAAGCGCTCGATCACCGCGCAGTTGGTGCGCGTGTGCTCCGTCACCTCGCTGCAGGTGAAGGCGCAGGCCTTCTTGCCCTGCCAGGCGGCGAGCGCCAGCAGCAGCGCCAGCTGATCCGCGAGATGCGGGCCGACCGCGGCCTCGCTCTTCTGGAATTCGCGCAGCTCCTTCACCAAGCCATGCGCCACCTGCTCGGCGCTCAGCGACTTCTCCCCGAAGGCCGTGAACACCTCGGTGACGTGCTCGTACGCCAGCGTCGCCAGCAACGCGTTGCCGGGGCCTTCGTTCTGGCGCGCAGTGCCGAAACGCAGCTGCTCGCTGGACCAGCCCATCGCGCCGCCCAGCGTGTCGAGCTCGCGCGTCGGCACATGGCGCGGCAGCCCGGGCGCCAGGCATTCGGCATGGCTCGACCGATGTTCGCCGCGCGCCATCAGGTCGAAGGGCTGCAGCGCGCCGGCCGCAGGAACGATCGTCGCCTCTGCCTCGCCACCACCGGCCGGATAGAAGCCGCAGCGGCGCAGCGTCAGCTGCAGGTCGGCGCCCAGCCGGCGCACCAATGGCGCGAAGGCACGCTCCAGGAAATGGAACGGCGGTGCCATCGGGTTGTGCGTGCCACCGCTCAGGTGCACGCGGCTGGCCGCACCGGCGAGCAGCAGCGGCGGCAGCACGGTCTGCAGCACCAGCATGCAGCTGCCCGCGCTGGCGATCGAAAAGCGGTACTCGCCCGCGCGCACCGGGCCGGGCGCGAAGCGCAGCGACTGCGAGCCGAGCTGCGCGCCCTCCACCTTCGCGCCGCTGATTTCAGCGGCCGCGTTCACGCACGCGAGGTGCTGGCGCATCAGGCCCGGCTTGGCGCGGCCGGCACGGATCTTCTCGATGGACAGCGGCTGGCCCGTGGCCGCCGACAGCGCGAGGCTGGTGCGCAGGATCTGGCCGCCGCCCTCGCCCAGCGAGCCGTCGAGGTCAACCATGCGCAGCCCCCTGTTCTTGTTTGTCGAAGCGCAGCACCGTCTCGTGCAGGAACGCGTCGAGGCCGGCCTCTTCGGCCTGCGGCAGCGGCGTGACCGGCTCGGCCGCGTTGGCCGCCAGCTCCGACTCGATGAACGCATGGATGCCGGGCCAGCGCGGGCTGGTCGCGGCCTCTGCGGCGCGCATCTTCACCTCGAGCAGCGCGTTGATCTCGTCGATCAGCGTGGCGTCACGTGCCGCATCGAGCGTGCGCTGCGCCAGGTCGGCGAAGCGCATCGGCGGCACGCCGGGCTGCGAGCGGATCCAGCGCGCGGCCAGCAGCGGGCGCAGCACGTAGAGATACTTCTTGTAGCGCACCTCGCCGGCCTGCAGATGCTCGCGGAAATTCTTCTTCGCCATCGAGCTGTAGTGGTGCCAGCCGCGCGCGTTGGAGAACACCGCCTCCGACAGCGCGCGGAAACGCGGCATCGCCACCATGTCGTCGCGGTACACGATGGGCGAGCGCAGCCACTCGAGCAGCGTCGGGTTCGACTCGCGCATCAGGCCCAGCGCCTTGCGCAGGTCCCAGCCGTTGATGTCGAGGTCGCCGCTGATCGGCACCTCGATCACGTCGCGGCGCGGCCGCACCGTGAGGTACCACGGCAGCCGGTTGACGTAGATGAAGCGCACGTCGTAGTCGCTGTCGGGCGAGGCGAAGCCCCAGCCGCGGCTGCCGGATTCACAGGCGAACAGCACGCTCACGTCGTTCTTCGCTTCGATGTCGCGCAGGGCGTCCATGATCTGCGCGCGCATGGCGGGCTCGATGGGGTGGGCGGAGCGCAGGAATTCCTTTTCGGTGTTCATGACTTTCTTCTTTTCTTCTTCTCTCATCAGGCTCGGGTGACGGCCACGTTGCCGGCACTGTCGAGTTCGTAAACGTCCAGGTCGTTGGCCAGGAACGCATGCCCGCGGTAATGCACCTGCGTCTCCCCCATCAGCGCCGCCATGCCCTCTTCGTTCTGGTGGCGTGCGCTGAAATGCGTGAGGACCAGGTTCGGCACCTCCACGGCTTGCGCGAACTCGGCCAGCATGCGCGCGGAACTGTGCATCGGCCCGGGGCCGACCTTGTCGAGCGCATCCTGCGTGAAGGTGGCCTCGTGGACCAGCAGCTGAGCACCCCGGCAGGCGTCGCGCAGCAGCGCGGGCTCTGCGTTGTCGCCGCCCAGCACGGCGACGGCCGTGTCGACCTGCGTTTCCGTGTAGTCGGCACTGCGCAGCACATCGCCGTTGAAGGGCACGTCCTCGCCGGTCTGCAGCGCGCGCCATGCGGGGCCGGGCGGAAGGCCGGCGGCCCGCAGCGCATCGGCCTTCAGCCGCACGCGCCGCGTCTCGACCTGCACGCGATAGGCGTGGCTCGGTACGCGATGCCGCAACAGGTGACGCTCGATGCGCACGCCGGGCGCTTCGTACACCAGCGCCTGGTTCTCCAGATCGACGTGCTCCACCTCGTAGGGCAGGTGCAGGTCGGTCAGTTGGCGCGTGGCTTCGAACCACTCCCACACCGGCAGCGGCGCGATCAGCTTCAGCGGCTTCGTGCGCTTGTTCATGCCCGCGCTCGCGAGCAACCCCGGCAGGCCATAGCAGTGGTCGCCGTGCACGTGCGTGATGCAGACGGCGGCCAGGTCGTTCAGCGACAGCGGCGTTTGCAGCACGCGATGCTGCGTGCCTTCGCCGCAGTCGACCAGGAACCAGTCGGCGCCGAGCACCGTCTGCACCGCGAGGCCCGAGACGTTGCGGTGGCGCGTGGGGGTGCCGGAGGAGGTTCCCAGGAAAGTCAGCTTCATCATCATCTCAATCACTCCCTGCGCATCAATGCGCTCTTCGCGGCGTCCGCGGCGACCCGTGCCCAACTGAAGTACCGGCGCCCGCCTTCCGGACGGGCCGCCATGAATGCGTTGAGCCTTTCGAGATTCTCCGCGCCTCCCCAGCGGCCCATCGTCTGGATCGCCACGACGCGCAGGCTCCACCATTTGCTTTCAAGCGCGGCATCGACTTCGGCCACGGCTCGCGCATTCGGTTTCACCGCGCCCAACGCGCGAAGACGATCCGTCTGCTCGCGCAGGAGGTTTGCACCCGGTGCCGCATTGAACAGGCGCTCGCGTCGCGCGCGGCGGCATGCCAGGCATCGCACGGCGCGGCTGTCGATATGTCCGTGCACCACTTCGTACCACCACTTCTGCTGCTTCGCCGTCCACAGTTCTTCGGCCCCGCAATCGCGGCAGGTGAAGGGACGCGCAACATAGAAGTCCGGCAGCAATCCGTAGGTGTTGTTGTACTTCCGCAGGACGAGCCGATCCGCCGGCTCGCAGCCGATCGCAAATGCGAAGGCCGGCCGCGGCAGGCGGACATCCGGCAAGCGCAGACGTGCAGCCGACGCAGCCGCGCGTTCGAGGCGACGCGCCTTGATTTCGGCGCGGCGTTGCTTGTTGCTTTTCTTCATCTTTCAAACCTTCGCAATACGTACGGTGTTGCGAAAGCGGGCCCAGACCCTTCCTCCTACAACACCGCCCCCACGAGGCCGCCGATCGGCCTCGTTCTCACCCCTTCACGCATACGACCTGCTTGAGCGTGTAGACCACCTCCACCAGGTCCTTCTGCGCCTCCATCACCGCGTCGATGTCCTTGTAGGCCATCGGGATCTCGTCGATCACGTCGGCGTCCTTTCGGCATTCCACGCCTTCGGTCGCGGCGATCTGGTCGGCGATGGTGAAGAGCTTCTTCGCTTTGGTACGGCTCATCTTCCGACCGGCGCCGTGGCTGCAGCTCATGAAGCTCTCGGGGTTGCCCTTTCCGCGCACGATGAAGCTCTTCGCGCCCATGCTGCCGGGGATGATCCCCAGCTCGCCGGCTTTCGCGCTCACCGCGCCCTTGCGGGTCACGAGCACGTCTTCGCCGAAGTGCGTCTCGCGGCTCACGTAGTTGTGGTGGCAGTTCACCGCTTCCACGTGTGCCTCGAAGGGCTTGGTGATGACCCTGCGCACGGCCGCGACCACGCGCTGCATCATCACTTCGCGGTTCGCTCGCGCGAACTTCTGGGCCCAGCCCACCGCACGCACGTAGTCGCCGAAGTACCTGGCGCCTTCCTCGAAGTACGCCAGATCCTGGTCGGGCAGGTTGCGCTGGTGCAGCTCGGCATCCTTCTTCGCGAGTTCGATGAAGTGCGTGCCGATGGCATTGCCCACGCCGCGCGAACCCGAGTGCAGCATGAACCACACGGACCCAGCCTCGTCCAGGCATACCTCGATGAAGTGGTTGCCCGTACCCAGCGTTCCCAGGTGCTTGTGGTTGTTGGTGTTCTTCAGGCGCGGATAGTCCTCGCAGATCGCGTCGAACTCGTCCACCAGCCCGGCCCAGGCCGCGTCGGTTTCGTTGGGAGGCGTCTCCCACGAGCCCTTGTCGCGGCCCATGCGCTTGGGGTTCGAGCCGTGCGGCACGGCCTTCTCGATCGCCGAACGCAGCGGGCCCAGGTTATCGGGCAGGTCGTTGGCGTGCAGCGTGGTCTTGCACGCCATCATTCCGCAGCCGATGTCCACGCCCACCGCGGCCGGGATGATGGCCTTGAAGGTCGGGATCACCGAGCCCACGGTCGCGCCGATGCCGTAGTGCACGTCGGGCATGGCCGCGATGTGCTTGAACACGATGGGCAGGCGGGCCGCATTCTCGAGCTGCTTGCGCGCCTCGTCTTCCACGGGCACGCCGCGGGTCCACATCTTCACGGGCACGCCATTCTCGACTTCGTGCAGGTTGTAGTTCTTTTCCATTTCCAACTCTCTTTCTCTCTCTGTACTTTCTCACCAATGGTGGACACGGCGGGATTCGAACCCGCATCAATACGGCGACCGTGGTGTTTCAATCCAGCGGCCCAGTCGACGATTGGAAACGCGCGCCAGTGACAGACCCGTCGTCGGAGCCAGCACCTGCATCCTCAACCTTGCTCGTCGACCGACTTTCCCGCCGCATCCGGTGCTACCCGGACTGCCGGCAATATCAACATTTTTGGCAGTGGCGCTCCCTTCTGTGCCTGCGTGCCCATATCCCTTTCCTTCAGAACTCAAGAACCGTTCGGCCGAAGCGTCACCAGTCCATTGAGCACCTGGTCCAGACCGCCAACCACCGAGATCTTGTCGATCCGCTCGGCCACGCGTTCCAGCGTTTCGAGTTCCTTCATCCGCAAGGCGACGGGGTTGCCCTCCATCACCTTGGCGGTGTTCAACAGCGAGCGCGTGGCCGCGGTTTCCTCGCGGCGGCGGATCACGTTGGCCTGGGCCGATTTCTCGGCTTCCACCACCTGGGCGAGGATGGTCTTCATCTGGCCCGGCAGGATGATGTCCTTCACGCCCACGCTCTCCAGCGCAATGCCCGAACCCTCCAGCCGCTCGCGCACCTGCGCCAGCACCGTCTGGTCGATGGCTGCCTTGTTCTCCAGCAGCGCGTCGAGCGTTTGCTCGCCGACCGCGGCGCGCAGGCCGAACTGCAGCTCGCGGTACACGTGCTCGGCCGGCTTCGGCATCTGCGCCATGGCTCGCCGCACATCGGTGAAGTGCCACACCGCCGACAGGTTCAGCCGCAGCCCCACCTTGTCGCGAGTCAGGATTTCCTGGCCGCTCACTTCGGCGATCTGCGAACGCAGGTCCACGCAGGTCACCGCCACCTGACGGTTGAAGCGCCAGAAGCCGTGGTTCCCCGGCGCCAGCAGCGCCTGCATCTGCCCTTCGAGCATCAGCACGCCGGCATGGAACTCGGGCACCTGCACCAGCAGCACGCCGTCGAGCCCCTGCACCGCACGCGGACGCAGGGCCACGCTCTGCAGCTTCGCCAGCAGGTCGGCCGGCAGGCGCGCATCGGCGGACACATCGATCACGTCGATGCGCTGCTCACGCAGCCCGCGCCAGTACAGCTTGCGGGTCGAAGGCGGCAGGATCTGCACCAGCACGCCATCTTCATGACGCAGGCCGACTTGGGTTTCGCCCAGCGACACGTGCACGAACTCACGCTCGATCAGCTCAGGCTCACGTGCCAGGAAGTAGTCGGCCAGCTCGTGCTCGAACACCGGCTCGGCGAGCGAGAAGCGTTGCAGCTGGATGGTGTCGAAGCCCGCGAACACGCGGTGCTTTCCCGGGCCGAGCAGTTGCTCGAAATCGCCGTTGCGCAGCAGCAGCGCGCGTTCGTTCTTCTTGATGGTGTATTGGTTGAAGCCCAGCATTCTTTTTCTCCTTGTTGTCCGGTTCGGCTATTCGTTTCGTTCGTTCAGACGGTCATTCGATCCAGGCCCTCGAAAGGGCAGGCGGCGGACACTGCGGCGGCCAAGGCCTGTCGTGCAGCGGTCGCGCGGTCCGGCGGGTGCCTCCCTCGTTGCACTTGCAACGCCCTCACCTTTCCGGCCGTCGATGGCTGCACGCAATTCCTTGCCACGCACGCGGTGCGCAAGCCGCCTGCGCTTGGCACTGTGTCGCGCGCCGCAAGGTTTCAGGGCCTTGCGCCATCGCTCCGGTGTGCCGGGGCGGGGGGCTTTCGCCCCATCAGATGGCGATGCAAGCACCGCCAGGGTTTTTCGCGGGAATCGAACCCACAACGCCGCGTGGTCAGCACGGTGCTCAACCATGAGCAGAACTGAAACAAGTTCAGTTGCCAGCCAGTTCAACAGCGGCATACCGCGAGCCCAAGACAGGATCTGGCCTGCGGCACCGGACCGCATTCACGCGGCACCTGCGAGCGGATGAACTGCATCCGACGGGTTGTCTATTGCAGGCGCTGTGCCAGGCCGCGCAAGACGAAGAAGAAACACGCGGTGGTAGCTCGCAAGCTGTTGATATAACTAGCGAAATTCTTTTTTCGACCTGCAGGTGCATGCCGTGCTCGACCTGCTAGCATTCATCTTCTTTTATAAATTTAGCTAGCCTTTTATCCATGAAGCCAATAGTTGTCATCGGCTTCCTAGGCACCCAGCTCGACGCCGGCCAGGGCGCGGGCCGCTGGAACAAGTGGCGCCCTACGGTCTCGCTCGCGCAGCACGAGGACATGGTCGTCTCGCGCCTGGAGTTGCTCTACACGCTGCGGCACAAGGCGCTGGCCGAGGTGGTGAAGGCCGACATCGCCGCGGTGTCGCCCGAGACCACCGTCAACCTCGTGCCAATCGATCTCGCGGACCCGTGGGATTTCGGCGAGGTCTACACGCGCCTGTACGACTGGGCGCGCGGCTATCCCTTCGATACCGAGCGCGAGCAGTACTGGACGCACATCACCACCGGCACGCACGTGGCGCAGATCTGCATGTTCCTGCTGTCCGAATCGCGCGTGGTGCCCGGCGTGCTGGCGCAGACCTCGCCGCCCAAAAAGCAGCGCGAAGGCGAGGCCGGCAAGTGCACGCTGATCGACCTCGACCTGTCGCGCTACGACGTGATCGCGCGGCGCTTCGATGCGGAGCAGCGCGATGCGGTTGCGTTCCTGAAGAGCGGGATCGCCACGCGCAATGCGCGCTTCAATGCGCTGATCGACGAGATCGAGCGCGTGGCCGTGCGCTCGCGCGCGCCGATCCTGCTGGTGGGGCCCACCGGTGCGGGCAAGTCGTTCCTGGCGCGGCGCATGTTCGAACTGAAGCAGGCGCGGCACCAGATGACGGGGCCGTTCGTGGAGGTGAACTGCGCGACGCTGCGCGGCGACGGTGCGGCCTCGACACTGTTCGGCCACAGGAAGGGCTCATTCACCGGCGCCGCGGCCGACCGCGCGGGCCTGCTGCGCACTGCGCACCAGGGCGCCCTCTTCCTCGACGAGATCGGCGAGCTCGGGCCTGATGAGCAGGCAATGCTGCTGAAGGCGATCGAGGAGAAGCGCTTCTTCCCCGTGGGGGCCGACAAGGAGGTGGAAAGCGACTTCCAGCTGATCGCCGGCACCAACCGCGACCTGCGCAGCGACGTGGCCGAGGGGCGCTTCCGCGAAGACCTGTTCGCGCGCATCAACCTCTGGACCTATGACCTGCCGGGCCTCGCGCAGCGGCCCGAGGACATCGAGCCCAACGTCGACCACCTGCTGGCGATTCACGCGGCGGAGAACCATCGCGTGGTGCGCTTCAACGCCGAGGCGCGCGCGGCCTACCTGCGCTTTGCGCAGAGCGGCGAGGCGATCTGGAGCGGCAATTTCCGCGATCTCTCCGCGAGTGTGACGCGGCTGGCGACGCTGGCCGATGGCGGACGCATCCCGGTGGCGCTGGTCGAGGCGGAGATTGCTCGGCTGCGGTGGCTGTGGAAGCATGCCGGTGCCGCTGCACCGGCCGAGGGCAACGGCGTCGACCTGGATGTGCTGCTCGGCGAGGAACGCGCGGCGGCGCTCGACCTGTTCGATCGGCTGCAGCTCGAAGCGGTGGTGCGCGTGTGCCGGCAGTCGCGCAGCCTGTCGGATGCGGGCCGCCAGCTGTTCCAGGCCTCACGCGCGCAGCGCAGCGTGGTGAACGACGCAGACAGGCTGCGCAAGTACCTCGCCAAGCATGGGCTCGAGTGGGGCCGGATCGCCGACGCCTGAGCTATCCTCCGCCGCGATGGCCATCTCTGCATTCGCCGTGAAAGTCCCCGCCGCCGAGCCTCTCGTCGGGGACTTGCGCCGCCGCTACGACGCGACCGTCGCATTGGGCGTACCGGCGCACGTCACGGTGCTCGTTCCTTTCATGGACCCTGCGCTGATCACACCCGAAGTGCTGGAGCACGCGCGGCAGGCTCTGAATCGGACGCCTTCGTTTGACTTCTCCCTGGGCAAGGTCGGGCGCTTTCCCGAAACCGCGTACCTCGCACCGGAACCGGCTGCGCCCTTCATCGAAATGACACTGGCGCTCGCGGATGCATTTCCCGATTTCCCGCCGTATGGCGGCGAGCACGAAGGTGTCATTCCGCATCTGTCGGTGGCGCACGGCAACGCGCTCGATGCCGACGCGGCGGCTGCCGAATTGGAGGCACGCCTTCTCGCATCGGGCGCCGTGCATGCGAACTGCACCGAAGTCACGCTGATCGAAAACTCGTCGGGACGCTGGCAGGACATGCACGTCTTTCGACTGCCAAAAGAACCGGCACCCATGCGCAACGTCCTCTTCATCTGCAGCCGCAACCAGTGGCGCAGCCCGACCGCAGAACGCATCTGGCGCAAGCACCCGCTGATCTCCACGCGCTCCGCCGGCACCAGTCCGAATGCGCGGCATGCAGTTTCCGTCGACGACATCGAATGGGCCGACGTCATCCTTGTGATGGAAGAAAAACACAAGTCGCGGCTGGTGGCCGAGTTCACGCGGATGCTCGAAGGCAAGCCGATCCACGTGCTCGACATTCCCGACGACTACAAGTACATGGACCCGGAGCTGGTCGAGGAGCTCGAACGCTCGGTAGGGTCCATCCTTGAAATCGACTAGCGCCCCATGTCGGAAATCTACATAAGCACGGACGTCGAATCCGACGGCCCCATTCCCGGGCCGAACTCGATGCTCAGCTTCGGCTCGGCCGCCTACACGGCCGGCAAGCAGCTCATTTCCACCTTCAGCGCCAACTTGCACACCCTGCCGGGCGCCGAGGCCGATCCGAAGACTGCCGCATGGTGGAAGACCCAGCCCGAGGCCTGGGCTGCCTGCCGCGCCGACCTGCAGGACCCGGCCCACGCCATGAAGAACTACGTGAGCTGGCTCAAGGCCCTGCCGGCGCGGCCGGTGTTCGTCGCCTACCCGGCAGGCTTCGACTTCCTGTTCATCTACTGGTACCTGATGCGCTTCGCCGGCGAGAGCCCGTTCAGCCACTCGGCGCTCGACGTCAAGTCGTTCGCGATGGCGATGCTCGGGCTCGACTACCGCGAAAGCACCAAGCGCGCGATGCCACGCCGCTGGTTCGACAAGCTGCCGCACACACACGTCGCGCTCGACGACGCCATCGAGCAGGGCGCCCTCTTCTGCAACATGCTCGCGGAAAATCGCGCGGCCGCCTCGGGCAAACAGCCATGACGAACCACTCAGTCCGCCGATGGTGCAAAAGGCTGGCGCTGTGTGCGCTGCCGCTCATGCTGGCGGGCTGTGTCCAGTCGCTGTTCTATTACCCCGACAGCGTGCGCTACGAAACACCCGACGTGCTGGGCCTGCGCTACGAGAGCGTGCAGTTCGCCAGTGCCGACGGCACGCGCCTGAGCGGCTGGTTCCTGCCCGCGGAGAACCGCCAGAGCCCGAAGGAAGCCAAGGGCACGGTGGTGCACTTCCATGGCAACGCGCAGAACATGAGCACGCACTGGCGCTTCGTGGCCTGGCTGCCGAAGCAGGACTACAACGTGTTCGTGTTCGACTACCGCGGCTACGGCCAGTCCGAAGGCAAGCCGGAGCCCAGGGGTGTGTTCGAGGACTCCCATGCCGCGCTGAACTATGTGCGCTCACGCGGCGACATCGACCCCGAGCGGCTGTTTCTCTTCGGGCAGAGCCTGGGCGGCACCAACGCGATCGCGGTGATGGGCTCGGGCAACAGGGCGGGCGTGAAAGCGGTGGCCGTCGAGTCGACCTTCTATTCCTATTCGTCGATTGCCAACGAAAAGCTGTGGGGCGCGGGCATGCTGGTGAGCGACGAGTACGCGGCGTCGAAGTACGTGGCGGCCATTTCGCCCGTTCCGCTGCTGCTGATCCATGGCACGGCCGACCAGGTGATTCCGCTCGCGCATTCGAGGCGCCTGCTGGCCGATGCGCGCGAGCCCCGCCGGCTGATCGAAGTACCGGGCGCCGGCCACCTCGAACCGATGACAGCCCTGCGCTACGGCGGCGCCTACCGGAAGGCGCTGACCGCATTCTTCGAGGCCGCACAACACCCGCTGCAGCAATGACAACCGCCATGAAACACTTCGACGAAGCCGCCACCCGCGCTCCCCTGAGCTTCGAGCGGCTGGTGCCCGCACTGCACGCGGCCTTCGTTGCCGGAGCGCAGGTGCCGCCACGCCATGTGCATGGCATCGAGACCGCCTCGGGCGGCGGGAACAGGGGCACGGTGCTCATCATGCCGGCATGGAGCGATGCGGGCTTCCTGGGCATCAAGACCATCAACATCTTTCCGGGCAACAGCGCGCGCGGCCTGCCCGGGCTGCATGCGACCTATGTGCTGTACGACGCGCACACCGGCGTGCCGCTGGCGATGATGGACGGCAACGAGATCACTGCGCGCCGCACTGCGGCGGCCTCGGCGCTGGGCGCGTCGTTCCTGGCGCGCGAGGACGCACGCCGGTTGCTGGTGCTGGGCACCGGCCGCATCGCGCGCATGCTTCCCGCCGCGCATGCGAGCGTGCGGCCCATCGACGAATTGTGGGTGTGGAACCACCGGGCCGAAGGCGCCGAGACGCTGGCCGCACAGTGGCGCGCCGAGGGCCGGAACGCGCGAGCCGTCACCGACCTGGAAGCGGCCGTGCGCCAAGCCGACATTGTGAGTTGCGCCACGCTGGCCACCTCGCCATTGGTGCGCGGCGAATGGCTGGCACCGGGCTCGCACCTGGACTTGATCGGCAGTTTCACTCCGGCCATGCGCGAGGCCGATGCGCAGTGCTTTGCGGGTGCCCGCACCTTCGTCGACACCGACGAGGCGCTGCAGA
This sequence comes from Variovorax sp. CF313, assembly GCF_000282635.1. Classification (GTDB taxonomy): domain Bacteria; phylum Pseudomonadota; class Gammaproteobacteria; order Burkholderiales; family Burkholderiaceae_C; genus Variovorax. The sequence continues at coordinate 15,896 of NZ_AKIW01000082.1, forward strand.
AATCCGGCGACCTGCTCGATGCGATCGCCGCCGGCACGCTGCGGGCGGAAGACGTCGGCGGCACCCTCGCCGCCCTTTGCCGCGCAGAGCGCCCGGGCCGCTCCGGCGCCGAGGAGCGCACCGTGTTCAAGGCCGTCGGAAGCGCGCTCGAAGACTTGGCCGCCGCCACCCTGGTGTGGCAATCGAGAGACATGGCCTAATCCTTATGGCTTAGTCTTTGGCAAAAAACCCCCTCTCAGGACGGTTTTTACCAACATCCGGATACGCCTTGTAGCCAATAGTAAATATTGTGCATTGCGGCTATCGTGCTCCTGAACTACCGACGGGGGCCACATGCTCAGCACCCAACACAAAGCCAACATCCTCCGCAAGGCCGGATACGCCGTGCCGGCCGAACCGGGGAGTGCCGACTGCATCCACCAGACGGCCCAATGCTGGGAGAAGGCGATCGACACGCTCTACGTGTCGTACTCCGCCAGCCGCGCCGCCAAGAGCCTGCGGGACGCGGAGGAGGCGCGGATGCTGGCCTTGCTACAGTTGCGCTCAGCCAAGGCCTGCGCCTGACGGCCCGGCCAGGCACCCGCTCAGCTTCAGGGCTTTTTCTGCTTTTCCGGCGCGTCGTTGCTGCCGCCGCGCGAGAGCTGACCCGCCTTCATCGCTTCGCGGTTCGCCGCGCGACGCTTGGCCGCCGCGGCGCGGCGCTCTTCCCTCGACATCGTCGGCGCGGTCGTCGGGCGGACCTCGCCTTCCTGCATCTGCGGTCCGCGTGCGGCAGCGGCGCCGTCCGCGCGGCGTTCCTTGCGGGCCTCGGCGCGTTCCGCCTTGGTGGTGGGCGCAGTGGGCCGCGCCTTGCCCTGCGCCGGGTCTACTTCGCCGGAAGACTGGGCGGACGCCACCTGCACGACCATCATCTGAGCCAGGGCCAGGCAAACCGGCACGAGCATATTTTTCATTGCGATGACCTTTCAGCACCCGCGAAGGCGCGGGGTCGGGGCATTGTGGTCAGGGTCCGAGGCTGTGTCCACACCGGCAACCCGCATGCCGATGGAGCCTCGGCCCGCACGCTGGCGGTCGCTCAGGTAGGCGAGAACCAGCCTGACGAGCTCGGTCTTCATCACGGGGGTCTCCAGGTCACCACGCCGTGCTGCCGCATGAACCGCGCCTTCGACCGCGGACGAGAGCATGCGGGCCGCGACCTCGGTATCGGCGCTTTCTCCCGGTCCCCGGCTTTCGGCGACAAGGGCCCGGTAGCGCCGCTGGTATTGCGCCTCGAACTCGGGGTAGCTCGAACGCGCGGCGAGCGGCACCTCGCCCATCAGCACGCGGTGCAGCGCCTGATCGACCGAGTGGGCGGCGATGACGCCGTCGACGAAGCGCTCCACCCGACGCGGCAGCATGGCCACTGCATCGCCCTCTTGCTCGACTTCATCGTCGGTGCCGGACAGCGCCACGAGCACTTCGTCGAGGTGGCGCTGCCGGATCGCCTCGGCGATGGCCAGCTTGTCCGGGAAGTACTGATAGAGCGAGCCGACGCTGACACCGGCCACCGCCGCGATCTCGTTGGTGGTGAACCGCGCCCATCCGCGGTGCGCCAGAACGCGAGTTGCGGCCTCGATGATCGCGTCCACCGTGACGCGCGAACGCTGCTGCCGGGGCGCTTTGCGCATGGTCCTGCGCTGTGGGGGAATGCGAGTACCCAAGTTCGAGGCTCCACTCAAGAATAGGACCGCACGCAACGCGTGCATTCAACCGTTCAAGGGGAGATTGTGATGAGTACGCAGACGCTTCTGGCTTCGCTGTTCCGGTACAAGGCCTGGGCCGACGAAGGGCTCCTGGCAGGTCTCGCAGGCCTGGCCGCGAAGGGCCCGGCCGACGAGTACCGCTGCGCAATGCGCGTGTTCAACCACGCCTGCATCGTCGACCGCATCTTCGTTGCGAATCTCCAGCGCAAGGCGCACGCATACACGGCGACGGGCTCGCGCGAGCCGCCAGCCCTGGAAGCGCTGGCCGAATCGGTCAGGGAAACGGACCGCTGGTACGTCGACTACGTCGCGCGCCTGAGTCCGGAGGAGCTTGCGGAAAGCATCGAGTTCACGTTCACCGACGGCAGCCCGGGCCGCATGTCACGCGAGGAGATGCTGGGCCACGTGGTGGCCCATGGCGGCTATCACCGGGGCGAGGCCGGCCAGATCATGACCCGGCTCACGGGGTCGTCGCCACCCGACACATTCACCGGCTATCTGCACCAGGCCGAGCCCGCGCGCCGCGAGCGGAATGCGTAGCGGCGCGGGATCGGGGCATCGCGTCCGCGGTGAGGTTGCCGGTCAGACGCGTTCGAGAATCACCGCGATGCCCTGCCCCACGCCGATGCACATCGTGCACAGCGCGTAGCGGCCGCCGCCCTTGTGCAGCTGGTTGACTGCGGTGGTGGCCAGGCGCGCACCGCTGGCGCCCAGCGGATGGCCCAGCGCGATGGCGCCGCCGTTGATGTTGACGCGCGCGTCGTCGTCCTTCAGGCCCAGCAGGCGCAGCACGGCAAGGCCTTGTGCGGCGAAGGCTTCGTTGAGTTCGATAACGTCGATCTGGTCGATGGTGAGGCCGGTCAGCGCCAGCACCTTCTGCGTGGCGGGCGCGGGGCCGATGCCCATCACGCGCGGCGCAACGCCGGCGGTGGCCATGCCGACCACGCGGGCGCGCGGCGTCAGGCCGTGCTTGGCGGCACTGGCTTCGTCGGCCAGCAGCAGCGCGCAGGCGCCGTCGTTCACGCCGCTGGCGTTGCCGGCGGTGACGGTGCCGTCGGGGCGCACCACGCCCTTGAGCTTGGCGAGCGATTCGAGGCTGGTCTCGCGTGGATGCTCGTCCTTGTTGACGATGATCGCGTCGCCCTTCTTCTGCGGCACCGTCACGGGCACGATCTCGGCGTCGAAGAAGCCGGACTTCTGCGAGGCCACGGCGCGCAGCTGCGAGTTCAGCGCCATCAGGTCCTGCGCCTCGCGCTCGATCTTGTAGTCGGTGGCCACGTTCTCGGCCGTCTCGGGCATGGAGTCGACGCCGTACTGCGCCTTCATGAGCTTGTTGACGAAGCGCCAGCCGATGGTGGTGTCGTACACCGCGTTGTTGCGGCTGAAGGCGCTCTCGGCCTTGGGCATGACGAAGGGCGCGCGGCTCATGCTTTCCACACCGCCGGCGATCATCAGGCCGGCTTCACCGGCGCGGATGGCGCGGGCCGCGGTGCCCACGGCGTCGAGGCCCGAGCCGCACAGGCGGTTGATGGTGCCGCCGCCGATTTCGAGCGGCAGGCCCGCCAGCAGCGCCGACATGCGCGCGACGTTGCGGTTGTCTTCGCCGGCCTGGTTGGCGCAGCCGTAGAGCACGTCGCTCACGGCTTGCCAGTCGACGTTCTTGTTGCGTTCCATCAGCGCGCGCAGGGGCACGGCGCCGAGGTCGTCGGCACGCACGCTGCTGAGCGAGCCGCCGTAGCGGCCGAAAGGGGTGCGGACTGCGTCGCAGATGAAGGCGTGGTTGGTCATGGTCTGTCTCTTTTGGAAGGATGTTGATTCGGGTACCGGAAGTCCGCCTCAGGCGGCGATCGGCAAGCCCACGAGCTTCTCGAGTTCCTCGCGGCTCAGGCCATCGACCAGGTCGACGAGCTTCAGGCCTTCGGGTGTGCATTCCAGCGTGGCCAGGTCGGAGTACACGCGCTTGACGCAGCCGATGCCGGTCAGCGGATAGGTGCACTCCTTCACCAGCTTGCTCGCGCCCTGCTTCGTGAGCAGGTCCATCATGACCCAGGTCTGCTTGGCGCCGATAGCCAGGTCCATCGCGCCGCCCACCGCGGGAATGGCGTCTTTCTCGCCGGTGTGCCAGTTGGCGAGGTCACCGGTGGCCGACACCTGGAACGCGCCGAGCACGCAGATGTCGAGGTGGCCGCCGCGCATCATCGCGAAGCTGTCGGAGTGGTGGAAGAACGAGCCGCCCGGCAGCAGCGTGACGGGCTGCTTGCCGGCGTTGATGAGGTCGTAGTCTTCCTCGCCGGCCTCGGGCGCAGGACCCATGCCGAGGATGCCGTTCTCGCTCTGCAGGATGACCTCGCGGCCCTGGGGCAGGTGGTTGGCCACCAGCGTGGGCTGGCCGATGCCGAGATTGACGACGGCGCCGTCGAAGATGTCTTGTGCCACTCGCGCTGCGAGCTGGTCCTTGGTGCGACGTGTGTAGCTCATGGTCATGCTGCCTTCTTGAAGCCGCCGGCCTGCGTGGCCACGCGTTCGATGCGCACCACCTGGTGCACGAAGATGCCCGGGGTCACGATGGTCTCCGGGTCGAGGGTGCCGAGTTCGGCGATGTCGTGCACGGTGGCGATGGTCTTCTTCGAGGCCATGGCCATCACCGGGCCGAAGTTGCGCGCGGCCTTGCGATAGACCAGGTTGCCCCAGCGGTCGCCGCGCTCGGCCTTGATGAGCGCCACGTCGCCGCGGATGGGGTACTCGAGCACGTACTGCACGCCGTCGATCTCGCGGGTTTCGCGGTTGCCGGCGAGTTGCGTGCCGTAGCCGGTGGGGCAGAAGAAGGCGCCGACGCCGGCGCCCGCGGCGCGGATGCGCTCGGCCAGGTTGCCCTGGGGCACCAGTTCGAGCTCGATCTTGCCGCTGCGGTAGAGGCCGTCGAACACCTGGCTGTCGGCTTGGCGCGGGAAGCTGCAGATGATCTTGCGCACGCGCCCGGCCTTGAGCAGCGCCGCGAGGCCGGTCTCGCCGTTGCCGGCGTTGTTGTTGACGACGGTGAGGTCCTTGGCGCCCTGTTCGACGAGGCCCTCGATGAGTTCGTTGGGAATGCCGGCGGTGCCGAAACCGCCGATGAGAACCGTGGCGCCGTCTTGGATGCCTGCCAGGGCATCGGCGACCGAGCGCGCGATCTTGTTGATCATGAAGCTTGTCTCCGGGAGTGAGGAAAAGAAACCGAACCACCTGAACACGCCGATCGATTCTGCGAACCGCCGATTTGTTCGTCTAAAGAACATTTGTTCGTATAATGAATTCTAAAGAGGATCGACCACCATGGCAACCCACCCCGCACAAACCGACACACCCGCGCCCGGCGACAGCTACGTCCAGTCTTTTGCGCGGGGGCTGCAGGTGATCCGTTCATTCAGCGCGAAAGCGCCGCACCAGACGCTCAGCGAGGTGGCGGCCGGCAGCGGGCTCACGCGCGCGGGGGCGCGGCGCATCCTGCTCACGCTGCAGACGCTGGGCTACGTGGTGACGGACGGCAAGCTCTTCACGCTCACGCCGCGCATCCTCGACCTCGGCTTCGCGTACCTGTCGTCGATGCCGATCTGGAACCGCGCCGAGCCGGTGATGGAGGCGCTGGTGCAGCAAGTGCAGGAGTCATGCTCGGCCGCCGTGCTCGATGCAACGGACATCGTCTACGTGCTGCGCGTGCCCACGCAGAAGATCATGCGCATCAGCCTGGGCGTGGGCTCCCGCCTGCCGGCCTACTGCACGTCGCTGGGCCGGCTGCTGCTGGCCGACCTGGAAGACGACGAGGTGCGCGCACGGCTCGAAGCCTCCGACATCCAGGCGCTGACCAAGCACACGGTGACCGACATCGAGGTGCTCATGGCCAAGGTGGCGCAAGCGCGCAGGCAGCAGTGGTGCCTGGTGAACCAGGAACTGGAAGAAGGCCTGATCTCGGTGGCCGCCCCCATCGTCGACCGGCACGGCCGCATGGTGGCCGCACTCAACATCAGCGGGCAGGCGAACCGCACCAGCGCGAAGGTGATGCAGGAGACGCTGCTGCCGGCCCTGGTCGATGCCGCGAAGAAAGTCTCGCAGCTTCTTTAGGCAACCGCACGCAGCCGTTGGCCCTTTCCAGGAACACCGCGGAACCGGCTTCGCCGGGCCGCTGGTGTTGCCCCCGGTAGGGGTAGGAGAAGCGACACGAAGTGCGCGAAGCCTGGGGGCGAGCTCAGCCCTCGGAGTGAATGCCCTTCATGAGGATCACCCCGCCCAGGCGCGTGGTGTCGGCGCGCATGCGCTTGGCCAGCGTGTCGGGCGAGCCGGGCTGCGCCTGCCAGCCGGTCTTGAGCAGGGCCTGGCTCACGTCGGTCGAGCTGATCACCTCGACCAGCGCCGCGTTGAGCTTGGTGACGGCCGCGGGCTTCATGCCCGCGGGCGCGGCCAGCGCGGTCCAGATCTCGAGGTCGGCGCCGCGCACGTCGGCGTCGCGGATGCTGGGCAGTTCACCGGCCAGCGGACTGCGCTCGGGCGAGGTCACGCCGATGGCCTTCACCTTGCCCGACTTGATGTGCGGCAAGGCCAGGCCGGGCGGCAGCAGCGCCAGCTGGATCTCGTTGGCCAGCAGGCCCGCAATGACCTGCGGGTTGCCGGTGTAGGGCTTGTGCTGCGCGGTGATGGCGGCGCGGCTCTTCAGCAGCTCCATGCCCAGGTGGCCCACCGTGCCCACGCCCGGCGTGCCGTACCTGGCACCGGTGCCGAGGTTGCGCACCCACAGCAGTTGTTCGGCCGCGGTCTTGCCGGAGGCGCTGCCCGACACCACGAGCACCAGCGGTGCGGTGCCGATGAGGCCGATCGGCGCGAAGTCTTTCTCGGGGTCGAAAGGCAGCGACGGATTGAGCAGCTTCGCGATGGTGAGGTTGCCGTTGATCAGCGCGCCGACGGTGTGGTCGTCGGTGGCCTTGGCCACCAGGTCGGCCACGGTGTTGCCGCTGGCGCCGGGCTTGTTTTCGACCACCACCGGCTGGCGCAGGATTTTCGACAGGGGTTCGGCGATGGCGCGGGCCGCGAGGTCGGGCGACGCGCCGGCGGGAAATCCCACGAGGATGTGCACGGGCTTGGTCGGCCAGGCGGCTTCGCCGGTGGGAGCGGTGCGTTGGGCCCACGAAGCTTTCGCGAAGAACGAGGCGGCAACGGCTGCCGCGCCGCCCTCGAGGAGGCGGCGTTTGGTGATTGTCAAGGTGACTCCAGAGAGAGTGAAAACCAGGAAATGCGGAACGCTGGCTGAACGCCAGCTGACCATCGCACTTACAACACGTTACAGGACCGGACTGTGTTGCGCAAGTCCCAACGGACACGACGCTGGGGTTTTCACATCGGCTGGCGTCTATCGCGCGGGCTTGCCGGGCGCGTGCAGCAGCTTGCGCTGCGTGGGAAACAGCGACCAGCCCCAGCGGTGCTGCGCGTAGCCCCAGAGTCCCTGCTTGAAGAACAGGGTCACGAGAATGGCCATCAGGCCGAGTCCGAGCAGATACCACGTGCCGTAGTCGCTCAGGAACTTGTTGAGCGCCCAGAAGATGAGCGCTCCCACCAGCGGCCCTTCGATGCGGCCAATGCCGCCGATCACCACCATGAAGATGGCGAAGGCGGTCCAGTTGACGCTGAAGGCAGCATCGGGGCTGATGCGCAGGTTGCCCACGAAGTACAGCGCCCCCGCGAGGCCCGCGCCGAAGGCCGCGACCACGTACACCGCGAGCTTCATGCGCGCGACCGGAATACCCTGCGACTCGGCCGCCACTTCGTTGTCGCGAATCGCCAGCAGCGCCAGCCCGCGCTTGCTGCGCAGGAACAGATACACCAGCGCGACCGCCGCAACCACGCAGGCCAGCGCCATCCAGTAGGTGGTGCTTTCGCGTGTCGCCTTGTCGATGCCGCGCAGCGCGGTGAGCGTGGTGCCCGAGCCGCCGCCCACCGCCGACACGTTGGCGAAGCTCAACCGGAACACCTCCGCGATGACCCAGGTGCCGATGGCGAAGTAGCCGCCCGAAAGCCGGAACGCGACGAAGGACACCGGTATCGCCACAAGCCCCGCCGCCAGCGCCCCCAGCGGTATCGCCACGAAAGGATTGACGCCCGCGAAGTTGCCGAGCATCAGCATCACGTAGCCGCCGAAACCGAAGAAGGCCTGCTGCCCGATGCTCACCATGCCGCCGTAGCCCGCGAGCAGGTTCCACATCATCGCGAAGATGAAGTAGCAGGCGATCTCGACGAACTCGCGCATCCAGCTCGACTCGCCCCACCACGGCAGGCTGGCGGCGACGAGCACGAGGGCGATGCCGGCGAAGAGTGCAGCGCGGCTCGCAGCGGTGGCGCGCTCGACGGCAATGAGGGGTGGGGGCATGTTCGTCATCCGCTTCATCCACGTGTCTTGGGGAAAAGGCCTTGCGGCCGCAGCACCAGCACGACCAGGAACACGATGTGCCCGAACCAGATGCCCCAGCCCGGGTCGAGCCGGAAGCCGATCTGCTGCGTGACGCCGAGGATCATCGCGCCGGCCAGCGTGCCCCAGAAGGAGCCCATGCCGCCGATGATCACGGCCTCGAATGCGAAGAGCAGCAGCAGCGGGCCGTCCGAAGGAGAAACCGTGGTGCGCATGCCCTGCAGCGCACCTGCGATGGCGATGAGCACGAAGGCAATCGCCGTTGCCAGCGCATAGACCTTCTTCGCATTGAGCCCCATGAGCTCCGCGATCTCGCGGTCGTCGGACACGGCGCGGAACGAACGCCCCAGCGCCGTGCGCGCGAACAGCCACTGCAGCGCCCCCGTCGCACCGACCGCGATGGCCAGCACGATCAGCGGCAGCACGCCCAGCGACATTGCATCGCCCAGCGCAATGCCCTGCGTATTGAGCCCGCCGGTCTCTATGGCGCGCGGATCGGCCGAGAACAGTTCGAGCAACAGGTTCTGGATCACGATCGACAAACCGAAGGTGACGACCAGCGAAGGCAGCGGGTCCTTCCCCAGCGTGCCGTTGAGCACGTAGCGCTGCAGCGCGTAGCCGAAGCCGAAGGCCACCGGCAGCACCGCGAGCGCGACCAGCCACGGCGCCGCATCTCCCGTCAGCGACACGCCCGCGATGACCGCGAAGGCGCCGAGGATAATGAAGTCGCCCTGCGCCGTGTTGGTGAGCCGCATCACGCCGAACATCAGCGACTGGCCCAGCGCGAACAGCGTGTAGAGGCCGCCGAGCAGCACGCCCTGAACGAGGGTCTCAAGCATGGGCAGCCTCCATGCCGAAGTAGGCCTGCGATATCTGCTCGCGCGTGAGGTCGGCGGAGTTGCCTTCGAGCGACACGCGGCCTTCCTGGAAGCAGTAGATGCGCCGCGAGACCTGCCGCGCCATGGTCACGTCCTGCTCGACGATCACGACGGTCATGCCTTCCGCGGTGATGGCCGGCATGGCGGCGTAGATCTCGCGGATGACGATGGGCGCGAGGCCGAGCGACAGCTCGTCGCACAGCAGCACCTCGGGGTTGCTCATGAGCGCGCGGCCGAGCGCGACCATCTGCTGCTGCCCGCCCGAAAGCGAAGTGCCCGGCTGGTTGCGCTTCTCCGCGAGGATGGGAAAGAGCCCATACAGCCGCTGCAGGCTCCACGGCCCCTTGCGCGACGGCGTGGCGCCCATGAGGAGGTTCTCCTCCACGCTGAGGCTCGGAAAAAGCCTGCGGCCCTCGGGAACCATCGCGAGCCCGCGGCGCACGATGTCGCCGGGCGGCAGGCCGCCGATGGGCTCGCCCTTGAAGCGAATCGCGTCGTGGGGCGCACGCACGAGGCCCGTGAGGCTCTTTAGGAAGGTCGACTTGCCCGCGCCGTTGGCGCCGATGATGGCCACCAGTTCGCCGCCCTCGAGCGAGAAGTCGATGCCGAAGAGGGCCTGCGCGTCGCCATAGAAGGCCTTCAGCGCGCGGGTGTCCAGCAGCGCGCTCATGCCTCCATCCCCATGTACACGCGCCGCACCTCGGGGTCGTTCATGACCGCGTGCGGCGGGCCTTCGGCGAGCTTCTGTCCGAAGTTGATGACGAACAGGCGGTCCGCCAGCGAGAGCAGCGCATGCACGACGTGCTCGATCCAGATCATCGTCACCCCACGCGCCTTGATGCGCTTGAGCTCGCCGACCAGCACCGCGGCTTCCGGCTCAGTGAGCCCACCCGCGATCTCGTCGAGCAGCAGCAGCTGCGGCCGTGTCGCCAGCGCGCGTGCCAGCTCCAGCCGCTTGCGGTCGAGCAGGGTCAGTCCGCCCGCCGGCTTGTTCGCATGCGCCATCAGTCCCGTCTGTTCCAGCACCTCGTGCGCGGTGCTCCAGGCCTCGCGCTCTGTCTGCTGTCCGCCAAAGCATGCGGCGGTCACGAGGTTCTCGAACACGCTCATGTTGCCGAAGGGCTGCGGCACCTGGTAGCTGCGGCCGATGCCGGCATGGCAGCGCTGGTGCGGCTTCAGCCGCGTCACGTCGCGTCCGGCGTATTCCACGCGCCCCGCGTCCACGCGCACGTCGCCCGAGATCAGGTTGAACAGCGTGGTCTTGCCCGCGCCGTTCGGCCCGAGGATGCCCAGCGTCTCGCCCTCGGTCACCGCGAGCGTGATGTCGTCGGTGACCTTGAGCGCGCCGTAGGACTTGCTCACGGCATGCAGTGCCAGCAGCGTCATTGCGTTCGCTCTTCAGAGCAGCCGCAGCTTGCCGCCGGTGGGAATGTTCGTCGCCGCCTCGTTGTTCACGATGGTCAGCTCCACCTTGTACCTGCTGCCCTTGCCCCACTGGCCGAGCACCAGCGGCGTCTTGCTGACATTCTTGAACGGCCCCTGCCCGCCCCACTTCACCGGGCCGACCACCGAGTTGATCGAGGTCGACGCCACCGCATCGCGCACATCCGATGCCTTCAGCGACTTCGCACGGCCCAGCGCATTCGCCGCCACCTCGAACAGCGCGTGCGCGAAGCCGATAGGCTGCGTCCACTGCTTCTTCGTGCCGGCCTCGTAGGCGTCGGCCAGCGCCTTCGCGCTCTGCTGCGTGAGGCTCGATGTGAAGGGATGCGAAGGGCTCCACCAGACCTCGGTCGAGAGGCCGTCGCCCAGGTCGCCCAGCGCCTCGATCGCGCCGGGGAACAGCAGCGCCTTGCCCAGCGTGATGACCTTCGGCCTGAAGCCCTGTTGCCGCGCCTGCGTGAGGAAAGTCTTGGCGTCGGGCGGAATCACCACGCCGGTGACGATCTCGACACCCTCCTTCTTGAAAGCCGCGATCTGCGCGCTGAAGTCCTGCGTGCCGTTCTGGAAGCGGCCCGGGTCGGTGAGCGTGAAGCCCATTGCCGCGAGCGGCTTCGGAAAGCCCAGCTCCTTGTCGCCCCATGCATTGCCGTCGCCGTCATTCGGGAACAGGCCGCCGACCTTCTTGTTGGTGGCGAGCGTCTTCCAGCCGTTGGTGAAGTTGGCGATGACGTCCTCCAGCCCCCAGAACATGTGGTACGTCCAGCTGAAGCCCTTCGCCGGATCGCCCTTGCGGCCGAAGAACCAGGGCTGCCACGGCACCACGCTGGAGATGCATGGCACCTCGTTGAGCTCGCAGGCATCGCTCACCGGGTTGGCGGTCTCGGGCGTTCCGGCGGTGAGCACCAGCGCCACCTTGTCCTTCAGGATCAGGTCGTTCGCCACCTCGCCCGCGCGGTTGGGGTTCGACTGGCTGTCCTTCAGCACGATCTGCACGGCGTACTTCTTTCCACCGAGGCTGATGCCGTCCTTGAAGGCGGTCTTCATCTGCTCGATCACCCATTTGTCGGCCTCGCCGAAGGGTGCGAGCGGGCCGGTCTGCGGCGAGACATAGCCTATCTTGAGCGTGTCGGCCGCGAACACCAACGGGCTTGCGCCCGAGGCGACCAGCGCGGCCGTGGCCTGCGTGAACTGTCTGCGATTGAATGCCATGGTTGTCTCCGTCTCTTGTGTTTGTATTGCCGCAACGACCGGGGTCAGCGCACGAAATGCGGCGGTATCTGCGCGTCGACATTCACCCACACGCTCTTGACCTGCGTGTATTCGCGCATCGCGTCGAAGCCCATCTCGCGGCCGTAGCCGCTCTGACCCACGCCGCCGAAGGGCGAGCCGGGATTCACGCGCTTGTAGCTGTTGATCCAGACCATGCCGGCGTGCAGGTCGCGCGCCACCTTGTGGGCGCGCTGCAGGTCGTTGGTCCACAGGCCGCTGCCGAGGCCGTAGTCGGTGCCGTTGGCGATCTGCATCGCCTCTTCGTCGTTCTTGAAGGTGAGCACGGTGACGAAAGGGCCGAAGACTTCTTCCTGCGCGACGCGGTCCCTGTAGGACTTCGCACGCATCACGGTCGGCTCGACGTAGCAGCCCTTCGCGAGATCGCCGCCAGGCGATTTGCCGCCAGCGAGCAGTTCACCGCCCTCGCCTTGCGCCACATCGACATAGCTCAGCACGCGCTCACGATGCTGTGCGCTGGTGAGCGGCCCCATCTCCGTCGCGTCGTCCAGCGGGTTGCCGAGGCGGATGGACCTGGCGAGCGGAATGAACTGCTCGAGGAAGGCATCGGCGATCTTCTCGTGCAGCATCAGCCGCGAGCCCGCGATGCAGGCCTGCCCCTGGTTGTGGAAGATGGCCCATGCACTGCCATTGACGGCCGCCTGCAGGTTCGCGTCCTCGAACACGATGTTGGGCCCCTTGCCGCCGAGTTCGAGCTGCACCTTCTTCAGGTTGCCCGCGCTGGCTTGCACGATGCGCCGGCCAGTGGCGGTGCTGCCGGTGAAGGCGATCTTCGCGATCTCCGGATGTTCGGCGATGTACTGGCCCGCCACGCTGCCCAGGCCCGGCAGCATGTTGACCACGCCGGGCGGCAGGCCCGCCTCGGCCATCAACTCGGCGATGCGCAGCGAACTCAGCGGCGTGATCTCGGCCGGCTTCATCACGATGCAGTTGCCGGCCGCGAGCGCGGGCGCCATCTTCCAGCTCGTGAACATCAGCGGGAAATTCCACGGCACCACCTGGCCGACGATGCCGACCGGCTCGCGCAGCGTGTAGTTGAGAAAGCCCTCTTCGACCGGAATGGTTTCGCCCTGGAACTTGTCGGCCATGCCGCCGAAGTAGCGGAAGCACGCGGCGGTGCGCGGCACGTCGAGCCGGCGCGAATCGCGGATCGGGTGGCCGGTGTCGAGCGATTCGAGGCGCGCGAGTTCTTCACCGTTGGCCTCGATGAGGTCGGCGAGTTTCAGCAGGATGCGGCCGCGGTTTGCGGCGGCCATGCGGCTCCATTTGGGGAAGGCGCGCTTCGCAGCCGCAACCGCTTTGTCGACGTCGGCCTGGCCAGCGAGCGCGACGTTGGCGATGGGCGTGTTGTCGTGCGGGTTGAGCGTGGCGAGGGTTTCGCCGGACTCGGCGTCGACGAAGCGGCCGTCGATGAAGAGCTGGTGGCGGATGGTAGAGGCAGGCATGGGTTTCCTCTCCCTCCCCCGCTGGGGGAGGGTTGGGGTGGGGGCTTCTTCAAAGAGGGCGCGGGCTCGCATAGCCCCCACCCCTGCCCTCCCCCAGAGGGGGAGGGAGCAAGACAGTTCAGAACTGCACAGGAATCTCGGGCGACTCGCCCTTCTGGATCTCGAAGACCAGGCTCGGCGACCCGTTCTCCCACACCAGCAGCATCGACCGCTTGGGGCTGAAGCCCTGGTGGCGGCAGTACGCTGGCATGGCCGCCATGTCGCCCGCCTTCATGATCACGCGGGCCATGGGCTTGCCGGTGTTCTTGTCGCCGCAGTCCCAGTGGATCTCGTCGGTCATCTGGAAGAACCACTCGACGCGGTCGTTGCCATGGATGATCGGCAGGATGTGCTCCTCGGTCGTCGGGCACATGTAGCTGTGCTTCACCACCGAGGTGAAGCTCGGGTTCCACGTGACCTGCGAACGGCTCAGGAAGCCGAAGAGATTGAAGGCATGCACCTCGTTCTCGAAGCCGGGCTCGGGGTGCAGCTCGGGCTGGCCCTGCGGCACGTCGGCAAAGGCGCGGTTGACCGGTGCGCCGCGTTCGTCGCTGCGCAGGTCGAGGTCTCCCTTCAGGCCCACGCAGCGTTTGGCCAGTTCGCGCGCCCTCGTGATCTTGGCGGTGTTGTTGCCCATCTTGCGGCCGTAGGGCGAGCCGGTTTCCTGCGGCGCTGCGAACGGGTCGAAAGCCTCGTTGGTCCAGTCGTCGAGCATGGCCTCGAAGGTGGCGCGGATCTGCGCGGTCGGGAAGTTCTCGAGCAGGTCGATGCCCGCATCCTTCATGGTGCCGTTGAAGCTGCCGGCGTACAGGTCGACCGACTCGTAGTGGTTGACGGTGCCGAACACGTCGTCGAAGTTGACCCAGCCGTAGAAGAAGCCCCAGGCCACGTCGCGCATCAGCGCACGCAGGTAGCTGCCGGCGTCCATGGTGTGGCTCATCGGGCGGCCGTCGCGGGTCTTCCAGCCGATGTGCACGAAGTATTCGTCGCGGTGGAAGCTGAAGCTGCCGAGCGAAAAGTCCTTGTAGCCGAGTGTGGCGTCGGGCTGCGACGCGATCACCTTGGCGAGTTCTGCGGGTGCGTTCATGGTGTGGCTCCTGTTCAATGGGTTTGGCAGATGTCAGCCCACTTTTCCATGGAGAGATCGCCCTTGCAGCTCTGCAGCACGATCACGCCCGGCTCGCCGGCACAGCGGAACTGGTAGGCGGTGTTCTTCGGCAGCAGGCCCTGGTGGCCGCGCGAGAGCTTCATCCAGCCCATCTTCCTGCCCTGCGGTTCGCCCTTGACCAGCACGGCGCCGTTCTTGTCCTTGTCAGCCACCGCCTGCGCGGCGTCGAGCTGCACCAGGTGCACTTCGACATCGCCGTCCATCACGAGCGCGAACTCGTCGTGTGCGCAGGTGTACCAGGGCGAGGTGCCTTCGGCGCGCAGCGTCTCCAGCACGTAGATCTGGTTCTGGCCGAACACGACCTTCTCGTAGGGCTGGCTGATGCTCGCGATCTCGAAGCAGTTGGAAAACGCGTAGTGGCGCACGTCGTCGTCGATCGGTTCGACGTGGCCCTTCTCGAAGTGCTTGAGCGACCCGAAGCGGGTTTGGTAGGCGGTTGCGGTCATGGCGGGGTGTCTCCTGTGATGAGCGAACTCTAGGAGTCAACCGACGCCGCCGGTAGGGATCAGTTTGGAAGAGGATTATTCGGCGCTTCCGAATAATCGCTGGGGTTTACCCCCTAACCGCTGGCCCGGCTGAACTCGATGAGTTCCGCCGGGATGAGCCCGCGCTCGATCAGCGCCGCGTCCCACGGCGGCACGCGCGTGAAGCGGGTGGCGATGTGCTCGATGAACAGGCGCAGTTTCAGCGCATTGCGCGAGGTGCCCGCATACACCGCGCTGAGCGAAAAGGACGACAGCTGGTGCTCGGCCAGCACCACGCACAGCTCGCCGCGCGCAATGGCATCGCCCGCCACCAGCGTCGGCAGGCAGACGATGCCCGCATGCTCCAGTGCGTATTCGCGCAGCAGATGCACGCTGTTGGTCAGCAGCGCGGCGGACAGGTAGATGGTGGTCTGCTCGCCCTGGTGGTGAAAAGTCCACCGGTCCCGCGTGGGGTAGCCCGAATACAGGCCCAGCTTGTGGCGATGCAGTTCGCGCGGTGTGGCGGGCATGCCGTGCGCCTCGAGGTAAGCCGGCGTGGCGCAAAGCACCCGCCGCACCGGAAACAGCGGCCGCGACACCAGCTCCTGCGAGGCGGCGGGAAAAATCTGCAGCGCGCAGTCGACGCCGGCTTTCACCGGGTCGGCCACCGCATCACTCACGATCAGTTCGAGGTGGATGTCGGGATAGGTCGTCTGGAACTCGCGCAGCAGCGAGGCAAAGCGGCCCAGCACCATGCCCGTCAGCGCATGCACGCGCAGCGTGCCCGAGGGCGTGCCGCGCGCTTCGCGCATCTGGTCGACGATGCTCTCGGCACGCACGACCAGCTCCGTGCAGTCGCGCAGAAAGGCCTGGCCCATGTCGCTGAGCCGCACCACGCGCGTACTGCGGTGGAACAGCGGCGCACCCAGGAACTCTTCCAGCTGCTTGACCCGCGTGGTGACGACCGAGTTGGCCACGCGCAGTTGCCGAGCGGCTTCCGCGAAGCTCTGGGTCTGCGCGACGCGAACGAAGGTTTCAATGCTTTGGAGACGGTCCACGGCCGCACTGTACTGCGCGAGCCCGGTGTTGCGGCCAGGTCGAAAGACCGTCATCACTGTGTCTGAAGGTTAACCACCCACTTACAATGCCTGCCGCATCCCCCACCCCTACGAGGTCTTGTCCGCAATGCCCAAGAGCCCCCGGCCACGCGCCCGTTTCAGCTTCTCTCCCGCCGTTCGCGCCCTGTTCCTGGCTGCGGCAACCTGCGGCGCCGTGCTGCCGGCACTGGCCGCCCCCGAGCACGAGGAAGTCGACAAGCTCATGCAGGCCGGCAAGCTCGACGAGGCCATGACAAAGGCCGACGCCTTCCTCAAGGACAAGCCGCGCGACCCGCAGATGCGCTTCCTCAAGGGCGTGATCCAGCTCGACACCGGCAAGCGCGCAGAGGCCATCGCCGCCTTCACGCAGCTCACGCAAGATGCGCCCGAACTGCCCGAGCCGTACAACAACCTCGCGGTGATCTACGCGAGCCAGAACCAGTTCGACAAGGCACGCGGCGCGCTCGAAAGCGCGATCCGCACCAATCCCAGCTACGCCACCGCCCAGGAAAACCTCGGCGACGTGTATGCGCGGCTGGCCAGCCAGGCCTACAGCAAGGCGCTGCAGCTCGACCAGAACAACACCGCCGTGCAGCCCAAGCTGGCGGTGATCCGCACGCTCTTCACGCCGACGCCGGTGGGTGGCAAGCCTACGGCCGTGGTCGCTTCGGCGGCGCCAGCACCGGCACCCGTGGCCAAGGCACCCGCTCCCGCGCCAGCCCCTGCCGCCCCGCCGCCGGCCAAGGTCGCGGCCGCTCCTGCACCGGTAGCCGCCGCGCCCAAGGCGCCCGAGGCGACGCCGGCACCAGCACCCGCACCGGCGCCTGCGGCCAGTACCGCGTCCAATGCCGAAGTCGAGTCGGCCGTGCGTGCCTGGGCTTCGGCCTGGGCCAGCCAGGACATGGAGCGCTACCTCGCGGCCTACGGCCCCGACTTCGCGCCCGCGGGCGGCCAGAGCCGCAAGAGCTGGGAAGAAGACCGCCGCGCCCGCATCGTCGGCAAGACAAGCATCAGCGTGAACATCGAGAACCTCGCGATCAAGGTCGACGGACAGACCGCGACCGCCAAGTTCCGCCAGATCTATCGCGCGGACAACCTCAACGTCTCGAGCCGCAAGACGCTGGACATGCAGCGCTCCGGCAATCATTGGCACATTCGCAAGGAAAGCGTCGGCGGCTAGTGGCAGACATCGTCCGGCACGGCCGGCTTCAGAATCCCCCGTTCCGTCTGCGCAGCGGACAGCTGCTCGCAGCCCTGATGACCGCTTCCGCGCTGATGCTTGCAGCGCCCGGTGCGGCACTGGCGTCGAACAACACCAAGACAGCCAGCAGCGCCAAGGCCAAGGCCACGGCAGGCAGCCATGCAGGCAACCGCTCCGCCGGCCGATCTTCGGCCAAGGCACAGCCCAAAAGCAGGAAGGGCGCGGTTGCAGCAGAAGCCCGAACGGCTAGCACCACGGCAAGGCCCGCACGAAAGCCCGCCTCCAACGCGGCCCCCATCCAGGAAGCCGGCAACGCAGAGGCACGCCTGATCGCGGTCTACGAAATGTTCGGCCGCGGCCAGGCCCGCCCCGCGCTGGCCAAGGCCCGCGACCTGGTGCGCGACTATCCGAACTTCCAGCTCGCGCAGCTCGTCTACGGCGACCTGCTCGCGGCGCAGGTGCCCCCGTCGAACGCGCTGCCCGACACCGCCAGCATCGCGAAGATGCGCGGCAGCCCGGCCATGGCCGAGCTGCACGAGGAATCGAAGCGCCGCCTGCAGGCCCTGCGGGAGCGGCCGCCGGCCAACACCGTGCCGTCGCAGTTCCTGGCGCTCTCCACCCGCAGCCGCTATGCCATTGCCGTCGACGCCTCGCGCTCGCGGCTGTACCTGTTCGAGAACTCCGACAAGGGCCTGAAGCTCACGGCCGACTACTACATCTCGGTCGGCAAGTCAGGCACCGACAAGGCCACCGAAGGCGATGCGCGCACTCCGCTGGGTGTGTACTACATCACCAGCAGCCTCGACCCGAAGTCGCTGAAGGACTTCTACGGCGCGGGCGCCCTGCCCATCAACTACCCCAACCCATACGACCTGCGGCGCGGCAAGACTGGCGGCGGCATCTGGCTGCACGGCACCCCACCCCAGCAGTTCGCGCGGGCGCCGCTGGCGAGCGACGGCTGCGTGGTCATGGCCAATCCCGACCTGAAGCAGCTTCTGCGGAAAGTGCAGATCGGCGCCACCCCGGTGGTAACCGCGCGCAGCCTGCAATGGATAACGCAGCCTCAGGCGGAAAAAGAGTCGCAATCGATTACCGGCGCAATCAATGGCTGGAAAGATGCGCGGGCCAATGGAAATGAAGCGCAATTGAAGAAATTCTATTTGCCCGATTTCCAGCGCAGCAGCAAGAAATCCACCGAAGGAATTTCGGCTGTCGACGACGAAGTGAAATACGCGCAGGGCAAGCGCGTACAGCTCAAGGACATGTCTTACCTCCACTGGCGGGACGGTGACGACACCATGATTGTTACCTTCGGCGAGGTGTTCGAAGGCGAAAAGAGTGGACGCTCGCGGCGCCAGTACTGGTTACGCCAGGGTACCGACTGGAAGCTGTTTCACGAAGAAGTCCTGGGCTGAGGCCTGGTTGAAGCCCTCCCGGCGGCGAGGGGACGCCCACAAACTCGTGACTTTTTGCTCACGAATCCGGCCTTTCCTCGGTGTTACATCTGAGTTTTTGTGGCCCTGCGCTACGTAACGCGTAACACGTTGTTTCCGTAACGCTTCCTGTCCGCGCGTTCCCTGCGGCGTAACGCCCCATCCCATCTTCATGGGAGGCGGCATGTGGTTCACAGAGGGAAAAATTCGTTTCCAAACTGTCAATCAGCTGACCAGACCTTTTCTGGCTCGGGCTGGCAGAAGGCTGGACGCCGTTTTGCACTACATCTTTTGGCTAACACGCCTAGGTCGAAAGTCTTGCGGGCTCGGCCGTTGATACACAGAGTTACGACGTATAACATCTACCTTGCAAGCCTTTGGTAACACTTAACAAAAGGGTAAATCATGCGTAGCTTAATTACTCATTTTCTGCACGATGAAGAAGGCGCAACCGCAATTGAATACGGAATCATTGCGGGCCTTATTTCAATTGCGATCGTCGGCGTTCTTTCCGGAACCGGTGGTCTCGGCACCAAGCTTTCGGATGTCTTTTCCTACATCAAGGACAAACTGGCCGCCATCGTGATGACCTAGTCGGCAGGCTCGTTCTTCAGGTTTCTGTCGAATTTCGAGATCACGTTCAGTACTCGCTTTTTTTCTTGTCACTCCCTGAAAGGTCACATCATGTTCAACTCCATTACCCGTTTCCTGCGCGACGAAGAAGGCGCCACCGCCATCGAGTACGGAATCATCGCGGGGCTGATCTCCATCGCCATCGTGGGCGTGCTCTCGGGCACCGGCGGCCTCGGCGCCAAGCTCGCGAGCGTCTTCACCTACATCACCGGCAAGCTGACCGTACCGGCAGCCTGAGCGTCCACACCAGTGATGCGATTGGCGTGTTTGCTGTGGTTGCTGTTCGTCGCCGTCTATGACTTCCGTCAACGCCGCGTCCCCAACTGGCTCGTGCTGGCCGGCGCCACAGTGGCACTGGCCGCACTCGCCCTCGGGATACAGCCCTTCAACCTCGAATGGTCCACCGCATTCACGGGCGCCGCTGTCGGCTTCGGCTGCCTGCTGCTCATCCACGCCGCCGGCTTCATGGGTGCAGGCGACGTCAAATTCGCAGGCGCACTCGGACTTTGGGTCGGCCTGTCCGCACTGCTGCCGATCTGGATCGGCGCCAGCCTGTTGGCGGGCCTTCACAGCGCGTTCTGGCTCGCGCTGCAGCGCTGGCCTGTGCTTCCTCGGCTCGCACTGATGTTGCAGGGCCCCTCTTTTTCGTCTATCGATAGCGATGGCGGCGCGTCGCCGAAGCGCAGGCGCATCGTTCCCTACGCGGCCTATCTCGCCATGGCCACAGCGGTCTGGATGGTCTGGGGGCGACAGAGCTAGCAGCCATCTGCCTCTGTCGCTGCGGGCCATTCATCTCTCCATTTCCATGATCGCTTGCCCCCACTCTTTCATCCGCCGCCCATGATCAACCTCACCAAAATCCTCGCCGCCGTCCTCGTGCTCCTGGCCATCGCGCTGGGAGGCTACGCATGGATGCTGAGCCGGCAGGCTCCCGCGCCGGCCGTGGCGGCAACCGGCCCCAGCACCGCGCCCACCAAGGCTCGGGAAGTGGTGGTCTACCCGGTCGTGGTGGCGGCCAAGCCGCTGCCCGCGGGCGAGGCGATCTCCGCCGACGCGCTGCGCGTGGAACGCCTCACGATCAACCCCACCGGCGCGTTCCACGATGTCGCGATGGCCGCCGGCCGCGTGCCGGTGCTGGACCTCGCCGAGGGGACGCCCCTGATGGAAAACCAGTTGGTGTCCGGTCTGGCGCTGCGCATCGGCGAAGGTGAGCGCGCCGTCGCGATCAAGGCCGACGAGATCATGGGCGTGGGCAACAAGATCCAGCCCGGCGATTTCGTCGACGTGTTCATCACGCTCAAGTCGGACGGCAAGGACGTAGACCGCAGCCAGGCGCGCCTGCTGCTCGCACGCAAGCGCGTGCTGGCCTTCGGCAACGCTTCCGTCGACGGCCTGCCGTCCAAGTCGCCGGACAAGGCCGCCCAGCAGTCCCAGCGCAACGAACAGGCCCGCACGGCCGTGCTCGCCGTGCCCGTCGACGACGTGAACCGGCTGACCATCGGCGACGCCAGCGGCCGACTGATGCTCGCGCTGCGCAACCCGACGGACAAATCCGAACCCGATCCGAAGCTCTTCGCCGACTTGCCCACCGCCCTGCAGCCCGCAGCGCCAAGGGCCGGAGAGCCGCGCCGCGGTCCACTGGAAGGCCTGGACCGCGCGCAGGCCGGACTGACCGCCGCCGATCTCGTCACAGGCGGCAAGGGCCCCGCCGCCCGTCCGCTGGCCATGGAGGCTCGCGCAGTCTCCAGCAGCAGCCCGCGCGCCGCGGGGACCGCGCGAGGCGGGCTTCAGGTCGAAGTCATTCGCGGCGAACACAGCGAAACCGTGAACTACTGAGTCCGACGCTCACTGCCACCCGACACAGGTCACCCAGGAAAATCAAATGCATTACACGCCCCGCGAGCCGTCGACCCGTGCCACTCGCAGTACCAAGGATGTCGCGCTGCAGCTGCTGCGTCCGTCCCTGATCGCCGTGTGCGCGATGGCGCAAGCCGTCTGGCCGCTGGCATCGACCGCCGCCGATGCGCAAGGGACGCGGCCGCAACCCCTGCAGCAACGCTCGCTGGTGCTGGGCGCAGGCACGCAGCAAGAGCTGCTGATCGACAAGGGCATCGACCGGATGGCCATCGGTGACGAAGCGGTCGCCGCCGTCACCATCACACGCAAGACGCCCGGCTCGTCGGCCGCGCGGCTGATCGTGACCGGCAAGGCGGCAGGGCGCACCACGCTGATGGTCTGGGAAAAAGGCAATGCCGCCGCCACCAGCTACGCGATCGAAGTACGGCGCCGCGCGTCCACGCTCACCGGCGCCATGGACAGCATGACCACGCACCAGCAGGCGCGCGACACGGCGCAGTCCAGCGTCGGCGAGAAAGGCGAGCTGATCGACCGCTCCATCGTCAACGTACGCAGCAGCACCGTGCAGGTCGAGGTGAAGGTGGTGGAGTTCAATCGCAGCGTGCTCAAGCAGGCCGGCCTGAACATCTTCAGCACGCGCGTGAACTCGCGTGGCTTCAGCTTCGGCGTCTTCACGCCGTCGTCGCTCGGCAAGACCACCTTTGGGGGCGACGGGAGCATCAGCGCCGAATACGCCAATCCGGTGACGCAAGCCTTCGATCTTCTTCTCAACTTCGGCAAGGCTGGCGTCGGCTTGAATGTCGGCTTTCTCGAAGGCAACGGCATGGCCCGCGTCCTCGCCGAGCCCACGCTGGTGGCGCTGTCAGGCCAGAGCGCGAGCTTCCTGGCCGGCGGCGAGCTGCCGATTCCCGTACCGCAGGGCCTGGGTACCACCAGCATCGAATACAAGCCCTTCGGCATCGGCCTCACGCTGACGCCCACGGTGTTGTCGAACGACCGCATCGTGCTCAAGGTGGCGCCGGAGGCCAGTGACCTCGACTACACCAACGCGCTGAGCATCAACGGCATCGCCGTCCCGGCGATCACCACGCGTCGCGCCGACACCACCGTCGAACTGGGCGACGGCGAGAGCTTCATCATCGGCGGGCTGGTGAGCCGCAGCACCGTGTCGAACGCGGACAAGGTCCCCCTGTTGGGCGACCTGCCGATCCTGGGCGCCTTCTTCAGCAAGAACAACTACCAGATGAAAGAGAAGGAGCTGGTGATCCTGGTCACTCCGCACCTGGTGAAGCCAATCGCCCGCGGGACCGACCTGACGCCGTACCTACCAGGCACCACATCCGAACAGCGCGACGGCGCGGTGTGGCGCGCTCATTTCCTGGGCGGCTACATCGACACGCCGGTGCCCGGCTTTTCGCGTTGAGGCGCATGACCCGGACCATGCATCGCAGGCAGTCCCCATGAACGCACCACGCGACAGCATCCCCGAAACAGGCAGCGAGACCTACCTGTTCGCATCGAGCAACGGCAGCCACATCACCTGGCTGACCGACGCGCTCGGCACCCTCGGCTCCGTGGTGGTCCTCTCCCCGGAGGCGAAGTCGATCGACGAGCGCATCGCCCTTCTCGGGCCAGTGGCTGTCTTCATCGACTTCTCGCCCGACCAGAGCACCGCCGCCAACCAACTCCATCAGCGCCTCAAGCGCGACTGGCCGACGCTTCCCGTGCTGGCCACCGGCAAGTCGGCCGAGCCGGCGGCCATGCTCTCGGCCCTGCGTGCGGGCGTGGACGACTTCGTCGACATGGCCGGGCCGCCCGCCGAGGCGGTGATCACGCTGCGTACGCTGCTCGAACGGCGCAGCACCCTGCAGGGCGGCACGCGCGGCAGCACGCTGGCGCTGCTGGGCGCGCGCGCCGGCCTCGGCGTGACCACTCTGGCCACCAGCCTCGCCCTGTCGCTGAACGACCAGCTCGCGCAGGCGCCCGCGCGCCCACAGGGGCGCAGCACGCGGCACGGCGTGGCGCTGCTCGACCTGGGCTTGCCCGCGCGTGATGGCCTGCTCTACCTCGACACGCAAAGCGGCTTCAGCTTTGTCGATGGCGTGCGCAACCTGCGCCGGCTCGACCAGACACTGCTGCACACCGCGCTGGCTCATCACACCAGCGGCGTGGCGGTGCTGCCGCTACCCGCGAGCTTGGCGCAGGTGCGCGAGATATCGCATGCCGACTCCGTCGCACTGATCAAGCGCCTGGCCGACTTCTTCGATTTCCAGATCGCCGACCTCGGCGGCTTCTCGACCATCGACTTCATGGCGCAGACGGTGCGCGAAGCCCAGCAGACCTGGGTCGTGTGCGACCAGAGCATCGGCGGCATCGTGTCCACGGCCAACATGCTCAAGGAGCTGCGTGCGCGCGGTGTCGAGATCGAACGCCTTTCGTTGGTGGTGAACAAGTTCGATGGCCACGTGGGCCTGTCTGCCAGGGACATCGCCGAGCGCCTTGAACTACCGCTGCGCCATGTGCTGCCCGCGCGCAGCGCGCAACTGCTCGCTGCGGCCAGCCGCGGCGAGATGCTGGTGCGCACCGCGCGCAGCGACCCCTACGCGCAGGCCGTGACGGGACTCGCCCGCAGCCTGCACCAGGAATACATGTCTGCCACGGGCCAACCCCCGGCCAAAGATCCACGCTGGGTTGCGCTCATGGCGCAAGTCACCGGCCTCTGGAAGAGTTCACACGAAGGTTGAGCCCATGTCCACCGATATCGAATTCGCCGACGACGACCAGGCGTTCATCAATTCCCAGCAGTTCCAGGACATCAAGAGCTGGACGCATGATCACCTGCTGAGCCGCATCGAGGAGCTGGGCGCGGAATTCGGCCGCTGGTCGCGCGCCTCGATCCAGCAGTTCGTCGAGCTGGAGGTCGACAGCTTCGTGCGCCTGCGCCGCGTGCCGATCAACGACCGCGAGATGCAGCTCATCGCCGATGCGCTGACCAAGGAACTCGCGGGTTTCGGCCCGCTGGAAGACCTGCTCAACGACCCGGCCGTCGAGGACATCCTGATCAACGGCTACCAGAACGTGTACGTCTCGCGCCATGGCCTGCTGGAGCGCGAGACCGTGCGCTTTGCCGATGCCGAGCACGTCATGCGCATCGTGCGCCGCATCCTCGCGCCGCTGGGCCGCCGGCTCGACGAGTCGAACCCGATGGTCGATGCTCGCCTGCCCGACGGCGGGCGCATCAACGTGATCATCGAGCCGCTGGCCATTGACGGCCTGTCGGTGTCGATCCGCAAGTTCCGCAAGGAGCCGCTCACGCCGGCCGACATGGTGAAGCTCGGCACCTTCGACGCGGGCATGGCGCAACTGCTGGAGATCGCGGTGCGCGCGCGCTGCAACATCCTCGTGAGCGGGGGCACCAGCTCGGGCAAGACCTCGCTGCTCAATGCGCTCGCCAGCTTCATCCCGGCGCGCGAGCGCGTCATCACCATCGAGGACACGGCGGAACTGTCCCTCGGCACCAGCCACGTGGTGCGGCTCGAAAGCCGTCCAGGCGGCTTCGACGGCACGGGCGTTGTGTCGATCCGCGACCTGCTGCGCAACAGCCTTCGCATGCGGCCCGACCGCATCATCGTGGGTGAAGTGCGCGGCGCCGAGGTGATCGAGATGATGCAGGCCATGAACACGGGCCATGAGGGCTCGATGGGCACCATCCACGCCAGCTCGCCACGCGAGTGCCTGTACCGCCTCGAGATGCTTGCAGGCTTCGCCGGCTACCAGGGCAGCGAAGTGAGCCTGCGACGGCAGATCGCCAACGCCATCGATTTCATCGTGCAGATCGGACGGTTGTCGAACGGTCAACGGCGCATCATCTCTCTGAGCGAAGTCACCGGCGTCAACGACAACGTGGTGGCGATGCAGGAGCTGTACCGATACGAACCGATCGCCTCGCCCGACGGCGAGGAGCGTGACCGCTGGGTGTCACTCGGCATCGCGCCGCACTCGCCGAAGATCACGCGCTTTCGCCAGTCGCTGGCGCGTTCGCAGCATGGAGGAGACGGCCGTGCATGAAGTCTTGCTCGCGGTAGCCTGCATTGCGCTGCTGCTGGCGGCGGCGGGGCTGCTGCTTTGGCAATGGGCGAAGAATCGGCAGATGCGGCAGGCGACCGAGCGGCACTTGAACCAGCAGATCCTCGCCACCAATACGGCCGCCACGGCATCGGCCATTCCGATGCCGATGCGGGACCTTCCCGGCGAGGGCCTTGCCTCAAGCCTGACCACGGACCCTTGGTTCGATGGGGAGGCGGCATCCGCCAACGCTACCCGCACCGGTCTGCTCGAACGGGTGATCCCCGGGTGGATGGTGGGCGTGATCGAGCCGCGCACCATCGTCTTCGCGCTGGCCATCATTGCCGGACTCGGCCTGCTGGTCGGCATCCTGGTCGGATGGCTTGGCGCGCTGGGCGTGCTGTTCCTGCTGGTGCTGATAGCGAGCTTCACTCTGTGGCTGCAACTGCAGAAGTTCCGCCGCAAACTGATCCACCAGCTCCCCGGCTACATCGACGCCATGGTGCGCCTGATCACCGTCGGCAACTCCACGCAGGCGGCATTTCAGCTGGCGATTCCCACCACGCAGGCGCCGCTGCGTGGCCATCTTGAGCGCTCGGCAGCGCTGGTGCGCGCGGGCATGGACCTGGACCGCGCGCTGCACCAGACGGCCACCAGCGTGCGCATCGAGGAGATGTACCTGCTTGCCTCGATCCTGGGCCTGGGCGTGCGCTACGGCGGTCGCGCCGACTTGTTGCTGGAGCGCGTGGGCAATTTCATGCGCGACCGCGAGCAGGCGGAGCAGGAGCTCACCGCCATGTCCTCGGAGACGCGGCTGTCGGCCTGGATTCTTGGCCTGCTGCCCGTGGGCGTGGGCGCCTTCCTGATCCTCACCAACCCCAGTTACTTCATGGGGATGTGGAACGACGACACGGGCCGCATCCTGATCTTTTCCTCGGTGG
This sequence comes from Variovorax sp. CF313, assembly GCF_000282635.1. GTDB lineage: Bacteria > Pseudomonadota > Gammaproteobacteria > Burkholderiales > Burkholderiaceae_C > Variovorax. The sequence goes on from NZ_AKIW01000082.1 coordinate 42,019, forward strand.
GCCTGCAACTGACAGGCGCCGCCCTGCTCTACCGGCTGGCAAGGCTGACATGAGCTTGACGCCCAATCAGCTGGCCATCTTCAGCCTCATGCTGCTGGCGCTCGGCCTGGTAGTTGGCGCCGGTGCACTCATCGCCGCCGAACTCCGCCGCACGCGCAGCGGGCAGGTCATCGGCCGGGCCATCCGGCAGACAGCCGTCGTGCCCGATCCGAAATCTCCCGTGGAGCCGGACACTGACCCCGACGCGCCTTTCAAACCTGAACTGGACCTCCCATTCCACTGGCTGAATTCGCGGCTCGGCCGCGCCTTGGTGGCTGACGAAGACCGCAACCTCATCGATCAGTGCGGCCTTCCGTCAAAGCGGGCGCAACTGGTCTTCCTGGTTGCGCGGATCTCGCTCGCCTTCCTGCTCCCGCTGCTCGCCTATGTCTTCTGGAGCGGCGGGCACACGCAGAGCACCGTCACCATCGTCCTGTCGGCGGCGGCCGCCATCGGGTTCATGGCGCCCAAGTGGGTGCTCGGCCGGATCGCTGCCGGTCGGCGGGAGCGCGCGGCACGGGAGCTGCCTTTGTTTATCGACCTGCTGCGCCTGCTGCAGGGCGTGGGCCTGAGCCTGGACCAGAGCCTGCAGATCATGGCGACCGATTTCTCGCACGTGCTGCGTGTGCTGGGCTACGAGCTGGGCATCGCGAATGCGCAGTACAGCCAGGGCCGCACCCGCGAGCATTCGCTGCATCGCCTCGCGACGCTGCACAAGAACGAGAACCTGCGCGGCCTCGTCTCGCTGCTGGTGCAGGTCGACCGGCACGGCGGTGCGGTGCAGGAACCGCTGCGTGTCTTCAGCGACCGGCTACGCGAACACCGCCGCTCGGAGATGAAGGAGCGCATCGGAAAAATCACCGTGAAGATGACCGGCGTCATGGTGACCACGCTGCTGCCGGCGCTGGTCATTGTCACCGCAGGGCCGGGCTTCATCGCGATATTCCGTTCACTGGGAGCCATCGGCAAATGAACACACTCGACTTTTCCATGTGCACGCACCGTGCCGGCCGACTGCTGGCCTGCGCCGTCGCCACGGCCGCCGCCATGGCCATCACCGGGTGCGGCGCGCTCAAGGACCAGTACGCCGCCAGTGCCGATGCGCAGCAGCGCGCATCGGCCGAGGCGGCCGCCGACACCAAGGCCGGCGCCGCCGTCGACACCAAGGCCACCTACCTCAAGCTCGTCGAGCAGATGCAGAAGGAAGGCTTGTGGTTCGCCTCGCTGGCGCACATCGACGCGCTCGAGCAGCGTTGGGGCATCTCGCCCGAATCAACGCGCATGCGCGCCGATGCCTTGCGCCAGACTGGCCAGGCCGCATTGAGCGAGCAAGCCTACAAGCGCCTGATGGGCACGCCGCTCGAAGGCGCTGGCTACCGCGGCCTCGGCCTGCTGGCGGGCGCACGCGGCGCCTACTCCGAAGCCATTCAGTTGCTGAAGCAAGCCCAGCGCCTGACACCCACTGACGCCCTGCTGCTCAGCGACCTGGGCTACGCCAGTCTGCGCGCGGGACAGATCGCTGACGCGCGGCTGCCGCTGATGCAGGCCCTGCAGCTGCGCCCCGACAACGCCCAGGCCCAGTCCAATCTCGCGCTCTACCTCGAAGTCACAGACCAGGGCGAGCAGGCGAGCAAGCTGATGGAGGCCAACCGCATGTCCGACGCGGCCCGCGCGGCGGTACGGGACGCGGCGCGGCAACTGCGCGCAGGTGGCGCGGTGCCGTTCGGGGCGACCGGCGCTTCGCCGGCGCCCCTTGCCGCGCGTCCGTTTCCGAACACCAAAGAACTCGCACGCGAAGACCTTGCGCCACCGCCGCTGATGCTCAAGGCCTCGCGCTGGTCCGGCGTGGGTGGCATCCGCACGGCCAGCCAACTCAATCCGTCCGTAGCCGATGCGGCGGTCTCCCTTTCGCCGAATTCGACTTCACGAGGCACACCATGAGAAATGCACACGCCAACCGTCTCGCCGCACTGCCCGCATTCGGTCTCGCAGCCGTCCTGATGGTCGCCGCGCCTATGGCCCTCGCACAGCAACCGGCACCGGCCAACGCACAGGAACCTGCGTCCACTCCTGCGCCGCCACAGGGACAGGAAGCCATGGCCGAAGCCGAAGAGCCCACTTACGAACGGCTGCAGGTGGGCGACGCCACACAGGGCCTGCTCGCATGGCAGCGCGGCGGCGAGATCGCGTCCCCAACGCCACGCACCATTGCCGGCAACGTCGCAAATCGCAGCTACGAGCGCTACTTGAAGAGCTTCGAGTTTCCGATCCCGGAGCGCATGACGTCGTCCGTCAAGTCGGCATCGGGCGGTGGTGGCGCTTCGCCCAAGTAAGTACACCCGGGCATCTCCATGATCACCACACGCCTTCGCACCCGCGCACACGCCCAGCGTGGCGCGTACGCGGTCGAGTTCGCGATGGTGTTCCTGATCTTCTTTACGTTGCTCTACGGGATCATCAGCTACGGCATGCTGTTCGCGTTTCGCCTGGGGCTGCAGAACGCGGCGGAAGATGGTGCGCGCGCGGCGCTGCGCTACCAGCCCACCCTGCCGGCGCGCATCACCCAGGCCCAGACGGCTGCAACGGTGAGCAGCAACTGGATGCCGGCCATCGTGGCGCGCAACGTCAATGCCACCGTATGCGGGGTGGTCGCCAACAACTGCACCACGCCCACCTGCGGCGCCACCTGGGACACCCGCTGCCAGATGGTCGTGACCGTCACGGCCACCAATCTGCAGCTCCTGCTGCCGCCATTCCCGAGCTTCGCCATTCCCGACCAGATCGTCGGCAAGGCCAGCATGCTGCTCGACGGGAGGGCGCCATGAATGCAGCTGGACGTCCGAATGGCGACAGAGGCGTGACCACGCGCGGCCGACAGCGCGGCGTGGCCGCCATCGAATTCGCGCTGGTCTTCGTCGTGCTCTTCAGCGTGCTGTACGCGCTCGCGACCTTCGGGGCGGTGCTCTACACGCAGCAGTCGGTCACGCGCGCCTCCGAGGACGGTGCGCGGGCCGTCGGCCTCCTGACGCCGCCACCGACGGCGGCCGACCAGCGGGTCAAGGACGCCGTGTACGACTCGCTGGCCAACTCGCTCGTCACTCCCGTTTCGGCCAACACCAGCGCGGCGACCCGGCGCAGCTGGATCGTCTCCAACGTCACGGTGGACGTGACCCGCAGCGACCCCGGCAGCCCCGGGGCCTACATCCGCTACGTCGTCATCGTGAGCTATCCGTACAGCGCGAATCAACTGCTGCCGACGATGCCGTTTGTGGGCCAGTGGGTGTTGCCCGATCAATTGCGAAGCCGGACGACCGCCGCGCTTCGCTCTTCCTGAAGGGGCGCCATCGCCATGCATGTTGTGCTCCGCAGTTCCTCTCCCCATACGCGATCTCGCGGTTCGATCCTCGTCAACACGGCCATCGCGTTGAGCCTGATCGTCATCACGCTGATCGGCACCGAGATCGGCTTCATGTACTTCATGAAACGGGAGTTCCAGAAGACTGCGGACCTTGCCGCGCTGGCGGGTGCACAGCAGATCCGCGGCGGGTGCGTGGCCGCAGTTGCAGCCGCGCAGCTGAACGCTAACGGCTCGGCAGGCGGCGCTCCCGCCAACATGCCGGTGGGCCTCACGCTGGCTGCGGGAGAGGTGCAATGCGGCTACTGGGACAAGGACACGAGCTTCCAGACACCAGCTGTCACGGGCGCGGCCAACGCGGTGCGCGTGAGCTTTCAGAAGGCATCACCCACACTGCTGTCGTTCTTCACGGGCAACCGGCTCATCAACGTCACCGCCGTGGCGGCTTTGAGCGCGCCGCTTGCCGAGTTCTCCGTGGGTAGCAAGCTCATCACCGTCAGCGGTGATTCGACGCTGGGACGTCTGCTCAAGGGCATCGGACTGGATCTGTCGGGCACGTCCCTGGTTGCCTATGACGGGTTGGCCCAGGTCAAGATCACGCCTAGCGGGCTGCTGGCCGCGCTTCGCATTCCGGTTGCCGCCGACATCGGTGTTGGCGAGCTGAACACGCTACTCGCGGGCCGCTCGGTGATGCTGGGCGATTTGCTCAACGCCATCGTGACGGTGGCGGGCCAGGACAGTTTGCTCAGCAGCAACATCGCATTGCTGCAGGCGATCCAGGCCAAGCTCGGGCTCACCAATCTGCCGGTGCAGTTGGGCTCGCTCGCCGACGGTCCTCGCGGCCTGTTCGCGCAGATCGTCTCGCCGGGCGGCAGCGGAAGCAGCGCGTTGAACGTGGGCGTGAGTGCACTGGACCTGCTTTACACCTCGATCGGCGTGGCAACCTCGCAGCACGCCGTCGACACGGGGCTCAACATCAACCTGCTGGGCCTCGCGAAGGTCACCACCCAGGTGACGGTGATCGAGCCACCGTCCGTGGCCATCGGTGGCATCGGGGCCAAGGCCTACAACGCGCAGGTTCGCAGCTTCATCCATGTAACTGACGCCGGGCTACTCGGCTCGCTGGTCAAGCTTGATCTGCCAATCGTTCTCGACGCGGTCACGGGCACTGGCACGATCGTCGACATGTGCACTCCCGCGCTGCAGGACCCGGTAAGCGGCAAGGATCGCGTGAAGTTCAACGTCAGCAGCAAGATCGCGAACGTGTGCGTAGGACAGGTCGCGTTAACGGACCTGTTTTCCAAGTCGACGGTCTGCAGCTATCCGGCCACGCTGAAGGACATGGAGCTCATCAACGTGCTGGGCCTGCTTAAGGTGAACAACCATTTGGACCTGGGCGTGCTGAAAGCCCCCGACGCTCAGTTGACCCTCGCCGAGGGTGAGACCGGAACGACATCGAGCAACAACCTGCAACTGGGCACGCTTGTGTCGGACCTCCTGGGCCAGCTGAGCAACCTGCTCTTCGGAGGGCTGGCGCCGACAGGCACTCCCAGTAGCGGAGATCTAGACAACCTCACCAACCAGATCTGGGATCAAACGGCTACCGTCTGTTCAGCAGATACGTCCTCTTGCCGCGCCCTACGACTCGACCAAGCTCGCACTGTTATCGCTCAAAACTCGCAAAACAGCGGCTTACTCACAGGCTTGTTAAATGGGTTGACGGGCCTTCTTACAAGCGTTACCAATCCATGTTCAGGCGTGATTCTTCTCGGCGGCGGCGACGTCAATGGGTGCAAGAGCATGATCAAAGACACCCTGAGCAAAACAACGGACGCCACTACGGGCGGGAAAGTTTCAAATGCACTGGCCGTCCTGGCGGGATTGCTAAAGCCGCTCCTCGACGCCATCGGCTCGTCGGTCCTCACTCCTCTCCTGACAAACGTACTCGGCATCAACCTCGGCCAGATCGACGTGAACCTGAAGTCGCTCGACTGCAAGGGCCTGCCCATGCTGGTGTATTGACACTCCGTTCCTCTCCGATGAATTCCCCCGCCCCCAACTTCGACGAACTCGACCTCTTTGTCTGGGAAGGCAAAGCCGACATCCTCGACCGCATCGCGCGGTGCATGGCGAGCTTCGACGTGGAGGTGATCCGGGCCGACGGCATGCCGCCTCCGCCGCAGGACCGCGGCACGGCGCTGCGACCGTCGGTGGCGATCATCAGCGTCACCGTCATCGACAGCGGCGGGCTGGCGCATGCGACCGAGCTGCTGCAGGGCATGCCGGTGATCTGGGTCGCGGCGGGGTCGCGCGAGCGCGACTCGCGCACCTATCCGCCCGAGTACCTGCACGTGCTGCCCTACGACTTCACCTGCGCCGAACTGCGCACGATGGTCGCGAAGCTGGTGCGGCAGCTGCGCGCGCGCGAAGTGGCGCCGCAGGCGCCCGACGTTCTTGTTGCGCACTCGGAGGCGATGAAGGCGCTGCTGGCCGAGGTGGGCGCCTTTGCCGACTGCAACCACAGCGTGCTGGTGCGCGGCGAAACGGGCGTGGGCAAGGAGCGCATCGCGCAGCAACTGCACCTCGGGCACCAGCACTACAGCAAAGGCGCGTTCGTGGCGGTGAACTGCGGCGCGATTCCCGACGGGCTTTTCGAGTCGCTGTTCTTCGGCCACACCAAGGGCTCGTTCACGGGCGCGGTCCACGCCCACCGCGGCTACTTCGAGCAGGCCACGGGCGGCACGCTGTTTCTCGACGAGATCGGCGACCTGCCGCGCTACCAGCAGGTGAAGCTGCTGCGCGTGCTGGAAGACAGCGCGGTCACGCGCCTGGGCGCGACGGCGCCGGTGCGGGTCGACTTCCGGCTGGTGGCGGCCACCAACCGCAACCTGCGCGAGATGGTGGCGAGCGGCGAGTTTCGCGCCGACCTGTTCTACCGGCTCGCGGTGATCGAGCTGCACGTGCCCAGCCTCGAGGAGCGCGGCGAGGTCGACAAGATCGCGATCTTCAAGGCGCTGCTGGGCAACGTGCTCGGCGACGAGCTCGAAGCGCTCGGCGAAACGCCGCACTGGCTCAGCGATGCGGTGGCCGAGACCTACTTTCCAGGCAACGTGCGGCAGCTGCGCAACCTCGCGGAGCGCGTGGGCGTGATCGCGCGGCAGCTGCACGGCTGGGACCAGAACCTGATCCAGCGCGCGATTGCGCTCACGCGCGGCACGCCGGCACCGGCGACCCCGAGCGAGCGCAACGGCATGGGCAACGGCAACGGCTCGCTCGATGGCAGCAGCGACCGCAAGGGCTGGAACAGCAGCGAGCGCAACCGCATCATCGCGGCGCTGGAGATCAACGACTGGAAACGCCAGGACACCGCGCAGCATCTGGGCATCAGCCGCAAGGTGCTGTGGGAGAAGATGCGCAAGTACCAGATCCTGGACGGCGAGCCAGGCATCCCCGAAACTGGATAGGCTCGCCCCCAGGCTTCGCGCACTTCGTGTCGCTTCTCCTTCCCCCTGCCGGGGGCAACACCTGAGGCCCGGCAAAGCCGGTTCCTCGGTG
>NZ_AKIW01000083.1 GCF_000282635.1 Variovorax sp. CF313
GGCCCAGGTGCTCAACCTCATGCAGGACCTGCAGCAGCAGTTCGGCATCAGCTACCTGCTCATCAGCCACGACCTCGCGGTGGTCAACCACCTGTGCGATGAAGTGTGCGTGGTGTGGAAGGGCAAGATCGTCGAGCAGGGTCCGCCCGCCGAACTCTTCCATCACGCGCAGCATCCCTACACGCGCACGCTGCTCGACGCGGTGCCGCGCACGCCCGCGGGCGGCACGCTGCTGGCCGCCTGACACCGAAGCGTCGTCCGCCGCCTCTAGGATGAGTGGGTCATAAGCATCTGGTTGCGCGGACGCACCGGTCTCGCGGATGATGCCTGCCCCCTGTTCCGAGGACACCGCTTCATGCTCAAACGACGCACCCTGCTCGCCACCGGCGCCGCAGCCCTGGCCCCGCTCGCAGTGCCGATCGACGCCTTCGCGCAAAAGAAGAAGGACGCGCTGGTGCTCGGTCTCACGCTGGAGCCCACGGGGCTCGACCCCACGGCCAAGGCCGGCGCCGAGATCGCCGAGGTGGTGCTCTACACCGTCTTCGAAACGCTCACCAAGATCAACGCCGACGGCAGCGTCACCCCGCTGCTGGCCGAAAGCTGGGACATTTCGCCTGACCTGAAAACCTACACCTTCAGGCTCAAGCGCGGCGTGAAGTTCCAGAACGGCGAGCCGTTCGACGCGCAGACCGTCAAGTTCTCGTTCGACCGCGCCGCCGCCGCCAACAGCACCAACAAGGACAAGCGCACCTTCGCCAACATCGCGACGCAGGTAGTCGACGAACACACCGTGGTGCTGATCACGAAGGAGGTCGAGCCCGACCTGCTGTTCCTGCTCGGGCAGGCCTCCGCGATCCAGGTCGAGCCGAAAACGATCGAGACCAACGCCACCAAGCCTGTCGGCACCGGCCCCTACAGGCTCGACAGCTGGGCCAAGGGATCGGGCATCGTGCTCGCCAGGTGGGACGGCTGGCGCAATGCCGACACGGTGCAGATCCGCAAGGCCGGCTTCCGCTTCATCTCCGAGCCGGCTGCGCAGACCGCCGCGCTGCTCTCGGGCGACGTCGACCTGTTTCCGCACGCCTCGGTGTCGCGCAGCCTGCCGCAGTTCCAGAACGACAAGCGCTTCCAGGTGGTCTTCAACGCCTCGCGCGGAAAGACCATCCTCGCCATCAACAACAGGCGCAAGCCGCTGGACGACGTGCGCGTGCGCCGCGCCATCGCCGCGGCCATCGACCGCAAGGCTGTGATCGAGGCTGCAGCGGACGGCCGCGGCGTGGCCATCGGCAGCCACTACGTGCCGGGCGCGCCGGGCTATGTCGACACCACCGGCGTCAACCCCTACAACGTCGAGCGCGCAAGGCAGCTGCTGGCCGAAGCCGGCGTGAAGACGCCGCTCGAACTCGAGCTCGTACTGCCGCCTCCACCCTATGCGCGCCAGGGCGGCGAGCTGATCGCCGCGCAGCTGGCCAAGGTGGGCATCGTCGCGAAGATCCAGAACGTCGAGTGGGCGCAATGGATCAGCGGCACCTACGGCAACAGGAACTACGACCTCTCGCTGATCCTGCACGTCGAGCCCTTCGACCTCGTGAACTACACCAAGCCCGAGTACTACTGGGGCTACCAGTCGGCGAAGTTCAACGAGATCTTCGACAAGGCGCGCAACGCGGCGCGCCCCGCCGACCGCCTGCGCTACCTCGGCGATGCGCAGCGGCTGCTGGCGGAAGATGCGGCCAATGTCTTCCTGTACCAGCCGCAGTTCATCACCGTCGCCGCGCGCAACCTGCGCGGGCTTTGGAAAGACACGCCGATCTTCGTGAACGACATCGCGGCGCTGTCCTGGGCTTGATCCGGACGGCCTCGCCTACGGGAACGTCCCGAGGAAAAACCGCCTCGCGGACCGCGCGGCGGCGCACCCGCTGCGAGAGAATGACCGGCTGCGCACGTGGCATCTTTCGTGCTGCGTGTCGTGTCTTTCGCGGCGTCGCGCCTCCCTTCGGGGCATGGCACACGCCGGAGCAGTCGTCATTCGAACCTGGCTTGTCTATCCGGAGATCACACGTATGTTGAACCGCCGCACCCTTCTCACCACCGCCGGTGCCACCGTTGCGCTGGCCACCCCGCTCGCCGGCATGGCGCAGGGCCGGAAGGACGCCATCGTGATCGGCATGGCGCTCGAGCCGCCGGGGCTCGACCCGACCACCGGCGCGGCCGCCGCCATCGCCGAGGTCGTGCACTACAACATCCTCGAGACGCTCACCAAGATCAACGCCGACGGCAGCGTCACGCCGCTGCTGGCCGAGAGCTGGGAGGTCTCGCCCGACCTGAAGACCTACACCTTCAAGCTGCGGCGCGGCGTGAAGTACCAGAACGGCGAGCCCTTCAACGCCGCCGCCGTCAAGTTCTCCTTCGACCGCGCCGGCGGCGAGAAGAGCACCAACAAGGACAAGCGCACCTTCGCCAACCTCGCGACGCAGGTGGTGGACGACTACACCGTCGTCGTCATCAACAAGGAGATCGACCCCGACCTGCCCTTCGTGCTGGGCCAGGCCACGGCCGTGATCGTCGAACCCAAGAGCGCCGAGACCAACGCCAGCAAACCGGTCGGCACCGGCCCCTACAAGCTGGACAACTGGGCCAAGGGCTCGTCGCTCACGCTGAGCAAGTGGGAGGGCTTCCGCAGCCCCGCCACCGCGAAGATCAACAAGGTGACGTTCCGCTTCATCTCCGACACGGCCGCGCAGGCCGCCGCCATGCTGTCGGGCGACGTCGACGTGTTCGCGCGCATCGGCACGCGCGTGGTGCCGCAGTTCAAGGCGAACCCGCAGTTCCAGGTCATCCTGGCGGGTTCGCGCGCCAAGACCATCCTGTCGATCAACAACAGGAAGAAGCCGCTCGACGACGTGCGCGTGCGCCGCGCCATTCTTGCGGCCATCGACCGCAAGGCCGTGATCGAAGGCGCGGCCGACGGCTTCGGCGTGCCCATCGGCAGCCACTACGTGCCGGGCGCGGCGGGCTATGTCGACACCACGGGCATCAACCCCTTCGACGTCGAGAAGGCCAAGAAGCTGCTGGCCGAGGCCGGCGTGAAGACGCCGCTCGAACTGACAATGACGCTGCCGCCGCCGCCCTATGCGCGCCAGGGCGGCGAGGTGATCGTGGCCCAGCTCGCCAAGATCGGCATCGTGGTGAAGATTCAGAACGTCGAATGGGCGCAATGGCTCAGCGGCACCTACGGCAACAAGGACTACGACCTGTCGATCATTTCGCACGTCGAGCCCTTCGACCTCAGCAACTATGCCAAGCCGGACTACTACTGGGGCTACCAGTCGAAGGCCTTCAACGCGCTGTTCGACAAGATCAAGTCCACCGGCAATGCGGCCGAGCGCAACAAGCTGCTTGGCGACGCACAGAAGATGCTGGCCACCGACGCGGCCAACGGCTTCCTGTACCAGCCGCAGTTCCCCACTGTCGCGAAGAAGAACGTCAAGGGCATCTGGAAAGAGAACCCGATCTTCGTGAACGACCTGTCGGCACTGTCGTGGGGCTGAGCGACCTGTCTGCGCAGGAGCTTGCCGCTGCCTACCGCAGCCGCGAACTCTCGCCGGTGGAAGTCACGCAGGCCGTGATCGCGCAAGTGGAACGCTGGGAGCCGCACTTGCAGGCCACCTGGCTGTTCCGGCCCGAGGCCGCGCTCGAACAGGCGCGCGCCTCGGAAGCGCGCTGGCAGCGCGGCGATGCGCTCGGACCGCTCGATGGCGTGCCCGCGACCATCAAGGAAAACATCGCCACGCGCGGCGACCCGATGCCAGCCGGCACCGCCGCGGTCGACCTGAAGCCCGCTGCGGCCGACGCGCCGCCAGCCGCGCGCCTCAAGGAAGCCGGTGCGGTGATCGTGAGCAAGACCACCATGCCGGACTACGGCATGCTGTCCTCGGGGCTGTCGAGCTTTCACACACTGGCGCGCAACCCGTGGGACTTGCGCCTGACGCCGGGCGGCTCCAGCGCAGGAGCTGGCGCCGCGGCGGCTGCCGGCTACGGCCCGCTGCACCTGGGCACGGACATCGGCGGGTCGCTGCGCCTGCCCGCGAGCTGGTGCGGCATCTTCACGCTGAAACCGAGCCTGGGGCGCATTCCGATCGACCCACCCTACATGGGCCGCGCCGCTGGGCCGATGACCCGCACGGTGGGCGACGCGGCGCTGATGATGCAGGCGCTGTCCCGGCCCGACGCGCGCGACAGCATGAGCCTGCCGCCGCAGGACATCGCCTGGGCAGGCTTCGACGTGGCACCGGACCATCTGCGCGGCCTGCGCATCGGGCTGCTGCTCGACGCAGGCTGCGGACTGGCGGTCGAGCCCGAGATCCAGGCAGCGGTGGAAAACGCCGCGCGGCTGCTCGAGAAGGCCGGCGCGGTGATCGAGCCGATGCAGCCGTTCATGTCGCAGGCCATGCTCGACGGCATGGACCACTTCTGGCGCATGCGCTCGTTGGTGGACATGAAGGGCCTGCGCGCCGACCAGCGCGCGAAGGTGCTGCCGTACATCCGCGAATGGGCGGAGAGTGCGGCCGAGTTCAGCGGCGAGCATGTGTTCCGCGGCTTCAGCCAGTTCCACGCCACGCGCGTCGCCGCCGTGGCTGCATGCGCGCGCTTCGACTACGTGATTTCGCCCGTGTCGCCGAACATGCCCGCGGCAGCCGAAGCGCCCTCACCCACGAACGATCCCCTGCGTCCGCTGGAGCACATCGGGTTCACGGTGCCGTTCAACATGTCGGAGCAACCGGCGGCTTCGGTGAACTGCGGGTACTCGGCGAGTGGATTGCCGATCGGGCTGCAGATTGCCGGCCAGCGCTTCGACGACCTCGGGGTGCTGCGCGTGTCGCGCGCCTTCGAGCAGATCCGCGAACCGCAGCGGCCCTGGCCGTTGCCGCCCGGCCGCTGACGGGAAGCGTCAGGTCGCCGCATACCGCCCCGGCTTGTGGTTGATCCAGAGAAAAAGCCCCATCACCACGGCAGCCAGCACCGACCACCCGACCCGCTGCGGCGGAATCACGAACAGGGCGAGCAGCACCACCGTGCAGTCGATGCCGATCTGCACTTTGCCCGCGGGCCAGCCACGCTTTTCCTGCAGGTACAGCGTGAGCACCGTCGCGCCGCCCAGGCTGGCGCGGTGGCGGGCGAGGAACAGGCAGCCGGTGCCCAGCAGCAGGCCGCCGAGCACGGCCGCGAAGGCCGGGTGCAGGGAGTCGATGGACAGGTAGCGCGGCGCCAGGTCGGTCATCACCGAGAGCAATGCGATGGCCGAGAAGGTCTTGACCGTGAACGCGCGGCCCATGTGGCGCCAGGCGAACCAGTAGAACGGCAGGTTGACCAGGAAGAACAGCTTTCCGAAGCTCAGGCCGGTGGCGTAGTGCAGGAGAAACGCGACGCCGGCCGTGCCGCCTGTAAGCAGCCCCGCCTGGCCGAACAGCATCATCGCGATGGCGACGAACAGCGTGCCCGAGAAAATGGCCTGTGCGTCGTCGAAGCGGGTGTGGCGCAGCAGATTTGGCGCAGTTGTGGGAGGTGGCGCATCCATGACAGGGGCTGACGCAAATCCCGCGCCACCCCTGGAGAGATTCTTCACATCAGGTGGGTTGCCAGCATCTCCCTCGCCCGGGTCACGAATGCGGTTTCGCCCTTGCGCCCCGACAGGAGCTGGAAAGCGACACGCGGCAGGGCCGGCAGACCGTGCGGTGCCGCCAGCCGCGTCACGCCGTCGCTGATCGAGGACTCGTTGAGGCAGGCAACGCCCAGCCCCGCGGCCAGCGCGGACTGCAGGCCCGCGACACCCGACGCGACGTGCGCGAGCGCATAGGGCACGCGCCGGCGCCGCAGCAGCGCCACGGTGAACTGATGCAGCGAGCAGGTGTCGGGCAAGGCCAGCAGCCGCACCGGCTCCCCGCGCGCGAGCCGCATGCCCTCCGCGCCGAGCCACACCAGCGATTCGCGCCGCAGCACCGCGCCCCGGGCCTGCGGCGTGGAAGCCCCCGCGATGTTCATCGCAAGGCCCACGTCGAAATCGCCGTGCGCATAGGCCGCCCGCAGCGCATCGCTCTTCAGGATGCTGACGTGCAGCCGCACCTGCGGATAGCTCTCGCCGAGCCGCCCCAGCAGCCGCGTCAGGTCGCCGGGGCGGAAGTAGTCGGTGACCGCGAGGCGTAGCTCGCCCTGCAACGTCTCGCCGTGCAGGTCGCGAAATGCTTCGTCGCTCAGCGCGAGGATGCGCCGCGCATAGCCCAGCAGCCGCACACCCGCCTCGGTGGGGGCCACGCCTGCCTTGCTGCGCGTGAGCAGCGACTGCCCTGCCCGCTCTTCCAACTTGCGGATCTGCTCGCTCACCGACGACTGCGAGAGGAAGACGCGCGGCGCGGCCGCCGTGAGGCTGCCAGCGTCGACGACGGCGGCCAGCGTGCGCAGTTGCTCCAGGTCGAATCCCTGCATGGTCAATCCATCCGTTTATCCGATGTAATTCATCATATCTTCCCGCTTTTCCGATGACCAGAAGGCTCCCACAATCACCCCATCGACAACCCATCCATCCAAGGAGCCAGTCATGCCCCACATCGTCGTCCACCTCTCCGGCCAACCCGACGCCGACCTCACCCGCAAGACCGTCGACGCCGTCGCCGAGCTCACCCAGAGCGTGCTGGGCAAGCAATTGCCAGTGATCGCCATCACCGTGCAGTACATCGCCGCCGACGCCTGGTTCATCGGCGGCCAGTCTTTGGCCTCGCTCGGCAAGTCTGCGTTCCACCTCGACATCAGCGTCACCGACGAGACCAACACCAAGGCCGAGAAGGCGCGCTACCTGCGCGAGGTGCATGCGGCCATGGCGAAGATCCGGCCGGACCTGCACGAGGTGTCGTACATCCACGTGATCGATGCACGCGGCGCGGCCTACGGCTACGGCGGCAAGACGCAGGAGTACCGCCACCAGCAGGCCGGCGTCTGACGACGGATCGTTGAAGCATCGCCGGGGGCATGGCACGATGCCGCCATGCCCCCCGGAAAAACGCTCGCCGACAGCCTCGGCAACCCGCTCACCCTCGACGACCCCGCCAGCCTGCCGCTGGTCGACGACTTCGTCATGGGCTTCATCTCGACCGAGGCGCGTGCAGTCAACCTGCTCGCGGTGGCCGGCACCGATGCGAGCCCCATCGTGCAGGCGTACTGCGCGACGCTGCACCTTTTCGCCGAATCGCGTGAGGCCGTCGCCAACGCCCGGCCCTTTCTCGACAAGGCCCGCGCCGGCGCCGCGCGCGCCACCCCGCGCGAGCAGCGATACATCGCGTCCGTCGAAGCCTGGGCCGACGGTGACATCGCCCGCGCCATCGCGCTGCACGCCGAGCAGGCCCGCGAGCATCCGCGCGACCTGGTGTCGGTCAAGCTCGGCCAGTACCACTGCTTCAACACTGGCGACTGCCCAGGCATGCTGCGGCTCGCGCTCGCGGTGCTGCCGCACGCGGCCGACGTGCCCTATGTGCACGGCATGGCGGCCTTCGGCTACGAGCAGTGCCACCTGATGCGCGAGGCCGAGGCCAGTGCCCGCCATGCCATCGCCATGTGCCGCAAGGAGCCGTGGGCGCACCATGCGCTGGCGCACGTGATGCTCACCGAAGGCCGGCTCGCCGAGGGGCTGGCGTTCATGCAGGGCGTGAGCGACACGTGGAGCGGGCTCAACTCCTTCATGGTCACGCACAACTGGTGGCATGTGGCGCTGTTCCTGATCGACCTGGGCCGCGATGCCGAGGCGCTCGCGGTGTACGACGAGCACGCCTGGGGCGTGGTCAAGGACTACTCGCAGGACCAGATCGGCGCCGTCTCGCTGCTCGCACGGCTCGAACTCGCGGGCATCGACGTGGGCGGGCGCTGGGAGGACGTGGCCGGCTACCTGCGGCAGCGCCAGGCCGACCACGTGCTGCCCTTCCTCGACCTGCAGTACCTCTACGGCCTGGCGCGCGCCGGGCGCCCTGAGGCGGAGGTTCTGCTGCGCAACATAGTTGCCTTCGCGCTGAACGCAACGGCATCGACGCGCGCGGCATGGCAGCGCGTGTGCGTGCCGGCCGCGCACGGACTGGTGGCGCATGCGCGCGGCGATCTCGCGGCAGCCATCGAAGGGCTGGGCACTGCCCTGCCGCGCATGATCGAGATCGGCGGCAGCCACGCGCAGCGCGACCTGTTCGAGCAGGTGAATCTCGATGCGCTGGTGCGCAGCGGCACGGAGGCTTCGCTGTCCGCTGCCCAGGGCATCCTGCAGCAGCAGCTCAATGGCCAGCCCGAGTCGCTGCGCCTGCGCCGGCAAACGGCGGCGGTGTACGAGCGCCTCGGCCTCGGGCAGCTTGCGACGCACGCCTGAGCGCATCTGCGAGCACTGCCCGGCAGCCCATGCCTTCAGGTCATGGGGCATGGTGCAAAAGGAATTGGCGATGACCCGGAGGCGGCTCCTAAACTGGCCGCTCCCTATCGACAAGAAGCCTTCAAGGCACCATCGCCCATGCGCAAGTCTCTCGTCACGCTGGCCGCGCTCTCAGCCCTCGCACCCTTCGCACCCACCCTGCATGCCGCCGACGGAACGCCCGTCGCGCTGGACCTGCTGCTGCGCGGCGGCACCGTCTACACGGGCGACTCCGACACGCCGGTGGTGGGCGATGTCGGCATCGCGGGCGATCGCATCGTGTTCGCGGGCAAGGCAGCGCCGGCGCAGTTCACGGCCAGGCGCGTCATCGATGCCACGGGCATGGTGGTGGCGCCGGGCTTCATCGACGCCCACACGCATGCGGATGCCGACCTGCACTCGAACGATCCGAAGAAGCGGCTGAACATCCCGTTCATCACGCAGGGCGTGACCACCGCGGTGATCGGCAACGACGGCTTCGGCGGCTTCGACATCGCGGCGCAGGCGCAGAAGCTGCGTGCCACGCCGGTAGGCACCAACGTGGCCATGTACGTGGGCTTCGGCCCGGTGCGCATGAGCGAGTTGGGCGAGGCCAACCGGGCACCGACGCCCGAGCAGCTCGAGGCGATGAAGAAGCGTGTGAGCCAGGGCATGTGCGAAGGCGCCCTTGGCCTTTCGACCGGGCTCTTCTACACGCCGCAGAACTTCTCGAAGACCGAGGAGGTCATCGAGCTCGCGAAGGTGGCGGCGCGGCACGGCGGCCTGTACGACAGCCACATCCGCGACGAGTCCATGTACAACATCGGCCTGAAAGGCTCCATCGACGAGGCGATCCGCATCGGCCACGAGGCGAAGCTGCCGGTGCATGTGGCGCACATCAAGGCGCTGGGCGTCGACGTGCAGGGCCAGAGCGGCGACATCATCAAGCGCATCGAGAAGGAACGCGCGGGCGGGCTGGACATCACGGCCGACCACTATCCGTGGACCGCGTCGAGCACGCGCTTCTCGGCCGCGCTGCTGCCGCCGTGGGCCAACGAGGGCGGCCGTGCGGCGACGCTGCAGCGCTTCGACGACGCCTCGCAGCAGGAGCGCCTGCGCAAGGACATGCGCGAGAACCTGCGACTGCGCGGCGGCCCCGAGGCCATCCTGTTCTCGGCGGGCAGCACGAAGTACGTGGGCAAGACGCTGGCCGACGTGGCCAAGGCATCGAACGCCGATCCGGTGGAAGCCGCCATCGCGGTGCTGCGCGACGGCGACCTGATGATCGCCTCGTTCAACCAGAGCGACGACGACGTGCGCGCCTTCATGAAGCGGCCCTGGGTCATGACCTCGTCCGACTCGTCGCTGGGCCATCCGCGCGCCTACGGCACCTTCGCGCGCAAGTACGAGCAGTACGTGGTGAAGGAGCACACGATCTCGCTGGCGCAGTTCATCCGCAGCAGCTCTTCGCTCACGGCCGACACGCTGGGGCTGAAGCAGCGCGGGCACCTGCGCCCTGGCTACTACGCGGACGTGGTGGCGTTCGACCCGGCGCGCTATGCGGCGAAAGCCACCTACACGCAGCCTGCGCTGCTGTCGGAGGGCGTCAGCACGGTGCTGGTGAACGGGCAGCTCGCTGTCGACGGCGGCAAACCCACGGGCGTGGGCGCCGGCCAGCCGCTGCTGCGCACGCCGAAGGCCGGCAGCTGCGGCTGAGGGGCCTGCCTCAGTCCTTGTCCTTCAGGTGCCGCGTCTGGTCGTAGGTCGGCTGCGCCGGCAGGTCGGCCAGGTGCCGCGTGTCGGCCCATTCCACGATCTCGATCGCCTCGGGCTCGGCCGGATCGGCGATGCGGATGCGGTTGAAGCCCGCGTTGGGAATGTCGCTGCGGCGCGGCCCGCTCAGGCTCAGGCCCCTGGCGGTGCGCCACACCATGTCGAGCACGCCGCCATGCGTGACGACGATCAGGTGCTGTCCCCTGTGCGCGGCGGCGATGCTGCCCAGCGCCGCGATGATGCGCGTGTGGAATTCGCGCGCCGTCTCGCCCTCGGGCATGGCGTGGTCCTCGCGGAACTCCAGCCATTCTTCCCAGGCGCGCGGATGCAAGTTCTGGATTTCGTCGGAGCGCATGCCTTCGACCACGCCGAAGAACTGCTCGCGCAGCGCCGCCGAGGTCACCACCGGCAGCGACAGCTGCGACGCGGCGGGCGCGGCAGTCTGCTGCGCGCGCATCAGGTCGCTGCTGATGATGTGCTGCACCGCGCTCTCGCCGGCCAGCCGCAGGCCGATGCGGCGCGCCTGTTCATGGCCAATGTCGTTGAGCGGGACATCCGCGTGCCCCTGGAAGCGCAGTTCGCGATTCCAGGCGGTTTCGCCATGGCGGATGAGGATCAGGTCGGTGGTGGTGTCGGGCTTGGGCGTTGGCATCGGCGTCCATTTTCCACCGCATTCGCGCAGAATCTCTCTCCATGCCCAATCTCATCCTGCTGCCCGGTCTCGCCTGCGACGAGCGCATCTGGGAAGCCCAGTTGCTCGCACTTCCCCCCGCCTTCGGCGCTCGCGTGAGCGACGCCCAGCGGCACCACGACACCATCGAGGGCATGGCCGCCGCCGTGCTGCGCGACAACGACGGACCGCTGGTGCTGTGCGGCGCCTCGATGGGCGGCATGGTCGCCATGGAAGCGGCCCGCCAGGCGCCCGGGCGCATCGCGGGGCTCGCGCTGCTCGGCACCAGCGCGCGGCCCGAGACGCCCGACATGTCCAGGCTGCGCGCAGGCGCCATCGAATACTTCGAGCGCGGCGAGGTGCGCGACGTGATCGAGCCGAACGTCTACTTCGCCTTCCACCCCGCGCAGGCGGCCGATCAGGTGCTGGTGCAGCGCTATCTCGACATCGTGCTCGGCGCGGGCGCGCAGCAGCTCATCAGCCAGAACCGCGCGGTGATGCGCCGGCCCGATGCGCGGCTGCATCTTGCGTCTGTGCGCGTGCCGGTGCTGCTGGTGTGCGGCGACGATGACCGGCTCGCACCGCCCGAGTGCACGCGCGAGATGGCGGCGCTGCTGCCGCAGGCACAAGTCGCGTGGGTGCCTGACTGCGGCCACATGCTGACGATGGAAAAGCCCAAGTTCGTCAACGCCGCGCTCAACGGCTGGTTGGCGAAGCACTTCCCGGGCACCTGAGCCGCCTCGGCGGTTCAGTGCAACTGGCCGCCGGTTTCGGCGATGTCGCGCTTCACCGCGAGCGCGGTGCTCACGGCGATGCGCAGGGCCGCGATCATCGTTTCCAGCGACATGCTCGGCGCCCCCGGAAAGCGCGCCGCCTGCTCGGGCAGGTACGGAATGTGGATGAAGCCGCCGCGCAGCCCCGGCATCGGGTGCATTGCGATGCGGTGCATCAGGCCGTAGAAGATGTGGTTGCAGACGAAGGTGCCGGCGCTGTTCGACACCGAGGCCGGTACGCCGGCCGCGCGCAGTTCGCGCACCATGGCCTTGATCGGCAGCGTCGAGAAGTATGCCGCGGGCGCCCCGGGCACCACGGGCGAGTCGACGGGTTCGCGGCCCTTGTTGTCGGCCACGCGGGCATCGTCGATGTTGATGGCGATGCGCTCCGGCGTCACCTCCGCGCGCCCGCCGGCCTGGCCGACGCACAGCACCAGCTGCGGCTGGAGTTCGTCCATCGCGCTGGCGAGTGCGTCGATGGCCTCGCCGAACACGCAGGGCATCTGGCGCGCATGCACCGTCGCGCGGCCGACCTTCCAGCCGTCGAGCACGCGCACGGCTTCCCACGAGGGGTTGATGGCTTCCCGCTCGAACGGATCGAAACCGGTCAGCAGGACATCGATGGGCTTCGCTGCCACGGCCTGGCGCTCGCGTCCGCGGCCGTCAGGCCAGCGCCCGGACGGCGATGCCTTCCTGCTTCAACCGTTCGCGGATGCGGCTCGCGAAGGCCAGTGCGTGGGCGCCGTCGCCATGCAGGCAGACGGTCTGCGCATTGACCGGCACGACGCTGCCGTCGATGGCGGTCACCCGGCGGTCGCGCACCAGCGAAAGCGTCTGCGTGATCGACTGCTCCTCGCTCTCGATCAGCGCGCCGGGCTGGCTGCGCGGCACGAGGCTGCCGTCGGGCATGTAGCCGCGGTCGGCGAACACTTCCTCCACGGGCACGAGACCGGCGCGGCGGGCCGCGTCGATCATGTTGCTGCCCGCGAGGCCGAAGAACCTGAGGGATGGATCGAAGCGGCGCACGGCCTCGCACAGCGCCTCGGCGAGCTCGGGCTCCTTCACGGCCTGGTTGTAGAGCTGGCCGTGGGCCTTCACATGCGAGAGCCTGCCGCCCTCGGCCTTCACGATGGCCGCCAGCGCGCCCACCTGGTAGAGCACGTTGGCCACGATCTCCTCGGGCGGCAGGTGCATGGTGCTGCGGCCGAAGTTCTCGCGGTCGGGGAAGCTCGGGTGCGCGCCGATGGCCACGCCGTTGCGCATCGCCCAGCGCACGCACTGCTGCATGGTCTTCGCGTCGCCTGCGTGCCAGCCGCAGGCGATGTTGGCAGAGCTCACGAGCGCGAGCAGTGCTTCGTCGTTGCCGGCGCCTTCGCCGAGGTCGGCATTGAGGTCGATTTGCATGGTGGGCTTCCTCTTTTCGCGATTTCCCGCGAAGTCTATGTCGTGCTCGGCCAGCCTGCAGCGGCCAGACCCTGTGCCACCTGCGACAGGTAGCGCTGCTGCGCGGCCCATGCAGCCAGCGCCCTCGGCTGGTCGACCTGCACGAGGCGCAGTTGGCCGTTGAGCGGCGCCTGCGCGAGCTTCCAGAGGTCGGCGCGGATGACCACGCCGATGCGCGGATAGCCGCCTGTGGTCTGCGCATCGCCCATCAGGATGATCGGCTGGCCCGAGGGCGGCACCTGGATCGTGCCGGGAATCACGCCCGACGAGAGCATGTCGCCGCTGTGTTTGCGCTTGAGTTCGGCACCCGCGAGCCGACTGCCCATGCGGTTGCTCTGCGGCGTGATGCGCCAGCGCTCGCCCCACAGCAGCTCGCGCGCGGCCGGCGTGAACAGCTCGAACTCGGGACCGGGCAGCACGCGCAGGACGATGGCACCGTCGTCTTCGTCGGGGCCCCAGTCGGGACCGCGCAGGCCGAAGGCACGGCGTTCGCGTTGTGCCGCATCGAGAGAGGAGGCACCCGTCGGGAGCCGGTCGCCCTTGCGCAGCGCACGGCCTTCGAGGCCGCCGAAGCCGGCCTTGAGGTCGGTGCTGCGCGAGCCGAGGACCGGGGGCACGTCGATGCCGCCCGCCACCGCGAGCCAGCTGCGCAGGCCGGTCTTCTTCACGCCGGGCGCGTTGGCACCGGCGAGCCTGAGTGTCTGGCCGGCCGCGACCGGCACGCTCCAGCAGGGCCACAGCGGCACGCCGTCGAGGCTGGCGCCGAAGCCGTCACCGGTGAGGGCGATGCGCGTGGCGGCTTCGAACTGCAGCTCGCAGCCGCCCATCGTGAGTTCGAGGCCCGCCGCGCCGTCGGCATTGCCGACGAGCCGGTTGGCCAGCGTGAGCGACAGCATGTCGAGCGCGCCGCCCGGGCAGATGCCCAGCTGGCGATGGCCGTGCCGGCCCAGGTCCTGCACCGAGGCAAGTACGCCGGGCTTGCGTACGGCAATCATGCCTGCACGCTTTCTGCAATGAAGCGCACGCGGTCGCCAGGGCGCAGCAAGGTGGGCGGTTCGGCCGCCGGATCGAACAGCTCCAGCGGGGTGCGGCCGATCAGCTGCCAGCCGCCCGGCGACACCATCGGATAGATGCCGGTCTGCTCGCCGCCGATGCCGACCGAGCGCGCGGGCACGGCGGTGCGCGGCTCGGCCCGGCGCGGCGTGGCCAGTTCGGGTGGCAACCCGCCCATGAAGGCGAAGCCCGGCAGGAAGCCCAGCAGGTAGACGACGTACTCGGCGCCGCTGTGCCGCCGCACCACCTCGGCCGGCGTGAGGCCGGTGTGAGCCGCGACGTCGGCAAGGTCCGGCCCGTGCTCGCCGCCGTAGGCCACCGGGATCTCGACCAGCCGGCCTTCGACGGCACGGCTCGGCAGCCTGGGCCAGGCTTCGAGCACCTGCGCGGTGAGCGTGTCGAGATCGATCACCGTCGGGTCGAATGTGAGCGTGAGGTTGTTCATGCCCGGCAGCGTTTCGCCGACGCCCGGCCATTGCTGCGCCTGCCGGGCCAGCGCCCAGATGCGCTGCTGCTGCACCAGCGTGGCCGGCGCGGGCAGCTCGCACAGCAGCGCTGCATCGCCCAGCAGATGCAGGCGGGGCAAGGGGATGTCGCTCACCTCACGCCGGCCCGCAGTTCAGGCTGGACTTTTCGCGGAACACCGTGGAACCGGCTTTGCCGGGCCACCGGTGTTGCCCCCGGCGAGTGGGGGAGAGCCTATTCACGGCCGAGGCTGCGGACCTTGGCCGCCAGTTGCTGCCCCACATTGGGGGAGACGAACTTGTGGACTTCACCGCCGAGCATGGCGATTTCGCGCACGAAGGTGCTGGAGATGAACTGGTACTTGTCGCTGGGCGTCAGGAACACGGTCTCGACGTCGGGCATCAGCGAGCGGTTCATGCCCGCGAGCTGGAACTCGTAGTCGAAGTCGGTCACGGCACGCAGGCCGCGCACCATGGCCTTGCCGCCGCGCGCCACGACGAAGTCGCGCAGCAGGCCCGAGAAGCTCTCGACGGTGACCTGGTCGCTGTAGGGCTTCACGGCATCGCGGGCCATGTCCATGCGTTCGGAGAGCGTGAACAGCGCCTTCTTGTGGTGGCCCGCGGCGACCGCGACGATCACCTTGGAGAAGAGCTGGGTTGCGCGCCGCACCACGTCCTCGTGACCGAGGGTGATGGGATCGAAAGTGCCGGGGTAAACCGCGATCACGTTGCTGGCCATGGTTGCTTCTTCCTCATGCTGCCGGTGCGGCTTGTCCGGCGGATTATGCAGTCCTATCCGCCGCGCGCCGCAGCAGATGGGCATGAACGGCGCCGGCCTTGAGGTAACGAAAACCGACAAGGCCGAAGGCGGCAAGTTCTTCGTCGCTCCAGCGGCGCGGCGCTTCGAGGTACACCGAGCCGCCGTCACGCAGCGAGCGCGCGGCGGCGCGCAGCGCCGGCTCGTAGAGCGCCGTGCTGTCGAATGGCGGATCGAGGAACACGGCATCGAGGCTGCCGGCCGGCACCCGTTCGAGCGCGGTCACCCCGTTGCCGCGCTCGATGCGCACGGACTCGGCGGCCAGCTTGGTCTTCGTGGCCTGCAACTGGGCGGCCAGTGCGGCGTCCTGCTCGCACAGCAGCACGTTCGCGGCGCCGCGCGAGGCGGCCTCGAAGCCGAGCGCCCCGGTGCCCGCGAAGGCGTCGACGCACTGCCAGCCGGGCAGTTCGCCGCCACCGGCGCCGGCCAGGCTTGCGAGCCAGTTGAACAGCGTTTCGCGCACGCGGTCGGGCGTGGGGCGCAGGCCGGGCTTGTCGGCCACGGCGAGGCGGGTGCGCTTCCATTCGCCGCCGATGATGCGCACTTCGCTGGGCCGCGGCGGACGCTTGGGTGTAGCAGGTGCGGAAGGACGTTTGGCGGGGGCGGCTTTCTGGGGCATGCGGCGAGCTTAACGCCGCCGTCCGGGCACCTTCTCAGATGCCAGCCAGTGCGCGCCGCGCCAGCATGGCCGCCAACACGAGCATGGTTCCGCCCACGAGTGCGTCGAGCATCCGCCAGGCGCGCGGACGTGCGAACACCGGCGCGAGAAGCCTTGCGCCGAAGCCCAGCGAGGTGAACCACAATGCACTTGCCGTGGCCGCGCCCGCCACGAACCACAGCCTGAGCAGCCCCGCGTACTGCGCCCCCGCGCTGCCCACGAGCAGCACCGTGTCGAGATAGACATGCGGGTTCAACAGCGTGAAGCCGGCCGCCTGCGCCACCACGGCCGCGCGCGACAGCGAAACGCCCCCCGCCGTGGCCTGCAGCGCGGCGGACCGGCGCGAACGCCAGAGCGCCTTCAGTCCGTAGCCGCAAAGAAACGCCGCGCCGAGCCCCGCGAGCACCGTGGCCAGCATCGGCCGCCCCTGCAGTGCCTGCGCCATGCCGGTCACCCCCGCGCCGATCAACACCGCGTCGCTGGCCGCACAGAACAGCACCACCGCGCCCACGTGCTCGCGACGCAAGCCCTGGCGCAGCACATAGGCGTTCTGCGCGCCGATGGCGACGATGAGGACCAGGCTCATGAAGAGCCCATTGGCGAAGGCGGTGGTGGTGTGTACGGCTTGCATGCTTCGAGCTTGCCGCTGGATGCAAGTTAACTCAAACTAAACTTTCTAACGCAAGTTCAGTTTCTCTTCATCACTATGCTCGACTACGCCGCCCTGAACGCCCTTGCCGCCGTCGTGCGCGAAGGCAGCTTCGAACGCGCCGCCCGCGCCCTGAACGTCACGCCCTCGGCGGTGTCGCAGCGCATCAAACAGCTGGAGGAACGCACCGGCGGCGCGCTGCTGGTGCGCGGCCAGCCCTGCGTCGCAACGCAGGCCGGGCTGCAGCTGTGCCGGCATGTCGAATGCGTGGGCATGCTGGAGCACGAGCTGCGCGATGCCCTGCCTGCCCTCGGCATGGCCGGCGACAAGGCGGGCGGCGAGCGCGTCACGGTGCGGGTGGCCGTCAACGCCGACAGCCTTGCGACCTGGTTCATGGTGGCTGCCGCGGCCTTCGCCGCGCAGGAGCCGGCCGCGCTGCTCGACCTCACGGTGGACGACCAGGACCACACGGCCGAACGGCTGCGCAGCGGCGCGGTGCTCGCGGCCGTCACCGCGCTGGCCCAGCCGGTGGCGGGCTGCAACAGCGAGGCGCTCGGCAC
This sequence comes from Variovorax sp. CF313, assembly GCF_000282635.1. GTDB lineage: Bacteria > Pseudomonadota > Gammaproteobacteria > Burkholderiales > Burkholderiaceae_C > Variovorax. Next base: position 17,277 of record NZ_AKIW01000083.1, read on the forward strand.
GATGCACTACGTGGCGGCGGCCAGCCCCGCGTTCGTGCGCGAGTATTTCGCCAAGGGCGTGGGCGCCCGCACGCTGGCGAGCGCGCCGAGCCTGGTGTTCGACCGCAAGGACAGGCTGCAGGCACGCTGGGTGCGCCGCATCTGCCACCGCAACGTGGAGACGCCGCGCCACTGGATTCCCTCGCCCAATGCCTTCGTCGAGGCGGCGTGTGCGGGCATGGGCTGGGGCATGCATCCGGCCAGCATGGTGGCCGATGCCATTCGCGAGGGAAAACTGGTGGAGCTGGTGCCCGGCTCGACGCTGCCGGTGCCGCTCTACTGGCAACAGGCGCGCGCAGTGCCGCGGCTGCTCGAAAGGCTGGGAGCGGCGGTGCGCGCAGCCGCCCGCCGCGGCCCGCACGCCCTGGCGTGACCGGCTACGGCTACGGCTGCGCCTTGGCGGTCTTGGCGTCCTTGCCGCCTACCACCACCGTCACCATGCGCTCGGGCTGCAGCTTGCGCTGGAAGGCCGCCTTGACGTCGGCCGCCGTGACCGCGTTCATGCGCGCGGTCCAGGTGTCGAGATAGTCAAGCGGGAGGTCGTGCCAGGCGATGTTGGCGACGTTGCCGATGAGCTTGCGGTTGCTGTCCAGCAGCAGCGGAAAACCGCCGATCAGGTTGTCCTTCGCGGCCTTGAGTTCGCTGGCAGTCGGGCCCTCGGCCACGAACCTGGCGACCACTTCGCGCGACATCTTCACCGCCTCCTCGGCCTGGTCGGGCCGGGTCTGGAAGCCGACGCGGAAGGCGCCCGCATCGAGCCCCGGCGCGAAGCCGCTGTAGATGCTGTAGGTCAGGCCGCGCTTCTCGCGCACCTCGTTCATCAGGCGCGAGACAAAACCGCCGCCGCCGAGCACGTAGTTGCCCAGCGTGAGGGCGAAGTGGTCCGGGTCCTTGCGCGGATAGCCGGGCTGGCCGACGAAGACGTGGGCCTGGGCCGAGTCGAAGGGAATGCGCTCGTCCTTCGGCGCTGCCAGCGCGGCCACCGGCGCGATGGCCGGCAGCGGTGTGCAGGACTCTGACGCCGGGAGCCGCGACAGCAGCGTGGTCGCCAGCGTCTCGGCTTCGACGCGCGTGACGGCGCCCACGATGCTGAGCTTGGCGCGGCACGGCACGATGAGCTGCTGGTAGCGCTGGCGCATGGCGGCGATGTCGATGCGCGCCAGTGTCTCTTCCGTCACTTCCTGCCCGTAGGGATGCACGCCGTACACCGCGTGCGCGAAGGCGCGGCCCGCGATGGTCGCGGGCTTGGTGTTGGCTTCCTTGATGGCCGCGTTGATGCGTTCGCGTTCGCGCTGCCAAACGTCGTCCGGAAAGGCAGGTTCGCCGATCTCGCGCGACGCCAGCGCGACCGCCTTGTTCAGCAGCGCGGGATCGGACAGCGTGCGCAGCGAGTAGCTGGTGCGGTCGGTGCCCGCGCTCACGTCGAAGCTGGCGCCCAGATCGGCCCAGGCTTCGCCCAGCGCGTTCTGGTCGAGCGCCGGTTCGCCGACCTTGCCGGCGCGCACGCCCTTCTCCACCATGGTCGCGGTGGCGCTGGCCAGGCCGGCCTGCGCCGCGGGGTCGCGGCGGCTGCCGGCGTCGAAATCGACCTGCATGTCGACGATCGGCAGCGCGTTGGTCGACACGAGGTAGATCTTCGCGCCGTTGGCCAGCGTCCATTGCTGGATGGGCAGCGCGGCCCGCGCGCTGGTGATGCCCATGAGGGCCGCGCCTGCGAACAGGGCGCATTGCGCGATCTTCTTGAGAGTTTTCATGGAATCGGGACCTGTCTTTCAGCGCATTTCGCCTGCGGGCGCCGCGAAGCCGCGGCCACGTGGCTTGGCTTCGGGCGGCAGGGGGCGCAGCGTGGCGACCGTGAGCTGGTCGTCGCCGAAATACTTGGCGGCCACCGCCTGCACCTGGGCAGCCGTGACGGATTGCAGCCGGGCGACGATGCGCTCGCTCGCGTCGAGCGGCAGGCCCTGGATCCAGTTGCTGCCGAGTTCGCGCGCCTGGGCCATCACCGAGTCGCGCTTGTAGGTCTCGCTCGCCACCCACTGGGTCTTGACGCGGGCCAGCTCGGCTTCGCCCACGCCGTCCCTGGCGACGCGCGCGACCTGCGCGCGCAGTGCGGCCTCGACCGTCTCGGCGCTCTTGCCGGCGGCCGGCACGCCGTCGAGCATGAAGAGCTGCGGGCCGCGGCCGATGAATCCCGAATAGGCACCCGCCGAATCGGCGACACGGTCGGGGCCTTGGGTCAGGGCGCGGTCGAGCCGGGCGCCGGCGTAGCCGTCGAGCACGGCCGACAGCACCACCAGCGCCCAGGCATCGCTGTTCGCGTCGTCGATGTTGGCGAGCTGCGGTATGCGAAAGGCCAGCGACACATACGCCTGCTCGGCCGGTGCCTTCAGTTCGATGCGGCGGATGCCGCGCTGCGCCGGCTCGGTGCGCGGCTTGCGCACTGGCACGGCGCGAGAGGGAATGCGGCCGTAGTACTTCTCGGCCATGGCGCGCACCTGGGCCACGTCGACATCGCCAGCCACCACGAGCACGGCGTTGGCGGGCACGTACCAGCGCTTGAGGAAGGCGCGTGCGTCCTCGGGCGTCATGGCGTCGAGGTCGCTCATCCAGCCGACCACGGGGCGGTGGTAAGGCGAGGCGGTGAAGACGGCGGCGTTCTGCTGCTCGCCGAGCAGCGCGCGCGGCTGGTCTTCGGTGCGCAGGCGGCGCTCTTCCTTGACGACCTCGATCTCGCGCTTGAACTCGTCGTCGGGCCACTGGTTGTTGGCGAAGCGGTCCGATTCGAGCTTCATCACCTGCTCGAGGCTGCCGACCGGGATCTGCTGGTAGTAGCCGGTGTAGTCGCGGGTGGTGAAGGCGTTTTCCTGGCCACCGAGGGCCGCCACGCGGCGCGAGAACTCGCCGGGCTTGATGTCCTTGGTGCCCTTGAACATCATGTGTTCGAGCGCATGCGCCACGCCCGAGGTGCCGTCGACCTCGTCCATCGAGCCCACGCGGACCCATACCATCTGCACCGCCGTGGGCGAGCGCCGGTCGGGCTGGACGATCAGCGTCATGCCGTTGGCAAGCGTGAATTGCCGGGGGCCGGGCGCGGCTGCTGCTGCGGCGGCGGGAGTCGAATCAGTCTGGGCCTGCGCAGGCATGGCCCATGGCGCCAGAAGCGCCATCGCCAGCACCGCACCAGACGCAGCACGGCGTGGCGGGAGGTGTTTCATAGAATGGGTCGGATTGTAAAAAGCTCCCGATGTTCAGTTTCTTCAAGAAAAAACCGCCTGCCGAGACCCCCGATACGCCGGCTGCCAACCCGCCGGCCGCGCCGGAGCCCGCACCGGCACGCTCCGTGTTCTCGCCTTCGAGCTGGTTTGGTTCGAAGCCGGCGGCTGAAGAAGCGCCTCCTGCGCCCCCGCCTGCAACGCCACCCGTGCCGTCCCCGGCGCCTGCGCCCATTGCCGCGCCGCCGGTCGCGGCGGCGCCCGTACCGGTCCCCGCACCCGCACCGACTCCTGCGCCAGCGCCAGCGATCGAAGCCGCCGTCGCCACCGAGCGCAAGGGCTGGTTCGACAAGCTCAAGACCGGCCTGCGCAAGACCGGCACTGGCATCCAGGCCGTGTTCGTCAACGCGCAGATCGACGACGCGCTGTACGAAGAGCTCGAATCCGCCCTGCTGATGGCCGACACCGGCGTGAAGGCGACCGAGTACCTGCTCGACGACCTGCGCGGCCGCGTCAAGCGCCAGATGGCCACCGACGCGGCGCAGGTCAAGGTGCTGCTGGCCGAGGCCATCGCCGACCTGCTCCGTCCGCTCGAGAAACCACTGGTCATCGGCCGGTTCACGCCCACCGTCATCATGGTGGCCGGCGTCAACGGCGCGGGCAAGACCACCTCCATCGGCAAGCTCACCAAGCACCTGGCCGACGAAGGCGCCTCGGTGCTGCTGGCCGCGGCCGACACGTTCAGGGCGGCGGCGCGCGAGCAGCTGCTGGTCTGGGCCGACCGCAACACGGTCGAGATCGTCAGCAACGAGGGCGGCGACCCGTCGGCCGTGAGCTTCGATGCGGTGAACGCCGGCAAGGCGCGCGGCAAGGACGTGGTGCTCGTCGACACGGCCGGCCGGCTGCCGACGCAGCTGCACCTGATGGACGAGCTCAAGAAGATCAAGCGCGTCGTCACCAAGGCCGACGCCACGGCGCCGCACGAGGTGCTGCTCGTGATCGACGGCAACACCGGGCAGAACGCGCTCGCACAGGTCAAGGCCTTCGACGAGACACTGGGCCTGACTGGCCTCGTCGTGACCAAGCTCGATGGCACTGCGAAGGGCGGCGTGCTGTGCGCCATTGCGCGCGAACGGCCGATTCCGGTTTATTTCATCGGCGTGGGCGAGAAGCTCGAAGACCTCGAGACCTTCAACGCCCGCGAATTCGCGCAGGCGCTTCTCGGATAGGAAGGAAAAAGCGGCCCCTGCTTGCGCCGGGGCCGCTTTCGCTTTCTATTTTTTCTCTCCCTTGCTCCCTGACCGGCTGCTGGAGGTTCAGAGGCCGAACAGCGACACCGGAACGCACAGCGAGCCGGTTGCGCAGTTGAGCGGCTTGAAATAAAGCGTCTTGATCGCGCCGCTGGGCAGCCCGATGCCGCCGACCAGCCCGCCGCCCTTGGCGCCTTCGGTGTTGGCCTGCTGAATGAAGGCCGTGCTGCCGGGCTGGGGTTCCAGCGTGTAGAAGCTGAAGGTGGCCGACTGCGACAAGTCCTTCGCGTAGATCACGCCCCCGCCGTCGCCGAACAGGTACTCGGTGCGAGAGCGGAAGCCGCGCCCACCGCGCTCGTTGAGCTGGGCGAGGTAGGCGGTGTCGTTGCCGGCGATGTCGCCGATCTCGTAGGCATAGGTGGCGCCGGCGGCCGCATTCCTCTCGTAGATCGACACGGCACTGGGATCGCCCACGAGGAACGCGGGCGCCACGTTGTAGAAGCCCTCCGCGCCCTGCCCGTTGGCCTGGGCCAGGAACCCCGCCTTGTTCGCCGACAGCGGCTCGACCCGGTAGCTGAAGACGCCCTGCGCGCCGTTGTTCTTCCGATAGATGTAGAACTGGTCGCCGTTGATGATGTACGAACCCACCCACTGAAAACCGCGCGCGCCGACTTCATTGGCCTGGGTCAGGAAGGCGGCGTTGTTCGCTGTGATCGGATGGAGCTCGTAGCTGTAGGTGGTGTCGGCGTCGCGCACGTAGCCCTCGACCTGTTCGGCGGTGGTTGGGCTGGTCGTGAAGGCGAAGCCGCTCAGGAAGCGGAAACCGCGTGCGCCCTGCGCATTGAGGTTGGCGGCGAATGCCCCGCGGTCGCCTGCCAGCGGCAGTGCCTCATACATGAAGGTGCGCGTGGCCGGCACGGGAGCCGGCGCTGGCGGCGCGGGAGGCGGTGGTGCCGCAGGCGCAGGCGGTGGCGGGGGTGGCGTGCCGCCGTCACCGGGCGGCAGCGGAAATCCGCCGCCACCGCCACCGCCACCGCCTCCACCACCACCGCATGCGACCAGGGCAAGTGTGCCCGCCACTGCAAGCGCGACCGCCGCTCGTTTGAATTTCATTGAAGAACCTCCGCTGTCGATTGTTCGAATTGCACCGCTGCGGCCGGGATTGGCATGCCGCAAGGGGACTCCATCGAAGGTAGGGCGAGAGGTTGACTCTCGCCAGTGCCGAAAGTCATTGCATTCGCGGGTCAGGTGCGCGAAGCGGCCTCAGTGCATGGCGATGGATTCAGGCGTCAGGGCGCAGCGGCTGCTTCGCCGTGACGAGCTCCGCCATGGCCTGGAGCAGCGATGCTGCGACCACCGGCTTGAACAAGACCGGCACCCTCGATTCGCGCACCCGCTGCAGCCGATCGGGCGAGGTTTCTCCTGTGATCAGCAGCAGCGGCACTCCGGCGCTGCCGCCCTGCCCCTGGCTCAATCGCAGGCCCGCGTCGAGCCCATCTGCACCGTCGGCCAGGCGGTAGTCGCACAGCAGGAGATCGAAGGGACGGCGCTCGCCGATCGCCTGCCGCAGGGCGGCGGCAGCGCCAGCCTCGTCCGCCACGGCATGGGCGTCGATGGCATGGGAACGCAGCAGGCCGGTCATGGCTTCGCGGATTTCGAGTTCGTCGTCCAGCAGCAGCACGCGGCTGGGCAGGACCGGCGCGGGGCTGCTGCGCTTCTCGGTGGTCGCTCCGGTCATGGCGGCCGGTGCCGGCACCCCTGCCACCGCGCGCTCCGCCGCACTCACGGCCGGCACCACCACGCGAAAGTGCGTGCCCCGCCCCAGCCGCGAACGCATCTGCACCGGATGCCGGAGCAGCAGCGACAGCCGCTGCACGATCGACAGCCCAATGCCGAGCCCCCGCGAGCGGTCGCGGCCCGGATTGTTGATCTGGTAGAACTCCTCGAAGATCCGGCCGGACTGCTCGGGCGCGATGCCGATGCCGCTGTCGCGCACCTCGATCCACACCGCGTCGCCGCGCTCGCGGGCCGCGACGGTCACGCCGCCCCGTGCGGTGTACTTGAGCGCGTTGTCCATCAGGTTCGACAGCATGCGATGCAGCAGCTGCGGGTCGCTGTGCACCCACAGGCCGCTGGCGCGCACGCGCAGCTGCAGCTGCTTCTGTTCGGCCCGCGCCGCAAAGGTGTGATTGAGCGGCAGGAACAGCGCGTCGAGCTGCACCGGCTGCGGCACGGGCGTGATCACACCGGCGTCGAGGCGCGAGACGTCGAGCATGGTGTCGAGCGAAGCGCCCAGCGCGTTCACCGCGCGCATCAGGCGCTCGGCGTTGCGGCTTTCGGGGCGGCCGCGCAATTCGTTCTCGAGTGCGGCGCCGAACAGCGCGATGGCGTGCAGCGGCTGGCGCAGGTCATGGCTGGCGGCGCCGAGAAAGCGCGTTTTTTCTTCGCTCGCGCGCTCGGTCGCGGCGATCTGCTCGCCGAGCCGCGCGGCCAGCGCCTCGTTCTCGAAGCGCAGCATGAGCGATTCGGTCAGGAGCTTGTGCTGGCCGATGCCCGCGCGCAGCGTCAGCAGCAGGTAGGCCGCGCCGGCCGCAGCCAGGAAAAGATGCAGGCCGTCGCCCTGCCACGCCAGCGCCGTGAGCAGGCCCAGCGACATGGGCAGCGTGTAGCCGAACAGCGCGGCCTTCAGCGGCCACAGCGACTGTGCGGCGCGAGAGCAACTGCCCACGACGACGGCCATCAGCAGCGAGGTCATCGGCAGGTTGTCGTACGGGACGATGAGCCAGGGCACCACCGCCGTGACCATGCTGACGAGTGTGACCATGCGCGAAATCTTGCGGGCCCAGTACGCGCTTTCGCGCGCGGGGCGCGAGGGGTTCCATCGTGGCGTGAAGAAGACGTAGACATCGACCATCAGCAGACCGGCCAGCCAGAACAGCAGGTTCGGGTTCTTCAGCTGCGAATAGATGATGGCGCCGAACACCACCACGAAGGCCATGTGGGTCAGCGTAGAAGTGCGGTAGGTGTCGTAGACCGAGGCGACGTGCTCGCGCAGCACGCGCTGGGCGAGAGCGTGGTCGGGGGGCGGGTCGTTCGGCGCGACGGGCTGCACGCTTAATGCAGGGTGCTGATCAACTGGGCGCGGGAACGCATGCCGAACAGCAGCAGGATGGTGGAGACATGGTTCTTCACCGTGCCCTCGCTCAGGTTTGCGAGCTGTGCGATTTCCTTGTTGGCCTTGCCTTCGAGCACCCATTGCAGCACCTGCATCTGCCGCGGCGTGAGCTCCCGCCAGGCGCTGGCGTGCGCGAATTCCGCATAACCGGCGAGCGATTTGGGCATTGGCGGGGGCGGCAGTTCCGCCGCGTCGGGCGAAGCTGGATCGAGCAGGCCACAGGCGCGGATGAAGCTCACCACCTCCTTCAGGTCGGCCGACTTCGGCAGGAAGGCGGCGGCGCCCAGCGCGAGCACGCCCTGCGCCAGCGCGCTGCTGCCGGTGCCCGAGAGCACCACGATGCGCGCGGCCGGAAAGCGCCGGCGGAACTCCGCCAGCCCGCTCAGGCCGTGCGTGTCGGGCAACGCGAGATCGAGCAGCACCAGGCCGATGGAGGCCTGGTGGGTTTCGTACAGCGCGATCGCATCGGCAGCGTTGGCAGCCTCGAAGACTTCGATGCTCGCGCCGGACGAGGCAGCCTGCGCCTGCACCAGCGCGCAGACGCCCAGACGCAGCAGGTCGTGGTCGTCCACGACAAGGATCGCCCCGGGTGCACGGGTGGAGGCGCCGGCCTCCGCGGCCGGTGACAGAGATGCGGATGGAGAGTCGAAGGACGGCACGTGCCGATCTTAGCGACGGGGCCTTTTGGCGACAGTGCACAAAGTCACGGCGTGCACGGCAGCCGTTGTCCTTGGCGCTACATTTTTTATAGCAATTTCATGGCGGGCGCCTTGCCATCGGGCTTTGCCGTGGGCACCATCGAATATCTCGCCGCATCCCACGGCGTCCCGGAGACCCGCCATGACGCACACCGCCGCCGCCCCCCTTGGATCGAGCGACCGCAAGGTCGACCGGCTGCTCGCCCATTACGAGGAGAGCCACCGCCATCCGACCAACGAACTGATCCATTTCGTGGCCATCCCGGCCATCATGCTGAGCATCGTCGGCTTGCTGTTCGCGCTCCATCCCTGGGTGGCCTACGGTTTCGTGGCCGCCAGCCTCGTCTACTACGCCTTGCTGCGCTCGCCGGCCTTCCTGCTGGCCATGCTCGCCCTGACCGCACTGGCCTTGGCGCTGGTGCATGCGATGGGCGGACTTGCATTGCCGATTTCAGCCGCTATCTTTGTGGTGGCCTGGATCTTCCAGTTCGTGGGCCACAAGATCGAGGGCAAGAAACCTTCGTTCTTCGAAGACCTCCAATATCTCTGGGTCGGACCGTTGTTCGTGCTGTCCAAGCTTTTCCTAAAGCTGGGGGTACGCTGGTAGCCCTGGTCTATCACGACGATAGAAATTCAAGGGAACCCTTGGTTTAGCACTCCCTCTAATCGAGTGCTAATATGGCCCACACAAAGGAGTTTCCCTGATGACAACGCTGTCTGGAGTCTCTGCCAACCAGCTGGCCGTCGCCAACCCATGGTCGATGGTTCCCCCGCTGGGCAACCTGGACGCCTACATTTCGGCCGCCAACCGCCTGCCGCTGCTCACGCTTGAAGAAGAGCAGGGCTTCGCACGCAAGCTGCGCGACCACAACGACCTCGAATCCGCCGGCGCGCTGGTGCTGTCGCATCTGCGCCTCGTAGTGTCCATTTCCCGCCAGTACCTGGGCTACGGGCTGCCGCACGGCGACCTGATCCAGGAAGGCAACGTCGGCCTCATGAAGGCCGTGAAGCGCTTCGACCCCGACCAGGGCGTCCGGCTCGTGAGCTACGCCATGCACTGGATCAAGGCCGAGATCCACGAGTACATCCTGAAGAACTGGCGCATGGTCAAGGTCGCGACGACCAAGGCCCAGCGCAAGCTGTTCTTCAACCTGCGCTCGATGAAGCAAGGCTTCAAGGCCGACTCGGCCGCGGCCGACAACGGCACGCACCGCGAGACGCTGAGCCCCGACGAGGTGTCGCAGATGGCGACCCGGCTGAACGTCAAGCCCGAGGAAGTGCTCGAGATGGAAACCCGCCTGTCGGGCGGCGACGTCATGCTCGATCCGGGCCCCTCCGACGACGGCGACGAAGCCTTCGGCCCGATCGCCTATTTGGCCGACGCCACGCAGGAACCCACCGCCCTGCTCGAATCGCAGCAGCGCGACCGCCTGTCGAGCGACGGCATCGCCACCGCACTCGAAGCGCTGGACGACCGCAGCCGCCGCATCGTGGAAGAGCGCTGGCTCAAGGTCAACGACGACGGCTCGGGCGGCATGACGCTGCACGACCTGGCCGCGGTGTACGGCGTGAGTGCCGAGCGCATCCGCCAGATCGAGGTCGCGGCCATGAAGAAGATGAAGAAGGCGCTCGCGGACTACGCGTAAGCCTTGTCCCTTCAGAAGAAAGCCCGGCATTCCCGGGCTTTCTTCATTTGGAGAGCGTTCGCAGCGCCCGCTTCGCGATGTAGCGGGTTTCGGCCGTGTCCGACTCTGCCACCCACCGCGCGCAGAGCTTGTCGACCCACTCGCCCTGGCTCTTGCTTGCGTCGTTGAGCCAGTTGGCGACCGAGTTCTGCACGTAGCGGCTGGAGTCGGCGCGCAGCGGCTCGATCAGCGGCAAGGCCCGCCACGGCTCGGTCTTGAGCGCATCGATCTGCGCGCACCACACGCCGCGCGGCCGCGTGAGTTCGCTCGCAAAGCGGCGGATGTTGGGGTCGGCATCGGAGACCCACGGCTGCAGCAGCGCAAGCGCTTCGTCGAGCGACGCGATGACCTCGTCGCGCACCGCCATCCAGGCGATCTCGCGCACGCCGAAATGCGGATCGGCGGCGAAGCGGCGCACCGCCTCCAGCTGCGCCGCCAGCGGCAGGCCCGACAACGCGACCCATTGCGCGGCCCAGCAGCGGGCCACGTCGCTCGCGTGCGTGGCCAGCCGGTGCGCGACAGCGTCACGCTCGCCGTGCAGTGCCGCCATGTCGTAGAGCGCACGCGCGATGTGCCCGTGCCGCTGCATGGGCTTGAAAGCGCTCAGCATCGCGAGTGTGTCGACCAGCCGCTCGCCCTGCGCGTCGAGCCCGATGTGCCCCGCCACGCTGCGCGCCAGCCGGGGCAGCTCCAGCGCCATGAATTCGTTGAGGTTGACGGTTTCGAGCAGCCCGTCGTTGAGTGCGCTGAGCACCTCGGGCGGGATCAGCGCGATGCGGAAGGCGCCCTTGCGCCCTTTCAGGTGCTCGACCGAGTCCACGGCGGCCAACAAGCGGTCTTCCTCAGGAAGCCAGCAGCGTCTTCAGGTCCGACACCATCGACGGCACGCCCGCGCCATAACGCGCATAGAGCCGCAGCCGCCCCTGCGTGTCGTAGACATAGCTGGCGGCCGAGTGGTCCATCGAATAGCTGGTGGGCGTCTTGCCGTCGACCTTCTTGTAGTAGACCTTGTAGTCCTTCGCGACAGCGGCCAGCTCGTCGGGCGTGGGGATCAGCGCGACGAAGCTCGGGTCGAACGCGCCCATGTAGGCCTTGAGCACCTCTGCCGTGTCGCGCGCCGGATCGACCGTGACGAACAGCACCTGCAGCCTGTCGCCGTCCTTGCCGAGCTGCTGCTTGACCTGCGCCATCTCGGTCATGGTGGTGGGGCAGACGTCGGGGCATTGCGCATAGCCGAAGAACAGCACGACCACCTTGCCCTTGAAGTCGGCCATGGTGCGGACCTTGCCGTCGGCGTCCTTCAGCGAGAAGTCCTTGGCGTAGTCCGCGCCTGTGATGTCGACGGCGTTGAAGTTCTGCCGGGCCTCGCCGCAGCCCGCAAGGCCCAGGCCCAGGGCAGCGGCCACGCCCACCCAGCCGGCGCCCGTGGCCATCAGTCGAAGAGCGTTGCGCTTGTTCATGAAGACTTGGTCAGTGAAGGTAGTGATCGACGAGCAGCGCCAGGAACAGCACGCTCAGGTGGATCAGCGAGAAGCGGAAGGTCTTGCGCGCCAGCGCGTCGGAATAGTTGCGCCACAACGCGAACGCATAACCGGTGAAGCCGGCGCTCACCGCGACGGCCACCGCCAGGTAGAGCCAGCCGCTCATGCCGTAGATGAAGGGCATCATGCAGGCCGCGAACAGAATGAAGGTGTACAGCAGCACCTGCAGCCGCGTGAACTCGTTGCCATGCGTGACCGGCAGCATCGGCAGGCCGGCCTTGCGGTAGTCCTCCACGCGGTAGAGCGCCAGCGCCCAGAAGTGTGGCGGCGTCCACAGGAAGATGATGAGGAAAAGAATCCAGGCCCCGGGGTCCAGGGAGCCCGTCATCGCGGCCCAGCCCAGCACCGGCGGCATCGCGCCCGACGCGCCGCCGATCACGATGTTCTGTGGCGTCAGCGGCTTGAGGATCACGGTGTAGATCACCGCGTAGCCGACGAAGGTGGCGAAGGTGAGCCACATGGTGAGCGGATTGACCGTGAACCACAGCAGCGCCGAACCCGCCGCGCACAGCAGCGCCGAGAAAACCAGCGCCTGCCTGTTGCTGAGTTCGCCGCGCGCCGTGGGACGCCACGCGGTGCGCTTCATCTTGGCGTCGATGCCCTTCTCGACGAGGCAATTGAACGCGGCAGCGGCACCGGCCACCAGCCAGATGCCGATGCAGGCCAGCACCGCGCGCTGCACGTCGGCCCACGAAGGCAGACCGGGGACGGCCAGCACCATGCCGATCAGCGCGCAGAACACGATCAGCTGCACCACGCGCGGCTTGGTCAGCGCGTAGAACTGGCGCAGCACGTTCGCGGTGCTGGTTTGCTGAACGGGGATCGGGGTGCTCACGCGGCGGCCTTCCTCTGGCTATTGTTGTTGGCGGACGCATTGTCACCGGCACGCACGATCAGCGCCGCGGGATCGCGCCGGCTCTCGCACAGCGCCCAGGTGAGCACCACGGCGAGCGCAGCGGCGCCGCCGGTGTGCAGCACCGCCGCGGCCAGCGGCCAGCCCAGCAGCACGTTGCCAAGACCCGTGGCGAGCTGAAGCAGCGCCAGCCCCGCGAGCCAGCGCGCCTGCGGACGCAACGCCGCGATGCGGCGCAGGTGCCATGCGAGCACGCCGAGCGCGACGAACACCGCATAGGCCATCAACCGATGCGCATAGTGGATGGCGGTGAGCGCGGAAAAATCGAGCGGCTGGCCCTCGCCGGTCACACCGAGGTGGCGCCAGATCTCGAAGCCCTGCGCGAAGTTCATGGCCGGCCACCAGCTGTCCTGGCAGATGGGGAACTGCGTGCAGGCCAGCACCGCATAGTTGGTGCTGACCCAGCCGCCGAGCGCGATCTGAAGCCCCAGCAGCACGGTGGTCGCAATGAGCCCGTTGCGCAGTGCAGGCGCTACGGCGGTGGGCAGCCGCTGCGCAGCCGTCTGCCGGTAGTGCACGGCCTGGATGCAGAGCAGCGCCAGCAACACCACGGCACCGAGCAGATGCAGCGTGACGATGGCGGGGAAGAGCTTCCAAGTCACCGTGAGTGCGCCGAAGGCGCCCTGCAGGCAGACCCAAACCAGGGTAAATGCCGGCCACCACGCGCTGAGCGTGGCGTGGTGCTCGCCGTCTTTCGACGGCGGCGGCGCGCGGCGCTGGCGGCGGCGCGCGATCCAGGTGGCACCCGCGAGCGTGAGGATCAGCACGCCGACACCCGTTGCCAGATAGCGGTGGACCATCTCCACCCATGCCTTGCTGTGCGTGACGGGGCCGGTCGGCTGCGCGGCCTGCGCCATCGCGATCTCATGGCGCGCGCCGGCCGGGCTGGCGTTGCCGTAGCAGCCGGGCCAATCGGGGCAGCCCAGGCCGGAGTCGGTGAGCCGCGTGAAGGCGCCGAACAGCGTGAGATCGAAGGTGAGGAACAGCGTGAGCACGGTCAGCGCATGCAGCCGCCGCGCCGGGCCTGCACCCGCGTTGCGCCGCCAGACCCACACCAGCGGGCCAAGCGCGATCAGGACGCCCGCGGCCATGAGCCAGGCGATGGGCGTCAGATCGTAGAGCGAGGTGGTCGTGTCCATGGGCAAGTCGGAGGCGGTCAGCGGCCCGGTTCGTCCCACGACGCCGAGGCGCGCAGCAGGCGGTCGAGGTCGCGCTTGGCGCGGCTGGCACCGGCCGCGTCCATGCGGGCGGGGAAACGCATCATCCAGTTGCCCATCGGATCGACCACGTAGAGGTGTTCGGCCAGCGAGTGGCCCGGCATGGGAGCAAGCCACTTGGCCAGCTGGTCGGCCGGCACGCGCAGCACCGTCGCGCCATGCAGGCCGTTGTTCAGGCGCTCGGGCACGGGCGCGGCGTCGCTCACGAGCCAGACACGGTCCATGCGGTCTTTCTCGCGGCCCAGGCTCTCGCGCAGCTGGCGCTGCAGGTAGAGCTGCTGCTCGCAAAGCGCATCGCAGGCTGCATCGGCCACGGCCACCAGCAGCCACTGGCCCTTGAGCGTGGCGATGTCCACCGGCGCACCATTGCGGTCGGTGGCCGTCAGCTTCGGCAGCTCGCGCTGCGGCTCGACCAGTTCGCCGTAGACGCTGCGGCCTTCGGGCCGGATCACGTAGTAGGTGAAGTACGAGGCAATGACGGGCGCCGCGCACATCAGCATCACGGCGATCATCTTCCAGCGCCCCATGACCGTGCGCCGGCCTTCCGCGCCGTCGAGCGCCTGGTTGGGCGACGGCATCGAATGCACCGTCAGGCCCAGCGGCTCGTCAGAAGCGGCCATCGCGCGCGCGGCGCCTCGAGCGGCGGAGGGGTGTGATGAATTGGAACCAGACATAGAGGATGACGACGAGGGCCGACAGGCCGAACCACTGGAATGCGTAACCGTAGTGCCTCTCCAGGCCCAGCGCCGGGGCCGGCCAGTCGCGCTGCAGGCCCTCGGAGGCCGGTCCGCTCTGTTGCAGCGACACGTCGGTGCGCAGCGGCAGCTTGGTTTCGGCGCGGAAGGCTTCCAGGTCGAGATTTTGCCGGATGGGCGAATACCCCTCGGCGGCCGATGCCGGAGCGGCCGGTGCGGAGGCCGCCGGGGCAGGCGCCGAAGCAGCCGCGGCCGGTGCGGATGCGGGGGTGCCCAATTCCAGCAGATGGCTCGGCGGCGGCTCGACCAGGCCCGTGACCTCGACGATGCCGGCGGGCGTCTCGACCGCGCCCAGCCGCGTGCGGTCGACGAAATTTCGCTGGATCCAGCCGCGTTGCACCATCACCGTCTGTTCGGTGCCTTCCAGGGCGAAGGGCGTCAGCACGTAGAAGCCTGGCGTGCCGTGCATCTGGCGGTTGTCGAGAAATACGGTCTGCGGCGTCAGCCACAGGCCGCGCAGGCGCACCGGGCGATGCATCGCGTAGGAGGGCTTCTCCATCGCCAGGAACTCGGCCTGAGTCAGCGCCGGCTTCAGCTTCTGGGCCTCGATGTCGGCCTGCAGCGCTTCTTTCTGCGCGGCGCGCGACAACTGCCAGCGGCCCAGTGAAACGGTGGCTGCCACCGTCAGCACGGCAGCGATGGTGATGAGCCAGAAACGGCCCGGCCGGCGCCGGTCTTCGGAATACAGGGGTTCAGGAGTCACTGGAGGGAACGGGGCGTGCGGCCGATAATGTGGGTCATGAAATATTTCGTCGCCCTGGTGTTCCTGGGCATCTTCGCGAGCCTCGCGTTTGCCCTGTTCTTCATGCTGAAGGACGGGCGCAATGGGCGCGCCAAGAGCGGCGGCATGGCGCGCGCGCTCACCGTTCGGATCGGCCTTTCGGTGTTTTTGTTCCTCTGCCTGCTGCTGGCCTGGAAACTCGGCTACATCCAGCCCACCGGGCTCCCAGTCGGCAAGTAGATGGTGCTCGTTCCACGAGAACCATGAAAAAGGCGCCTTGCGGCGCCTTTTTTCTGGAATGCCGGGACGAGGTTCTTCGCTCAAAGCCAATAGACCAGCATGTAGAGGCCGAGCCAGACCACGTCCACGAAGTGCCAGTACCAGGCCGCGCCCTCGAAGCCGAAGTGACGTTCCGGCGTGAAGTGGCCCTTGCGCAGGCGCAGCGTGATGAACAGCAGCATCAGCATGCCGATGAACACGTGCAGGCCGTGGAAGCCGGTCAGCATGAAGAAGGTCGAACCGTAGGTGCCCGAGCTGAGCTTGAGGTTCAGCTCGGTGTACAGGTGGTGGTACTCGTAGCCCTGCACACTCAGGAAGATCAGGCCGAGCAGCACGGTAAGCCACATGAAGCGGATCGTCTGTGCGCGGTGGCCGGCACGCAATGCGTGGTGGGCAATGGTGAGCGTCACGCCCGAACTCAGCAGCAGCGCGGTGTTGATCGTCGGCAGCCAGAACGGGCCGACGGTCTGGAAGGGCTCGACGATGCCGGCCGGCGAGCCGGTGGCGCCGGCGGCGGCACTGGGCCACACGGCCTTGAAGTCGGGCCAGAGGATCGCGTTGTCCAGGCCGCCGAGCGACGGCAGCGCGTGGGTGCGGGCCCACCAAAGCGCCGTGAAGAACGCGCCGAAGAACATCACTTCCGAGAAGATGAACCAGCTCATGCTCCAGCGGAACGAGAGGTCGACCTTGTGGCCGTACTGGCCGCTCTCGCTTTCGCCGATGGCGGCGCGGAACCACACGAACAGCGTGCCGAGCCAGACCACCATGCCGGCCAGCAGGGACCATGCGCCCCACTCGTGGCCGTTGATCCATTGCGCGGCGCCCAGGATCACGAAGAACAGGCCGATCGCGGCCGAAACCGGATACGCCGATGGTCCGGGCACGAAGTAGTAGGGCGTGGTGCCGTGGGTGGTTGAACTCATATCAGCTCCTGGCTTTCTTTCTTCTCTCGATTCAATGGATTCTGCTTGTCGCGGGTTTCGCCGTCAGGCTGCTGCGACCACGTGGCGCACCAGCAGCACCAGCCCGACCACGAAGACGATCACGGCGACGAACGCCACCGCGATGATGTGCAGCGGATTCAGCTTGCCCAGGTCTTCCTGGTAGGCGCTGTTCTTGCGAACACCGAAGAACGACCAGCCCACCGCCTTCACCGTGTCCCACAGCGAAGCCTTCGGCCGGTTTGACGAGGGATCGGTCACGAGCGCGGCTCATCGGAAGTCCTGGAAACGGCGGCCACCGGTGCCGCAGGCGTCTTGCCGCCCACCTCGAAGAAGGTATACGACAGCGTGATGGTCTTCACGTCCTTGGAAATCTTGGGATCGATCACGAACGCAACCGGCCACTGCTTCTTCTCGCCCGGATCGAGCGTGTACTGGTTGAAGCAGAAGCACTCGAGCTTGTTGAAGTAGGGTGCAGCCTGCTGCGGCGCGTAGCTCGGGATGGCCTGTGCGGCCATGCGGCGGTTCTGCACGTTCTGGAATTCGTACATCACCGTGTTGAGCTGGCCGGGGTGCACCTGGATGGTCCGCTCCGCGGGCTTGAAGTCCCAGAGGCCGCCGCGCACGTTGGAGTCGAACTCGACCGTGATGGTGCGGGTCATGTCGACCTGCGTGTTGTCGGGCACGCGCACGTTCTTGCCGCCGCTGGCACCGCCCGGCACCTCGAGCTCGGAGAGCGCGAGGATGTTGATGCCGGTCATTTCGCAGATCGCGCGGTACATCGGCACCAGCGCATAGCCGAAGGCGAACATGCCGCAAGCCACGACGGCCAGCTTGCCGACCATGCGCACGTTGGCGCGTCGAATGCGTTGGCCGAGGCTCATGGTGCGTGCTGCTCCCGTTCGGTTGGCGGTCAGCGGCCGCTGAAGAAGACCATGCGGACGATGAAGCCGATGAAGAAGATCACCGCGATGGAGGCCAGCGTGAGCCCCATGCGTCGGTTGTTCTTTCTTTGTTCAGGCGTCGTCATCGTCGTGCGGCCTGTCAGCCGATCACCTTGGTGGCGGTCGCGTCGAGCTTGGGCGGGGTCTCGAAGGTGTGGAACGGCGCCGGCGACGGCACTTCCCACTCGAGGCCTTCAGCGGCTTCCCATGGCTTCTGCGAAGCCTTCTCACCCTTGCCGCGCATGGTGGGCAGCACGATGAAAAGGAAGAAATACAGCTGAGCGAAACCGAAGAAGAAGGCACCGACCGACGCCAGGGCGTTGAAGTCTGCGAACTGCATCGGGTAGTCGGCGTAGCGTCGCGGCATGCCGGCAAGGCCCAGGAAGTGCATCGGGAAGAAGGTCACATTGAACGAGATCAGCGACCACCAGAAGTGCACCTTGCCGCGCGTTTCGTTGTACATCACGCCGGTCCACTTGGGCACCCAGTAGTAGAAGCCCGAGAACATGGCGAACAGCGAGCCGGCCACCAGCACGTAGTGGAAGTGGGCCACCACGTAGTAGGTGTCCTGCAGCTGCGTGTCGATCGGTGCGACCGCGAGGATCAGGCCGGTGAAGCCGCCCATCGTGAACACGAAGATGAAGCCGACGGCGAACAGCATGGGCGTCTCGAAGGTCATCGAGCCCTGCCACATCGTCGCGATCCAGTTGAAGATCTTCACGGCCGTGGGCACCGCGATCAGCATGGTCGCGTACATGAAGAACAGCTGTCCGGTGAGCGGCATGCCGGTCGTGAACATGTGGTGCGCCCACACGATGAACGACAGGATGGCGATCGACGAGGTGGCGTACACCATCGAGGCGTAGCCGAACAGGCGCTTGCGGGCGAAGGCCGGCACCACCTGGCTGATGATGCCGAAGGCCGGCAAGATCATGATGTAGACCTCGGGGTGGCCGAAGAACCAGAAGATGTGCTGGTACATCACCGGGTCGCCGCCGCCGGCGGGGTTGAAGAAGCTGGTGCCGAAGTGGCGGTCGGTCAGCGTCATCGTGATGGCGCCTGCGAGCACGGGCATCACCGCGATCAGCAGGTAGGCGGTGATGAGCCAGGTCCAGCAGAACATCGGCATCTTCATCAGCGTCATGCCGGGGGCGCGCATGTTGAGGATGGTCACGATGATGTTGATCGAGCCCATGATCGACGAGGCGCCCATGATGTGCATCGCGAAGATGCCGGCGTCCATCGAGGGGCCCATCTGCAGCGTGAGCGGCGCGTAGAGCGTCCAGCCGGCAGCGGGTGCGCCGCCGGGCATGAAGAACGAACCGACCAGCATCAGCGCCGCGGGAATCAGCAGCCAGAAGCTGAAGTTGTTCATGCGCGCGAACGCCATGTCGGAGGCGCCCACCTGCAGCGGGATCATCCAGTTCGCGAAGCCCACGAAGGCCGGCATGATGGCGCCGAACACCATGATCAGGCCGTGCATGGTGGTGAACTGGTTGAACAGCTCGGGGTTCACCAATTGCAGGCCGGGCTGGAACAGCTCGGCGCGGATCAGCAGCGCGAGCACGCCCCCCACCATCAGCATGGTGAAGCTGAACAGCAGGTAGAGCGTGCCGATGTCCTTGTGGTTGGTCGCGAAGACCCAGCGGCGCCAGCCGGTGGGCGCGTGGTGATCGTGATGCTCGTCGTGTGCGTGGTCGCCGTGGGCGGCGTGACCGTGGGGGTCGAGGACTGCACTCATTTCGTTTTTCCTTGCAATTTCTTCGTCGCGGGACGCTGTCGCATCACTTGCCGCGCAGGGCCAGCACTTCGGCCGGCTGCACCAGCTGGCCGGTCTTGTTCGACCAGCTGTTCTTGGTGTACGTGGCCACGGCCGCGAGGTCGGTATCGCTCAGCTGCTTCCAGGACGGCATCGCGCCGTTGTTCTGGCCGTTGAGCAGCACATGCAGTTGTACCGAGTGGTCGGCATCGAGCACCTTCGGGTCGCCGTCGAGCGCCTTGATCGGGCCCGCGCCCTTGCCGTTGGCCTGGTGGCAGGCGGCGCAGTTGGCGGCATAGACCTTTTCGCCACGAACGAGCATGTCGGGCAGCGTCCAGACCTTGGTCGGGTCGTCGAGCTTGGCGGCGGCTTCCTTGCGCTTGGCGGCCACCCAGGTCGTGTAGTCGGCCGACGAGACCACCTTCACGTGGATCGGCATGTAGGCGTGTTCCTTGCCGCACAGTTCCTGGCACTGGCCGTAGTAGTCGCCCACGGTCTCGGCACGGAACCAGGTGTCGCGCACGAAGCCGGGAATCGCGTCCTGCTTCAAGCCCAGCTGCGGCACGGCGAAGGCGTGGATCACGTCGTTCGCGGTGGTGATGATGCGGACCTTCTTGTTGACCGGCACCACCAGCGGGTTGTCGACCTTCAGCAGGTAGTCGTCGGGCATCGCGCCCTTGGCGCCGGCGTCGGACATCGCGCGCTGCGAGCTGTCGAGCGTGGAGATGAAGGCCAGGCCCTCGCCTTCGCCGTTCAGGTAGTCGTAGCCCCACTTCCATTGATAGCCGGTGGTCTTGATCGTGAGGTCGGCGTTGGTGGTGTCCTTCTGGGCCACCAGCACCTTGGTGGCGGGCAGCGCCATGACGATCACGATGAGGAAGGGCACGATGGTCCAGATGACCTCGACCACCACCGATTCATGGAAGTTGGCCGCCTTGTGGCCGACCGACTTGCGGTGCTTCCAGATCGAATAGAACATGACCGCGAACACGGCGACGAAGATGACCGTGCACAGGATCATCATGATCGTGTGGAGCAGATGCTGCTCCTGCGCGATCTTGGTCACGCCGACCGGAAGATTCAACTGGCGAACCGAAGGGCCGCCGGGCAGATCGTTGACTGCGTGCGCCGCGCTGCTGAAAGCCGCGCCGGCCGCCAGCAACAGATTCGCCGGCCTGTACTTATTGCGCCAAATGCTCTTCATCGTGTTCACGTTTCTTCAATTTATCGACAACCCAACCGTGCAGCACTGCGCGAGCCCCCTCAGGCGCCACGCAACGCCATGCGAATCTCGCGGGCCAAAGCCGCACGCAACTCCGGGCGTACATAGCGCCCCACCCTGACCGATCGACCCTGCCCCGAGACCTCGATCAGCGAGCGATCGCCGGTCTGCGGTTCGATCCGCACCTGGTGCGGAAGAAATTCCGTGCGTTCGTAGTGCCCGCCGTTCTCGAGCTCCACGACGAGCCGCCCCTCCTGCAGCGCGATCTTCTCGCCGTCGGTCGCATGCCGTGCGTAGACCATGAACGCAAACCCGACAGCGGCCAGCTCGAGCCAGGCAAAAGGCAGAACCAGCGGCGCACCGTGCAGCCAGAACAGGGTGCCGGTGCCGAGCGATACCACGCACAGCGAGGCGTAGAGCCAGCCCAGCTGGCTCGGCGTCACCGAGCAGTTCCGCCTCAGGAACCAGTGGATGCTCTGGCCTGAAACGGTGGCAAATCGAAACACGGAATTCGACACGGGCGAGTTCAGCAAATCGGTGCGTCGATGGTCGCCCAATCCCTCGTACACCTTCGTACAAACAGGATCCGACACCCGTCGATCGCGGGACAATACCCGCGGGTTCCACGCAACGGCGGATTGTAGCGGGTAGATATCTGCGCCCGCGTTGCGTAGAGGACGCCTACGGGTCACTACTAACTAGGCAAAAAGGCCCGTATCAGGCACCCGGGCGGCCGCGCTGGAGCATCGAGCGCATCTCGCGCAACGACACCGCGCTTTCGGCCGACAGCGACACGCGCGGCACCGGCTTGAACGCGTGGCCGTAGATGACCTCGAAGGTCAGCGCGATGCGCCCGCCGCCCTCTTCGGCCGGGGCGAGTTCGGGCAACGCCTTCTTCAGCGACCGGTGCCAGGCCTTGCCGCGCAGCGCCGGGAAGCGCGTCGGGTGCAGGTTGCGGCCCAGCGTGCGCAGTTCGGCCAGCGCCGCCTCGGGCGTGGCCCAGGTCAGCACGATGCGCTCCATGTCCATCACCGGTTCGGCGAAGCCGGCGTGCACCAGCATGTCGCCCCAGTCGTGCATGTCGGTGAACTCGTGGCCCGCGGCCGGCCAGCCGAGCCGGGCATGCAGCGCGCGCAGCTCGCGCACGGTATCGGGCCCGAGGCAAGAGAACATC
The DNA here is from genome assembly GCF_000282635.1 of Variovorax sp. CF313. Classification (GTDB taxonomy): domain Bacteria; phylum Pseudomonadota; class Gammaproteobacteria; order Burkholderiales; family Burkholderiaceae_C; genus Variovorax. The sequence goes on from NZ_AKIW01000083.1 coordinate 38,802, forward strand.
AGGAAGCCGTCGGTCGCCACCAGCTTGTGCCAGTGCGCAATCAGCGCCTCCGGGTCGGCCGCCATGTGCAGCGACATGTTGGCCCATAGCAGGTCGACGCCGTCTTCGGGCGGCGCGTCGAAGCGCGCCTTGCCGGCCTGCCAGCGGCGCGCGCTCCACCATGGGGCGGCCAGCGCCTGGCCGGTGGCGGCCGCGAGCGCGGGCTCCGGCTCGATCACGAAGGAAGCCGCGTCCTTGTAGCGGCGGGCGACGAGTTCATGCGCCTCGAGGCCGCTGCGCAACGGTGCCCAGTCGGCCCATGTGCGGGGCTGGGCCTTGATCCATTGCAGCCGGTCTTCCATCCGGCGGCCGATTTCCTCGTGCAGCCAGGGGGAGCCGTCGGCAGGCGCGAGTTGGCGCCAGCGGGCGGCCGCCGTGGCATCGATGGTCGGCGGTCGTCGTGAGGGGTCGGTGGCCATGGGGCCGTGAGTATATTGAGGCCATGTCCAGCCATCGGGCCTTGTGGCCTTTCATGCCTTTCACCTCGCTGCTCGCACGGCTGCCCAGCCAGTGCGCGGTCTGCCGCGCCTGGCCGTCTCGCCCGGTGTGCGATGCCTGCGTGGCCCGCTTCGCACCGCCGACGGCGCGCTGCTGCAGTTGCGCCCTGCCCGTGCCCGAAGGCGTGAGCCGCTGCGGCGACTGCGTGACGCACCCGCCGCCGCTGGACGCCTGCCTCGCGGCCTGCACCTACGCATGGCCGTGGCCGGACGCCATTACGGCATTCAAGTTCCGGGGCGAGGCCGGCTGGGCCGGCCCGTTCGCCACGCTGCTGCGCAGCACGCCCTGGGTGGAGCCGGCGCTGGAGGCTTGCGACAGCGTGCTGCCGATGCCGCTGGCGCCGGGCCGGTTGCGCGAACGCGGCTTCAATCAGGCGCACGAGTTGGCGCGGCGGCTGTCGCCTGCCAAGACCGACGCCACCCTGCTTCTGCGCACCCGCGAGACGCCCGCACAGAGCGGCCTTTCGCGCGCCGACCGGCTGCACAACCTGCGCGGCGCCTTCGCCGTGGAACCGCTGCGCGCCGAGAAGCTGCGCGGCCAGCGCCTCGTGCTGGTGGACGACGTGATGACCAGCGGCGCCTCGCTGTTCGCGGCCGCCGAAGTGCTGCGGCTGGCGGGCGCGGCCCATGTTACGGCCGTCGTGCTGGCCCGGACCGATCCGCCGCGCTGAACCTCCGAGGCGGCCCGCCGACAATCGGCGCATGTTCCATATCGTCCTGGTCCACCCCGAAATCCCGCCGAACACCGGCAACGTGATCCGGCTCGCCGCCAACACCGGCTGCACGCTGCACCTGGTCGAGCCGCTCGGCTTTTCGATGGACGACCGCCTGCTGCGCCGCGCAGGGCTCGACTACCACGAGTACGCCGAAGTGAAGCGCCACGCCGACTGGCAGGCGCTGCTCGCCACGGAGCAACCGGCCGCCGACCGCATGTTCGCCCTCACCACGCGCGGCACGCGGCCCGTGCACGATGTGCGCTTCCAGCCCGGGGACTGGCTGGTGTTCGGCTCGGAGACCAGCGGCCTGCCGCCCGTCGTGCGCGACGGCTTCGCCGAGCCGCAGCGCCTGCGGCTGCCGATGCGCGAGGGCCAGCGCAGCCTGAATCTCTCGAATGCAGTGGCGGTGACGGTGTTCGAGGCCTGGCGGCAGAACGGCTTCGGCTGAAACGAAAAAAGCCCGACGCCTCAGCGGTAGCGGCGCACCACCGACTCGGCCACGCACGCCGGCTTGGCGGCGCCTTCGAGCTCGATGGTGACTTCCCAGGTCATCTGGAAGCCGTCGTCGGCGATCGGCTCCGAACTCAGCAGCTTCATGCGGGCGCGCAGCCTCTTGCCCACCGGCACCGGCGACATGAAGCGAACCCGGTTCATGCCGTAGTTCACGCCCATGCGCGACTCGACCACGTCGATCGCCGTCTCGAAAAAGCGCGGCAGCAGCGACAGCGTGAGGAAACCATGGGCGATCGGCCCGCCGAAGGGGCCGGCCTTGGCCCGCTCGACATCGATATGGATCCACTGGTGGTCGCCCGTCGCCTCGGCGAACTGGTTGACCTGTTCCTGCGTGATGGTGATCCAGTCGCTCACGGCGACCTCCTGGCCAACGCAGGCGGCGAGATCCTGAAGGGTCTGGAATGTCTTTTTGGTCATGCGGGCATTCTGGCGTGCGGGGTGTACGCCCGGCTGTCGGGCTCGCGACAACCGGGCTCAGGGAAAACCGGGAGCCTGGACTAGGTGTCGAGCCATTCGCGGATCGGCTGCCACTGCTCCAGGTCGCGCTGCACGCGGCCGGGCGCGATGTCGAACAGCGTGAGTCCGCGCGCCGCGAGCTGCACGTAGTTCTGCGTGTCGCGCAGTTCGCCGATCACCGGCACGCCGAGCCCGGCGATGAACTCGTGGAGCCGGTCGGCCGCCAGCGTGCGGGCGTTCACGCGCATGCCGACGAGGCCGATCTTCGTCTTTTCGGCGCGGCGGTCTTCCAGCAGCCGGTCGAGGAAGTCGCGCGTCGCGTAGATGTCGAAGATGCTCGGCTGCAGCGGCACGATCACCCGGTCGGCCAGCGCCAGCACTTCCTTGAAGCGCCAGCCGTGCAGGCCGGCCGGCGTGTCGAGCACCGCGTGCGTGGTGCCGCGCGGCGGCCGCACCACCGTGCTGTCGCCGATGGCCTCCCAGGTGGCGATGGGCCGGGCCATCGGCGGACGCAGGCCCAGCCAGAGCCGCGAGGATTGCTGGCGATCCACGTCGCCCAGCATCACGGCATGGCCGTGGCTTGCGAAGTAGCCCGCAACGTTGGTCGCGATCGTCGACTTGCCTACGCCACCCTTGGGATTGGCGACCAGAACCACCGGCATAAAAGCTCTCCTCCGGAACAGGGACAGCGGGAATGGTAGCCGCCGGCGCCCTTTCGCCCGGCGAACCGGCCTTGACTGCGCTATGTTCGCGGGATGACGACAACAACATCCACGGGAAATTCCGGCGGCATCTACGTGCTCGCGGCCCACCCGCACTGGCGCGACTCGCGCGTCAACCGCCGCATGCTCGCCGCCGCGCGGGCCGTGCCGGGCATCGACGTCAACGACCTCTACGGCAGCTACCCCGACTTCGCCATCGACGTCGAAGCCGAGCAGGCCCGGCTCGCCAAGGCCGACCTGGTGGTGCTGGTGCACCCGATCCAGTGGTACTCGATGCCAGCGCTGCAAAAACTCTGGGTCGACGACGTGCTCGGCTACGGCTGGGCCTACGGCCCCGGCGGCACGGCGCTGCAGGGCAAGGACCTCTGGCTGGTTGCCACCACCGGCAGCCCCGAAGCCGCGTACCACCCCCAGAACTACCACCGCTATTTCTTCGACGCCTTCCTGCCGCCCTACGAGCAGACCGCCGCGCTGTGCGGCATGCGCTTCCTGCCGCCGCTGGTCTTCTACGGTGCGCGCAGCGCCAGCGAGGCGGACGTGGCGTCGCACGTCGCAACCTTTGCCCAGCGCCTCGGCAGCTACCCCGACTGGCCCGAGATCGAGGAGATCGACGCCTGCGTGGCCTGCCCCGTGCCCGAGAGCGACCGGCCAGCCGACACCAACGACATCGGCCAGGTGGTCTCCAGCGCCCTCCAGGCTGCCATGGCCCACGGCCTCGCGGTCACGGCCGCAGACAACGGCAAGGCGGCCTGAATGGAACACGCACCCGCCTGGCTGACCAACAGCCTGATCTACCTTGGCGCCGCCGTGCTGGTGGTGCCGCTGTCGAAGGCCCTGGGCCTCGGCTCGATCATCGGCTACCTCGTGGCCGGCATCGCCATCGGCCCCTGGGGACTGGGCCTCGTGTCCAGCGTCGAGGACGTGCTGCACTTCGCCGAGTTCGGCGTGGTGCTGATGCTGTTCCTCGTGGGCCTCGAACTCGAACCCAAGCGCCTGTGGAACCTGCGCCGCCCCATCTTCGGCTGGGGCGCCGCGCAGGTGCTGAGCTGCGCGACGGTGCTGTTCGCCGCGGGCTGGGCCGTGGGCGCCGAATGGCGCGTGGCGCTGGTGGCAGCGCTGGGCCTCGCGCTGTCGTCCACCGCCATTGCGCTGCAGGTGTTCGGCGAGCGCAACCTGCTGAAGACGCCCAGCGGCCAGGCCGGCTTCTCGATCCTGCTGTTCCAGGACGTGGCCGCGATTCCGATCCTCGCACTGCTGCCGCTGCTCGCGGGCGCCACCACGGCCGAGCAGTCCATCACCGGCCTCGAACGCGCGCTGGAAGCCGCGAAGATCATCGGCGTGATCGGCGGCATCATCCTTGGCGGCCGGCTGCTGCTGCGTCCCATCCTGCGCTGGATCGCGCGCAGCGACACGCCCGAGATCTTCACCGCCGCCGCGCTGCTGCTGGTGGTGGCCATCGCCGCGCTGATGCAGGCAGTCGGCCTGTCGATGGCGCTCGGCGCGTTCCTCGCCGGCGTGCTGCTGGCCGAGAGCGAATACCGGCGCGAGCTCGAGACCGACATCGAGCCCTTCAAGGGCCTGCTGCTGGGCCTGTTCTTCATCGCCGTGGGCATGTCGATCAACTTCGGCGTGCTGATCGCGAGCCCCTGGGTCATGGCGATGCTGGTGGTCGGTTTCATGGCCGTCAAGCTGGTGGTGATCTACGCGCTCGCCAAGGCCATGGGCATTGCCTACCAGGAGCGCCCGGTGTTCACGCTGCTGCTGGCGCAGGGCGGCGAGTTCGCGTTCGTGGTGTTCCAGGCCGCGGGGCCCGACGTGCTGCCGCCCGAGATCACCTCGCTGCTGATCGGCGCGGTCGCGCTGTCGATGCTGCTGTCGCCGCTGCTGCTGGTGCTGCTCGACAAGTTCGTGCTGCCGCGCTACAGCCGCAACGGCGGCACCCAGCTGGAAGAGATTTCGGAGCAGCAGGACGCCAAGGTGCTGATCTGCGGCTTCGGCCGATACGGACAGATCGTCGGCCGCATGCTGATGTCGCAAGGCCTGCGCGTGACCGTGCTCGACCACGACGCCGACACCGTCGAAGGCTTGCGCCAGTTCGGCTTTCGCGTGTTCTACGGCGATGCCACGCGGCTCGACCTGCTGCGCACCGCAGGCGCCGGCTCGGCCAAGGCCATCGTGGTGGCGGTGGACGACATCGAGCAGTCGCTCGAAATCGTCGACCTGGTGAAGGAGAACTTCCCGCAGGCGCGCATCATCGCGCGGGCTCGCAACGTGACGCACCTGTTCCAGCTGCGCGACCGTGGCGTGATGGACGTGGAGCGCGAGGTGTTCGAGTCATCGCTGCGCAGCGCCCGCACCGCGCTCGAAGCACTGGGCTGGCCGGCGCATGAAGCGCGCGAGTCGGCCATGCGCTTTCGCCGCCGGAATATCAAGCTCAGCGACGAGATCTATCCGCACTACAAGGACCGCGCCAAGCTGATCGCGGCCAACAAGGCGGGCCGCCAGCAGTTCGAGGAACAGATGGCGCGCGAGCGCGAGGAGCGGCAGCGGCGCTCGGGGCGCGACTGGGATCGGATCGACGAAAACGAGGCAACGAAGGAAGAGGCGGACGCGTAGCGCCCCTCCGCTCGCGCCTTCAGGGGGCCCCGGCATCACGTCGGGCTTGGACCCGCCGCCCCAGCCAAGAAGAGCGAGACGCCATATCGATTTCCATCAGGGTTTCCCCTCAGCAAGCCCCGATCCTTCATTCAGTACACTGATTGTCATATTCAGTGTGCTGAATGTCATGTCGCACTCAAAAAAATGCTTCGTGCGACTGCGCTTGTATTTCCCTTCAGGAGACAACGATGAAACACGCCTTGCGCCGTGACCTGGACGAAGGTCCCATGAGCAGATTCCAATGGAGCGCGATCGCCATCTGCGTCACGCTCATCATGCTCGACGGCTTCGACGTGCTGGTGATGGCATTCACCGCCGCCAGCGTCTCGGCCGAATGGAAGCTCAGCGGCGCCCAGCTCGGCGTGTTGTTCAGTGCCGGTCTGTTTGGCATGGCCGCCGGTTCGCTGTTTCTCGCGCCCCTTGCCGACCGATTCGGGCGCCAGGCCATCATCCTCCTGTGCCTCGTCGTGATCGCGCTCGGCATGGGGCTTTCGGCGCTGGCGCAGAGCAGCACCCAACTGGCGGCCCTGCGCGCACTCACAGGGCTCGGCATCGGCGGAATGCTGGCCAGCGTCGGCGTCATCACTGCTGAATTCGCCTCGAACAAGTGGCGCAGCACGGCTGTCGCCTTGCAGGCGACGGGCTATCCCATCGGCGCGACGATCGGTGGCAGCATCGCCGCGGTGCTGCTCGAGGCCTACGGGTGGCGCTCGGTCTTCGTCTTCGGCGGCCTCGCCACGGTCGCCATGATTCCGCTGGTGCTCTGGCGGCTGCCGGAATCCGTCGACTTCCTCACTTCGAGGCGCCCGGCTGGCGCGCTGCAAAAGCTCAACGCCCTGCTACGAAAAATGCAGCGCACCGAACTGGCCGAACTCCCGCCGCTCCCGGCCGTTGGCGAACGCCCTTCCAACACGATCCCGGGCCTGTTCAACGGCGGACTGGCCCGCTCGACGCTGCTGCTCTGGGCCGCATTCTTCCTGCTCATGTTCAGCTTCTACTTCGCGCTCAGCTGGACGCCGAAGCTGCTGGTTTCGGCGGGGCTCTCGGCCCGCCAGGGGATCACGGGCGGCGTGCTGCTGAACATCGGGGGCATCGTTGGCGGCAGCCTGTTCGGGCTGCTGGCCGCCCGGCTGGACCTCGGCCGGCTGACGGCTGCCAGCCTGACGATGACAGCCGTCGCCATGGCCGCCTTCGGCGCCTCGACCGGTCACCTCGGTGCGTCGTTCGCGATTGCCTTCCTGATCGGCGCATTCATCTTCGGCTCGATGGCCGGCCTCTATGCGTTCGCGCCGGTCATCTATCCGGCGGCAGTGCGCACGACCGGCATGGGCTGGGCCATCGGCATCGGCCGCATCGGTGCCATCCTCGCTCCGCTGATTGCCGGCATGCTGCTCGACGGCGGCTGGCAGGCACCGAAGCTGTACTACGCCTATGCGCTGCCGCTGATCGCGGCGATGGCGGCAGTGCTGGCGCTGCGCCAAAGCGCCGCGCGGCAGTCCACAGGCGCCGTGATCAGTGCGCGCTGAGCCGGTTTCTTTTTCTTTCCCGGAAATCTCAAGGAGACACACATGTTCCCGAAAAATGCCTGGTACGTGGCCTGCACCGCCAACGAAATCGACGACAAGCCGCTGGGCCGGATGATCTGCGGCGAGAAGCTCGTGCTGTACCGTGCGGCTGAGGGCAAGGCTGCGGCGCTGGAGGATTTCTGCCCGCATCGGGGTGCACCGCTCTCGCTCGGCTCGGTCGTCGAAGGCAAGCTCGTGTGCGGCTATCACGGCCTGGAGATGGGCTGCGACGGCAAGACGGTCGCCATGCCCGGCCAGCGCGTGCGTGGATTCCCCGCGATCCGGTCCTTCCCGGTGATCGAGCGCTATGGTTTTGTCTGGGTGTGGCCCGGCGACCCGGCCCTGTCCGACCCGGCCAAGCTGCATCACCTCGAGTGGGCCGAAAGCCCGGATTGGGCCTACGGCGGCGGCCTCTTCCATATCCAGTGCGACTACCGGCTCATGATCGACAACCTGATGGACCTGACGCACGAGACCTACGTGCACGCGACCAGCATCGGCCAGAAGGAAATCGACGAGACGCCGACCAAGACCGTCACCGAAGGCGACACCGTCACCACCGCCCGCCACATGGAAAACATCATGGCGCCCCCTTTCTGGCGCATGGCGCTGCGCGGCAACCACCTGGCCGACGACGTGCCGGTCGACCGCTGGCAAATCTGCCGTTTCACGCCGCCGAGTCACGTGCTGATCGAAGTCGGCGTCGCGCACGCCGGCAAGGGCGGCTATCACGCCGACCCGGCGCACAAGGTGTCGAGCATCGTGGTCGACTTCATCACCCCCGAAACGGAAACCTCGATCTGGTACTTCTGGGGCATGGCACGCAATTTTCAGCCGCACGACAAGGCGCTCACCGCATCGATCCGCGAAGGCCAGGGCAAGATCTTCAGCGAAGACCTCGAGATGCTCGAATCGCAGCAGCGCAACCTGCTCGCGCACCCGCAACGGCAGTTGCTCAAGCTCAACATCGATTCCGGCGGCGTGCAGTCGCGCCGTGTCATCGAACGCCTGATCGCACAGGAAGACGAAGCTTCCAGCAAGCAGGAGGTCGCAGAATGAACGCCTCCGAACTCAACGTGCGCGTTGCACGCAAGCACGTCGAAGCGCTGGACATCTGCACATTCGAACTGGTGCGGGAAGATGGAGGCGCCCTGCCGGCGTTCTCGGCCGGTTCGCACATCGACGTGCACATGCCGAACGGTGTCACGCGCCAGTACTCGCTGTGCAATGACCCGAGCGAGAGCCATCGTTATCTGATCGGCGTGCTGCGCGACCCGAACTCCCGCGGCGGATCGCAAACGATGCACGACCTCGTCAAGGAGGGCGACGCGCTTCGCATCAGCGCACCGAAGAACCACTTCCCGCTGGCGCACGGCGCCGCGCACAGCGTGCTGATTGCCGGCGGAATCGGTGTGACGCCCATTCTGTGCATGGCGGAGCGGCTGGCGGTCGCCAACGCGGCCTTTGAAATGCACTACTGCACGCGTTCGCAGGAACGCACCGCGTTTGTCGAGCGCATCGCGCGAGCGCCATTCGCTTCCCGGGTGCAATTTCACTTCGATGACGGGGATGAAACGCAGAAGTTGTCGCTTCCGGCCGTTGTCCAGGCTCCGAAGACGGGCGTTCATCTGTACGTGTGCGGGCCCAAGGGCTTCATGGACTGGGTGCTCGACGCTGCACGCGCCGCCGGCTGGCCGGTCGACCAGCTCCACTACGAATTCTTCTCGGCCGAGGTGGTCAAGTCGGACGCCGACGCAGCCTTCGAGGTCAAGCTCGCGAGCTCCGGCCGCATTGTTGCGGTGCCCAAGGACAAGACGGTGGTGCAGGCCCTTGCGGCGGCGGGTATCGAGGTCGCCACTTCGTGCGAGCAGGGCGTGTGCGGCACGTGCCTCACGCGCGTGCTCGAAGGCGAACCCGACCACAAGGACATGTATCTGACGCCCGAGGAACAGGCAGCCAACGATCAGTTCACGCCCTGCTGTTCGCGATCGCGTTCGCCGATCCTCGTGCTCGACCTGTAGGGCGCTTGGAGCGGGAGGGGCTCGGTAAGATCGCGGGCTTCTGCGCCGCCGAAGCCGATCTGTTTCTCCATCATGTCCCTTAGCAAGTCCAATACCGCCGCGATCGACATCAACGACCAGCCGGGTCACCTCATCCGGCGCGCCCATCAGATCGCAGTGTCGGTATTCCACGAGACGCTGGGGCGCGACGTCACGCCGGTGCAATATGCCGCGATGCGCGTCTTGCAGGACAAGCCGGGCATCGACCAGATCACCCTGGCCCAGCAGGTGGCCCTCGATACCTCCAGCGCTGCCGACATCGCCGCGCGCCTGGAAACGAAGGGATTGATCACCCGCAAGATGCTGGCGCGCGGACAGCGCGAGTTGCGCCTCACGACCGCCGGCGAGGATTTGCTTGCAGAGATGGTGCCCGCGATGGCACAGATGCAAGACACTCTCCTGGGTTCGCTGAGCGAGAAGGAGCGCGTGGATTTCATGGCGTTGCTCAGGAAATTCGTCACCGTCAACAACGAAAAGAGCCGCGCGCCGATGCGCGCTTAATGCGGGCGGCGGGTCCCTCTTCGGGATGGCGGGGTTGTCCACGAGCGCCGTGGTGGCTTCGCAAGCCGACTGTTGTAATCGGACATGGAACGCCGTGCGAACGCGTCGCCTCGGCACAATCACCCCATGCCCAGCGTCCAACCCATCAAGAAAAAGACAGCCCCTGCGGTCGCAGCCACCCCGGCGCCCATGACCGGGTCCGTGGACACCGCCTTCCTTCGCACGCTGGTGGGCTACAACGCGCGCCGCGCCTCGCTGGCCGTGATCGAGGTGTTCATGGAGCGCATGGCGGTGTACGGCCTGAAGGTGGTGGATTTCTCGGTGCTGTCGCTGATGGCGCACAACCCCGGCATCACCTCGCGCCAGCTGTGCGCCACGCTCGATGTGCTGCCGCCCAACCTGGTAGGACTGATCGCCGCGCTGGAGCGGCGCGGGTTGATCGAACGCCGCCCGCACCCGAGCGACGGCCGCGCCCTGGGCCTGCACCTCACGCCGGCAGGGATGGATCTGACCGCGCAGGCCGAGCAGACCGCCGCCGACCTGGAGGTGGACGCCACCGGGCGCCTGACGGCCGCCGAGCGCAAGACGCTGATCCGGCTGCTGCAGAAGGTGTACTCGCGGGGGGAATGAAGTTCCCTGTGGTTCTGCGTCCGCGCGCAGGGCCGAAGACGACGCGGGCGCTATCGGAGGTACTTCACTCGACGCGCGACCTTTCGGCCATGGCCTTGGCCAGGCCACCCCACTGGGCGCGGAACAGCCCTGGGTCCATGGTCTTCACGTCGCGCATCAGGGGCCTGAACCCCATGTGCGCCAGCACATCGCGCTCCAGGTCGATGCCCGGCGCGATCTCGATCAGTTCCAGCCCTTCGGTGGTCAGGTGGAACACCGCGCGTTCGGTGACGAACAGCACGTTCTGCTGGCGCCGCGCGGCATCCAGCCCATTGAAGGTGATCTGCTCCACCTTCTCGATGAACTTGCGGGACTTGCCTTCCTTGACGATGGTGAGCTGCCCGTCGGCCACCTTCACCTGCAGGCCCCCGGCGGTGAAGGTGCCGCAGAACACCAGATTCTTCGTGGAGCACGTGATGTTCACGAAGCCGCCGCAGCCCACGGGGCGGCCGTTGAATTTGCTCACGTTCACGTTGCCGTGGTTGTCCACCTGGGCCAGGCCCAGGAAGCTGGCGTCCAGGCCGCCGCCGTCGTAGAAGTCGAACTGCAGCGACTGCTCGATGATGGCGTCGGCGTTGTAGGCCACGCCGAAGTCGCCGCCCTGCGCGGGAATGCCGCCGGTGATGCCGCTCTCGACACTCAGGGTCAGCTGGTCGGCCACGCCCTCCTCCGCTGCCACCGAGGGCACGCCGGCCGGGATGCCGATGCCCAGGTTGGTGATCGCGCCGGGCGCAAGCTCCAGCGCCGAGCGGCGGGCAATCACCTTGCGCTCGTCCAGCGGCATGGGCTCCAGCGAGTTCACGGGCACGCGCACGTCGCCGCACAGCGCGGGGCTGAACTGCGTGGTGATGGTCTGCATGTGGTTCTCGGGCTGGCTGACCACCACGTAGTCCACCGACACGCCCGGCACCTTCACCGACTTGGGGTGCAGGCTGCCGGCCTGGACGATGCGCTCCACCTGCGCGATGACGATGCCGCCGCAGGCCTTGGCCGCATGGGCAATGTTGATCTGCTCCAGCAGCATGCCTTCCTTGTCCAGCGTGATGTTGCCGTTCTCGTCGGCCAGGGTGCCGCGGATGATGGCCACGTCGATCTTGGGCGAGGGGTAGAACAACCATTCCTCGCCGTTGAATTCGACCAGCCTGACCAGGTCTTCGGTGGACTTGCCGTTGAGCTTGCCGCCCTCGATGCGCGGATCGACGAACGTGCCCAGGCCCACCTTGGTCAGCAGGCCCGGGCTGCGGCTGGCGATGTGCCGTGTGAGGTGCGACAGGCTGCCCTGCGGGAAGTTGTAGGCCTCGACCTCGCCTTCGAACACCATCTTCATCATCTCGGCGCCGGTCTGGCCGAAGTGGCCGGCCACGGTGCGCTTGATCATGCCGGGGTGGGCGAAGTGCACCATGCCCGCGTCCTTGCTGTTGCCGATGGCGCCGCAGGCCCAAGTGGTCACGTTGCGCGGGTGGCCTGTGTCCAGAAAGGTTTGCTCCACGCCCTTGAGCACTTCCTCGGGCAGGCTGGTGACGGCCAGGCCGCCCAGGAAGATGGTGGCGTCGTCGGGGATGAGGGCCCCGGCTTGGGCGGCGGTGATGATTTTCATGGCGTGTGGTTTTGTTGTCGGGAACGGGTTCGGTCGTTCTGGCGTCTTGAGTCCGGCAGCTCTCAGGCTTCGGGGTTTTCGATAAGCAACGCCATGCCCTGCCCGCCGCCCACGCAGGCGCTGGAAATGCCGTAGCGCAGGCCGCGGCGGCGCAGTTCGCGCGCCAGCGTCACCGTGAGGCGCACGCCGGTGGCGGCAAGCGGGTGGCCCAGCGCGATGGCGCCGCCGTTCACGTTGAGCTTGTCGCGGTCGAGGCCCAGCTCGCGCTCCACCGCGATGGTCTGGGCGCCCTGGGCCTCGTTGATTTCGAACAGGCCGATGTCGTCCAGCGCGAGCCCGGTGCGCGCCAGCAGCGCGCGGATGGCGGGGGCCGGGCCGATGCCCATGTACTCGGGCGCCACGCCCACCGCCGCCGCACCGCGCAGACGCGCCAGGGGCTTGAGGCCGCGCTGCTGCACATACGCATCGCCGGCCACCACCGCGCCCACGGCGCCATCGACCAGGGCCGAGCTGTTGCCGGCCGTCTGCACGCCACCGGGATAGACGGTGCGCAAGCCCGCCAGGGCCTCGATGGGCGAGGGGCGCGGGTGGGTGTCGCGGTCGAGCTGCGCCACCTTGCGCGGCAGCGTGATGCCCCGCGTGGCATAGCCTTCGAGCGCGAATTTTTCGCTCGTCACCGGCACGATCTCGCCGGCCAGGAAGCCATCGGCCTGGGCCTTGAGCGCTCGCTCGAACGAGCGGGCGGCGTAGGCGTCCACGTCTTCGCGGGTGATGCCGTATTTCTTCGCCAGGTTCTCGGCGGTCTCGATCATCGTGACCGGGCCCGCGGTGTCGATCAGCGCTTCCATCAGGAAGTCCTTGAACTCCACCGGCGCGCCCAGCTTGAAGCCCGTGCGGTGCGTGTAGGCGGCAATCGGGTTGCGCGTCATGGACTCGGTGCCCACCACCAGCGCCACGTCGGCATAGCCCAGCGCGATCTGGTCGGCCGCCTGGCGGAGCAGCTCGAACCCCGTGCCGCAGATGCGCTGCACCAGGATGGCCGGCACGCTCTGCGGCACGCCCGCGTACAGGCCGATGTGGCGCGGCAGCACGAAGGCGTCGAAATCGGCCTGCGCCATCGATCCGGTGATGACCGAGTTCACGTCGGCGGCGGACACGCCGCTGCGCTCCAGCACCGCACGGGCGACCTTGATGCCCATGTCGGTGGGCGACACATGGCCCAGGGGACCGCAGTAGTCGACCATCGGCGTGCGCACGCCGTCGATCAGCCAGGCATTCAGGGGAGCGGAAAAGGAATGTTCAGTGGTCATGGATCAAGCTTTCTGGGTTCTGCTGTCGGTCACGCGCAGCACGGTGGCATAGCCGCTGTCGCCTGCGGCGCAGCCGGTGAACAGGCCCACGCCGCCACCGCGCAGCACCAGCTCTTCGATGAGTTCGATGATGGCGCGCAGTCCCGTGGGCGCCTGCGGGTGGCCCCAGATGATGGAGCTGCCGTAGTTGTTCATGCGCTCCCACGCGAAGCCGGTGTCGCGCGCCAGGGCGATGTCGTTCACGGCGAACGGGTTGTGGGTCTTGACGGCGTCCACGTCCTTCATGGCGAGGCCCGCGTGCTTCAGCGCATTGAAGGTGGCGGGCACCGGCGCCATGGGCATGTAGCCCGCCTCCACGCGCGCCATGCCGAAGCCCAGGATCTCGATCTCGATGCCGGGATCGATGGACGCAGCGCGCGCCCGGTCGCGCGTGGTGACGATGGCGCCCGCGTTGCCGTCGGCCGGATGGGTCTGCCCGCCGAAGGTGACGGTGCCGCCCTCCTTCACGGGCTTGAGCCTGGCCAGGCCTTCGGCCGTGGTCGGGAAGATGCCTTCGTCGGTGCCGAGCGTGCCGGTCTGCTTGCGGAATTTCGAGTCGGAGAGCGGTACGTCGGCCATGTAGCGCTTCTGGAACGCGCGGTCATCGGCCAGCGCCTGCTGGTACTGGGTGTAGCGGTGCAGCTTCAGCGCGTGCTGTTCCTCGGTGCTGATGCCATAGCGCGCGGCCACGTTCTCGCCCGTCTGCAGCATCGCGTTCTTGGCGTAGGGGTCGTGCGCCATGTTGTCGGGCACCCAGTGCTCGGTGATGCCGTAGCCGCCGGTGCCACTCGAATCCGGGTAGTACACGACCGGCCCGTTGGACTGACGGTCGGCCATCACCAGCAGCGCGCTACCGGCCGTGCCGCAGGCCACTTCCTGCGCGGCCATCTGCAGTGCGCGCACGCTGGTGGCGCAGGCCTGCTGCACGGTGGGGCCGGCCACGCGATCGATGCCCATGAGCCCCGTGACCCACGGCAGTCCGTAGAAGCTGCCCTTCTGCGGATTGGTGATGCCCAGGATGGCCAGGTCCACCGCCGCGAGGTCGTAGCCGCGCGCCGCCAGCGCCTGCCGGCCCACCTTGGCCGCCAGCGGCAGTGCATTGAGGTTGGCCAGCGAGCCCTGCCACTTGGCAAAGGGAGACGACCAGTAGATACCGTAGGGGATGAAGGCGTTCATGGCGGGCTCCTTGTTCCTGAAGGCTGCATTTAGTTATTTATCATAACCATATGATCCACTGGAAAAGCTAGGGAAAGCACCTAGAAAAGAGCCCGGCTTCGACCTTGTTTTAGTTATTTTCAATAACCATAATTTCATCAACTCACAGACCTCACCATGACCCAGTCCACCGACATCTCCCTGGAAATTCGCGGCGAACGCGAGGAAATCGCGGTCATCCGCCTGACCCGCCCCGCCAAGCGCAACGCCTTGAACGACGGCCTGATCCTCGCGCTGCGCGATTTGATGGAAAGCCTGCCCGCCACTGTGGCCGCCGCGGTGATCGACGGCCAGGGCGAGCACTTCTGCTCGGGGCTGGACCTCAGCGAACTCAAGGAGCGCGATGCCGGCCAGGGCCTGCACCACTCGCGCATGTGGCATGCAGCGCTCGATCGCGTCCAGTTCGGCCCCGTGCCCGTGGTGGCCGCGCTGCACGGTGCCGTGGTGGGCGGCGGACTGGAGCTGGCCAGCGCGTGCCACATCCGCGTGGCCGACGAATCGACCTTCTACGCGCTGCCCGAAGGCTCGCGCGGCATATTCGTGGGCGGTGGCGGCGCGGTGCGCATCCCGCGCCTGATCGGCACGGCCCGCATGACCGACATGATGATGACCGGCCGCGTCTACAACGCCGTGGACGGCGAGAAGGTCGGCTTTGCGCAGTACCTCGTGCCCGCTGGCACCGCGTTCGACAAGGCCTTCGAGCTGGCCCAGCGCATCGCCCAGAACGCGCCGCTGACCAACTACGCGCTGATGCACGCGCTGCCCCGCATTGCCGAGCAGCCGTCCGACCAGGGCCTGATGACCGAAGCCATGATGGCCGCCATCGCACAGAGCGCACCCGAAGCCAAGGCCCGCGTGCGCGCCTTCCTCGACGGCAAGGCGGCCAAGGTCAAGAAGGACTGATGCACGTCGCGCGCACGGAAAGCCCCTGATGACTGCAACCCCCTCCACACCTCGCTACCGCCCCCTGCGTTTCGGTGTCACCGAAGTGCGCACCCGCGCAGCGGACAACGGCGTGGTCTATGTCGAAGCCGCGCAGGCCCTGCAGCCGCACCCCGTGCGCCTCACCGAGCGGCTGGCGCACTGGGCGCAGGTGGCGCCCGAGCGCACGTGGATGGCCCAGCGCGTGAAGAACGCCGATGGCAGCCTGGGCGAATGGCGCCACATCAGCTACAGCCAGGCGTGGGCCGCGGCCCGCAGCATTGCGCAGGCGCTGCTGGGCATGAACCTGGGCACCGAGCGGCCCGTGGCCATCCTGAGCGAGAACGACCTGGACCATGCGCTGCTGTCGCTGGGCTGCCTGGTGGCCGGCGTGCCGCAGTGCACGGTGTCCACCGCGTATTCCACGATCAGCCAGGACTACGACAAGCTGCGCCACGTGCTGGACACGCTGACGCCGGGCCTGGTGTTCGCAAGCGACGCCAGGCGCTTTGCCCGCGCCATCGGCGCCACGGTGGCCTCCGATGTGCATGTGGTGCTGGGCAGTGGCAGCATCGAAGGGCGTCGCACCACGCCGTTCAGCGAGCTGCTGGCCACCCCCGCCACGCCCGCCGTGGATGCGGCGCACAGCGCGATCACCGCGGACAGCATCGCCAAGTTCATGTTCACCTCGGGCTCCACCAAGCTGCCCAAGGCCGTGATCGTCACGCATGGCATGTGGGCCGCCAACCTGCAGCAGATGAACCAGTCCATGCCCGTGCTGGCCGAAGAGCCGCTGGTGCTGGTGGACTGGCTGCCGTGGAACCACACGTTCGGCGGCAACCACAATTTCGGCATCGTCATCTACAACGGCGGCACGCTGTACCTGGACGAGGGCAAGCCCACGCCCACGGGCATGGCCGAGACCATCCGCAACCTGCGCGAGATCGCGCCCACGGTGTACTTCAACGTGCCCACGGGCTTCGAGGTGATCGCCCAGGCGATGAAGACCGATGACCAGCTGCGCAAGAACCTGCTCAGCCGCGTGAAGATGTTCTTCTTCGCCGCGGCCGCACTGTCGCAGCCCATCTGGGACGCGCTGTTTGAAAGCGCCGAGCGCGAGGTGGGCGAGCGCATCGTCATGAACACGGGCCTGGGCATGACCGAGGGCTGCCCCTTCTGCTTGGCCGTGAACAGCCCCGACGTGCAGGCCGGCGACATCGGCGTGCCCACGCCGGGGCTGCAGCTCAAGCTGGTGCCCGTGGACGGAAAAATCGAGGTGCGCTACCGCGGCCCCAACATCACGCCCGGCTATTGGCGCAACCCCGAGGCCACGCGCGAGGCTTTCGACGAAGAGGGCTTCTACTGCTCGGGCGACGCAGTGAAGTGGATCGACGAGAACGACCTCAACAAGGGCCTGAAGTTCGACGGCCGCATCGCCGAGGACTTCAAGCTCAGCACCGGCACCTTCGTGAGCGTGGGCCCCATGCGCGCCAAGATCATCGCGGCCTGCGCGCCCTACGTGCAGGACGCCGTGCTCACCGGCATCAACCTCAAGGAAGTCGGTGCGCTTCTGCTGCCCACGGCCGCCTGCCGCACCCTGAGCGGCCTGCCCGCCACCGCCGGCCTGCAGGAAGTGGTGCAGAGCGCGCCCGTGCAGCAGCATTTCCAGAAGGTGCTGAACCAGCTTGCGGCGCAGGCCACCGGCAGCGCCACGCGCGTGGCACGGGCCCACCTGATGGCCGAGCCACCATCGCTCGACAAGGGCGAGATCACCGACAAAGGCTCCATCAACCAGCGCGCCGTGCTTCAGCACCGTGCGCATCTGGTGAACGCGCTGCACGACGGCAGCCTGCCTTTCACCATCGTTCCCCAACACTGAATTTCACCGGAAGGAATCCACCATGCACATCCAAGGACAAGCCGCCATCGTGACCGGCGGCGCATCCGGCCTCGGCGAAGCCACCGCACGCGAACTGGCGCGCCTGGGCGCCAAGGTGGCCGTGCTCGACCGCAATGCCGAACAGGCCGAGAAGATCGCCGCCGAGATCGGCGGCGTGGCGTGCGCCTGCGACATCACCGACGCCGCCAGCGTGACCGCCGCGCTGGACAAGGCCGCCGCCGCCCATGGCCCCGCACGCATCCTCATGAACGTGGCCGGCATCGGCAGCGCCAAGCGCATCGTGCAGCGCGACGGCAGTGCCGCGCCGCTGGAAGACTTCACGCGCGTGGTCACCATCAACCTGATCGGCAGCTACAACGTGAGCCGCCTGTTCGCCGCCGCCTGCGCCAAGCTGCCCGCGCTGGACAACGGCGAACGCGGCGTGATGATGTTCACCGCCTCGGCCGCCGCGTTCGACGGCCAGGTGGGCCAGCAGGCCTACAGCGCCTCCAAGGGCGGGCTCGTGGGCATGACGCTGCCCATGGCGCGCGACCTGGCCCAGCACGGCATCCGCGTGTGCACCGTGGCGCCCGGCCTGTTCGCCACGCCGCTCATGAAGGAGCTGCCCGAAGCCGTGCAGCAGTCGCTGGCCGCGTCGATCCCGTTCCCGCCACGCCTTGGAAAGCCCTCGGAGTTCGCCGAGCTGGCCTGCCACATCGTCACCAACGGCCATCTCAACGGCGAAGTGATCCGCCTCGACGGTGCATTGCGCATGGCGCCGCGCTGACTCTTCAAACCCGCTTCCATCCCGCTTCCTTCAGGAGACATCGATGACATTCAAGAAAAAGACCACCCTCGCCGCCGTGCTGGCGCTCATGGCCGTGGGCATGGCCCATGCCGACATCACCATCGGCGTGGTGCAGCCCCTCACCGGCCCGGCCTCCGGCCTCGGCATTCCGGTGAAGAACGGCATCATGATCTGGCCCAAGACGATCGCGGGCGAGACGCTCAAGGTGGTGGTGCTCGACGACGCCACCGACCCGACCACCGGCGTGAAGGACGCGCAGCGCCTGGTGACGGAAGACAAGGCCGACGTGATCATCGGATCCAGCGCCACGCCGGTCGCCATTCCGATGGCCGACGTGACCGCCGAAGCCGGCACGCCGCAGATCGCGACCTCGCCCGCCAGCCTGCCGCCGGGCAAGGACAAGTGGTTCTTCCGCATGCCGCAGTCGAACGACGTGATGGCCTACGCAGTGGTCGCGCACATGAAGAAGCAGAACGTGAAGACGGTCGGCTTCCTCGGCTACACCGACGCGTACGGCGAACTGTGGCTCAAGGCGCTGACCGCCGAGGCCGCCAAGAACGGCATCAAGATCGTCGCGACCGAGCGCTTCGCGCGCTCCGACACCAGCGTGACCGGCCAGGTGCTGAAACTCACGTCGGCCAACCCCGACGCGATCCTGATCGTGGCCTCGGGCAGCGGCGCAGGCATGCCGCAGAAGGCGGTGATGGAGCGCGGCTACAAGGGCAAGGTCTACCAGACGCACGCCGCCGCCACGCAGGACCTGATGCGCACCGCCGGCAAGGATGCCGAAGGCACCTTCGTGGTGTCAGGCCCCGCCACCGTGGCCGAGCAGTTGCCCGACAGCCATCCCTCGAAGGCCGCCGCGGTGGCCTTCGTGCAGGGCTACGAGAAGGTCTACGGCCCCGGCTCGCGCAACCAGTTCGCCGGCCACTCGGCCGACGCGCTCACGGTGCTCGAGAAGGCCGTGCCGGTTGCACTCAAGAAGGCCAAGCCCGGCACGCCGGAGTTCCGTGCCGCGCTGCGCGATGCGCTCGAAGGCATGGGCCGCACGGTGCTCGCGCACGGCGTGCTCAACTGGACGGCACAGGACCACTGGGGCTACACGACCGAGACCGGCGTGATGCTCAAGGTGGTGAACGGCGCGTTCAAGGTCGAGCAGTAACCTTCTTCAATCGCAGCCTCACGCCATGGACTTATCAATCGCCAGCATCCTGACGCTGGACGGCCTTACCAATGGCGCGATCTATGCCCTGCTGGGCATGGGCATCGTGCTCGTCTTCACGGTGACCCGCGTCATCTTCATCCCGCAGGGCGAATTCGTGGCGTACGGCGCGCTGACGCTGGCGGTCTTCCAGACCGGCAAGACGCCGGGCACGGTGTGGCTGCTGCTCATACTGGCCGGTGTCGCCGCGCTGATGGATCTGGTCACGACCTGGCGCCACAGCGGCAGCGCGGCGGGCGGGCTGAAGGCGGCAGCGCGTACCTTCGCCCTGCCGGCCATCATCTGCGCGGTGTCGGCGTGGGCCGGCCCGCGCAACCTGCCGATCGGCGTGCAGGCTCTGCTCACGGTGTTCATCGTGACGGCCTTCGGGCCGCTGGTGTACCGCGTGGCGTACCAGTCGCTGGCCGGTGCGAGTTCGCTGGTGCTGCTGATCGTCTCGGTCGGCGTGCACTTCGCGATGACGGGACTGGGCCTGCTGTTCTTCGGCGCTGAAGGTTTTCGCAACCCGCCGTTCTGGGACGAGCGCATGGCGCTGGGCCCGCTGAACGTGAGCGGGCAGGCGCTGATCATCTTTGCCATGTCGGCCGCGCTGATCGTGCTGCTGTACCTGATGTTCGAGCGCAGCCTGTATGGCAAGGCGCTGCGGGCAACGGCCGTGAACCGGCTGGGTGCGCGGCTCATGGGCATTTCCACCCAGGCGGCGGGGCAGCTCACTTTCGCGATGACGGCACTCATCGGTGCGCTCTCGGGCCTGCTGATCGGGCCGACCACGACCGTGTTCTACGACTCGGGATTTCTCATCGGCCTGAAAGGCTTCGTGGCTGCCGTGGTTGGCGGGCTTGCAAGCTACCCGGGTGCACTGCTCGGTGCGTTGGCAGTGGGCGTGATCGAGTCCTTCGGTTCTTTCTGGGCGAGCTCGTTCAAGGAAGTGATCGTGTTCACCATCATCCTGCCGGTGCTGCTGTGGCGCTCGTTGCGCAGCGGGCATTCGGATGAGGAGAATTGATGAGCACACGTTCTTCTTGCCGCTCCAGGGGTCGTTCGGGGTGCGCTCACGCCGACGGGGTAC
>NZ_AKIW01000084.1 GCF_000282635.1 Variovorax sp. CF313
CGCAGCGAAATAAAGGAGGAGGCCGAAGGCCGGGGGACATTCGCGGAGCAGAGTCCCCCGTCGGCGTGAGCGCACCCCGAACACGACAGCGTGCCCAGAGCCACCCACGACCAAAGGATCAGGCCAGTGTGTAAGCCGTCTTCACAGTGGTGAAGAACTCCTGCGCATACTTGCCCTGCTCGCGCGGACCATAGCTCGAACCCTTGCGGCCGCCGAACGGCACGTGGTAGTCGACGCCAGCCGTCGGCAGGTTGACCATCACCATGCCCGCCTGGCTGTGGCGCTTGAAGTGCGTGGCGTACTTCAGGCTCGTGGTCGCAATGCCCGCCGAGAGGCCGAACTCTGTGTCGTTGGCCGTTGCCAGCGCCTCTTCGTAGTTCTTCACGCGGATCACGCTCGCGACCGGCCCGAAGATCTCTTCCTTGTTGATGCGCATGGCCGCGGCCGATTCGCTGAAGAGCGCGGGCGACATGTAGTAGCCGTCGGTCTCCAGCTTCAGCAGCTCGCCGCCGGCAGCCAGCGTGGCGCCCTCGCCCTTGCCGATGGCAACGTATTCCATGTCCTGGTCGAGCTGCGACTTGGACGAGACGGGGCCGATGTCGGTGCCCTGCGCGAGCGCATCGCCGACCTTGATCTTGGCCATGCGCGCCTTCATCGCCTCGATGAACTTGGGGTAGATGCCTTCGGTCACGATCAGGCGGCTGGACGCGGTGCAGCGCTGGCCGGTCGAGTAGAAGGCGCTCTGCACGCTGAGCTCCACGGCCTGCGCGAGATCGGCGTCGTCCAGGATCACCTGCGGGTTCTTGCCGCCCATTTCGAGCTGCACCTTCTTGTGGTTGGTGACGCACTGCACGGCGATGTTGCGGCCCACGCCGACCGAGCCCGTGAAGCTGATCGCATGGATGCCGGGGTGGTTGACCAGCGCGTTACCGATCACGCTGCCGCGGCCCATCACGAGGTTGAACACGCCGGCCGGGATGCCCGAGCGGCTGATGATCTCGGCCAGCGCCCAGGCGCAGCCGGGCACGAGGTCGGCAGGCTTCAGGACCACGCAGTTGCCGAAAGCGAGCGCAGGCGCGATCTTCCAGGCCGGGATGGCGATGGGGAAGTTCCACGGCGTGATGAGGCCGACCACGCCGACCGGCTCGCGCGTGATCTCCACGCCGATGTTGGGCCGCACCGAAGGCAGCACCTCGCCCGACAGGCGCAGGCATTCGCCGGCGAAGAACTTGAAGATCTGGCCCGCGCGCGTGGCTTCGCCGATGCCTTCGGCGCGGGTTTTGCCTTCTTCACGGGCCAGCAGCGTGCCGAGTTCTTCCTTGCGCGCGAGGATTTCGGTACCGATCTTGTCGAGCGCATCGGAGCGCGCCTGGATGCTGCCCGTGGCCCAGGCCGGGAAGGCGGCGGTGGCGGCAGCCACGGCCGCCTCGACGTGCGACGCGTCGCCCTGCGTGTACTGGCCGAGCACGTCGGACAGGTTGCTGGGGTTGAGGTTGGGGCTGTAGCTTGCGCCGGCACGCCATTCGCCGCCGATCAGGTTGTCGAAGTTTTGCATGAGGGGTTCCTTGCTGCTCGATGGAAAGAAAGAAGCCGGAGCACTGGGTGTCCGGCTGCGGAAATGGAAACGGGAGACTAAACCTTCAACGGACCATGCAAGGTTTTTTGTTGTCGAAAGTCCATCCCGGAATCAAGTATTGCATCGCCTGCGCGTCGTTGCGCGCGCCCAGGCCGTGCTTCAGGTAGAGCTGGTGCGCCTTCTCGACTTCATCCATGTCGAGTTCCACGCCCAAGCCGCCGCGCGTGGGCACCTTCACGAAGCCGCCTTCGATCTGCAGCGGCTCTTTCGTCAGGTGCTGGCCGTCCTGCCAGATCCAGTGCGTGTCGATCGCGGTGACCTTGCCCGGCGCCGCGGCCGCCACATGCGTGAACATGGCGAGCGACACGTCGAAGTGGTTGTTCGAATGCGAGCCCCAGGTCAGGCCCCAGGCCTGGCACAGCTGCGCCACGCGCACCGAGCCCTGCAGGGTCCAGAAGTGCGGATCGGCCAGCGGAATGTCGACCGACTGCAGCGACAGGCTGTGCACCATCTCGCGCCAGTCGGTGGCCACCATGTTGGTGGCGGTCGGCAGGCCGGTGGCGCGGCGGAACTCGGCCATCACCTCGCGGCCCGAGAACACGCCTTCGGCGCCGCACGGGTCTTCGGCATAGGCCATTACGCCGTGCAGGTCGCGGCACAGGCGAATCGCGTCGGCGAGCAGCCAGCCGCCGTTCGGGTCGAGCGTGACGCGCGCCTGCGGAAAGCGCTCGTGCAGCGCGCGGATGGCCTCGACTTCTTCCTCGCCGCGCAGCACGCCGCCCTTGAGCTTGAAATCGGTGAAACCATAGCGCGCATGCGTGGCCTCGGCGAGGCGCACGATGGCCTCGGGCGTCATGGCTTCTTCATGGCGCAGGCGGAACCAGTCGTTGTCGGCGCCGGGGTCGCTTTCGTACGGCAGGTCGGTCTTGTTGCGGTCGCCCACATAGAAGAGGTAGCCGAGCATCTGCACCGCATCGCGCTGCTGGCCTTCGCCAAGCAATGCCGCGACGGGCACTTCGAGGAACTGGCCCAGCAGATCGAGCAGCGCAGCCTCGACGGCGGTGACCGCATGGATGGTCACGCGCAGGTCGAAGGTCTGCAGGCCGCGGCCGCCGCTGTCGCGGTTGGCGAAGGCGCTGCGCATGCTGTTGAGCACGGCGTTGTGGCGGCCGATGGGCTGGCCGACGATGAGGCCGCGCGCGTCTTCGAGCGTCTGGCGGATCTTCTCGCCGCCCGGCACTTCGCCGACGCCGGTGTGGCCGGCGCTGTCGGTCAGGATCAGCAGGTTGCGCGTGAAGAACGGACCGTGCGCGCCGCTGAGGTTCATCAGCATGCTGTCGTGGCCCGCGACGGGAATCACGCGCATGCCGGTGACGACGGGGGCACCGGTGACGGGAGAAGTGGAATCTGAAGATGTCATTTTCGAATCAATCCAAAACCATGCCGACCCCTTCGGGAAACACCGGGGGACCGGCTCTGCCGGGGCCGCTGGTGTTGCTCCGGCAAGGGTGTGCGCGAAGCCTGGGGAGCATTAGATCCTCACGGCCTGGCGGGCGAGCAGCTTCCAGCTTCCGCCCTGCTTCTGCCAGACGCCGAGGATCTTCAGCGCCACCTTGCCTGGCTTGCCCGAATCGTTGGTGTCGGCCGCGAGCGTGTGGCGCACGATGGCAGTCTGGCCGTCGACCACCTTGATGGTCTGGTCGGTGATCGTGATGGCCACGAAGTCCGACTTGCCGTCCACCAGGTCGCCGATGAAGCTGGCCTTGGTGTCGACCTTGCCGCTCGAGTGGCCATAGCTCAGGTCGTCGGCCACCAGTGCACCGAGCGCGGCGGCGGTCGGATCGATCATCGCAATGCGCAGGCGCTCGGCGGCGGCTGCCACTTCGGGCGAGGCCGATGCCGCATTGCCCGCCGGCATCATCGAGCACCCTGAGAACGCGGCCGCCGCGGCGGCAATCAGGAAGAGCTTCTTGAGGAACATTGCCTTGTCTCCGTGTTGTTGTTCGTGTTCGACGGCTTGCCGGCTTACTGCGGGCCGAGCGCGTCGATCAGCGCCTTGAGTTGTTCCATCTCGGCGGGCTTCAGGTCGGTGAGCGGCGCTCGCACGGGGCCCGCGTCGTGGCCGACGATCTTGGCGCCGGCCTTCACGATGCTCACGGCATAGCCCGGCGTGCGGTTGCGCAGTTCGAGGTACGGCATGAAGAAGTTCTTCAGCAGGCGGTGCTGCGTCGGCAGGTCGTCGGCGGCCACGGCCTTGTAGAAGTCCATGGCGGTCTTCGGAATGAAGTTGAAGACGGCCGACGAATACACCGGCGTGCCCATTGCCTTGTAGGCAGCGGCATAGACCTCGGCCGTAGGCAGGCCGCCCAGGTAGGCGAAGCGGTCGCCCATCTTCTGGTAGATGGCGACCATGGCCTCGATGTCGCCGATGCCGTCCTTGAAGCCGACGAGATTCGGGTTGCGCTCGGCCAGGCCGGCGAGCGTGTCGGGTTTCAGGCGGCTGGTGGCGCGGTTGTAGACGATCACGCCGAACTTCACGCTCTTGCACACGGCCTCGACGTGCGCGGCCAGGCCTTCCTGGCCGGCTTCGGTGAGGTAGTGCGGCAGCAGCAGGATGCCGTGCGCGCCAGCCTTCTCGGCGGCTTGCGCGCACTGGATGGCGAAGCGCGTGGGGCCGCCGGCGCCGGCAATGATCGGCACCACGCCGCGGCAGGTGTCGACAGCCGTCTGGATGATGCCGGGGTACTCGTCGCCAGTCAGCGAGAAGAACTCGCCCGTGCCGCCGGCCGCGAACAGAGCGCTCGCGCCGTAGGGAGCGAGCCATTCGAGGCGTTCGACGTAGCCCTTCTTGTTGAAGTCGCCGTTGCTGTCGAAGTCGGTCAGCGGAAACGAGAGCAGGCCGGAGCCCATGATGGTCTTGAGTTCTTGCGGGTTCATCGGGAAGAGTCCAGTGAAGTTTTTGAAAAATGAAGAAGATTCAAAGGGCGGCGATGCGGCTGCCGCCAGGTCGCCCCAAGGCGGGCCGCGCCCCACCCTCGGGGGGTGGCGAATTACACGGAGCGAAGCGAGTGAAGAGCCGGGGGGCAGACATGACTAGTCGAGCCTGACGTTGGCCTCTTTGATGACTTGCGCCCAGCGCGCGCGCTCCTTGGCGAAGAACTGGTCCTGCTCGGGCGCGGTCATGGTCACGACCTCTGCGCCCTGCCCCGCGAGGCGCGCGCGGATGTCGGGCGTGCGGATGATGCGCACCAGTTCCTTGTTGAGCCGGGCGATCACCGCGTCGGGCACGCCGCGCGCCGCGACAACGCCCTGCCAGGTGCCCGACTCGTAGCCGGGGACGCCCTGCTCCGCGATGGTCGGCACGCTGCCGATCAGCGGCATGCGCGTGGCTTTCGACACGGCGATCAGCTTGAGCTTGCCGGACTGCACCTGTGGATAGGTGGCGAGCATGCCGTTCATCAGCACCTGCGTCTGGCCCGACACGGTGTCGAGCACCGCCTGCACGCCGCCCTTGTAGGGCACGTATTCCCACTTGGCGCCGACCTTGCGCTGCAGCTCGATGCCGGCCAGGTGCGCGGTGCTGCCGCTGGCGGTCACGGCGAAGTTGAGATCGCTTTTCTTCGAGAGCTCGACCAGTTCCTTCAGCGTGTTCGCCTGCACCGAGGGATGCACCACCAGCAGGTGCGGCGAGTAGGCCAGCATGGAAACGCTGCGCAGGTCCTTCGACGGATCGAAAGGCAGCTTGGGATACAGCGACGGGCTGATGGCCAGCGCGCCGAGGTCGCACAGCATCAGCGTGTAGCCGTCGGCCGGTGCCTTGGCCAGCAGGTCGGCGCCGAGGTTGCCGTTGGCGCCGGCCTTGTTGTCGATGATCACCGACTGGCCCAGCGCCTCCGACAGCGGCTGGCTGATGGACCGCGCAATGATGTCGGACGAGCCTCCCGGCGGGTACGGGACGATGATGCGGATCGGCTTCGAGGGCCAGTTGCCGCCCCCGCCCTGCTGCGCGCCCTGCGCGATGGCGCTCAGCGGCAGGTTGGCGGCCAGGGTGGTGGCGAGTGCGGCACCGAGTGCGCCGCGCCGGTTGATGGTCATGCTGCCTCCAGTTGTTCGATGGTTCGTCATGGCTTCGCCCGTGCCCGAGCGAGTTATCAGTCATCGTACAACCAGAAAAACAACTTGTCCAGCCTGGCCGGCAAGAAAAATTCAGCTGGAGGGAGTGTCGTCGGACGACGGCGCGGCCGTGCCTGCGGCCGCATCGGCCTTCGCCTTCTGCTGCGCGGCCTCCTGCGCCAGGCGCAGCCGCTCGCGGCTGTTGGTCAGGTGGATGCGCATGGCCGCGCGCGCCGACTCGGGATCGCGCCGCGCGATGGCCGCGTAGATCTCCTCGTGCTCGCGGTTGACCCGGTTCAGATAGGGCGCGCCACCCTCGTGCGTGCGGATGGCGCTGATACGCGTACGCGGAATGAGCGTGGTGCCCAGGTGCCGCATGATGTCCGCGAAATAGGGGTTGCCGGTCGACTCGGCGATCTGCAGGTGGAAGCGGAAGTCCGGCCCCACGGTGTCGCCCGCCACGACCACGTTGCGCTCGAAATCGTCGAGCGCCTGGCGCATGGCAACCAACTGCTCGTCGGTGCGGCGGCTCGCAGCAAGGCCGGCCGACTCGGTCTCCAGGCTGATGCGCAGCTCCAGCACGGCCAGCACGTCGACCGATGCGGCAATCTCCCCGGGATCGAGGCGAAACACCCCGCCCGCCCGCGGCTGCAGCACGAAGGTGCCCACGCCGTGCAGCGTCTCGACCAGCCCGCCGGCCTGCAGCTTCGACAGCGCCTCGCGCACCACGGTGCGGCTCACGCCATAAGCCTGCATGATGGCCGACTCGGTCGGCAGCTTGTCGCCCGGGCGCAGCGACTGGCTGCGGATTTTTTCGCCCAGGTCTTCCACCAGCCCATGCGCGAGGCCGCGTGCGCGCTGGCGCGGGCGCCCCACGAAAGCGGCTCCCGCAGCCGAAGCGGCAGACGCCGTTTCCGCTGGCGCTTGTGATTCCAAGGGATTACCCGCAGTCGACTGAGCCATGGCCACGATGATAATCTCCAACTAGTTGTACGACAACAGATAACTCGATTCACATCTCCTGGCGCCGCCGGCCATTTCGCCTGCGGCTTTCGGCTTCCACGGCACCGACATGCAGCCCTTTGACTTTGCTCCGTCGGCATCGTACCGGCCGCTTTCAGCAAAGCACCGTGACGGCGGGCCCTCGGAAACCATGACTCCTGAATGTATGGACGCGCAACGATGACAGACAAGAAGATGAACCGCCTCCTCCTGACCGGCGCGGCCGGCGGACTCGGCAAGGTGCTGCGCGAGCGGCTCAAGCCCTTTGCCGGCACGCTGCGCCTGTCGGACATCGCTTCGCTTTCGCCAGCCGTGGACGCGAGCGAGGAAGTCGTGCCCTGCGACCTCTCGGACAAGGCGGCAGTGCATGCGCTGGTCGAAGGCTGCGACGCCATCGTCCACCTGGGCGGCGTGTCGGTGGAGCGCCCGTTCGAGGAAATCCTCGAAGCCAACATCAAGGGCGTGTTCAATGTCTACGAAGCGGCGCGCCGCCACGGCGTGAAGCGCGTGGTGTTCGCGAGTTCGAACCACGTGATCGGCTTCTACAAGCAGAGCGAACACATCGACGCGCACGCCGTGCGCCGGCCCGACGGCTACTACGGCCTGTCGAAATCCTTCGGCGAGGACATGGCGCAGTTCTACTTCGACCGCTGGGGCATCGAGACCGTGAGCATCCGCATCGGCTCCTCGTTCCCGGAGCCCGCCAACCGCCGCATGATGAGCACCTGGCTCAGCTATCGCGACCTGACGACGCTGATCGAGAAATCGCTGTTCACGCCGGACGTGAAGCACACGGTGGTCTACGGCATGTCGAACAACCGCGACGTGTGGTGGGACAACAGCGCGGCCGCGCACCTGGGCTTCGTGCCGCAAGACAGCTCGGAGGTGTTCCGAGACAAGGTCGAGGCACAACCACCTGTCGCCCCCACCGACCCGAACGCCATCTACCAGGGCGGCGCCTTCACCGCGCAAGGCCCCTTCGGCGATGCAAGCTGAACTGGTTCTTGACGCGCGCAACGGCACCGGCGAAAGCCCGGTGTGGCATGGCGGGCAGCAGGCGCTGTACTGGGTCGACATTCCGGCGCGCACACTGAACCGCTGGCACGCGAGCGAAGGCCACACGCAATGGACGGCGAACGAAATGATCGCCTGCATCGCGCCGCGCGCCGACGTTCCCGGCGAATGGATCGCCGGCATGGAAAGCGGCCTGTTCTCGCTGAAGCCGCAGACCGATGGCACGTTGGCCGCCAGCCCGCTCGCCCCCGTCGCGCACGCGGCACCGGCCATGCGCTTCAACGACGGCCGCTGCGACCGACAGGGCCGCTTCTGGGCCGGCACGATGCTGCTCGACATGGCGGCCGGCGCGCGCATCGGCCGCCTCTACCGCTACGGCAAGGGCAGCGACAACGCCGCTGAGCGCCTCGGCGATCTCATCGTGCCCAACGGCCTGGCCTTCAGCCCGGACGGCCGCACGATGTACCTCTCGGACTCGCACCCCGGCGTACAAGCCGTCTGGGCCTTCGACTACGACACGGACACCGGCACGCCCACCAACCGCCGCCTGTTCATCGACATGAAGCCCCTGCCCGGCCGTCCCGACGGCGCCGCCATGGACACCGACGGCTGCTACTGGATCTGCGGCAACGACGCCGGCCTGGTGCACCGCTTCACGCCCGACGGCCGGCTCGATCGCTCGCTCGAAGTACCGGTGAAGAAGCCCGCCATGTGCGCCTTCGGCGGCCCGGACCTCGACACCCTCTTCGTCACCTCCATCCGTCCCGGCGGCACCGACCTTTCGGACCAGCCGCTGGCCGGCGGCGTGTTCGCGCTGCGGCCCGGTGCGAAGGGCCTCGCGGAGCCCGCTTTCGGCATCTGACCCTGTTGTTCATCCACTGCGTTTTCTTTTCATCCACCGAGGAGCTATCAAGAATGAAATCACTACAAATGAAGAAGCTGTCGGGCCTGATCGCGATCGGCCTGGTCGCCCTCACGGTATCGAACGCCGCCATGGCACGAACCTTCCGCTCCGCCGAAGTGCACGCCAAGGACTTTCCCACCAACCAGGCGGTGAAGTTCATGGGCGATGAGCTGTCGAAGGCCACGGGCGGCAAGGACAACATCAAGATCTTCGCCGACAGTTCGCTGGGCTCGGAGAAGGACACGGTCGAGCAGGTGAAGATCGGCGCGCTGGACATGGTGCGCGTGAGCAGCGCCTCGTTCCACGGCATCGTGCCGGAGTCGGTGATTCCGTCGCTGCCCTTCCTGTTCCGCGACATCGAGCATTTCCGCAAGGCCATGTACGGACCGACCGGCGACAAGGTGCTGGCCGCGTTCGAGAAGGCCGGCTTCATCGGCCTGTGCATGTATGAAAGCGGCGCGCGCTCGGTCTACGCCAAGAAGCCGATCAAGACAGTGGCCGACATGAAGGGCCTGAAGATCCGCGTGCAGCCCTCCGACCTGATGGTGAGCCTGGTGAGCGCCACCGGCGCCTCGCCCACGCCGATGCCCATCGCCGAGGTCTACACCGGCCTGAAGACCGGCCTGGTGGACGCCGCCGAGAACAACTACCCCTCGTACGACGAAGCCAAGCACTTCGAGGCCGCGCCGGTCTACTCCGAGACCATGCACGTCATGACGCCCGAAGTGCTGGTGTTCTCCAAGAAGATCTGGGACACGCTGAGCAAGGAAGAACAGGCCGCGATCCGCAAGGCCGCGAAGGACTCGGTGCCCTACTACGTGAAGCTGTGGGAGCCGCGCGAGAAGGACGCCAAGGCGGCCGTCATCAAGGGCGGCGCGAAAGTCGTGGCCGCCGCCGATATCGACCGCAAGGGCTTCGTCGATGCCGAGAAGCCGGTGTGGGACAAGTTCGCCACCACGCCGGAGCTGAAGGCGCTGGTGCAGGAAATCGTCAACACGAAATGACGCCCACGGCTTCTCTCCCTCACCTTTCGGAGGGAGGGGGCAAGGCAGGACTTCCAAATGCATTTGCTGACCCATCTGAACGCACGGCTTTCGCGCTGGGCGATGTACATCGCCTGCGTGTGCCTTGTCGGCCTGCTCGCAGTCGTCGTCTACGGCGTGGTGCTGCGCTACGTCTTCAATGACGCCCCGCCGTACGTGGAGCAGGTCGCGCTGCTGCTGGTGATCTCGGTCGCCATGTTCGGCGCTTCCGCCGGCGTGCGCGACGCCGGCCACATCGGCCTCGATTCGCTGGTGAAGGTACTGCCGCCCAAGGCGCAGTTCTGGTGCAAGGCGCTTGTCTATGTGCTGACCATCGGTTTCGCCATCGCATTGATCGCGGGCGGTGCCGAGATGGCCGTGTCCACACGCGAGTCGACCATTCCCACGCTGGGCATGTCCGAGGCCGTGCGCTACGTGCCGATTCTCTTTGCGGGGGTGCTGATCACCCTCTTCTCCCTCGAGCACCTGGCGGCTCAGTTCACAGACCAGAAGGTCGTTCCATCATGGCATTGACAGTGCTGTCGCTGAGCTTCGTGCTCTTCCTGCTGCTCGGCATGCCGGTGGCCTTCGCCATCGGGCTGAGCTGCCTGGCCACCTTTGCCTACGAGGGCCTGCCGTTCGAGACCGCCATCCAGATGATGGTGTCGGGCATGAACGTGTTCTCGTTCCTGGCCATTCCTTTCTTCATCTTCTCGGGCGAACTGATGCTGCACGGCGGCATCGCCGACAAGATCGTCGCCTTCGCGCGCAGCCTCGTCGGCCATTGGAAGGGCGGCCTGGGCCTGGCCAACGTGGTGGCATCGACGCTGTTCGGCGGCGTCTCCGGCTCCCCCGTGGCCGACACCTCGGCCATGGGCGGCGTGATGATCCCGATCATGAAGCGCGAGGGCTACAGCGCGGCGTATGCGGTGAACGTGACGACGCACGCCTCGCTCTCAGGTGCGCTGATGCCGACCTCGCACAACATGATCATCTACGCCTTCGCAGCGCAGGCCGCGGTGGGCACCATCGACGGGCACATCATCAAGGGCGTGTCCATCGGCGACCTGATGTTCGCGGGGCTGATCCCGGTGTTCTGGATCATGGTGTGCATGCTGGTGGCCGCCTACTGGCAGGCCGCCAAGCATGGCTACCCGAAGCGCACCGACGGCAGCACGATGGTCGAGCGCTTCCCCGGCTGGGGCATGGTGGCCAAGACCTTCCTGGCTGCGATTCCCGGCCTGATGGTGATCGTGATCATCCTGGTGTGCGTGATGAAGGGCGTGGCAACGGCCACCGAGGCGGCGGCCATCGCGGTGACGTATTCGCTGCTGCTCACGGTGGTGGCCTACCGCACGATGACGCGCGAGAAGCTCTTCAAGTCGCTGGCCAAGGCGTCGAAGACCACCGGCGTGATCCTGTTGCTGATCGGCGTGTCGAACATGCTGCGCTACCAGATGGCCTACCTGGAGATCCCGGACGCCATCGAGACCGTGCTGCTGGCCGCGACCTCCAGTCCCTGGCTGATGCTGCTGTACATCAACATCATCCAGATCTTCCTGGGCATCTTCCTGGACATGGCGGCGCACATCCTGATCACGACGCCGCTGTTCCTGCCGCTGGCCATCCAGATGGGCGTGGGCCCGGTGCAGTTCGGGATGATGCTGCTGCTGAACTGCGCGCTGGGCCTGGTGCACCCGCCGGTGGGCACGGTGCAGTTCATCGGCTGCGCGATCGGCAAGATATCCATCGGGGAGGCGACGAAAACCGCCTGGCCCTACTATCTGGCGATCTTCATCGCCATCACCCTGGTGACCTACGTGCCGGCCTTCTCCACCTGGCTGCCCACGATGCTGACCGGCCACAAGGTGCTGTAAGCAACAAAGGTCCTCACGATGAGCAATGCTGCCTCCGGAGCCTCGCCGCTCTACATCCGCATCCACGCCAACGACAACGTGGCCATCGTCGCGAACGACGGCGGCCTGAAGGCCGGCACCTCGTTCGCCGACGGCCTGGTGCTGGTGGACAACGTGCCCCAGGGTCACAAGGTGGCCCTGTCCGACCTGGCCGAGGGCGCGGCCATCGTGCGCTACAACGTGGTGATCGGCTATGCACAGAAAGCACTGCCGCGCGGCAGCTGGGTGCACGAGCGCGTAATGCGCATGCCGGTGGCGCCCGGACTCGACGGCCTGCCCATCGCCACGGTCAAGCCCCCCGCCCTGCCCCCGCTGGAGGGCTACACCTTCGAGGGCTACCGCAACGCCGACGGCTCGGTGGGCACGCGCAACATCCTCGCGATCACGCAGACGGTGCAGTGCGTGGCCGGCGTGACCGACTTCGCGGTGCAGCGCATCAAGGCCGAGCTGCTGCCCAGGTACCCGAACGTCGACGACGTGGTGGCGCTGGAGCACAGCTACGGCTGCGGCGTGGCCATCGATGCGCCGGATGCCATCGTGCCGATCCGCACGCTGCGCAACATCAGCCTCAATCCGAACTTCGGCGGCGAGGTGATGGTGGTGAGCCTGGGCTGCGAGAAGCTGCAGCCCGAACGGCTGCTGCCGCCGGGAAGCATTCCCATCGTCGACAAGCGCGGCGATGCCGGCGGCGGTGCGGCAGAGCTCGACGTGGTCTGCCTGCAGGACGACGAGCATGTCGGCTTCATGTCGATGATCGACTCGGTCATGCGCCAGGCCGACGAGCACCTCGCGCGGCTCAACAGGCGCAGGCGCGAAACCGTGCCCGCCAGCGAACTGGTGGTGGGCGTCCAGTGCGGCGGCAGCGACGCCTTCTCGGGCGTCACCGCCAACCCCGCCGTGGGCTTCTGCACCGACCTGCTGGTGCGCGCGGGCGCCACCGTGATGTTCTCGGAAACGACCGAGGTGCGCGACGGCATCGACCAACTCACCTCGCGCGCGTCCACACCCGAGGTGGCCGAGGCCATGATCCGCGAGATGGCCTGGTACGACGCCTACCTGCAGAAGGGCCGCGTCGACCGCAGCGCCAACACCACGCCGGGCAACAAGAAGGGCGGCCTGTCGAACATCGTCGAGAAGGCGATGGGCTCCATCGTCAAGTCGGGCTCGGCGCCCATCACCGGCGTGCTCGCGCCCGGCGAGAAGGCAGCGCAGAAGGGCCTGATCTACACCGCCACGCCGGCCAGCGATTTCATCTGCGGCACGCTGCAGCTGGCGGCCGGCATCAACCTGCACGTGTTCACCACCGGCCGCGGCACGCCCTACGGGCTGGCCGAGGTACCGGTGATCAAGGTCGCCACGCGCAGCGACCTCGCGCGCCGCTGGCACGACCTGATGGACGTGAACGCAGGCCGCATCGCCGACGGCGAGGCCAGCATCGAGGACGTGGGCTGGGAGCTGTTCCGCCTGATGCTCGACGTGGCCAGCGGCCGCAAGAAAACATGGGCCGAGCACTGGAAGCTGCACAACGCGCTGGTGCTGTTCAACCCGGCACCCGTGACCTGATCCCTTCGCACGGAGCAAAGACATGGAAGATCTCAAGGACAAGACAGCGCTCGTCACCGGCGCCAGCACCGGCATCGGCGCCGCGGTGGCCGTCGCCTTTGCGGCGCGCGGCATGCGCGTGGCGGTGCACTACAACAGCTCGGCCGATGCGGCGAACGGGGTGGTCGACACCATCCGCGCGGCCGGCGGCACCGCCTTCGCGCTGAAGGCCGACGTGCGCGACACGGCCGCAATCCGCGAATGCGTGAAGCAGGCCGCGGCGCAGCTGGGGCGCATCGACGTGCTCGTCAACAACGCCGGCAGCCTGGTCAAGCGCGTGCCGATCGCCGAGTTCGACGACGCGCTGTTCGACGAGGTGATGCACATCAACGCGCGCTCGGTGCTCGCCTACTGCCGCGAGGTGGTGCCGCTGATGCGCGCGCAGGGCGGCGGCAACATCATCAACGTGACCTCGGTCGCGGCACGCACCGGCGGCGGGCCAGCCGCCTATTTGTACGCGGGCTCGAAGGGCTTCGTGAGCACGGCGACGCACGGGCTCGCGAAGGAGCTGGTGGGCGACCGCATCCGCGTGAATGCCGTGGCGCCCGGCGTGATCCAGACGCCGTTCCAGGACCGCTTCTCGACGCCGGCGATGCTGGAGAACTTCCGCGCCGGCATTCCGATGGGCCGCATCGGCGTGCCCGAGGAATGCGTCGGCGCCTTCCTGTACCTGGCGTCGGAGCAGCTCTCCGGCTACGTCACGGGGCAGGTGATCGAGGTGAACGGCGGCCAGTACATGCCCTGAGGCACGCACGAAGAACACGAGGAGGCCTTGCGCGAGGCCCCGGATCGGATCAACAACGGAGACGACGACATCATGAGAAGAATCCAGCTTGTTCGCGGCATCGCCGCCCTCTCGGCCACGGCGGCTCTTTCGCTCGGGCTGGCCACGCCGGCCGCGGCGCAGGCCGATTTTCCGAACCGTCCGATCGAGCTGCTGGTGCCCTACCAGCCCGGCGGCGGGACCGATGGCCTGGCACGCGCTTTTTCCGAGGCGAGCCGCAAGCACATCTCGCAGAGCATCGTGATCGTCAACCGCCCCGGCGCTGGCGGCGCCATCGGCTGGACGGAAGTGATCAACGCCAAGCCCGACGGCTACAAGCTCGCGGTGCTCACGGTCGAGCTGCTGACGCTGCCGCACCTGGGCCTTGCCAAGTTCAACTACGACGACTTCCAGCCGATCGCGCAGCTCAACGCCGATCCGGCGGCGATCACCGTGAAGGCCGACGCGCCGTGGAACACCATCGAGGAGTTCCTGGCGGCCGCGAAGAAGTCGCCCGAGGGCGTGCGCGTGGGCAACTCGGGCAACGGCTCGATCTGGCACCTTGCCGCCGCGGCGCTCGAAGACAAGACCGGCGCGAAGTTCGGCCACATCCCGTTCCAGGGCGCGGCGCCGGCGGTGCTGGCGCTGCTCGGCGGACACATCGAGGCCGTGGCGGTGAGCCCGGCCGAAGTCACCACGCATGTGCAGGGCGGCAAGCTCAAGGTGCTGATGGTGATGGCCGACAAGCGCGTGAAGGGCTTCGAGAAGGTGCCCACCGCCAAGGAACGCGGCATCGATCTGTCGATCGGCACCTGGCGCGGCCTCGGCGCGCCGAAGAACACACCGCCCGAAGTGATGGCGAAGCTGCGCGAGATGACGGCGAAGACCGCCGCCGAGCCGCTGATGCACGAGGTGATGGACAAGCAGAACCTGGGCTACGTCTACACCGACGGCGCCGTGTTCAAGGAGACGCTGGCCAAGGACAACGTCTACTTCAAGCAGCTCATCACCAAACTGAACATCAAACCCTGAACCGCGAACCATGAAAAGAAAAACCATCGCATCGCTGCTGTGGCTGGCCGCCATCGGCCCCGCCTCGGCCGCCACCTGGGTCTACGTGTCCAACGCGGACAGCCAGGAAATCTCCGTGCTCGAGCTCGACCGCGCCCAGGGCGCACTCAAGCCGGTGCAGACGCTGAACGTCGGCGGCACGGTGATGCCGATGGTGGTGAGCCACGACAAGCGCGTGCTGTATGCCGCGCTGCGCTCGCAGCCGTTTCGCGTGGCCTCGCTGTCGATCGACGGCGCCACCGGCAAGCTGCAGAAGCTCGGCGAGGCGCCGCTGGCCGACAGCATGGCCAACATCGACCTGGACGCGAGCGGCAAGTGGCTCTTCGCGGCCTCCTACCAAGGCGGCAAGATCACGGTCAATTCCATCGGCAAGGACGGCGCCGCGGGCCCCGTCCATCAATTGATCCAGACCGGGCCCAACGCGCACGCGATCCACGCGGACGCCAGCAACCGCTTCGTGCTGGCCACCAGCCTGGGCGGCGACAACGTGTCGAGCTGGCGCTTCGACGCCGAGAAGGGCCTGCTGTCGCCCAACGATCCGCCGCTGACGACCACATCCACGAAATCGGGCCCGCGCCACTTCATCTGGGACAAGGCGCAGCGCCACGTCTATCTGCTGGACGAGCTCGACGCCGCCCTGCACGTGTTCGCATGGGACGCGGCGCGCGGCACGCTCAAGCTCGAACAGAGCACGACCACGCTGCCCGCCGGCTTCACCGGCAAGCCCTGGGCCGCCGACCTGCACCTGACGCCCGACGGGCGCTACCTGTACGCGTCGGAGCGCACCTCGAGCACGCTGTCGGCGTTCAAGGTCGATGCCGCCACGGGACAACTGCAGCCGCTGGGCCAGACCCCGACCGAGAAGGTGCCGCGCGGCTTCGCCATCGACTCCAGCGGGCGCTATCTCATCGCCGCGGGACAGGAATCGCACGGCATCTCGCTCTACGCCATCGACGCCGCCACCGGCGCGCTGGGCAGGCCCCAGCACCTGGACGTCGGCAAGAACCCGAACTGGATCGAGATCGTCGACATGCCCTGACGGCCCCGCACCACCCATCACAAGGAGACACCTGCATGCAACGCCGCACACTCATTCGCACCGCCCTCGCCTCTTCCCTCGCCGCCGGCCTTCCGGCCGCCTTCGCGCAGGGCGGCGGCAACTGGCCGACGGGCAAGGCCATCACCTACCTCGTGCCCTTTCCCGCCGGCGGCACCACCGACGTGCTGGCCCGCCTGATCGGGCAGAAGCTCGGCCCCGTGCTGGGCACGAGCGTGATCATCGACAACAAGGGCGGCGCCGGCGGCAGCGTGGGCTCGGAGGTCGGTTCGCGCGCCGCGCCCGACGGCTTCACGATGGTCGGCGGCACGATCAGCTCGCACGCGATCAACGTGAGCCTGTATCCCAAGCTGGGCTACGACCCGCAGAAGTCGTTCGCGCCGGTGACGCTGATCGGCACCAACCCGGTGGTGCTGGTGGTGAACCAGGCAAGCCCGTACAAGACACTGAAGGACGTGATCGCAGCCAGCAAGGCCAAGGCCGGCGGGCTCTCGTCGGCCTCGGCCGGCACGGGCACCTCGCAGCACCTCGCGCTGGAACTGATGGCCTTCAAGTCGGGCGTGAAGTTCACGCACATTCCGTACAAGGGCAGCGGCCCGGCAATCCAGGACGTGATCGGCGGGCAGGTCGACATGATGTTCGACACCACGGTGGTCGCCGGCCCTCACATCCAGAGCGGCAAGCTGCGCGCCATCGCGGTCACCTCGTCGAAGCGGCTGGCCTCGATGCCGGACGTGCCGACGGTGGCCGAGTCGGGCGTGCCCGGCCTGCAGGACTTCGAGGTCGTGTCATGGCAGGCGATCTTCGTGCCCGCGGGCACGCCGGCACCGGTGGTCGACCGGCTGCACACCGAGATCCGCAAGATCCTCTCCGCGCCCGAGATGCAGGACAAGCTCAAGAGCTTCGGCATGGAGCCGGCCGACCTGAGCACCGCGCAGATCGCGGCGTTCCAGAAGGCCGAAGTGGAAAAGTGGGCGCAGGTGATCAAGGCCGCGGGGATCAAGGCCGACTGACGGCGGGACGCGAACCAAGGGAAGCTTCCTACGTTCCCGGGGAGAAGCGCTTTATAGAATGCCCTTCCGATTCCGCATTCCAGGCTTCTCCCACGTGTCCGACCGCTCCGCAGTACTGCCCCAATACCTGTTCCCCAAGCAGGCCCTGACCAATTTCGCCGGCTGGGTCGCGGGCAAGGAACGGGGCGCCGTCACGACGTGGATCATCCGGCGCTTCGTGGCCAAGTACGGCGTGGACATGGGCGAGGCGCTCGAGTCGGACATCCACCACTACAAGAGCTTCAACCAGTTCTTCACGCGCGCGCTCAAGCCCGGCGCGCGGCCGCTCGCACAGGCAGACCTGGTCTGCCCCGTGGACGGCGCGATCAGCCAGTTCGGCGCGATCCGCGGCGACCAGATCTTCCAGGCCAAGGGCCACGACTACACGACCACCGCGCTGGTCGGCGGCGACGCCGCGCTGGCCGCGAAGTTCGCGCACGGCAGCTTCGCGACGCTCTACCTGAGCCCGAAGGACTACCACCGCATCCACATGCCCTGCGACGGGCGGCTGGTGCGCATGATCCATGTGCCGGGCGACCTGTTCTCGGTGAACCCGACCACGGCGCGCGGCGTGCCCGGCCTGTTCGCACGCAACGAGCGCGTGGTATGCGTCTTCGAATCGGCGCACGGGCCCTTCGTGCTGGTGCTGGTGGGTGCCACCATCGTCGGCAGCATGGCCACCGTGTGGCACGGCGTGGTCAATCCGCCGCGCGTGGGCGAACTGCGCGAGTGGAGCTACAACGACCGGCAGATCGACATCCGCAAGGGCGACGAGATGGGCCGTTTCTTGCTCGGCTCGACAGTGGTCATGCTCTTCCCGGCGCCTGCGCTGGCCTTCAACCCGGCGTGGTCGCCAGGCCGCGCGATCCGGCTGGGCGAAGCCATGGCCGACTACGCCAACTTGTGAGGCTTTGCCTCACAACCCGCATGCAGTATGCCCTGGCAGCTATAAAACTAGTAGCATCCTCATCATTTGCGCTATAGTCGCCGGCCAACGAAACGGTCCGTAACCCACCACAAGAACGCGAAGCATCGCCCTGCCCCAAGGTCGACGGCCCGCCCAGCTTCGAGGAGATGATGTCGATGAGTACCAAGGAAAACGCAGCCGTCAGCCAGCTGCTCGCCCTGCTCGAAGCCCGTTATGCACTGCGCGTGCTCTGGGCCCTGCGCGATGGCCATGCGCAGACCTTCCGGCTGCTGCAGGACAGCGTGGGCGGCATCACTCCCAACACGCTCAACACCCGCATCAAGGAACTGCGCGAGGCCGGCATCGTCGGCCACGGCAGCGACGGCTACAGCCTCACGCTGAGCGGACAGGACCTGCTCAAGCGCCTGTCCGACCTGCAGGCCTTCGCAGGCAAGTGGCAACTGGGGCAGCTCAAGAAGGCAGCAGCCCCGGCACCAGCCGCCGCAGCTTCGCCAGCAGCCGCACCCGCTCCCGCCCCTGTGGCAGCCCCTGCTACCACACCCGCGCCGCCCTCCGACGACACCAGCCAGACCTGAAGGACGACAGGTCGCCCTGCCCGGCCTCGGTAAACTCCGCGCCTTCGATCCATTGATCTCACATCGACGCAAGGAGCGTTTCCCATGCCCACCACCCCCTCCGGCCTGCAATACGAAGACACCGAAGTCGGCACCGGCACCGAAGCCAAGGCCGGCCAGCACGTGCACGTGCACTACACCGGCTGGCTCTACAACGACGGCACGCAAGGCGCCAAGTTCGACTCCAGCCGCGACCGCAACGACCCCTTCGCGTTCTCGCTGGGCGCCGGCCAGGTCATCAAGGGCTGGGACGAAGGCGTCGCCGGCATGAAGATCGGCGGCAAGCGCACGCTGATCATTCCCGCATCGCTGGGCTACGGTGCCCGCGGCGCCGGCGGCGTGATCCCCCCGAACGCCACCCTGAAGTTCGACGTCGAGCTGCTCGACGCCCACTGATCAGGGCTCGCCCCCAGGCTGCGCGGCACTTCGTGTCCGCTGCGCCAGCCCCCTACCGGGGGCGACACCTGAGGCCCGGCGAAGCCGG
>NZ_AKIW01000085.1 GCF_000282635.1 Variovorax sp. CF313
GCGGACGCATACACTACCCAGGTGCGAGGAGCATGAACATGGGAGCAGTCGGTCGCCTTGCAGAGTTTGGAGGGTCACCTGTGAGTTCGGCACGCGAGGAGTCACGTTCCAAACTGCGGGAGGATTCGGATCAGAGAGGGAGCTTCGACGTCATCTTGATCTTCTGCATGGGCAACTCGCTCTTGACGCTCTGTACTCCCTTGATGCGGGTCAGATACTCGCCCTGGAATTTCCTATATGCGTCGAGGTCTGCGGCCACCACGCGAAGCAGGAAGTCGCAGTCCCCGACCATCAGGTGGCATTCCACAATTTCATCAAGCTGCATCACTTCTGCCGTAAACGCCTCGATGGTCTGGGCATCCTGGCTTTTCAGCCAAATGCGGACGAACACGGTCAGACCCAGTCCGATCTTCGGGGCATCGAGCACCGCGACGTACTTTTCAATGACGCCGGACTCCTCCAGGTGCTTCACACGCCGCAGACATGGCGATGGCGACAGCCCGACTTTCTCCGCCAGTTCCACGTTTTGAATCCGTCCATCTTCTTGTAGTGCCTGGAGGATTCGGCGATCAATTCTGTCCAGATCTTTCATCATTTCATGGTCTCGCAATCGAATGCTCGTATTTCTGAAAATGTGGGCATGGCGTGCCTATTTTAGGAAATAAGAGGGTCAAAAAGAACAACAATTGCGGAGCATGAGGCCTAGAATTTCTTGGGTTTTGAGGAATTCTGGTTCACGGAGTTAAAGCATGACCTCGGTTGACATACAGCCCTTCGCTATCGAAAAGAATCCCGCTCCGGTGAGTGATGGGCGACGCCAGCGGCTGCTGGAGAGTCCTGTTTTTGGCGAGGTTTTCACCGACCACATGGCCACCATCAAGTACTCGAAGGACCAAGGCTGGCATGGTGCAAAGATCGGTCCTCGCCAGGCATTGAGCCTTGACCCGTCAGCGCTTGTGTTGCACTACGCGCAAGCGATCTTTGAAGGCATGAAGGCCTATCGGCTGGACGGAGGAGGTACGGGCCTGTTCCGTCCCGAGCAGAATGCGCGCCGTTTCCGCCACTCGGCCACGCGCCTCGCCATGCCGCTCTTGCCCGAGGAACTGTTTACCGAATCGGTGCGTGCGCTGGCGCGCGTGGACAACGACTGGATTCCGTCCGCGCCGGGCTTTGCGCTGTATCTGAGGCCGTTCATGGTTGCCACCGAGGCTGTTCTCGGAGTCAGGTCTTCAGCCGAATATCTTTACTGCGTCGTGGCCTCGCCGGTGGGGCCGTACTTCAAGAGTGGCGCTGCTGCGGTGACACTCTGGGCTTCCGACCATTTCACGCGCGCCGCCCCCGGCGGAACTGGCGACGCCAAATGCGGCGGCAACTACGCTGCAAGCCTGGCCGCGCAGGCTGAGGCCATCCGTGAGCAATGCGATCAGGTGGTCTTCCTTGACGCTGTGGAACGCTGCTGGATTGAGGAACTCGGTGGAATGAACATCTTCTTTGTGTTCGCAGATGGTTCCATTCAAACACCGCCCCTGACCGGCACGATCTTGGCGGGCATCACGCGCGAATCGCTGATCACCATGGCCCGCGATCTCGGCATGACTGTTCGCGAGGAGCCTTACTCCATTGACCAGTGGCAGGAAGACGCCACGAGCGGGCGGCTGCGGGAGTCCTTCGCGTGCGGCACGGCCGCGGTCGTGGCTCCCATCGGGCGAGTCAAAGGGCGCAATCACCACTTCACCATCGGCGATGGTAGTCCTGGCCTCATCACGCAGCGCCTGAAAGCCGCCCTGACAGACCTTCAATTCGGACGCGCTCCAGATCCACGCGGCTGGTTGGAGCGGCTGTCGTAAGCCGCAAATTTTGCGGGAGTGCCACCCCGCCCTTTTTCAAACCAAAAGCAGGAGACCTGTATGACACGATTCGCGGCTTCGCAAGGCTTCATGGGGCCCTTCTCCCATGATGGGCAGGCAAGTATCGCCCCCAGTCCACCGTGGCACTATGCGGCTGATTTCATCACGATCGAGACCTGGGTCGACCCGGTCGCCATCGAGGCATTGCTGCCGCCGGGCCTGAGCTTGCATCCAGACGAGGCGGGCCTGGTGACGGTTTCCTTCGTCGATTGGCAAGCCTGCACCGATACCGGCGGCGAACTGCTCGACCCAATCCGCGCGCAATATCGCGAATGCATCGTATT
The DNA here is from genome assembly GCF_000282635.1 of Variovorax sp. CF313. Classification (GTDB taxonomy): domain Bacteria; phylum Pseudomonadota; class Gammaproteobacteria; order Burkholderiales; family Burkholderiaceae_C; genus Variovorax. The sequence continues at coordinate 2,192 of NZ_AKIW01000085.1, forward strand.
GGCGAGCGTCCAGTACGAGGGCAAGCTCATGCAGTACTGCCCCTACATCGTGGTTGATCAGGACACGTCGCTGGCGCGCGGCTGGGCGCTCGGCTATCCAAAGAAGATCGGCTCGGTATGGATCACACGGTCCATGGGTATGCCCTCGATTGCATCGCCCAAGCTGGAGGTCGGCGCCACCTTTGCCGGCACGGTGGCCGTCAAGGACCGGCGCCTCGCCGAAGGTCACGTGAAATTGTCAGCCCTTGCCGACGGCTCCGCCGTGACTTTCGGCAGCCGGCCCATCGTCGCTTTGCGGCACTTCCCGTCGATGTTCGAGGGCCAGCACGATCAACCGGCTGTCTACGAACTCGTCCGGCTCCAGGCCGAGAGCGTTCAGGCTAGCCCCGTCTGGCAGGGCGACGCGGCATTGACGATCTACGACGCGCCTATCGAGCCTCTCGCCACGCTGCGCCCCATCCGCATCGGACGCGGCTGGCGCTATTCGATTGCGATGACGAACCGCAACAACCATCTCCTGCGCGATCTGCGCGGCACCACTTTGTCCCAGGGGCAATGACATGGACTCTGTGAAACTTCAACGTACGTACCTTGACCTCACGACGCCGCACGTAGCGGACGCATGCATGCGTCTGGGTATCGCGCTTCGTTGTGCACCCGCTGGAATTCGTGCCTTGTGGAGCGGTTCCCACATCGTTGGCCGGGTACGTCCTGCGCGGCACTATGGCAGCGTCGACGTTTTTCTCGAAGCAATCGACCGTGCCGCGCCCGGAGATGTTCTTGTGGTCGACAACGGTGGGCGTTTGGACGAGGCCTGCGTTGGTGACCTCGTCACTCTGGAAACCGCCCTGGCAGGCCTGCGCGGCATCGTCATCTGGGGTTTGCACCGCGATTCATCGGAATTGCGGACCATCAGACTGCCCATTTTCAGCCTGGGCACCTTGCCTGCAGGGCCGCAGCGTTTGGACGCACAGGAGGCCGACGCTCTCATCTCTGCCGGTTGTGGCGAACATGTCCTCACCCCCGACGACTTTGTGCTGGGTGACGACGATGGGGTGATCTTCATACCCTTGAGCCAAGCCCAAAAGGTGGCGGAGCTGGCAACCTCGATTCGGGACACCGAGCGCAGCCAGGCGGCACGCATGCAACTCGGTGCAACCTTCCGGAGACAGGCTCGCTTCGATGATTTCCTGGCCGCAAGAAACGCCGACGAGAACATGACATTCCGCCAGTATCTGCGCTCGATCGGCGGCGCAATCGAGGAGTGAATCTCGAGCTGAGCGGCCGGGGTCAACTGGACTTCAATCCTCTTCCATTTCTTGTTCAGGGAGCCCACTTCAGTGACTAACAGTGCATCCAGAGACAGCCATGGCGCACATTCCCGCGGCGCCAGCGATGCGGCGGTGCCGTATGGAAGCGAGCGCAGCACAATCCCGAAACGCAAGAAGGTCACCACGTCGCGAATTGCCGAAATGCGAGCAAGCGGAGAGAAGATTGCGGTGCTTACGGCCTATGACGCCACATTCGCGGCAGTCGCAGATGCCGCGGGTGTTGATTGCCTGCTGGTCGGCGACTCCTTGGGGATGGTTTGCCAAGGCCGGGCCACCACGGTTGGCGTTTCACTTGAAGATATGCGATATCACACCAAATGCGTATCCTTGGGACTCGAACGCTCGCAAGGTAGTTCTCTCATCATTGCGGATCTTCCTTTCGGCAGCTATCAGCAATCGCGGGAGCAGGCCATGGCATCGGCAGCGCTGTTGATGCGAGCGGGCGCCCATATGGTCAAGCTCGAGGGTGGTGGGTGGACCGTTGACGTGGCGGCTTTTCTGGTCGAGCGCGGAGTTCCTGTTTGCGCCCACCTGGGATTGACGCCGCAAACGGTGTCGGCGTTGGGCGGATATCGCGTACAGGGGCGTCAAGAAGAGGCCGGCGACAAGATCCGGCGCGACGCGGCAGCACTTGAAGCTGCCGGCGCGTCGATGATGGTTCTTGAGATGGTGCCCGGACAACTTGCGGCCCGCATCACCAGTGACATGACGTCTTGCGCCACGATCGGCATTGGTGCTGGCAGCGGAACGGCTGGGCAAGTCCTGGTGATGCACGACATGCTGGGGCTCAATCTGGGACGCATGGCGAAGTTCGTGCGGAACTTCATGGGCGGTGCGTCGGCCGTGGATGCCGCCTTTGCAGCGTATGTCGTAGCGGTCAAGGATGGCTCGTTCCCAAACGACAAACAGCACGCTTGGTAGTGCCCGGATACATGCCTGCTCGATGACAGTTCCCGGGCATATCTATCTATCCCTGGACCAGATCGATGTCATCTTCTGGTTGGCCGAAATCAGCAGCGTAATAACTTGAATGTCGGAAACAGTCATGAATATGGCGTTTCAGCCAATGTACGCAAGACCTGCGAGGTGCAACACTGAGAGCGCAACGTGCCCCACATGGTGCGAGAGCGCAGCACTCGTCGCTGTGTCTGTCCAACGCCCATTCATGGTTTTCAATCGCAACCCTCATCATGAGTCTCGACTCCGTCAAACAGTTTCTCGCCGAGCATGCCCCGGATCTTTCAATCATTGAGGTGGAAACGAGTGGCGCTACGGTCGCGATGGCGGCCGTGGCGTTCGGTGTCACTCCGGGACAGATTGCCAAGACGCTGTCTATGAGCGTAGGCGAGCAAGTGATCTTGCTCGTCGCCCGAGGCGATGCTCGACTGGATAACAGAAAGTACAAAGATCAGTTTGGGGCAAAGGCCCGCTTCCTGGCGGCGAGCGAGGTGGAGAAGGTAACGGGCCACCCCATTGGAGGCGTTGGGCCCTTCGGGCTTGCAAGTCAGCTGGATGTCTATTGCGACGTCTCGCTGCGGAGCTTCAGCGAAGTACTTCCCGCCGCCGGCGCAAACAATGCAGGTGTCAGGGTAGTGCCTGAGCGGATGGCGCAGCTGGTCAAGGCACGTTGGGTAGACGTCATGCAGCATGAGATTGCTGCTGAGTCGCTGGCTGGTTGAGGCGCTCTTACGCCTCTATACGCCACTGCCCGCCACGGCTTCTTCAGTCTGATGCAGATGCACGCATCTCTTGGTGTGCATCGGGTCGTGCTCGTCCAGTCCAGCGTGTACGGCACGAATAACGCCCGCTTGCTCGATGAGCTCTGAAATACACGCTTTGGACGAGCCATTGCAGCATGCTGAATCCGCCAATTTCGTCGGATCACGAAATCGGACTCACGGGAACTGAACAGCAACTTCGGTCGGCCGGTACTTCGGCAGCTTGTTAGTGGACCGTGTGCATGCCGCCACCCAACTCGAGGCGATTGACTAGCTCCATCAGGATGCCCTTGACAACCTGTGCAGGCTCCGACAGGGGCAGGTGATCCGAAGCGCATAGCGCCAGCGGAATCTCGATGTGCGGCGACACCAGCCGCCTGACATCGACCGCGGCCGTGGCCGCGACGGAGCGCGCGAGCGACACGGGCAGGATCGTCGCGCCCACGCCCGATGCGACCGCGGCGGACAGCGTGCTCGAAGACTCCATTTCGGCCACCACGCGCGGAATCATCTTCGCCGAGGCGAAGGCCCGGTTCACGCTGCGGCGCAGCTGGTTGTCGATGCTGGGCAGGAGCAGGTCCACGTCGCGCAGCTCGGCCAGCGCCAGCTCGTCGCCATCCATGCGCAGCATGCCGTGGGAGGCCACGACGCAGAGGTCCTCGGTGAGCAGCGGATCGAACGACAGGCCCCGCACCGCATGCTCGCCGCCATACAGAACGGCCATGTCCATGAGGCCGTTGCGTACCACGTCGCACAGCGTGGTGCCGAAGTTCTCGTTGATGTGCAGCATGAGCTGCGGATGCCGCTCCTGCACCGTCTGCAGCAGCGGCAAGGCCAGGCCCGAGGCCGCGGTGCCCGGCGCGAGACCGACCGACACCTGCCCCGCCAGGCTGCGCCCCGCATTGACGACATCGGCACGCGCCTGCTCGAACTGGCGCAGGATCAGTTGCGCGTGCCGGTACAGCACCATGCCGGCTTCCGTGGGCACCACGCCCTTCTGCGTTCGCAGGAGCAGGCGCTGGTTGAACTCGCCTTCGAGCGTGGCCAGCTGCTGGCTCAGCGCCGGCTGCGCGACATGCAGGACCTCCGAGGCCTGCGTGAGACTGCCCACGTCGACAATCTTCACGAAATATTTCAACCGCCTGAGGTTCACCGGGTCTCCGTCGTCTTGCTGCTCTGTTTGCAAGCAAGCATCGAGCCACGCGTTGGCAGCGTCAACCGGGGTTACGATCAGTTCGCACCCGACTTCCCATGACGGTAAATTTCAAGACCCTCAAGAGCTTCGTGACCGCGGTGGACGCACGCAGTCTTTCCGCGGCCGCCGCGCAACTGAGCGTTGCGCAGCCGGCCCTGAGCCAGCACATCGCCTCGCTCGAGGAACACTTCAAACACAAGCTGCTGAACCGCTCCAACGCGGGCGTGACGCCCACGCCCGCGGGCAACGAGCTCTACCGCCAGGCGCAGATCATGTTGAGCCACCTCGAGCAGGTGGAGCGCGAGCTGATGAACCGCACGGACGAGAGCTTCGTCTCGGGCCCCGTCTCGGTCGGGCTGGCCACGTACAGCACAGCCTCGGCACTGTCGATGCCCTTGCTGCAGGCCGTGCGCAGCGCGTACCCGGGCGTCAACCTGTTCATCAACGACAACTTCGGCCTGGTGTTGAGCGAGATGGTGATGACCGGGCGCCTGGACATGGCGATCATCTACGCGGGCAGTCCCATGAAGGGGCTCATGCTGCAGCCGCTCCTGACCGAAGACCTGTTCCTCATTGCCCCGCCGGGCATGGAACTGGAGCAGAACGACGACCAGACGATTGCCCTGCGCGCATTGGCCGGCATCGACCTGCTGCTGCCGAGCCGCATGCACTTCCTGCGGCGGATGGTCGACGAGGCCTTCGCGCGCGTCGGCGTGGTGCCCAACATCCGCGCCGAGATCGAATCCGCCGAAACGCTGCGCCAGGCGATCCAGGCGGGCGTGGGCGCGACCATCCTGCCATCGGCGCTGGCGGACTTTCCGCCGGCCGCGAACCCACCGATGATCCGCAGGATCGTCGAGCCCGTGCTGCAGGCCACCGTGTCGCTGTGCGTGCCGGACCACCTGCCGATGTCCGACCAGGCGCGCGCCGTGCTGGAGATCTTGCGCGAGCAGATCGACAACCTGTTCGCCGCCGGGCGGCTCGCGGGCATCCGCGCACCGGAAGCCGTATCACTGCAGCCCTGATTTCTCGCAGCTCAGTGTGCGACGGCCGCCACCGGCTGCGATAGGTTGCGCATCGCCGCAACGCCTTCCGTCACGAAAGGGTCCGCGTGGTAGTACAGCAGCTGCGCGCCCATCGACACCAGGTGCTCGACGTCCTGCTTCACGACCAGGGTGCCCGCGATCTTTCCGGCCGCGCGGATGCGCTGCAGCGTCTGGTCGATCAGGTCGAGCGCGGGTTGCGGGCGGCGCTTGCCCGGCGCCACCGCGGGCGAATAGCCCATCGACTGCGACAGGTCGCCCGGCCCGACGAAGAACACGTCGATGCCTTCGACCGCCAGGATCTCGTCGAGGTTGCGCACGGCCTCGACCGACTCCACCATGCCGACCAGCAGCCTCGTCGCGTGATCGTCGGGGCAGGCATAGCGGAAGGTGTGCACCACCTGGCGCGCGATCTCCGCGGTGTGGATCAGCGGCACCATCACGCCGTCCGCGCCCGCGTTGAGGCAGCGCGTGATGGTGGAGCGCTCCTGGTTCTGCGGGCGCACGATGCCGAAGCCGCCGGCATAGCGCGCAGCCTTGGCCATGTGATGGATGTCCTCGAAGCTGGCCAGGCCGTGTTCGCAGTCGATGAAGACCGAGTCCACGCCCGAGCGCACGAGCTTCTCGCACAGCGTGGGGGACACATGGTTGGGGTTGACCATCAGCACGGAGTCGCCGCGTGCCAGGCGTTGATGGAGGGTGTCGCTCATGCTTCGTCTCGTTCAGGGTTTGCCGGGTGTTCCGTCGGGGGCGCCGAGCCAGCGGCTGATCTCGATGTCGGGGCCCTGGTCGCGCGCGCGGGTCGGGCTGATCACCAGCTGTTCGATGGTGGTGCCCTGCGGCAGCGTGCAGGCCAGCAGGATGGCGCGCGCCACGTCGTCGGGCGCGACCATGGCGGCGCGCTCTTCCGCGCTCGGCGGGCGCACGCGCGTGTCCATGATCGGCGTGTCGACCTCGCCGGGAAGGATGGTGGTGGCGCGGATGTTGTTGTTGCGGAAGGTGACGTGCACGAAGCCCATCAGGTTCGTCACCGCCGCCTTGGCCGCGCCGTAGGGTGCACCGCCCAGCAGGTTCGGGCGCACGGCAGCCAGCGAAGACACGGTGACGATGGTGCCGGCTCCCGCATCGAGCATCCCCGGCAGCACGGCCTGGATCAGCACGTAGACGGCCGTCAGGTTGACCGACACCGCCGACTCCCAGTCGTCCGGCTCGATCCAGCGGATGTTGCGCACGCGGCTGGTGAGGCCCGCGTTGTTGACGAGGATGCCGATGGGGCCGACCTCTTTCTCGGTCCACCGCACCAGCGCGATGAGCTGCTCGCGTTCCTGCAGGTCCGCCTGGCGCGCCCAAGCCTCGCCTCCGGCGCCGCGAATCTCGTCGACCACGGCCTGCAGCGGCTCGGCCCGCCGGCCCATCACGACGACGCGTGCGCCTTCGGCGGCGAGCATCAGCGCGGTGGAGCGGCCAATGCCCGAGCCGCCACCGGTGACGAGCGCGACCTGTCCCTTCAGTGCGCCGGCCATCACGCCACCGCTTTCTGCGTTTCGGAGCCCGCCTCGGCCTCGTACCCATAGTCGGCCTGCGCGCCGGCCATGCTGACGAGGCCCTGGCGCAAGTCGTCTTCGACCAGGTCGCGCGAGCGCTGCTGCGCATCGCCCCAGCCGCCGCCGCCCGGCAGTTCGATCGTGAGACGCTCGCCCGGCGCCAGCACCAGCCGGCCTTTCGGGAACACGGCCTTGCCGTCGTGCCGCACCGCGCCATTGCGTCCGGCCTGGCCGCCCAGCACGCCGAGGCAGGGGTACTTCACGTGCTCGGTGCTCAGGTAGATGTTCATCTCGCGGTCCGACAGGTTGCGAATCACGCCGCGCTGGCCCAGCCCGCCGCGAAACTTGCCGGGGCCGCCCGAGTCCGGAATGAGCTCCTTGCACTCGGTGAGCACGGGCACCGCGAGCTCGTACATCTCGATCGGCGTCACGCGGCAGTTGGACGGAAAGCTCAGTGTGTCCAGGCCGTCCATCGACGAGCGGCCGCCTTGCCCGCCATGGAAGTTCTGCGCGCTGCCATAGGCCGTGCCGTCGGAGCGCTGGCCCTGGCAGTTGATGCCCCAGATCGGCGCGCCGCCGCTGTCGCCCATCGCACCATCGGGCACGACGTGCTGCAGCGCCTTGAAGATCAGGCTCGGAATGCAATGGCCCACGAGGTTGCGCGCCGCGCCCGCCGCATGCGGCCGCGGGTTGAGGATGGAGCCCGCCGGCGCCGAGTCGGTCAGCGCGACCATGCAACCCTCGTTGTTCGGCGTCTCAGGGTCGAGCAGGCATTTGAGCGCATACACGCTGTGCGCCACGCGGTAGTGCGGCACCACGTTGATGCCGCGCGCCACCTCGGGCGAGGTGCCGGTGTAGTCGACATGGATGGAGTCGTCGCGCACCTCCACGCTCACGCACAGCTTCACGTCGGACTCGAAGCCGTCGATCGTCATGTCGGCCTTGTAGCTGCCGTTCGGCCAGGCCGCGATGGCCTTGCGCATGTGGCGCTCCGAGCGGCTGAAGATCGCCTCGCCGAGGCCGTCGCAGTCTTCGAGGCCGTACTCGTCCATGAAGCGCGTGAGCTCGCGGCTCATCACCTCGTTGGCGGCCACCATGCTCTGGATGTCGCCGCGCACCTCGTGCGGCAGGCGCACGCTGGCCTCGATGACGGCGAACACATCGGTGTTGGGCTTGCCGGCCTTGAACAGCTTGAGCATCGGGATGCGGATGCCCTCTTCGAACATGTCGGTCGAGTCCGGCGACTGCGGCCGGCCGCCGATGTCCGGCAGGTGGGCGATGCTGCCCGCATAGCCCACGATCTTTCCCTTTCGGAAGATCGGAGTGAGCATGACCATGTCCGGCAGGTGGCCCGTGCCGATCACCGGGTCGTTGGTGGCGAGCACGTCGCCGGGCTCGAGCGACTCGGGCGGAAAGGCCTTGAGGAAGTAGTTCTGCGCCGCCATCGGCAGCGTGGTGATGAACACAGGAATCGACCAGGTGCACTGCGCGAGCGCGCGGCCCTTGGCGTCGAGCAGCACGTTCACGTAGTCGTGGTTCTCGCGCACGATCGGCGAGAAGGCCGTTCGGCCGAGCGCGCTGTCGGCCTGGTCGGCGATGAAGACCAGGCGGTCCCACATCACCTGCAGGGTGATCGGGTCGTTGAAGTCGGGTTTGAGCATGGACATGGCAAGAAGACCTCAGGACAAAAGCATGATCAGGTTGTGTTGGGCATCGAGCGAGGCGCTGGCATTGGGCCCCATCACCACGGTCGACTCGCGCTGCTCGATGATCGCGGGCCCTTCGACCGGCACGCCGGGCACCAGCGCATAGTGGTCGTAGACCGGCGTGTCGACGTACTTGCCGAGTTCGGAGAAGAAGACCGGCCGCGTGCCCTTGCGTGCATCGCGCGCCACATTCGACTCGCTGCGCAGGCTCGCGAGCGAGACAGGCGCCTTCGGCCCGCTGGCCCGCACGCGCCAGGTGATGACCTCCGCGTCGGTGCCGCTCACGGCGCGGCCGTACAGGGCCACGTAGTTGGCATGGAAGCGGGCCAGCAGCTCCTCGACGAACTTCGGGTCCGCCGGGTCCAGCTCAGGCAGCGGCACCGAGATCTCGTAGCCCTGGCCCACGTGGCGCATGTCCACGGTGTATGAGTAGCTGATGTGGTCCACCGGCACCTTGCTCGCCAGCACCACTTCGCGCCCCTGGTCCGCGAGCGTGGCCTTGACGACGTTCACCGCACTCGGGTTCCAGGCCGAGATGCGCATCGGCAGGCTGGCCGACAGGTCCGCCGCCACCGGCGCGCCCAGCAGCCCGATGGCCGAGGTCACACCGGCGCCCAGCGGGCAGATCACCTTGCGGATGCCCAGCTTGCGGGCCACGCCGTAGGCATGCACCGGCCCTGCCCCGCCGAAGGCGATCAGCGGCAGCGCGCGCGGGTCGACGCCGCTGTCGGTGGCCTGCATCGAGGCGGCCTCGGCCATGCTCTCGTTGACCATGTCGTGGATGCCCCAGGCGCAGCGCTCGAGCGAAATGCCGAGCTCCTTCGCGAGCCGGGCCATCGCCGATTCGGCAGCAGGCTTGTCGAGCGCGAAGTCGCCGCCCAGGAAGGAGTTCTCGTTGAGGTAGCCCAGCAGCAGGTCGGCATCGGTCACCGTCGGCTCCGTGCCGCCGCGCCCATAGCAGGCCGGCCCCGGCGCGGCGGCCGCGCTGCGCGGCCCCACGCCCAGCAGGCCGAGCTTGTTGCGCGCCGCGATGCTGCCGCCGCCCGCGCCGATCTCGATCATGTGGATCGACTGGATCTTGAGAGGAAAGCCGCTGCCCTTGCGGAAGCGCTCGTGGCGGGCCACTTCGAGGTCGTTGGCCACCATGGGCTGGCCGTTCGGAATCAGGCACAGCTTGGCGGTCGTGCCGCCCATGTCGAACGACAGCACGCTCGATTCGCCGGCTTGGCGCGCGTAGTCTGCAGCCGCCACGGCACCCGCCGCGGGACCCGACTCGATCAACCGCACCGGCGTGCGCGAAGCCGAAGAACTCGGCACCACGCCGCCACTCGACGTCATCCAGAGCAACTGCCCTTCGACACCGCGCTGCGACAGCTCGCGCTCGAGGTGGTTCACGTGCCCGACCATCATCGGCCGGGTGTAGGCGTTGACGACGGTGGTCGATGCACGGTCGTATTCGCGCACTTCGGGGCACACCGTCGACGACAGCGAGACGGAAATGCCCGGTGCGATCTCGGCCAGGATCTCGCCGATGCGCCGCTCGTGCTGCGCGTACTTGTAGGCGTGCAGCAGGCACACGGCCACCGACTCCACCTCCCTGTCGAGCAGCACGCGGGCGATGGTGCGCACGCCGTCTTCGTCGAGCGCCTTGATCACCGTGCCGTCCGCGGCAATGCGCTCTTCCACGCCGAAGCACAGCTCGCGCGACACCAGCGGCTCGGGGTACTGGATGCGCAGGTCGTAGAGGTCGTAGCGCCCTTCCGTTCGGATGCGCAACATGTCCTGGAAACCGTCGGTGGTGATGAAGGCGGTGTGTACGCCGCGGCGCTCCAGCACCGCGTTGGTCACGACCGTGGTCGCGCCAAGAATCTGCAGCTGGCCGTTGCCTTTGGCCTTGCCGCCGTCGCGGGCGCGCACCTTGGCCAGCAGCTCGTCCACGCCCTGGAGCACGGCGCGCGCGGGCGCGTCGGGCGTGCTCAGGACCTTGTGCAACAGGATGGTGCCGTCGTCCTGCGTCATCGCGAAGTCGGTGAACGTGCCACCCGTGTCAAATGCCAGTTTCATGCCTTTCAGCTCCTTGAGTGTTCGGTTGAGATGCGCGGTGCTCAGGCCGTGGCCGCGTCGGATGCGCGCCTGCCCGTCATGAACAGTTCGCCCAGGTCGGCGGTGCTCAGCGCCTCGACCGGGCTGTCCCAGATGACCTTGCCCAGGCGCAGCACCACGGCGCGCTCTGCGGCCTCCATGGCCTTGCGGGTGTTCTGCTCGACCAGCAGGATGGTTCGGCCGCCCTTGTGCAGGCGCTTGAGTTCGTTGAAGACCAGCGTGATGGCCTGCGGCGAGAGGCCGACCGAGGGCTCGTCCACCAGCAGGATCTCGGGACGGCGCAGCACGGCCATCGCCATTTCGAGCAGCTGCTGCTCGCCGCCGGACATGTTGCCGGCGAGCTCGTTGCGGCGCTTGCGCAGGATGGGGAAGAGGTCGTAGACGTACTCGCGCTCACCCTTGAGGTCGCCGCCCTTGATGGTGTAGGCCGCCATCTCGAGGTTCTCGTCGATGGACATCAGCTGGAAGTTGCAGCGGCCCTGCGGCACGTAGGCAATGCCGTGGCCGAGCATCGCCTGCGGGCGCAGGCCCGCGATGTCCTTGCCCTTCCAGCGGATCGCACCGCCCTTGTGGGTGGTCATGCCGAAGAGCGACTTCAGCAGCGTCGACTTGCCGGCCCCGTTGGGTCCCAGCAGCGTGACGAATTCGCCGTGCCGGATCTTCAGGTCCACGCCGTGCAGGATGTCCAGGTGGCCGTAGCCGGCGCGGAGGTTGTCGATTTCGAGTTCCATGGTGTTGTTCTTTCGTGTCAACCGCCGAGGTAGGCCTCGATGACCTCCGGGTTGCGAACGACCTCTTCCGGCGTGGCGTCGGCCAGCTTTGCGCCCTGGTGCAGCACGACCACGCGGTGGCTGAGGTTCATCAGCACGTCGGTGTTGTGCTCGATCACCACGAAGGTCACGCCCAGCTTCTGGTTCGCATGCTCGATGCACTGGATGACCTTCTCGATGAGCACGGGGTTGATGCCCGCCAGCGGTTCGTCGAGCAGGATCAGCTCGGGTTCGGGCATCAGCATCGAGGCGAACTGCAGCAGCTTCTGCTGCCCGCCCGACATGTTGCCCGCCGGCAGGTGCGCCACGCGTGCCAGCCCGGTCACCTCGATCAGTTCCTTCGCGCGTTCGCGCAGGGCCTGGATGCGCTTCCTGGCCGACGGACCGACCCAGAAGGTCGACAGCACGTTCGGAAAGCGCGACATCTGTCCGGCCAGCACGAGGTTCTCTTCGGAGTCCAGCGTGGGAAAGACCACCGTCTTCTGGAAGCTGCGCAGGAAGCGGCCCTCGCGGGCGATGCGGTTCATCGGCCAGCCGGTGATGTCCACGCCCTTGAGCAGCACGCGGCCCGCGTCGCTGCGTTGCAGGCCGGTGCAGCAGTCGAACAGGGTCGACTTGCCGGAGCCGTTGGGGCCGATGAGCCCCATCACCTCGCCGCGGCGGACTTCGATGTCCACGCCCTGGAGCGCCGCGACGGCGCCGTAGTTCTTGCGCAGGCCCTCGATGCGCAGCATGGACTCAGCGGACATCGCGCGGCCCCTTTCCGATACCGGCAATGCGCTCGGCCGCACGCTGGAACAGCGGCGCCAGACCTTGCGGGAACAGGAACACCAGCCCCAGCAGCACGAAGCCGTAGATCACCATGCGCAGCTCGGGCGTGATGCGCAATGCCTCGGACACCGCCACGAAGACGAAGCTGCCGATGATGGCGCCCGGCACCTTGCCCACGCCACCGCCCAGCACGATGATCAGGATGGTGTTGGAGTAGTAGGCCTGGAAGACCAGCGGGCTCACGACCGTCGAGAAATGCGCGTAGAGGCTGCCGCCGAGCCCCGCGAAGACGGCGCTCAGCATGAAGACCAGGAGCTTGTAGGTCCAGGTCGGCACGCCCAGCGATTCGGCCAGCGTCTCGTTGTCGCGAATGGCCACCATGCAGCGGCCCGCGGGCGAGCGGATCAACGCCACGAAGGCCGCCACCGCCAGTGCCGCCAGCACGAGCACCAGATAGAAGTACTCGGGCGCCTTGATGACGGTGTAGACCCAGTCGCCAAAGCCCAGGCGCGGCCGGGCCACGCCCGACAGTCCCATGTCGCCGCGCGTCAGGTCGATCCAGTTCTTCGACACCATCTGCGCGATGACCACCATGCCGAGCGTGCACATCACGAACGAGGTGTCGCGCAGCCGCAGCGCCGGAATGCCCAGCGGCAGCGCGACCAGCCCGGCCACCAGGCCCGCGACCAGGAAATTCACCAGGAACGGCGTGCCGAAGTGGATCGACATGAGGGCCGACGCGTAGGCGCCGAGCCCGAAGAACACGCCCTGCGCGAGCGACAGCATGCCCGTGTAGCCGAGGATGAGATTCAGCCCCAGCGCCGGCAGCAGGAAGATCATCGCGAGGACCATCGCGTGCAGGTAGTAGTCGCCGAGGAAGAGCGGCGCGCAAAGCAGCGCGGCCACGCCGATGGCGCACGCACTCCAGTTGACCGCGGCGACCCGGGCGGCCGGCATGCGCGGCGTGTCCAGCGTGGTGGTTGACAAGATTGCCTGTTTCATGAGGTTGTCGCTTTCAGAAGCGGGCCTTGCTGCTGAACAGGCCGTGCGGCCGGAACATGAGCATGAGCAGAAGCACGATGAAGCCGACGGAGTCGCGGTACTGCAGGCCGATGAAGCCGGCAACGAGGCTCTCGACGACGCCCAGCAGGCAGCCCGCGATGAGCGTGCCGCGCACGTTGCCCATGCCGCCCATGACGATCACGGCGAAGGTCTTCAGCGTGATCGACTCGCCCATGCCGCCGTAGATGCTCACGTTGATCGGCCCCGTCAGGATGCCCGACAGCGCCGCAATGGCCACGCCGATCAGGAAGGTGCGGCGCACCACCTGCTCGACGTCGATGCCGTTGACCTGGCAGCACTCGATGTTCTGCGACACGGCGCGGATCGAGCGGCCCAGGCGCGTGCTGCGCACCATCCACTCGAGCCCGGCGAACACCGCGAGGGTGACGACCACCAGGATCACGCGCTGCTGCGACATGCCGAAGTCGCCCATCTCGATCGGCTCCAGCCAGCCGCCCGAGAACACCTTGTAGCCGCCGCCGAAAGCCAGGATGACCACGTTCTGCAGGATGAGCGAAAGCCCCAGCGTGGCCAGCACGCCGGCCTGGAAGGGCTGGCCGATGAGCCGCTGCATCACGCTGCGCCCGATCAGCACCGCGATCACGCTGACGATCGCCACGCCGCCGACGATGGCCAGGCTGTAGTCGGCCATCAGCTTCGACATGACCCACCAGGCCGCGAAGGTGCCCAGCATGTAGTACTCGCCGTGGGCGAAGTTGATGGCCCGCAGCACGCCGAAGATCATCGTCATGCCGGCGGCCACCAGGGCGTAGACCGACCCGGTGATGATGCCGTTGACGATCTGTTCGAAGAGGAAGGAACTCACGGTGTTCTCGCAGGCCGGAGAAGGTGCTTCTTCTTCACTTCGCGCCGGCCGCGTAGTCGACCTTGGTCGCGATCATTCCCTTGATGGCCGGCTTGCCGTCGGTGATCTCGAGCAGCACCATGGGCATCACCGCCTGGTTGTGGTCGTCGAAGGTCACGACGCCCATGGGGCTGTCGTACCTGATCTTCGCCAGGGCGTTGCGGATGTCCTCGGCCTTGAGGCTGTTGGCGCTCTTGATCGCAGCCACGACGAGGTTCAGCGTGTCGTAGTGCGTGTAGGCATGGTTGTTCGGCATCTCGCCGCCGTTGGCCTTCTTGTAGTCCTCGACGAACTTGAGGCTGCGCGGCGCCGGCACCTCGGGCAGCCACGCGGCAGCTTCGACCGCGCCGTTCATGACCTTCGGCGCGGCGGCGATGGTTTCCTTCGTGTTGAACTCGCCGTTGCCGACCAGCGCCACCTTGCCGGCCAGCCCGAGTTCGAGCATCTGGCGGGCGATGATCGGCGTGGTGTCGGCCTGTCCGTAGAGGATGATGGCCTGCGCACCCGAGCGGCGGATCTTGCTCAGGACCGAGCGGAAGTCGGTCTCCGAGTCCTTGTAGTAGTCCTCGCTCAGGATCTCGGCGCCTTCGTACTTCGGCAGGTAGCGCTTGGTGAACTTGATGGCGCCGCGGCCGTAGTCGCTGTCGACCGAGAGCACCGCGAACTTCTTGAAGCCCTTGGTCTTCGACGCGTACTCCAGCACCGTCGCGGCCCGCACCTCGTCGGTCGGGTAGTTGCGGAAGGTCCACTTGAAGCCGCCCACGCCGGCCTTGTAGGTGATGTCGGGGTTCGACGAGGCCGCATTCACGAGCAGTACCTTCGATTCCTCGGCCAGCGGCTGCATCGCCAGCGTCACCGAGCTGCAGACGTCGCCGATGATCACCGGCGTTTTCTCGAGGCTGATCATGCGCTGCGTGGCGGCAACGCCCTCCGCGGGCACGCACTGGCTGTCCCCGCTCACGAGCTCGATCTGCTTGCCGAGCACGCCGCCGGCGGCGTTGATTTCCTTGGCGGCGAGCGCCGCGCCCTTGTTCGCGAAGGCCCCGTAGCGGGCGTTGGGGCCGCTCATGGGCGCGATGACTCCGATCTTGAAGGTGTCGGTCTGCGCACTGGCGGGCGCCAATGTGCAGAAGCCGGCGATTGCGGCAATGGCCACCAAGGCCGCGCCGCGCAATCTCGAGTTCGTGGGGTAGCTCATTGCTTTTCTCCGGGTCATGGAAGGGTTGAAGGAATGGTAGGAAGAGGGCGCTGCGGCGGCCAATACGTTATGGACCTTCGCCTATAAGGATTCTTGATAGGCAAGGTCCGCAGGCCCACAGGCCGGGGATCAGGCGAGCTTCGCCACTGCCGAGGCGATGCGCCGGCAGCCTTCCTCGATCTGCTCGACGCTGGTGGCCGTCGACATGCGGAAGTAGGGAGATACCCCATACGCCGTGCCCGCCAGCACCATGACGCCGCCCGCTTCAAGCAGGTAGATCACGACGTCGTTGTCGGTTTCCAGAGTCTTTCCCCCGGGCGTTCGCTTGCCGATCAGGCCGCCGCAATGGGGATAAAGGTAGAACGCGCCGCCAGGTGCGCGGGCGCGAATGCCCGGAATGTCGTTGAGCAGGCGGGTCGCGGTGTCGCGGCGCTGCCTGTAGGTGGCAACCCAGTCGGGGAGAAAGGCCGCGTCGCTGTTCAGGGCCGCCACGGCGGCGGCCTGGCTCACCGACGATGCGCCGCTGGTCGACTGCGACTGCAGCATGTCCAGCGCCGCGATGATGTCCGCGGGGCCGGCTGCATAGCCAATGCGCCAGCCCGTCATCGCGTAGGTCTTCGACACGCCGTTCACTACCAGCGTGCGGTCACGCAGGCCCGGCTCGATGGCCAGCAGATGGGGCAGCGCCGCGTCGGTGAAGCGGATGTGCTCGTAGATGTCGTCGGTCAGCACCATGACCTGGGGGTGGCGCATCAGCACGTCGGCCAGCGCGCGCAGCTGTCCGGCGGTGTAGGTCGTGCCCGTGGGATTGGTGGGCGAGTTGAAGACCAGCCAGCGCGTGGCCGGCGTGATGGCCGCCTCGAGCGCCTCGGGCGTCAGCCGGAAATCGTCTTCTTCCTTGCAGGCCACGGTGACCGGCGTGCCGTCGCAGGCCAGCACCATGTCGGGGTACGACACCCAGTACGGCGCCGGGACGATCACCTCGTGCCCCTCGTCCAGCGTGACCGACAGCGCGTTGAACAACGCGTGCTTGGCCCCGACCGTGACGATGATGTCGCGTGGGCTGTAGCTCAGCCCGTTCTCGCGCTGGAGCTTGGCCGCGATGGCTTCGCGCAGGGCCAGCGTGCCGGCGACGGGCGTGTAGCGCGTTTCGCCGCGTTCGATGGCCTTGCAGCCCGCTTCACGGATGTGCGCGGGCGTGTCGAAATCGGGCTCGCCGATGGCGAGGTTGATGATGTCCTTGCCGGCCCTGCGCAGCTCGGCGAACCGGTCCGCGGCGGCGCTGCTGGGGGAGGGCTTGATGCGGCGGATGCGCCTGGAAATGCGGGACGGGCTGGACGGGCTCACGTGACTTCCTCTTCGGTGTCGATGTCGGAGCCATGACGGTAGGAGCGTCCCGGTGCTAGCGCAAAGACGGACTTGTTCTAGGGGTGACGCATTTCCTTATGGGGCCTGCCATCGTCCGCATGCGCCCACTTGGTGATCGCATCAGCCCGTGCGGCGCCGGTACCTTTCGGCGAAATCCACGTACCAGTCGATGCTTCCAGGCTCGGCCAGCGCGTTGCGGCTCACGACCTTCTCGAGCGCGTGGCCCAGCAGGAGCTTCTTGACGGGCAGCTCCAGCTTCTTGCCGGTGATGGTCTTCGGGATCGTGTCCACCTGGATGATTTCGTTGGGTACGTGGCGTGCCGACAGGCCCGTGCGCAAGGCCTGCCGGATGCGCTGCTCCAGCGGCTCGTCCAGCTGGATGCCGGCCTGCAGCTGGACGAACAACGCCATGTACGAATCGCGCCCGAGGTACTCCAGGTCCACGACCAGGCTGTCCATCACTTCGGCCATGCCCTGGACCACGCGGTACAGCTCGGACGTTCCCATGCGCACGCCCTGGCGGTTGATGGTGGCGTCCGAACGGCCGTAGATCACGCCCGCCGTGGCGTCTGGCCGCGGCACCAGGCGCACCCAGTCGCCATGCCGCCAGACGTTGCGGCCCTGGCTGTCCTTGAAGCTCTCGAAGTAGCTGTCCAGGTACCGCCGATGGCCCGCATCTCCCCAGAAGTACAGCGGCATCGAAGGCAGCGGCCGGGTGCACACCAGTTCCCCCACCTCGTCCAGCACGGGTTGGCCGGCATCGTTCCACGCCTGCACGCAGGCGCCCAAGGTGCGGCATTGCATCTCGCCCGTGCGCACCGGCAGGGTGGGAAGCCCCACCAGGAAGCCGCCGGCAATGTCCGTTCCACCGGAAACGATGTTGAGCCAAAGGTCGCGCTTGACGGCGCCGTACAGCCATTCGCAAGCCTCAGGGGACAGGGGAGAGCCGGTGGACGATACCGTGTGCAACTGCCCCAGGTCCGCGATCTCGCGCGGCACGATGCCGGCCTTCAGGCACGCGTGGTGGATCGCGGCGCCGGCGCCGAACACGTGAACGCCCAGCCGCCCTGCCAGCTTCCACAGGTGGCCCCAGTCCGGCTCGGCACCGGCGCCGGTCACGGCGCCGTCGTACAGCACGAGGGTGGCGCCGCCCAGCAGCCCCAGGACATGCGCGTTCCAGACCATCCACGACGTGTTGGCCGCCCAGAAGACGCGCTCGCCCGGGTGCAGGTCGCCATGCAAAACCATGTTCACCATGCCGTTCGCAAGCACCCCGCCGTGGCCGTGGACGATGGCCTTGGGCAGCCCCGTCGTTCCCGACGAGTAAAGAATCCACAGCGGGTGGTCCGCCGGCAGGGCCGCCGGTTGCCAGGCCGCCTCGCGCGCGATGGCCTCCTGCCAGCGCACCGTCGTGCGGCCCGCGGCCTGTCCGGGCGGATGCGCAGCCGCGTCAAGGTGCGGAATCCAGAGGATGCCGGTGACCGTCGGCAACTCGCGCAGGATCTCGTCCAGCGCCCCGCGGCGGTCGAACGGCTTGCCGCCGAAGCGATAGCCATCCACCGCGACCAGCACCTTGGGCTCGATCTGCCGGAATCGGTCGCCCACGCTCACCGGCCCCATGTCCGGCGCGCACAGGGACCACACCGCACCCAGGCTGGCGGCGGCCAGGAACGCAACGACCGCCTGGGGGATGTTGGGAAGGTAGCCGGCCACCCGGTCGCCCTGCTGCACACCCAGGTCGCGCAAGGCCTGGGCCACCGATGCCACCTGACGCTGGAGCTCGACCCAGCTCATGGCGCCGGTGCCCGAGGCCTCGCTTTCGAAAACGATCGCGGGTGAGGCAAGGCGCGCGTGGCGGAACACCTGGTCGACCAGGTTGAGCCGGGCGCCTTCGAACCAGCGGGCGCCCGGCATGTCTTCGCCGGACAGGACACTCTCGTACGGTGCTCGCAACGGAAGCTCGAAGAAGGCCAGGACGGCGCTCCAGAAGCCCTCCAGGTCGGTCACCGACCATTGCCACAGGGCCTCGTAGTTCTCGAAGCGAAGGCCGCGCTCGCGATCCAGCCAGGCCTCGAAGCGGGTGATCAGGGCCCGCTCCTTGCGGGCCGGCGTGGGTGTCCACAAGGGTGCATCGGACGGTGCAGACACGGCGTGAGGGGCGATTTCTGGATGCGTGGTCATGGCGCAGTCTTGCTGGAGTGAACTCGCGAGGGGTTCCTGGGTGTCACACCGAAACGATGCAGCACATTGCCGAGCAACTTTCCGAAGAGCGGGTCGCTGCCAACCACCCAGGCCGCCCCGACTGCGCCTGCATGAAACACGCGCCCGCCTTGCGGCCGCTCCCAATAGATCATCTCGGCCGACAGTCCGTCGAGCGATTCGGTGAGTCTCGAGTAGTGGTCGAGGTAGGCGTCCATCTTCCCCGGGACGCGCCGGATGCCCTTGGCGATGACCTCGATGCCCTCTTGCGCGACGGGCAGGGAAGCACCCGGAGGGCAGCGCGTCGTCATCTTCGCCAGGGTCGAGAGGGTCAGGTCCCACTCGTGTCCGATGGCGCGCGGCAGCCCGCCGCCGGGCGCATGGCCGAAGGTTTCGCCCTTGCCGAGGCCCAGCGGCTGCGGCTCGTTGAAGAGCGCATGCGCCGGCAGCTCGACGTGGTAGACGCCGAAGTCGTCGCCGTCGGCGAAGGCCCAGCCCGCGGTTTCGAGGCCGATGATGTCCGCGGCCGGCCGGCCCGATGCCTTGAGCCGTCCGCCGCGCGCCCAGTCCTGGCTGTGGTACTGCTCGCCGAACGCGCCCGCTGGCGGGCCGACGGGCGGTCCGGCCTCGTCGTGATCGGGCCCGTTGACCTTCCGCTGCTCCATGACGGAGAAGTCCTCGTCGTAGCTCACGCGCAGGTACATGGTGTTGCCCGACAGCACGACCGCGCTGCCGCCGCGCTTCAGGAAATCGTCGAGCCCCTCCACGCCCGGCAGCGACCAGTATTCGCTGTGGCCGTTGATGAAGACGGTCTTGTAGCGCGCGAGCAGCGACGGGTCGCGGTGCAGGTCGATGTCGCCAACCACGTCGTAGTCGTAGCCCTGCTTCTCGAGCCATACGTGCAGGTGACGCTCGAGCCGCGTCCACTGGCTGAAGCCGCTCGCGGCCGGGTCGTAGAGCGCGTTGGGGCTGGCATTGGGCCAGGGCATGCGCAGGCCGACCTGGTAGCAGGGCTGGCCGTGGCGGTGGTAGACGTAGCTGCTGAAGGCCGGCGCTTCGGGATGGCTGTTCTCGAGGCCCTCCGAACGGCGCGGCCACACCGGATCGTCGACCACGTTCTTCGCGAAGGGCGTGGTGGCGTAGGCGAGCCAGCTGTTGACGGCGCACAGCACGAGGACAGGAGCGGGCGCCACGTGCGCGGGCTTGCGCACGATGAAAGTGATGTCGTAGTCCGCCTTGCGGCCTTCGATGTCGAAGCGCGCGCGGCCGACGTAGACGCCGGACCTGGCGTCGCCGGGAACGCGGAATTCGTGCACCGCGTCCCAGCGGCAGTCGTAGAGATCATCGCCGGCGAAACGCAGGCCGTGCCCGCGCGTCGGATCGTGGAGCGGGTCGTAGGGCGATTCGTCTTCTTCATAGTGGCCGACCTTGCCGGGCTCGAAGGCCGGGCCGACGATCATCCAGGTCGCGTGGTTGACGATGCGGCCGGTGCGTTGATGCCCGCTGGCATCGGCCACCTGCGAGCCGCGTTCTTCCCGCAGCGGCCAGCAGCCGAGTACCGAGCGGCCCGTCGGGATCTGCAATCCGCGTTGTTCGCGGCGCGCGGCGATCTCGCCGGTCGACAGCGCCCGGTCGTACAACGCCGGCATGACGAGGTCGGCTTCGAGGAACAGGTCGGCCTGGCCGCCGATGGCGCTCGCGCCGAGCCGCAGCGGCGCGGTTGCGGGCTGGACGGCCTGCAGTGCGGGCCACTCCGCGACGCACACGCCATCGATGCAGAGCGTTGCGAGCTCGCCGTTCCACGTGGCGGCAATGTGCTGCCAACGTCGCGTCGCGAGCCGGCCGTGCGATGGCGCGGCGTTGTCTCCCAGGTGGAACGACAGTGCCCCGCCTGGTTCGATGAAGAGCGCAAAGCCGCGGTGCGCGGGATCGTCGTGCTGGCTGACGATGGCCTGCCGTACATCGACCGTCCAGGGCTTGATCCAGCATTCGAAGCTCAACCCGCGCAGCGGCAGGCCGGCCGGCAAGCCGCGTTCAACATGCACATAGGAGCCGGGATGGATCGGCTGAACGCGCGCCTGATGCGGCGCGAATGCTTCGAGCGCCACGTCGTCGCTGCGTCCTTCGACGTCGCTGCCCAGCCGGTAGACCGCGAATTCGTAAGGCACGTCGCTGCTGACATGGAAGCGGACGAGATCGCCCGCCGCCACGGTCTTGGCATCGGCGTAGCCGTGGAGGCCGGGCAGCTGCAGCGGTTTGTGCGGCGGGATCGGGTGCGGGGCGGTCGCTGTCATTCCGACGTGAAGCCGGAGGCCTTCACCACCGGGGCCCAGCGCTTGATGTCGTCGACGATGAGCGCCGAGAGTTCTTCGGGCGTGCTCGGATTCGGATCGCTGCTGAGCTTCAGCAGCCGTTCCTGCACGTCCTTGTTGGCGAGTGCCTTGCCGAGCGCCGCATGCAGCTGGTCGACGATGGGCCGCGGCGTGCCGGCCGGCACGAAGAGGCCGGTCCATTCCAGGTTGTCGAAGTGCGGCTGGCCGAGTTCCTTGAGCGTCGGCACGTCGGGCAGCAATGCGGCGCGTCGGGTGCCGTTCACCGCCAGCACCTTGAGCTTGCCCGACTGCTGGTGCGCGACGAGATCGGCAATGGGCATGATGCCGGCCGAGATCTGGTTGCCGAGCAGGTCCTGCACCAGCGGCGCGGCGCCTCGGTAGGGCGCGGCCATGAGCCCCGCCTTGGCGTCGCTGCCGAGGCGGTAGCCCATGAACTGCGAGACGCTGCCCGGCGCAGGCACGCCGTAGTTCGCCTTCTTCGGATCCCTGGCGGCGATGTCGAGCCACTGCTTCACATCCCTGGCCTGCAGCTCCGCGGGCACCGCGATGCCTTCGTAGAAGCTCACGATGCGGCCGACGGGCTTGAAGTCCTTGACGGGGTCGTAGCGCACCGACTTCGTAGTGAGCGGCAGCATGACCATCATGTGCATGTTGGCGAGCAGCACGGTGAGCCCGTCCGCCGGCGCCGTGCGAACGTAGTCGGCCGCGATCGCGCCGCCTGCGCCGGTGCGGTTGTCGACGACGACGATCGTGCCGAGTTCGGCGGCCAGCTTGTCGGCGAGCGTGCGCGCCTGCACGTCGGCCGAGCCGCCGGCCGGATAGCCGACGATGAGCTTGAGCGGACCGTGCGTGGTGTTGATCTGCGCCGCGGCCGCGGCGGCGAAGGCCAATGCAGTGCAGGCGAATGCGGCCTTGAGGGTGGCAGAGAGCTTCATCGGGGGCTTTCCTGGGTGGGGTTGCGGAATCGGTGCGGTCGCCGGGTTCAGCGCACGAGGCCCTTGCGGGCGACCTCGTCGGCAAGATCGGTCAGCGACTTGTCGAGCAGCTCGGCCAACTCGTCGATCTCCGCTTCGGTGATCGTGAGCGGCGGCGTGATCATCTGGAAATCGCCGAAGGCGCCGAGGTTGGCCCGGCGGTTGTAGAGCGCGATGCCATGCTTCAAGCCGTGCTCGGTAAGCCGTGCGGGTGCGTTGAAAGCGACCGGCAGCTGACTGCGTTTCGCCTTGTCCGAGACGATTTCGATGGCGGTAAGCAGACCCTTGCCGCGCACGTCGCCGACGACCGGCGAGCGCGACGCGATGTCGCGCAGGCGTGCCATCAGCAGTTCGCCCATGTCGCGTGCGCGAACCATGAGGTCTTGCCGCACGACCTCGTCGACCACCGCGCGCGCGACCGCGCACGACAGCGGATTCGTGAAGTAGGTGTGGCCATGCACGAAGCCGCCGGCACCCGCGATCGCATCGACCATCCTGTTCGGTGCGAGCAGGCAACCGAGCGGCGTGTAGCCGGCGGCCAGGCCCTTGGCGAGCGTGACGAGGTCGGGGCGCGCGTCTTCCCAGTGGTGCGCGGCGAGGAAGGCGCCGGTGCGGCCGGCACCGCTCATGATCTCGTCGAAGATCAGCAGCACGCCGTGGCGGTTGCAGATCTCGCGCACGCGTCGGAAGTAGGCGGCCGAGGAAACCACCGCGCCGGTCGAGAGGCCGCCGATGGGTTCGAGGATGAAGGCCAGCACTGTCTCCGGGCCTTCGCGCAGGATGGTTTGCTCGAGCGCGTCGGCGCACGCCTTCTCGTGCGACTCGACCGTGTGGCCATCGGGCACGCGGTATGACAAGGGGGCCGGCACCTTGGGCATCGGGCGCACCATCGGACCGTACAGGTCGAGCGTGTTGGCATCGCCGGTGACCGCCAGCGCGCCGAGCGTCGAGCCGTGGTAGCTCGGATCGCGCGAGATCACCTTCGAGCGGCCGCCCTGGCCGGTCACGACCGCGTACTGGCGCGCCAGCTTGATCGCGGCCTCGTTGGCCTCCGACCCGCCCGACACGAAGAATGCGCGGTCGAAGCCCTCGCCCGCGAGTTCGCAGACGCGGTCGGCCAGCGCGATGTTGTGCTCGCTCTCGAAGAAACGCGGGTACGCGAAGGTCACCTTCGATGCCTGTTCGGTCATCGCGGCCAGCACGCGCGGATTGCCGTGGCCTATGTTCGCGACGACGGCGCCGGCGGTTGCGTCGAGATAGCGCTTGCCGTTCGCATCCCACAGGAAGATGCCTTCGCCGCGGGCGACGCGCGGCGGGCGGGCCGAACCCTTGGGTGCGTAGAAGCCGAGGACGGAGCCGCCCTTCGGCGCGTCGCCGATCCGGGCGATGCCAGTCGCGGGGGAGTTCGAGGTGTTCATGACCCGACGATACGAATCGCGGTCACTTTGCGGTAGACGCATGGAGTGATGAAGTGTTATACGTTCGTCGCATGAAGCACGTACATGACCGACTCGACCTGCTCGACACTTTCCAGAAGATCGGCGAGAGCGGATCGCTCAGCAAGGCGGCGCGGCTGCTGGGCACGACGCAGCCCACCGTCAGCCGTCGGCTGCTCGAACTGGAGCGGCTGCTCGGCTGCAAGCTGGCGCTGCGCACGACCGCGAGCTTTTCGCTCACCGACGAAGGGCGCTCGCTGCTCGTCGAGGCCCGCGACCTCGGCGACCGTTGGTCGGGCCTGTCGCAACGCCTGAAGGGCGGGCAGAGCCGACCTGAAGGCACGCTGCGCGTGATCGGGCCTTCGGGGTACGGAACGGGCTTCCTGACCGATGCCGTGACCGACCTGCGCGCGGCGCATCCGGCGCTGCGCGTCGAACTCACGCTGACCGATCGGGTGCTCGACCTGACCGCATGGGGCGCGGAATGCTGGGTCTGCGTGGGCGAGGTGCGCGATCCTGGCCTGGTGAGCCGCAAGCTCGGCATGATGGAGCGCGTGCTGATCGCCACGCCCGAATTGCTCAGGAAACTGGGGCCCGTCACCATCGCGCGTCTTCCGCAGTTGCCCTGCGTTGGGCTCGTGCCCTACGTGACCGGCAACGTGCGCATGCTGGATCGATCGGGCCGCTCCCGTATGGTGACGCTCGACACGCCGATCCAGACCGACAGCCTGTTGTCGAGCTACCGCGCGATCCTCAACGGAGCCGGCATCGGCGCGGCGGCCCCCTGGATGTGCCAGGACGACCTCAAGACCGGCCGGGTGCAGCGGGTGCTGGCGAATTGGTGGCTCGAACCGATCGCCATTCACGTCGCGCTGCCTCCGGGCATCTACAGGCCCGCGCGTGTGACCGCATTCATCGAGGCCCTCAAGGCAAGGATGTCTGCCCTTTCCGGGTTCCGGCCATCGTCCTGAAGGCAAGGCCGGTGGGCATGGAACGCGCTGGTGCTACGGCGACGTACAGGCAAAACTCGCCGCGGCGTTGGGATCGCCCCCAACGTACCGGGGGTACTGCGGATACCTGCAAAGTGGCCTGCTGGCAGGCGTCGCTCCTGCCGCAACGGTGCGCTGCGTGGCAACGATCGTCGAAGACGAGGGCTTGGTTCCTTTCTCGATCCACTCGAACATGGGGCCCGCCAGATCCACCTTGTCCGCCCCGTTGCCGCCGTTGCAGTGCTCCACGCCGGGGGCGGTGTAGTACTCGACGAATTCGTCCGCCGCGGATTGGCCGCCGCTCTTCTTGACGACGCTCTGGTAGTACTCGGTGGCGTTGTTCGCCGTAATCAGCCAGTCGGTCTGGCCTGTCCACAGCACCAGTTTTCCGCCTTTTGCCTTGAACCGGCTCAGATCAGGGTCGACGGCATCGAGCATCGCACTGAGCTGATCGAGGCGCGCCGTGTATTGCGCGGGATCCAGCAGGAGCGGGTCCACGGAAGCATCCTGGGCGACCATGTACTTGATGAAGTCGCCTCCCAGGTTGGAGGTCGATGCGCCCCATGTGGCCGCGGTCTCGCCACCGGGCAGAAAGCCGGGCCAGACGTAGCGGCCGTTGGCGATGCTGGTGGGGGCATAGAACGCCTGCGCGGACTCGACCTGCGCAGGTGTCAGGCAGGCATCGGTTTCTGCACCGTTGCATGCGAGTTCGACGGGATCGAACTGACAGGCTTCGGGCTTTCCGATGATCCTGTCGTTCAGTCCGTCGAGCCCGTCGCACTTGGCATACACGGCATCGCCGATCGTCTTGATCTTGGCGGCGCTCAGGGCCGCGCCTGGCTTCGCCAGTTGCTTCCCGATCTTCTGGTACCAGAGGAACTGCGACGTGAAGGCATTCGCCGGCGCGCGGGCGATGATGCCGTCGAAGAGATCCGGATGGCGTTGCGCCTGCATCAGCGCCTGGCGACCGCCGCCAGAGCAGCCCTCGTAGACCATCTTGGTGTTGGCGAACGAGTCGCCGTAGTGCGCGCGCAGGATCGACTTCGCCGGCACGAGGACCCGTGGAACGGATGCATACGCGTAGTCGGCGAGCATGTCCTCGTCGAGCGCGAAGGATCCTCCCGGTTTCGCAATCATGTCGTGCCCGTGGTTGGTGGCGATGGTCGCGTAGCCGCGCTTGGGCAGGTCTGGGCTTCCAACCGGGCTGACGGCAGGATCGCTGATGTAGCCAACATTCAGATAGCCATCGAAGCCGCCGCCGCCCCTGAAGACGGTGCGGTGATTCCACTCCGTGGGCATCCGTACGTCGAAGTCCAGGTCCTTCGGCATTTCGCCGCGCACGATGCAGTGCTCGGGCACGGCATCGGTGGCCGGCATGAAGGTCGCCTTGGTGATCGTCGCGCCGTCGAAGGTCCGGCCGAGGAACGCCTTGCATCGGCTCTCGGCGCTGGCTTGTTGGGTGTCGGGCACGACCGGTGCAGGATCGCCGCTGCCGTTGCTGCCTCCGCCATTGCCGCCGACAGTGCCGACTGCGCCGATGCCGCCCGCGAAACTGCTGCCGCCGCTTCCGCCGCCGCAGCCCGCTAGCGCCGCGGCCAGTCCGACCAGCGTACCGGTCGCGAGCGCGAGCCAGCGGGGCCGGCATGCAGGCTCGCGGCTTCGGATGGCGTTCAAGGCCGGGGATGAAAATTTCATGAGTTGTCTCCTGCGTTTGATTTGGCGCGGCCTTTGGACCGCAGTAGCACGGTAGGCAGGGGAGCAGGCGGCAAATGTCTGGTGCCGGACATTTCGGGGTTTGTCCGTAGTCGTCCGGGGATAACCCTCGATTGTCATGACCAAGACATTGCATCTCTCGCAGGGAATGAACACTCCAAACCTTGCTGCGCTGTGCAGAACACTCCGGGCCCTGGCCTGACATTTGGAGACTGGTGCGTGAAACCCGAGACAACATTTCCGGCCCTGCTCGCTTCGCAAGTGCGCGTGAGCGGTGCGCGCGTTGCGATGCGCGAGAAGAAGTTCGGAATCTGGCAGGCGCACTCCTGGCTGGACGTGTCGCGGTTGGTTCACGACCTGGCCTGCGGGCTGGCACAGGCCGGCGTATGCCGCGGCGACCACGTCGCGCTGATCGGTGGCAACCGCCCCCGCCTCCAGGCCTCGTTGACGGCGCTGCAGGCGCTCGGGGCCATCCCTGTGCCGCTCTATCAGGATGCGCCGGCGGCCGAGTACGCCTATCCGCTGGCCAGCGCGAAAGTTGCATTCGCGATCGTGGAAGAGCAGGAGCAGGTCGACAAGTTGCTCGAGGTGAAAGAGGGTTGTCCGGACTTGAGCCGGGTATGGTTCGACGACGGACGTGGCCTGCGCAAGTACCCCCAGTCGTGGCTTGGTTCACTCGATGCCCTGGTGGAAGCGGGGCGGCAGTTCGGTGCGGAGCATGCGGCCTTCTACGACGAGCAGGCTGCGCTGGTTCGACCCGACGATGTGGCAGCGATGTTCTTCACATCCGGCACGACCAACCTGCCCAAGGGCGTCGTGCATACGCATCGGTCACTGATCCTCAGCGCGCAATCGGGCAAGGCCTTTGATCGGATCTCCGAACGCGAAGAGGTGTTGGCCTTTCTGCCGCCCGCATGGCTCGGCCAGAACATCTTCTCGTACACCATGTGGCTGGCGAGCGGCTACACGGTGAATTTCCCGGAGTCGCCGGAAACCGTCGGCATCGATCTCAAGGAGATCGGTCCGACCTACTACTTCGCACCTCCGCGGGTGTTCGAAGAGATGCTCACGGCCGTCACGGTCAGGATGAACGATGCAAGCCTTCTGAAGCGAAAGGCGTACGACTATTTCATGGCCGTGGCGCGCAGGGTCGGCCAGAACGTCATGGCGGGCGAGCCGGTGACGCTGGTCGAGCGCCTGCAGTACGCGGTAGGCAATGTGCTTTTCTATCGCCCCTTGTGCGCTCAGTTGGGCATGAGCCGGATACGCGTTGCGTACACGGCCGGCGAGGCCATCGGTCCTGACCTGTTTGCCTTCTTTCGCTCTATCGGCATCAATCTCAAGCAGTTGTACGGCACGACGGAGACGGCCGTCTTCGTCTGCTTGCAGCCCGATGGCAAGGTCAAGCCCGACACCGTCGGCATTCCGGCGCCCGGCGTCGAGGTCAAGGTTGCCGCGAGTGGGGAGTTACTCGTGAAATCGCCCGGCACGCTCAAGGAGTACCACCAGAACTCGCAAGCGACCGCAGAGGTCCTGGACGCCGACGGTTGGTACCACACCGGCGATGCGGCCCTGATCGACGACGACGGGCATGTGCGCATCGTGGATCGTCTCAAGGACGTCGGCCGCCTGGCGGGCGGCAGCCACGACGGCGCGACCTTCGCACCCAAGTACGTCGAGAACAAGCTGAAGTTCTCGCCTTACATCAAGGAGGTGGTGGCCTTCGGCCACGCCAGGGACCGGGTGTGCGCCTTCATCAACATCGACTTCGAGTCCGTCGGCAACTGGGCCGAGCGGCGAAGCCTTTCCTACTCCGGCTACACCGACCTGGCCCAGAAGCCGGAAGTGGCCGAACTCATCCAGGGCTGCGTCGAGGCCGCGAACGCCGAACTCTCGGTGGACCACCTCGTGGCTGGAAACCAGATCAGCCGCTTTCTCATTCTTCACAAGGAGCTGGACCCGGACGATGGCGAGCTGACGCGCACGCGCAAGGTGCGGCGGGGTTTCATCGCCGACCGGTATCGGGTCCTGGTCGAAGCCCTCTTCAGCGGCGCCTCGGCGCAATACGTCGAGACCGAAATCAGCTTCGAGGACGGGCGCAAGGGATTCGCCGCGGCGACGCTGCCCATCCACGATGCCAAGACTTTCGCGATCCTCCAGCGTGCCGCTTGAGCCCGCATCGCGAACCCCACCAGAACAAACAAGGAGACCGCGTGCTGACAGCTGTACAGCGCGCGTCGGTGGCCACTGCCAGCCGACGTTCGCACGATTCGAGAAATGATGAGGCGGTGCCACGAGCGCCGCAGCTCGCGCCAATCGACGTCAAGGGCGCTCAGTCGAAGGGCGCAATCCTGGATGTCCGCAACATCACGTTGCGATTCGGTGGCGTCAAGGCGCTCACCGACATCAGCTTCGATGTTCGCGCGCACGAGGTGAGATCGATCATCGGGCCCAACGGTGCCGGCAAGAGCTCGATGCTCAACTGCATCAACGGCGTCTACCAGCCGCAGGAGGGATCGATCACCTTCCAGGGCAAGACCTTCAGGCACATGAACTCGCGCCAGGTCGCGGAGATGGGCATCGCGCGAACCTTCCAGAACCTCGCATTGTTCAAGGGCATGAGCGTGCTCGACAACCTGATGACGGGGCGGAATCTCAAGATGAAGGTCAATCCGCTTCTGCAGGCGCTGCGCTGGGGCCCTGCGGAAAGGGAAGAGCTGGCGCACCGGGAGCGCGTCGAGGAAATCATCGACTTCCTGGAGATCCAGCCCTTCAGAAAGACGCCCGTCGGCAAGCTGCCCTATGGCCTGCAAAAGCGCGTCGACCTCGGGCGAGCCCTTGCGATGGAGCCGGAGGTGCTGCTACTCGACGAGCCCATGGCCGGCATGAACGTCGAGGAAAAGCAGGACATGTGCCGCTTCATCCTCGAGGTGAACCAGGAGCTCGGCGTGACCGTGGTGCTCATCGAGCACGACATGAGCGTCGTGATGGACATCAGCGATCGGGTCGTGGTGCTGGACTACGGAAAAAAGATCGGCGACGGCACACCGCGCGAGGTGATGGCCAACGAAGAAGTCATCCGTGCCTACCTTGGCGCACAACACTGAGCAGGCACAGAGATGGGATTCTTTCTCGAAACGGTTTTCGGCGGCTTGATGGCAGGCATGCTGTATTCATTGATCGCCATCGGCTTCGTGCTGATCTACAAGGCCTCAGGCGTCTTCAACTTCGCCCAGGGAGCGATGGTGCTTTTTGCGGCGCTGGCGATGGCACGCTTCTCAACCTGGATTCCACAGTGGCTTGGCTTCGAGAGCCAGCTCCTCGCGAACCTGCTGGCCTTCCTGGCAGCGATGGCAGTGATGGTGGCGGTCGCCTGGGCGATCGAGCGGCTGGCCCTGCGGCACCTGGTGAACCAGGATGGCGTCACCTTGCTTATGGCCACGTTGGGCGTTGCCTACTTTCTTGACGGTCTCGGGCAGACGCTGTTCGGCAACGACATCTACAAGATCGATGTAGGCATGCCGAAGGAGCCGCTGATGGTTCTTGAGAGCACCTTTCAAGGCGGGTTGCTCCTGAGCCAGGAAGACCTAGTGGCTGCTGCCATTTCCACTTTGTTGGTCATCCTGCTCGCGGTCTTCTTCCAGAAGACGGCCACCGGGCGGGCCTTGCGCGCGGTGGCGGACGATCACCAGGCGGCGCAGTCGATCGGCATTCCGTTGAACCGCATCTGGGTGATCGTGTGGTCCGTTGCGGGGTTCGCCGCGCTGGTCGCGGGAATCATCTGGGGATCGAAGCTGGGCGTGCAGTTCTCGCTGTCGCTCGTGGCACTCAAGGCGCTGCCGGTGGTGATCCTGGGCGGGCTGACGTCCATTCCCGGCGCCATCGTGGGCGGTCTGCTGATCGGTGTGGGAGAAAAGGTGTCCGAGATATACCTCGGCCCTCTGCTGGGTGGCGGCATCGAGATCTGGTTTGCGTATGTGCTCGCGCTTGCATTCCTGCTGCTTCGTCCGCAGGGATTGTTCGGCGAAAAAATCATCGATCGCGTCTGAGGCACACCCCATGATCTACAACGAAAACGGTCAATTCAAATCGACGTACCGGGCGGACCAGCAGATCCTGCCGATCTCCCAGGATCGCGTGTTCATCGCATGTGTTCTGGCCGTCGCGTTCCTGGCCATGCCCTGGCTGGCCTCCGAGTACTGGCTTCGCGCCATTCTCATTCCGTTCCTCATCCTGTCCCTTGCTGCGCTGGGGCTGAACATCCTCGTGGGGTACTGCGGCCAGATCTCGCTCGGGACCGGCGCGTTCATGGCGGTGGGCGCCTACGCGGCCTACAACATGCAGGCGCGGGTGGAGGGAATGCCCCTGATCCTCTCGCTGCTGGTGGGCGGTCTGTGTTCGACCGCGGTCGGCGTGCTGTTCGGCATTCCAAGCCTGCGGATCAAGGGGCTGTACCTGGCGGTGGCAACGCTCGCCGCGCAGTTCTTCGTCGACTGGTCCTTCCTGCGGGTTCAATGGTTCACCAACTACTCGGCATCAGGCTCTGTCAGCGTGTCGAACCTCCAGATCTTCGGCATGCCCATCAGCACGCCGGCACAGAAGTACATCCTGTGCCTGAGTGCCCTGGCGCTGTTCGCATTGATGGCCAAGAACCTGGTGCGCGGCGCCATCGGCCGGGAGTGGATGGCGATGCGGGACATGGACGTCGCAGCTGCCGTCATCGGCATCCGGCCCGTGTACGCAAAGCTGACCGCCTTTGCGGTGAGCAGCTTCATCGTGGGTGTCGCCGGTGCGCTCTGGGGCTTTGTCCATCTGGGCAGTTGGGAACCCAGTGCGTTCAGCATCGAGCGTTCGTTCCAACTGCTGTTCATGGTGATCATCGGCGGCCTCGGTTCCATCGTGGGCAGTTTCTTCGGCGCGGCATTCATCGTGCTGCTCCCGCTTCTGCTCAACCAGATGCCGGCCCTGCTGGGTGTGCCGATCTCGACCACGCTCGCATCGCACCTTGAGGCGATGATTTTCGGCGCGCTGATCGTCTTCTTCCTGATCGTCGAACCGCACGGCCTCGCCCGCATGTGGGGCACCGCCAAAGAGAAATTGCGGCTCTGGCCCTTTCCGCATTGAGCCCCCTCCTTCCAACACAAACCAAGAGACAGTCAACAGCCATGTTCACGAAACAATTCATCTCTCTTTCGATCGCCGTTTCGGCGAGCCTGGTCTTCGCTCAGGGCAGCCTTGCACAGACGGCGCCGTCGTCGACGCTGGTCAAGGAGCAGTTCGTTCCGTTGCTCGTGTATCGGACGGGTCCGTATGCACCGAGCGGCACGCCGTGGGCCAACGGCAAGCAGGACTACCTGAAGCTCGTCAACGAGCGCGACGGCGGCGTGAATGGTGTCAAGTTCACCTATGAGGAATGCGAAACCGGGTACGCAACCGACCGCGGGGTGGAGTGCTACGAGCGCCTCAAGGGCAAGGGCCCCACGGGCGCGACCGCATTCGATCCCCAGGCGACGGGCATCACCTTTGCGTTGACCGACAAGGCACCGCTGGACAAGGTCCCGCTCATCACGCCGGGATACGGTCGCTCCGAAGCGGCCGATGGCGGTGTCCTGAAGTGGAGCTTTCCGATCGCTGGTTCG
This sequence comes from Variovorax sp. CF313, assembly GCF_000282635.1. GTDB lineage: Bacteria > Pseudomonadota > Gammaproteobacteria > Burkholderiales > Burkholderiaceae_C > Variovorax. The sequence goes on from NZ_AKIW01000085.1 coordinate 34,149, forward strand.
TACTGGACGGCGGCCGACATCCTGATTCAGTCCCTCGGCCGCAAGGCAGGCGGGCTCGACAAGCTGAAGGGCAAGAAGGTGACCTTCGCGTACCACGACTCGCCCTACGGCAAAGAGCCGATCCCCGTTCTGCAGGAGCGCGCGCGCATGCATGGCTTCGATCTGCAATTGCTCCCGGTGACCGCGCCGGGCGTGGAGCAGAAAGCGACATGGCTGCAGATCCGCCAGGCGCGGCCGGACTACGTCGTTCTCTGGGGCTGGGGGGTGATGAACTCCACGGCCCTCAAGGAGGCACAAGCGACGGGTTATCCGCGTGAAAAGATGATCGGCGTGTACTGGTCCGGCACGGAGCCCGACGTCAAGGACGTGGGCGCCGGCGCCAAGGGCTACAGCGCGATCAACATGCAGAACCTTCTGGGGGGTACCAAGGCCACCGAGGAGATCCTCAAGCACGTGCATGGCAAGGGCCAGGGTACCGGGCCGAAGGAGGAGGTCGGCTCCATCCTCTACAACAACGGCATGATCATTTCGATGATCACCGTCGAAGCCGTTCGTCGCGCACAGGAGCGGTTCGGCAAGGGCAAATCCATGACCGGCGAGCAGGTCCGCTGGGGGCTGGAGAACCTGAACCTGGATCAGAAGCGACTGGATGCGCTGGGCTTCGGCAAGCTGAAGAACCCGATCAGCACCTCGTGCAGCGACCACATGGGCATGGCGACGGCGCGTGTCCAGACGTGGGACGGCGCCAAGTGGCAGTTCGTGACCGACCCGATCGAGGCGGACATGACGATCCTCAAGCCCATGATCAAGACTGCTGCCGACAAGTACGCCGCCGAGAAGAAGATCGCGCGTCGTGCGCCCGAAGACTGCCAGAGCTGAAGAGGACAGCAATGAGCGTCGTGGCTTTCAAGGAAAGAAATGCCGTGGCCGGCTCGCAAGCCGAGCCGCTGCTGGTCGTCAATGGGATCGAGGTGATCTACAACCATGTGATCCTCGTGCTCAAGGGGGTGTCGCTGACCGTTCCGCAAGGCGGCATCGTGGCGCTGCTCGGAGGCAACGGTGCCGGCAAGACCACCACGCTGCGCGCGGTCTCGAACCTGCTTGCCGGCGAGAGAGGTGCTGTGACGAAGGGCAGCATCACGCTTCGCAACGAGCGCATCGAGGCGCTCACGCCCGCCGATCTGGTTCGTCGCGGACTGGTGCAGGTGATGGAAGGCCGGCACTGCTTTGCGCACCTGAGCATCGAAGAGAACCTGATGACCGGCGCCTATACGCGCACCGATGGCAAAGCCGCGGTGCTGCAGACCCTGGAGAAGGTCTACGCCTACTTTCCGCGGCTCAAGACGCGGCGGACCAGCCAGGCCGCCTACACCTCCGGCGGCGAGCAGCAGATGTGCGCCATCGGACGCGCGCTGATGGCCGACCCGAAAATGGTGCTGCTCGACGAGCCATCGATGGGGCTCGCGCCGCAGATCGTCGAGGAGGTCTTCGCCATCGTGAAAGATCTCAACGACAAGGAGCATGTGACCTTCCTGCTCGCTGAGCAGAACACGAACATGGCGCTGCAGTACGCAGACTATGGCTACATCCTCGAGAGTGGCCGGATCGTGATGGACGGCCCTGCCGCCAGCCTTCGGGAGAACGAGGACGTCAAGGAGTTTTACCTCGGCGTCGGTGGGGGGGATCGCAAGAGCTTCCGGGATGTGAAGAGCTACAAGCGGAGAAAGAGATGGTTGTCGTGACTGAAGCAAAGTTGGCCCCGGTGGCCGTGGCAAAGGGCTCGAGGGCCAAGCGGGCCAGTGGCCTGTACTTCGACGCGCTCGACGTGCGGGCTGTCTCGGAGCGCGAGCGTGCGCTCATGGCGGCCCTTCCCCGGCAGATCGCTCATGCGATGACGACGGCTCCCGCGTTGGGGCACATTCTTCGCGACGTGAACGCGTCTTGCGTGACGAGCCGCTCAGTGCTTGCCACGCTTCCAGTCGTACGAAAGCACGAAGACTTCATGGAACGCCAGGCGGCGAGAACTGCGCACGATCCCTTTGCGGGGTTCTCGGCGGTTGGATGGAGCGGCGTGCACGGACCATCCAGCGTGCGTCGGGTCTTTCAGTCACCCGGGCCCTTGTATGAGCCCGAAGGCCACGGCGGTGATTTCGAGCGCACAGCGCGAGCGATGTTCGCGGCAGGCTTCAAGCCCGGCGAGCTCGTGCACAACAGCTTCAGCTATCACTTGACCCCTGCCGGCGCCATGATGGAGGCGGGTGCGCTGGCCCTGGGTTGCGCGGTCTTTCCTGGCGGAACCGGCAATACGGATCTTCAGCTTCGGGCCATCGTGGATCTGCGGCCGACCTGCTATGTGGGAACGCCCAGCTTCCTGAAGGTGCTGCTGGAGCGCGCAGCGGCTCAAGGCATCGCGCGCCTGTCTTTCACCAAGGCGTTGGTTTCGGGCGAGGCCTTTCCGTCGGTTGCCCGAAGCTGGCTCCAGGAGCGCGGCATCGATGCCTACCAGTGCTACGTGACGGCCGAGCTAGGCCTGATTGCCTACGAGACGGCACCGCGTGAGGGCATGGTCCTTGACGAAGGGGTGATCGTGGAGATCGTGCGACCCGGAACCGGGGATCCGGTTGCGGAGGGAGAGATTGGCGAGGTGGTGGTGACATCGCTCAACCCGGACTGCCCGTTGATCCGATTCGGCACCGGTGACCTGTCGGCGGTGTTGCCGGGGCCCTGTCCCTCGGGTCGGACCAACGTTCGCATCCGGGGGTGGCTGGGGCGGGCCAATCAGACGGCAAAGGTGCGTGGCATGTTCGTGAGCCCCCAGCAGGTGGCAGAAGTTGCTCGCCGGCATCCTGAAGTTGGACGCACCCGTCTCGTGATCGGCGGAAGCAGCGCAAGCGCCTGGGAGCCCGATGCCATGACGCTGAAGGTGGAAGTGGTTAACGCTGCGTCCGGCCTGCACGAGTCGCTGGTGGCCAGCATGCGGGAGGTGACCAAGCTGCGCTGCGAGGTCGAGATCGTCGTGCCGAACAGCCTGCCGAACGACGGCAAGGTGATCGATGATCTGCGAGAGCAATGAGCGGTCTCGATCGCGACGATGCGGACAAACCCTGAAATGTCCAACAGCAGACATTTCAGGCTTTTCCAGCGTCCTACTGTCTCTATGCGCACTGACATTCAGCCGCACAAACCAGTAGGAGACAACTTCATGAAGAACCCGTTACTCACGGCCCCAATGGTCAGGGCGCGTGGCCCGTTCAAGCGTTCGCTTGCAGGGCGATCGACCTGGCGCGTACGCGCTGCCATGTCGACGTTTGTCTTGTTGACAGCAGCGTCCGGATGTGGAGGCGGTGGCGGCGGCAGTCCTGCTCTGACGTTACCAACGACCCCCCCGGCACCCGTATCGCCCGCACCGCCGGCCGGGCCAGTGGTGCCGGAGACTCCGCAAGTCAGTGCTGAGAGTCAGTGCCACGCGTTCGTCGGCCAAACCTTCGGGGATGCGACTGTGACGAAAGCCACTTTCGTGCCGACGACCGGCAATGTGCCCGAGTATTGCGTAGTGCTTGGTGAGATGGCGAAGGACCTGGACTTCGAGGTGCGCATGCCCACCGATTGGAACCATCGCACGGTGTTCATGGGCGGGGGGGGCTTCGACGGCGTCATTGCTTCGCCCGCCGTCTATCCCTCGGTGAGCCCTGATCTGGCCGTTCGCCGCTACGCGACGATTGCGACCAACCACGGTCACAACAGCACCAATGGAATGGATGCCTCGTGGGCACTCGACGATCAGATGTTCAGCGACTATGCGAATCAGTCGGTTCCAAGAGTGCTCGCGCCGGCGAAGGCGATTCTGAAGGCTCGCTATGGCAATGCCACTCAGAACACCAAGATCGTGTTCGAAGGCTGCTCTGGCGGAGGACGGCAGGCGTTGCTGCAGGCCCAGCGCAATCCCGAGTTGTTCGACGGGATCATTGCACGGGCTCCTGCCAATGCCTTCAACCCGCAGTTCCTCTCCTACCAAAAGGTCTTCAAGCAACTCGCGAAGCCGGGTGCCGCGCTGACTGCGCCCAAGATCAATGCCATCGCCAATGCCGTGTACGCGAAGTGCGATGGCCTCGATGGTTTGAACGACAGAATCATCGGTCGACCCGATGCGTGCAGCTTCGATCCTGCCGAGCTTGCTTGCACTGGCGCAGAGACTGACTCCTGCCTCACGCCGGCGCAGGTCGAGTCGGCGCAAACCATCTACTCGTCGACCAACGTGGCCAACGGCCGCTATGTCTGGCCGGCCTTTCCGCCGGGCGGCGAAGAGGGATCTTCATTCACGGGGTCGGAGTGGGGCGGTGCGACATCGAAGGGCTTGATGGAGGGCTACATCAAGTACATGGTTGCCCGGGATGGCACCATTGACCCTCTTCAGCTCGACCCTGCGCAGTACACCGCGCGGATCGACGAGCTTGTCTCTATGATGGACGCGACCGACCCTGACCTCAGCAGATTCAAGGCGCGCGGTGGCAAGTTGATTCTGTGGACAGGCCTGTCGGACTGGCTTATCACCGCGAACAATGCCACGGCCTACTATCAAAGCGTCGTGCAGAGGAGCGGCGGGCAGGCTGCTGCCGACGAGTTCGTCGAGTACTACACCGCGCCCGGGGTGGGTCACTGTGCACTTGGAAATGGAGCCGACAAGGTGGACTTGGCCGGTCCCATGTTCGAGTGGCTCGAGCAAGGCGTCGCGCCATCGAGTGCGCCGATCACCGCATCGACGCTGTTCGTGCTTCCGGGCACCACGTCCAAAAGCCGGCCTCTGTGCAGGTATCCCCAGTATCCGAAGTACATCGGCGGCGACCTCGATGCGGCCGCCAGCTTTGTGTGCGCGTCAAGCTAGCGTTTCCTGGCCGCCCGGGGAGGGCCGGGCTGTAGCGCTTTGAGAGCGAATCAGCTCGTGCGCGCGAAGTGCTGCAGGCCGGGCAGGTCAAGGATCTCGATGGTTCCGTAGCGGGCGCGCAGCAGCCCGGCCTCCTCCAGTTCGTGAAGGGCCTTGTTGGTGTTCTGCCGCGCAAGACCACTGAGGCGCGCGATCTCTTCCTGAGAGATCGCGAGCTGCTTGTTTGTGGAGGGGAAGAGCTGCGGATTGAACAGCTCCGACACACAGAAAGCCACACGCGCCGTGGCCTCCTGAAACCTGAAGGTCTCGACCAGGGAGACGTAATACGCGAGGCGTGCATTGAGTTGATCGATGACCCAGCGGCTGAAGAATGAGCTGTCGTCGATGAGCCACTGGAACGTGGCGCGCGGCAGGAATGCAACGCAGCTGTCGCGGATGGCAACCACCGCATAGGGCCTGGGTTCGCCCTTGATGACAGCGCCTTCACCGAACCATGAGCCGGACGGAACTCCCGAAAACGTGGTGCTTCGGCCGTCCTCGGCGACCTTGTCCACCTTCAGCATGCCCTCGACAACGCCCATCCAATGCACGGCGGGCTGGCCGAGAGCGCATATCGTGGCGCCGGCCTGGTACTCGCGTGCGAACGCGTCTCGGCTGACGCGGGCCAACTGCTCGTCAGTCAGTCCGGTGCTCCAGGTGGAAGACGAAAGAAACTCCTGCAATCGACTCGTGCCGGACATGGGTTGCGACAGATATAGCGGTATTGCTTTTATTTTCTGTCGCTGCGATGGGGATCGCAACAAGACCAACCCTACCCATGCAGGGGTGCGGTGCCCCCGAATTTCAGGGGCGGAAGCTGCCCTGTATGTCCTGTGCAAGACATTCACGGACAGCAGCCAAACCTAGGATCTCCTGCAGTTCGCGAACAAGTGCAAGGAGACAAATGCATCGACTATCCCATCCGCCCTCGCTCGACGACCAGGATCTGCGGCTTGCCGTCGACTGGGCGATCGTGTCGCGCCGCAGCGTGCGCGCTTTTCTGCCTCGCGATGTATCGAACGAGCAGGTCGCCGACATCCTGGACGTGGCACGCTATGCCGCTTCCGGGATGAACACGCAGCCCTGGCATGTGCATGTGGTGCGCGGCGCGGTCAAGGACCGGATCAGCGCGGCTATTGCAGAGATCGACAATGATCCGGAAAGAAGCGTCGCGCTGAAGGAGCCCTACGAGTACTACCCGGTAACGTGGACATCGCCGTTCGTCGACCGGCGCCGCAAGGTGGGGTGGGACCTGTATGGCCTGCTGGAGATCGAGAAGGGCGACAAGGCGCGCATGCACGCCCAGCACGGGCGGAACTACAGGTTCTTCGATGCGCCGGTGGGCCTCTTTTTCACCGTGGACCGGGTGATGGAGCAAGGAAGCCTCATCGACTACGGCATGTTCCTGCAAAGCGTCATGGTCAGTGCGCGAGCGCGCGGGCTGGACACCTGTCCGCAGGTCGCTTTCACGAAGTTCCATCGCGTGATTGCCGCCGAACTCGGCATACCGGACAGCCAGATGCTGGTGTGCGGCATGAGCCTCGGCCACGCAGACATGTCTCGTGTCGAGAACACCTTGGTGACGGAGCGCGAGCCGGTGGAACGCTTCACTACCTTTCACGACGATACGCGCAAGGAGGTCCGCTCATGAGCACAAGCATCTATGACAAAGGCCTGGACCGCACCGCGGCCAATTTCGTTCCGCTGAGCCCGCTGCGCTTTCTCGATCGGGCTGCCGATGTCTACCCGGATCGCACAGCAATTGTTCATGGCGAGCTTCGCCGGTCATGGGCGCAGACCCGCGAGCGTTGCTATCGCTTGGCATCTGCCTTGAGCAAGCGCGGCATCCGCCGCGCAGACACCGTTTCCATCATGGCGCCGAATACGCCGGCTATGCTGGAGGCTCATTTCGGCGTTCCACTCTCCGGTGCGGTGCTGAATGCGATCAACTCGAGGTTGGATGTAGAGGGACTCGCGTTCATCTTGCGGCACAGCGAGTCCAGGCTGCTGTTGGTGGACAGGGAGTTCGGTGCATTGGCGAAGCAGGCAGTTGCGCTTCTGGACAACCCGCCATTTCTCGTAGACATCAATGACCATGAAGCTCCGGACGGCGAGGCCGTGGGTGATTTGGACTACGAGACGCTCCTGTCCGAAGGAGACCCCGACTTCGATGGCGTTTGGCCTACCGATGAGTGCGAACCCATCGCGTTGAACTACACATCGGGCACCACGGGCGACCCGAAAGGCGTGGTGCCGAGTCATCGCGGCACCTATCTCATGAGCCTGTTGCAGCTGACCGACTGGGCCGTTCCCAAAGCGCCCGTCTACCTGTGGACACTGCCGATGTTTCATGCGAACGGTTGGTGCTTCACATGGGCCATCACCGCCGCCGCGGGTACGCACGTGTGCATGCGCAAGGTCACGGCGGCCGGCATTTACAAGGCACTCGCCGACCACAAGGCGGATCACTTCTGCGCGGCGCCCACCGTCATGGGCTTGCTGGTGAATGCGCGCGATGAAGAACGTCGGCCTCTCCCCGGCCGCGTGCGTGTTCTCACCGCCGGGTCGCCTCCGCCCGCCGCTGTGCTGGAGGCGGCAGCGGTGATGGGCTTCGACGTCGATCATGTCTACGGCATCACCGAGGTGAGCGGAACGCCGGTCAGTTGTGCGTGGCAACCGGCATGGGATGGGCTGAGCGCGGCCGAACGGGGGCGGCTCCAGGCCCGCCAGGGTGTTCGTGCCGCGGCGCTGGAGGGTTTGCAGGTCGTCGACCCCGAGACGATGCGCCCGGTGCCATTCGACGGAACCACTGCAGGAGAACTGGTGATCCGCGGGAACACCGTCATGAAGGGCTATCTGAAGAATACGGCTTCGACGCAGAAAGCCTTCGAAGGCGGCTGGTTCCGCACCGGCGACATCGCGGTGGTTCATGCCGATGGCTACGTGCAGATCACCGACCGATCGAAGGACGTGATCATCTCCGGCGGTGAGAACATCTCGTCCGTCGAAGTCGAGGACATTCTGCACCGGCATCCTTCGATCCTCTACGCGGCCGTTGTGGCGCAGCCCGACGAGAAGTGGGGGGAGGTGCCATGCGCTTTCATCGAGCTCAAGCCGGAGTCTCTCGGTCTTCAGGAATCCGAGGTCATCGCCTTCTGCCGTGAACGGCTGGCGCATTTCAAGTGCCCACGCAAGGTGGTGTTCACCGCGTTGCCAAAGACGGCGACCGGGAAGATCCAAAAGTTCAGACTTCGCGAGTTGGCCGGCAGCCAGTCCGCCATCACTCGCCTTGCCGATTTCTCCGTGCGTGGATGAGCGAGAAATTCGACCGAGTCGAAGTGGGTCACCGGTTCACCGGCGTCCATACCTTCGATGAGGCCCAGGTTCGCACGTTCGCGAGTGCGGCGGGCGACACCAATCCGTTGCATCACGATATCGCATTTGCCGAGGCCTCCCGATACGGTCGATTGATCGCCAGCGGAACGCACACAACGGCGCTGTTGCTGGGGCTGACGGCTTCGCATTTTTCCCGGATGCATTCGGTCGTGGGCATCTCGTTTTCCGTCGATCTGCACCGGCCGGTCTACGCCGATGCGACGGTCTGGATGGAATGGGAAGTCATTGCGGTCACGCACGGCGATCGCGGTTCACAGCGGGTGACGCTTCGGGGATCGATGCGTGACGAGGTAGGTGAAGAGTGCGTGGCTGCACGGGGCACCATTCGAGTCGGTGCGCCCATGAATATTTCAAATCAATAGGAGATCAGAATGCGAATTGAAGGCCATAGCGCGCTGGTGACGGGCGCGGCATCGGGGCTGGGTGCAGCCACAGCGAAGGCGCTCGCCAAGGCGGGTGCAAGAGTCGCCTTGCTCGACTTGAGCAAGGAGCGGGCTTCGCGGCTCGCGATGGAGATCGACGGCATTGCCGTCGAATGTGACGTGTCGGATGGACCTTCCGCGGAGCGTGCCGTCGCGGCCGCTGCGGCCGCGCACGGTCCTGCTCGCATCCTCGTGAACTGTGCCGGCATTGCGCCGGGCGCGAAGATCGTCGGGCGCAACGGCCCGATGGCGCTGGAGGAGTTCAAGCGCGCGGTGGACATCAATCTCGTCGGCACCTTCAACATGATCCGGCTTGCCGCTGCGCAGATGATGGCGCTCGAGCCGATGGAAGATGGCGAGCGGGGCGTGATCGTGAACACAGCGTCGGTCGCGGCTTTCGAAGGACAGGTCGGGCAATCGGCGTATGCGGCTTCGAAGGGCGGCGTCGTCTCACTCACGCTCCAGGCGGCGCGCGAATTTGCATCGGCGGGCATCCGCGTCTGTACCATCGCACCAGGCCTGTTCGAGACGCCGATGATGGCCGGGATGCCTGAATCGGTGCGCAAGAATCTGGCGTCAGTCACCCCGTTTCCTCAGCGGCTCGGCCGGTCCGAAGAGTATGCCGAGCAAGCACTCAACATGGTGCGCAGCGTCATGCTAAACGGTGTGACGCTCAGGCTGGATGGAGCGCTGCGGATGCAGCCGCGCTGAAGGCTCGCCGCTGCGATAAGAGAAGAGCGCTAAAGATGGCCGGCTCTAGTGCCCTGTCCCGCTGATACGTGAGCAAAGTCGATGCAGCTTCTCAAGGATCGAGTCGGCGGTGGCGGCCCACTTGAAAGGCTGGCATTCGGTGTTGTAGGCGGCAACGAAGCGATCAATACGTTGTACGAGCTGCTTGACGCTGGAGAATGAGCCGCGGCGGATGGTCTTGTCGGTGATGAGGGCGAAGAAGCGTTCGACCTGATTGAGCCAGGAGCTGTAGGTCGGAATGAAGTGAATGTGCCAGCGCGGGCGAGTCGCCAACCACGCCTTGATCTGCGCATGGCTGTGGGTGGCGTAGTTGTCGACGATGCAGTGGATGTCCAGCCCGGGCGGCACGGCCTTGTCAATCTCACGCAGGAACGACGGGAACTCCTGATGCCGATGGCGCGGCTTGCACGCCGCAAGCACCGCACCGTTGAGCACGTTCAGCGCCGCGAACAGCGTGGTTGTGCCATGGCGCTTGTAGTCGTGGGTGACGCCCTCGACATAGCCGAACCCCATGGGCAGCATTGGTTGTGTGCGCTCCAGCGCCCGGCACTGACTTTTCTCGTCCACGCAGATGACCAGCGCGTTGTCCGGTGGGATCAGATACAGGCCGATCACATCGCGCAGCTTCTCGATGACGAACGAGTCGTTGGACAGCTTGAAGCTGTCGGTACGGTGCGGCTGCAGGCCAAAGAGTTGGACGCAGCGCTGCAAACTGGTCCTGGAGATGCCTGTCTCGGCGGCCACCGTGCGCACGCTCGGTGCGTCGAGCCGTTGGCCGGCTTGGTGAGCAGCGTGGTTTTGATCAGGTGCTCCACGCGTTCGTCGTCGATCGTGCGCGGCTTATCCGGGCGCACGTCGTCGTGCAGGCCTGCGATGCGTCGCTCGATGAACCGTGCCCGCCACTTGCCCACCGTCTGCTTGGTCAGCTTCAGCCGTGCGGCGATCGCGTTGTTCGGCTCGCAGAGCTTGCACCAGCACTGCAAGGGTTCAAAGTCCGAGTTCAGGGAGAGTTGCTCTCTACTCCCTCGCGGGTCTACTACCAACTGAGTGACCTCCGGTCGGTGATCGCAAATTCAGCTGGCGAAACTCGATCGCTCGCGCTCTGTCTAGGGATGAGACACTGGGATGGATTCGTTCGCGAGGATTGTCTGCGCAGATCATTGCCATCGATCAGCCATGGGGGCTTCAAGAAGCTCAGCGAACTTGTCAGGAAGCAGGCCTACCTCGAGGTGGCCGATGCCCCAGACGGCACCGGCTTCGTTCATGTCGAAGTTCGTCCCAGATAGAACAACTTTAGGTGGCCAACGCGGCGCCGCACGACAGGGCGCTGCGCTGTTGATTGCCACCAAAAATTGACCCTCTAAAGCCAGTAATTTCCGTCTAAGACTGACCCACGTAAAACTCTACCCTGCTCATTTTTAAAGCAGGGGATCCTAGGAGTGATAGACGTGGCGACATTGAGTGTCATCAGACGCTGGGCCCTGCGCGAGCAGATGTCCATCCGCGAGATCGCAAGGCGTACAGGCCTGTCTCGCAACACCGTAAAGAAGTACCTGCGAGCGGGCGAAGAAGAGCCGCGCTACGCCAAGCGGGCGAGCTCGAGCAAGCTCGATCCCTATGCCGAGAAGCTCGCGACCTGGCTCGCGATCGAGGCCACCAAATCGCGGAAACAGCGGCGCAATCTGCGGCAGATCCACACAAAAAGGAGAACACCAAGCACTTATCCACACCGTGAAGCCTTCAGGCTCACAAAGCGGGTGGGTCAGTATTCGATGGAAATCTCGGGTCAGAGATCGGCGGAATCCAACAGAACGGGTATTGGCACCGCTTTCGACCGCATCTCGCTGATTCGCAAGCCGATCTGGTGTCCGATGCGCGCCTGCAGGCGGTCACGATGCGCATGGCGCTGAACCATACTTCCGGTCTGCCCAACTGGGCTGGCGGACCTCTGGGCTTCGATCGCAAGCCCGGCGAGCGGTGGCAATACTCGGGCGAAGGCTACGTGCTGCTGCAGCGCGCCGTCGAGGCGGTCACGAACGAGAAGCTCGACGACTTCATGGAGCGCCAGGTGTTCCAGCCGCTCGGCATGACCCGCAGCGGATACTCGAGCAAGCCGCGCCTGGAGAAATACATCGTCCCACGCGTGGGCAAGGGTGGCGCACCGATGAAGCTGCGGCCTTTCCTCACGCCAGTGTCCGCGTTCACGCTCTACACCAGCGCGCACGACTACGGCCTCTTCCTCGCGGCGCTGCTCAACGATGAACGCTCGCTGCGACAGATCGTCGAGTCCCCAGTGCCGGTGAACCCGAAGCTGAATCTGAGCTGGGGACTGGGCTGGGGCCTCGAACAAGACAAGGCCGACACCCTCATCTGGCACTGGGGCAACAACCCCGGCTACCGAGCCTTCGTGATCGCATCGCCGCGAACTGGAGACGGCTTCATCATGTTCACCAACAGCGATGGCGGCCTGCGGCTGGCCGAGCCGCTGAGCAACAAGATCCTGCCGGGACCGCACAAGCTGTTCCGTTTCCATCTGCTGCGCGAAGGGCTCGACAACCTGCTTTGCGAGACGTTCGATGTCTGCCTCTAGCATCGGCCTGCGAGTCAACCAGCAGGCAGCTACCTTCGACATCGACATCGAAGATCTTCTACCCCGCGGTGCATGAAGGCGCGCGCCGCCCGCGGCCTGGACCTGGTCGCCATGCGCGGGCAACTGGCCGCGCGCAAGGAAGAGCTGATGGAGGAACTCGGCGCCATGGCCTGAGTTCGCGCGCAGGGGTTCTCCGCAAGACCGAAGGCGATCTCATAGCAGTGCGCTATGAGATCAATATGCTCAATCTGGTTGTTGAAGGGACAGTCCAAACCTAGACTGGCTCCGATCGCGAGTGATCGACAACCAAAGGAGAACCCCTTGTCCGATGAAACGAAGTGCCCCTTCCCGGGCCATGCGCGCACGCACTCCATGACGGGTGCTTCGGCAAATGCAGGCTGGTGGCCCAACCAGCTGAACCTGAAGCTGCTGCACCAGCACACCGCCAAGTCCAATCCCATGGGCGAGGCGTTCGACTATGCCGAGGAGTTCAAGAGCCTCGACCTCGACGCGGTGATCAAGGACCTCCAAGCCCTGATGACCGATTCGCAGGATTGGTGGCCCGCCGACTACGGCCACTACGGCCCGCTGTTCATCCGCATGGCCTGGCACTCCGCGGGCACCTACCGCACCTCCGATGGCCGCGGCGGCGCGGGCAACGGCGCGCAGCGCTTCGCCCCCCTCAACAGCTGGCCCGACAACGGCAACCTCGACAAGGCGCGCCGGCTGCTGTGGCCGATCAAGCAGAAATACGGCCGCAAGATTTCCTGGGCCGACCTGATGATCCTCACCGGCAACGTCGCACTGGAGTCGATGGGCTTCAAGACCTTCGGTTTCGCCGGCGGCCGCCCGGACATCTGGGAGCCCGAAGAGGACATCTACTGGGGACCGGAAGGCAAGTGGCTGGCCGACGAGCGCTACAGCGGCGACCGCGAGCTCGCCAATCCGCTGGCCGCCGTGCAGATGGGCCTGATCTACGTGAACCCCGAAGGACCGAACGGCAACCCCGACCCGCTCGGCTCGGCGCGCGACATCCGCGAGACCTTCGCCCGCATGGCCATGAACGACGAGGAGACCGTGGCGCTGACCGCAGGCGGCCACACCTTCGGCAAGGCCCATGGCGCGGGCGACCCGGCCAAGGTCGGCGCGGAGCCTGAAGGCGCCGACATCGAGGAACTGGGCCTGGGCTGGAAGAACAGCTTCGAAAGCGGTATCGGCGTCCACACCACCACCAGCGGTATCGAAGGTGCCTGGACCCCCACGCCCACCAAGTGGGACAACAGCTACTTCGAGACGCTGTTCGGCTACGAATGGGAACTCACCAAGAGCCCCGCGGGCGCGCACCAGTGGAAGCCCAAGGGCAGCACCGGCGCGGACACCGTGCCCGATGCGCATGACCCGGCCAGGCGCCACGCCCCGATGATGACCACCGCCGACATGGCCATGCGCGTCGATCCGGCCTACGAGAAGATCTCGCGCCGCTACATGGCCAACCCGCAGGAATTCGCCGATGCGTTCGCCCGCGCCTGGTTCAAGCTGACGCACCGCGACATGGGGCCGCGTGCCCGCTACCTCGGCGCGCTGGTGCCGAAGGAAGAGCTGATCTGGCAGGACCCGATTCCCGCCGTGGACCATCCGCTGGTCGACGACAAGGACGTCGCGGCGCTGAAGGCCAAGGTCCTCGCCTCGGGCCTCACCGTATCGCAACTCGTGGGCACGGCCTGGGCCTCGGCCTCGACCTTCCGCGGCAGCGACAAGCGCGGCGGCGCCAACGGTGCGCGCATCCGCCTCGCGCCGCAGAAAGACTGGGAGGCCAACCAGCCGGCCCAGCTGTCGAGGGTGCTATCGGTGCTGGAAGGCATCCAGAAGGAGTTCAACGGCGCGCAGTCCGGCGGCAAGAAGGTCTCGCTCGCCGACCTGATCGTGCTGGCCGGCAATGCGGCGGTCGAGGCCGCGGCGAAGAAGGCCGGGCAGGACGTGACGGTGCCCTTCTCGCCGGGACGCATGGACGCTTCGCAGGCGCAGACCGACGCTGTCTCCTTCGCTCCGCTGGAGCCGCAGGCCGACGGTTTCCGCAACTATCTCCGCAAGGGGATCGACGGGGCGTCCGCCGCGGGGCTGCTGCTCGACAAGGCGCAGCTGCTGACCCTCACCGCGCCCGAGATGACGGTGCTGGTCGGCGGCCTTCGCGTGCTGAACGCGAACGTGGGCCAGTCCGGCAACGGTGTCTTCACCAAGCGCCCGGAGACTCTGAGCAATGACTTCTTCGTGAACCTGCTCGACATGAACACCGGGTGGAAGAAGTCCGCGACGACCGACGGCGTGCTGGAGGGACGCGACCGCAAGACGGGCGCGCTCAAGTGGACGGGCACGGTGGCCGACCTCGTGTTCGGTTCCAACTCGCAGCTCCGCGCGGTCGCGGAAGTCTATGCGGCCGGCGATTCGCAACAGGTCTTCGTGCGGGACTTCGTGGCCGCCTGGACCAAGGTGATGAACCTCGATCGCTTCGACCTGCGGTGATTGCGGGCGGCCGGTCGCGGCCGCGCCGAGCAGCAATACAGCCCGAGCCTGGTTCCGGAGAGTCCCGAACCAGGCTCGGGCGTATTCAAGGACAACAGCCTTCGACACCAGGAGCCTTGCATGAAACCCCAGCCCATCGAATACGCCGCCGCTTCCGAGGAAGTCAGGGCGGTCTTCGACGACATCAGGACCACGCGCAACGTGCCGGACGTCAACAATTTCTGGAAGTACCTCGCCAACGACCCGGCCACGCTCAGGCGCACCTGGAGCAGCCTCAAGGAAGTGATGGCGCCCGGCGCGCTCGACCCGGTCGTGAAGGAGATGGTCTATCTCGCCGTGAGCGTCACCAACAGCTGCGGCTATTGCATCGCGAGCCATCACGCCGGTGCCGAGAAGGCCGGCATGACGCCCGCGATGTTCGCCGAGCTGATGGCCGTGGTCGGCATGGCCAACGAGACCAACCGGCTGGTGAACGGCTACCGCGTGCCCGTCGATCCGGCCTTCGACAAATAGCGGGTGTCGGCGGCGCGCGTTCAGCCGATCGTCATCAGGCTCGCGTTGCCTCCGGCCGCGGCCGTGTTGATGCTGAGTGCGCGCTCCACCACGAGGCTTTCGAGCGGTATGTCCGCGTCGCCGGGCGCGAAGGCGCGTACGCCGACGATCGGGCCCGGGCGCGCCGCGATGCGCTGCATCACGCCCGGCAGGCCTTGCGCGCTGCCGTGGCGCAGCGCGGCGTCGAACACCACTGTGTCGGACGCCCAGTCGTTCGCGATGGCCACGCACTGCTGCACTTCGGCCGGCAGCGAAGCGCGAAGGCCCTGCGCGGCGGCGTCGGCGGGCCAGATCGCGGTGCTGCCGACCGACAGCACGGCGGCCAGCTGCGCCAGCCGGTCCGCTTCTGCATCCGCACCCGGGTCGACCAGGCACAGCACCGCTTCGCGCGGCGCCAGCGTGTAGACGTTGCGCTCGCCGGTCGGGCCGGCCAGCGTGCGCGAACTGCCCGAGCGCGACTGCGCGGCAAAGCGCGCGCATTGCGCCGCCAGCGCGGGGCGGCCGGTGGCTTGCGCCCAGCGCGACAGCGCCGACAGTCCGGCCTGCGGCGCCGAAGCGGCATCCGCCACCGCGCGCGCCATCGCATCGTCGGGCCGCGCCGACAGCATGCGCAGCATGTACAGCGGCCCGCCGGCCTTCGGCCCGGTGCCCGACAGGCCCTCGCCGCCGAACGGCTGCACGCCCACCACCGCGCCGACGATGTTGCGGTTCACATAGACGTTGCCCGCCTTGGCGTTCTCCACGATCTGCGCGATGGTTTCGTCGATGCGCGTGTGCACGCCCAGCGTCAGCCCGTAGCCCGTGCCGTTGATCTGCCCGACCAGCGCACCCAGGTCGCGGCGGCGGTAGCGCACGAGGTGCAGCACCGGTCCGAACACCTCGCGCTGTAGCTCCGCGATGCTGTCGAGCTCGATCAGCGTGGGCACCACGTAGGTGCCGTTGCGCGTGTCGTGCGCGTATTCGCGGGCCTGGCGGAAGACCTTGCGGCCCTTCGAGCGCATGGCCGCGATGTGGCGCTCGATGCCGTCGCGCGCCTCGGCGTCGATCACCGGGCCGACGTCGACGGCCAGCCGCGCGGGGTTGCCGATGGAGGCCTCGGCCATCGCGCCCTTGAGCATCTCGACGAGCCGGTCGGCAGCTTCCTCCTGCACGCACAGCACGCGCAGCGCGGAGCAGCGTTGTCCGGCGCTGTCGAAGGCCGAGGCCATCACGTCCGCGACCACCTGCTCCACGAGCGCCGACGAGTCGACGATCATCGCGTTCTGCCCGCCGGTCTCCGCGATGAGCGGCACGGGTGCGCCATGCGCGCCCAGCCGCTGCGAGAGCGTCTTCTGCAGGATGCGCGCCACCTCCGTCGAGCCGGTGAACATCACGCCCTGCACGCGCGCGTCCGCCACCAGCGCGGCGCCGACGGTTTCGCCCCGGCCGGGCAGCAGCTGCACCGCGGCGCGCGGCACGCCGGCCTCCCACAGCACGCGCACCGCCTCGGCCGCGACGAGCGGTGTCTGCTCGGCTGGCTTGGCCAGCACCGGATTGCCCGCCGCGAGCGCGGCCGCCACCTGGCCGGTGAAGATCGCCAGTGGAAAGTTCCACGGGCTGATGCAGACCATCGGGCCGAGCGCGCGGTGGGTGTCGTTCGAGAAGTCGCTGCGCGCCTGCGCCGCGTAGTAGCGCAGGAAGTCGACAGCCTCGCGCACTTCGGCGATGGCGTTGGCGAACGTTTTTCCGGCCTCGCGCGTCAGCAGGCCGAGCAGCCGGGGCATGCCTTCCTCGAGCTTGCCGGCGGCGCGTTCGAGCAGGGCGGCGCGTTCGGCGGGTGGCGTGGCGGCCCATGCCGGAGCGATGCCATGGGCCTGGGCAATGGCCGATTCGACGTCGGCCAGCGTGGCTTCCTGCACCTGTCCGACGATGTCGCGATGGTCGGCGGGATTGGCGACGTCGGCCGCCTCGCCGTGCGGCACGGCTTGCGCGAGCATCGGCGCCGCGTGCCAGTTTTCAAGGGCGCTGCCGGCCAGCGCATGGCCCAGTGCGCGAAGGCTGTCGTCGTTTGCGAGGTCGAGCCCTTGCGAGTTGGCGCGCTGCTGGCCGTACAGCGCCGCGGGCAGCGCAATGGCCGGATGCGGCAGGCCCATCGTGCCTTCCTGCGCAGCCATGCGCTCGACCGTGGCGACCGGGTCTTCCACCAGCGCGTCGAGCGGGATCGCCGGGTCCGCGATGCGGTTCACGAACGAGGTGTTGGCACCGTTCTCCAGCAGGCGGCGCACCAGGTAGGCCAGCAGCGTCTCGTGCGTGCCCACCGGCGCGTAGATGCGGCACGGCCGCCCGAGCGGGCCGACCACCTGTTCGTACAGCGGCTCGCCCATGCCGTGCAGGCACTGGAACTCGTATTGCCCCGGCTGATAGCGCGACGGCTCCGCCATCGTGTAGATCGCGGCCAGCGTGTGGGCGTTGTGGGTCGCGAACTGCGGGTAGACGGCATCGGGCGCATCGAGCAGCTTGCGCGCGCAGGCGAGGTACGACACGTCGGTGTAGGCCTTGCGCGTGTAGACCGGGTAGCCGCCGAGCCCGTCGATCTGCGCGCGCTTGATCTCGCTGTCCCAGTAGGCGCCTTTCACCAGGCGCACCATCAGCCGGTGCCGGCTGCGGCGCGCGAGATCGACCACGAAGTCGATCACGAACGGGCAGCGCTTCTGGTACGCCTGGATCACGAAGCCGATCCCGTTCCAGCCCGCGAGCGCCGGCTCGAAGCACAGCCGCTCCAGCAGGTCGAGCGAGAGTTCGAGGCGGTCGGCTTCCTCGGCGTCGATGTTCAGGCCGATGTCGTACTGCTGCGCCAGCAGCGCGAGCTCGCGCAGCACCGGATACAGCTCGGCCATCACACGCGCGTACTGCGCGCGGCTGTAGCGCGGGTGCAGCGCAGAGAGCTTGATCGAGATGCCCGGCCCTTCGTACACGCCGCGGTGGTTCGAGGCCTTGCCGATCGCGTGGATCGCCTCTTCGTAGGCCATGCGGTAGCGCTTCGCGTCTTCCATGGTGAGCGCCGCTTCGCCGAGCATGTCGTACGAATAGCGAAAGCCCTTGGCCTCCAGCTCGCGCGCATTGCCGAGCGCCTGTGCGATGGTTTCGCCGGTGACGAACTGCTCGCCCATCATGCGCATCGCCATGTCCACGCCCTTGCGGATCAGCGGCTCGCCGCCCTTGCCGATCAGGCGCGTGAGCACGGCTGACAGGCTGGTTTCGCTGTGCGTGGCCACGAGCTTGCCCGTCAGCAGCAGGCCCCAGGTCGCGGCGTTGACGAACACCGAAGGGCTGCGGCCCGCATGCGATTGCCACTGGCCGTGCGCGATCTTGTCGCGGATCAGCGCGTTGCGCGTCTCGGCATCGGGAATGCGCAGCAGCGCCTCGGCCAGGCACATCAGCGCCACGCCTTCCTGCGACGACAGCGCGTATTCCTGCAGCAGGCCCTGCACGAGGCCGGCGCGGCCGCCTGCGTTCTTGCGGTCGCGCAATTGCTGCGCGACGCGGTGGGCGAGTTCCTGTGCTTCCTCTGCCTGGCCTTTGGGCAGCCGGGCCTGCGCGAGCAGCGGTGGCAGTGCCTGCGGTTCGGGGCGGCGACAGGCCGCTGTGATGAGGGCGCGCAGCGGCGAGGGATCGGGCGGCAGTCCGTCGGCGAATGCCGTGAAGGAAGAGGGCAGAGGGTCGGGGCTCATGGGAGGTTTGTGCTGGGAATTGTTGGATGATCCGCGTCCCGATGCCGAATTTGTGTTCAAAGAACGGCGCTTCGGTAGAGTAAATCGCTATGTAAAGCAGCGGACAAGTCAGGTTCGTCGCGGGCGGTGGGCAGAGAATCCGCGTTCCGTTCCATCCCGGGAGTCGCACGAACATGCTCAGCTACAGATGGTTCTTTTCCTTGGCCCTCGCGGCCGCGTGCATCGCGCCCTGGCCGACGCATGCGGCAACGGCCGATGCCTCCACCTGTTTGAGTTCGGCCGCCGCTGGATGCTTCCGCAGCTTCACACCGCCAGGAGCCGGAGGCGCGCTGCACTACTACTCCTCGCTCGATCCCGATGCACCGGCGACAGGCGCCACCGCCGGGCCGACGAAAGCGCTGATCGCCATGCACGGCCATTCGCGCGACGCCAACAAGACATTCGAGGCAGCGCTGAGCACCCTTCGCAACGCCGATACGCTCGGCGACACGCTGGTGATCGCGCCGCTCTTCCAGGTCGCGGCCGACAAGGCGGTGGCCGGACGCTGCAACACGGTGGGCGTGCCCGTCGCGCAGCCCGGCGACCTGCTGTGGACCTGCGGCTCCTGGCTCGAAGGCGCGCGCTCGGCCTCGGGCAGCCGCGTCGGGTCCTTCGCGGTGATGGACGCGCTGGTGGCCGACATCGCGCTGCGCTGGCCCAGCCTGCGCACCATCACCGTCGCGGGTTTCTCGGCGGGCGGACAGTTCGTGCAGCGCTACATCGCCTTCACGCAGCACGACGGCACGGCGGCGGGCAATCCGGCGATGCGCTACGTGGTGGCCGATCCGAGCACCTGGCTCTACTTCGATCCGGTGCGTCCGCAGCTCTCGCCTGACGGCGCCTCCGTGACCGGCTTCTCCGTGCCTGACGCATCCGCGTGCCCGCAGATGAACCGCTGGAAATACGGCACCGACGGCCTGCCCGCCTACTTCGGGCGCACCGCCGCGCAGGCGCGCCAGCAGTACGTGCAGGCCGACATCAGCTATCTCGAAGGCGCGCTGGACAGCAACGACGCGAAGGGCACGGCATACCGCGTGCTCGACAAGTCCTGCGCGGCGCTTGCGCAAGGCTCGTTTCGCATGCAGCGCGGCCTGGCCTACGCGCAGTACGACCGCAAGCTGCTCGCGCCGGACAAGCGCCGGGAGGTCGTGGTGGTGCCGGGCTGCGCGCACGACGTGGCCTGCGTGTTTCCCTCCGAGGCGGCACGCGCCGCGCTGGTCGGCCCTTCTCGCTGATCCGAGCAGCCTGCCGGCGGGCTTGACGCGATGTCCTTTATGATGGACATTTCATCCAATATGAAGGAAATCAAGGAGTCGGCCGAAACGGAAGTCCCGTCCGGCCTCAACGACCGCATCGCCCAGCGCGTGCGCGACCTGCGCGCGGCCCGAGGCCTCTCGCTCGATGCGCTGGCCACGCACTGCGGCGTAAGCCGCTCGATGATCTCGCTGATCGAGCGCGGCGAAAGCAGCCCCACCGCCGTGCTGCTCGAGAAGCTCGCAACCGGTCTCGGCGTGTCGCTGGCTTCGCTGTTCGAGGCGCCCGCGCCCGCCGCCGATCCGGTGTCGCGCCTGGCCAGCCAACTGCAGTGGCGCGACCCGCACTCCGGCTATGTGCGGCGCAACGTGTCGCCGAGCGGCTTCGCATCGCCCATCCAGATCGTCGAAGTGATGTTCCCGCCCAAGGCCCGCGTGGCCTACGAAACAGCGGCGCGCGAACCCCTGATTCACCAGCAGGTGTGGGTGCTCGACGGCGTCATCGAACTCACGCTGGGCGACGAGCGCCACCGGCTCGAAACCGGCGACTGCCTGGCGATGGTGCTCGACCGCCCCATGAGCTACTACAACCCCTCGCGCAAGACCACCCGCTACGCCGTCGTGATCGCTACCGCGCCCTTTTCCTGGAGATGAACATGCCGACCCTCACTGCCGATGCGCCGCGCATCCGCCTGCTGTCCACCGTCACCGGCACGCAGCTGCAGGGCCTTGCCGCCGTGCTGGCCGATTGCGTCGAGGGCGGCGCGTCGGTGAGCTTCATGCAGCCGCTGGCCGAAGAACGCGCCCAGGCCTTCTGGCGCCACGTGGCCGACGGCGTGGCGCGCGGCGAACGCGCGTTGCTGGTGGCCGAGGACGCCGAAGGCATCGTGGGCACGGTGCAGCTCGTGCTGGCCCAGCCCGAGAACCAGCCGCACCGCGCCGAGGTGTCCAAGATGCTCGTGCACCGCCGCGCACGCCGCAAGGGCATCGGCGCGCTGCTGATGCAGGCGGCCGAACAGGTGGCGCGCGAGCACGGCAAGACGCTGCTGGTGCTCGACACCTCCAGCGCCGAGGCCGAGCGGCTCTATGCGCGCGTGGGGTGGACGCGGGTGGGCGCGATTCCCGGCTTTGCCCTGTTGCCGCAGGGCGGGCTGTGCGCCACCACCTTCTTCTATCGCGAGCTGATCGAACAGGGCCCTGGCAGTGATCATGGCGCGGCGGCTCCGCAGGTGCGGTAGGTCTGCGGCGCCGGTGTGACCTGCGCCGCCTTTGCCGCGGAAGCCTTGCGGTTCGACGCCGTATGGAGCAGCAGCGCCACCACCACCATCGCCATGCCCACGGCCTCGTTCACCGTAGGCAGCCTGCCCAGCGCCGCGCTCATCAGCAGCGCCGACACCGGCACGAAGTTCAGGAACGCCGTGCCCGTGACGGCCCCGAGCGTGCGCACGCCGTAGTTGAAAGCCAGCACCGAGATGGCCGAAGGCACCACGCCCACGAAGAACAGGGCCTGCCAGGACAGGCGCAGGCCTTCCAGGCTGGGCACTGCCGACCAGCCCAGCACAGCGGCCCCGATTGCCGCGGCCAGCAGCACGGGCCACGAGGCCAGCACCGTGAGCGCGGTGTACTCGATCACGTCGAGCCCGGGAAAGCGCGTGGCGCCGCGCGTGTACCAGACCCAGCCCAGCGTGCCGGCGAACGCGATGGCGTCGCCGAAGAGCGTCGTCGACCCAGCGGACGCACCCGCGCCGAACAGCAGGCCCGACACGATCGCCACGCCCGCCAGCGCCAGCGCGCTGGTCAGCAAGGTCGCTCGCGACGGACGCACGCCGTCGAGCGCCCAGCGCACCAGCTGCGCGGTCATGGGCGTGGTGGCGATGATCACCGCGCCGTGCGAAGGCACCGAGTGCGCGAGGCCGACCAGCAGCATCACGCTGAACACGCCGAAGCCGGCCGCGCCGCGCAGCGCCAGCGGCCCCGCATGCAGCCGCAGCTTGCGCCAGGGCGCCGCGCCGCGCGGCAGGATCAGCAGTACGAACAGCAGCGCCGACAGGGTGTAGCGGATCAGCGTGAACCACACCGGTTCGACATGGTGCAGCACGCCCTTGCTCACAAGGAACAGGGAGCCCCACCCGGAGGTGGCGAGCAGCAGCGCGGCGATGCCGCCCAGGCGTTGGCGTTGGAACATGGGGGAGCCTCTTCTTGCAATGATCGATGCCCCAAGAATCGGTGCTGGAGGCCGCCATTGCCATTCGCTTCTTTGGACAGGGGGCTCCAGAAAAACGAACGGACCGATCCGGCCCTGAAGCTCACAATCCATCGCCATGGAGCTCTATCAACTCAAGACCTTCGTCGCCATCGCGAAGGAAGGCAGTCTGACCCGCGCCGCCGAGCGCGTGTTCACCAGCGCGCCGGCGGTCAGCGCGCAACTCAAGGCGCTGGAAGACGAACTCGGCGTGAAGCTGTTTGAGCGCACGCCGCGCGGCATGTCACCCACCGAGGCCGGCCTCAGCCTGCTCGAAGAGGCCGAACGCACGCTGGCCTCCGCCACGCGCATGCGCTCGGCGGCCGATCAGCTGCGCGGCGCCGCGCAGGGCGTGGTGCGTTTCGGCACGGTGGTCGATCCCGTGGCGCTGCGGCTCGGCGAGGTGCTGGTGAAGCTGGCGGAACGCCATCCGCAGGTCGCGCTGCAGCTGAGGCAGGGGCTGTCGTACGAAACGCTTTCCGCCGTGCAGCGCGGCGACCTTGATTGCGCCTACGTGCTCAGCGACAGCGAGCAGATCGAAGGACTGGAACTGCGCCGCCTCGGTGCGGTCGATCTCGTCGTGGCCCTGCCGTTGCCCGTCGCCGAGGCGCACCCCGGCCTGTCGCTCGACCAGCTCACGAACATGCCGTGGGTAGGCACGCCGCCTTCATGCATCCTGCGCGTGCATCTGGAAAAACTGTTCGCCGGCGCGGGCCGCGAATACCGCCAGGGCCGCACGGCCGACGGCGAGAGCGCCATCCGCAGCATGGTAGCGAGCGGCATGGGCGCGGGGCTGATGCGGCTCGACCAGGCCGAGCAGGGCGAGCGCAACGGCGAGCTTGCGATATGGAACGGCTGGCGGTCGCATACGTGGCTGTGCTGGGTTGCACGGGGGGAGGGCAAACGTCCCGTGGCGGTGGAGGCGGTGCGCAGCGCGGTGATGGAGGCCTGGGGCTGAAACGATGCCTCTCGTTCGGGGCGCGCTCGCGCCGACGGGGTGCCCTGTGCACGCACCTCCGAAACGCACCCGACGCGGCGCAAAGCATTGCCGCGGGGTACCATCCCCGCCGCCGCAACGCTCCGCTCTCCATGAACGCTGAAATCGCTGCCCTGCCCGCCTCCAATCCTCTCGCCGATCTGCTGAGCCGCGCCCGGCAGGCCCTGGCGGATACGGCGGGCGCGCTGCCCGTGCCATCGACCGCCACCAACGAGGCGGGCTGCGTGGTGTTCCTGGCCGTCGGCGAAGACAGCAGCCGGGCCCGCGTGGCTTCGGGCCGGGGCGCTGACTTCGACGCCGCGTGGCGTGCCGCCGCCGAGCAAGCGAAGCGCACCGGCCAGGCAGCGCAGCGCCTGCGCGCCGAGGTGGTCGACAAGGTCGAGCCCATGAGCTGGGGCGCGCTGAAAGCGAAGTTGGCGCAGACCAAGCGCAACTACTTCAACGAGGGCATCGCCTTCGATGCGCGCTTCGAAGTCGCGCTGCTCGCGCAGGAAATGCTCGGCAGTGCGATCCTCTACAACGGCGACGTGGAGCATGCCGAACCCAATACGGGCAACCTGCGCCTGCACTGCAAGCGGCGCTTCGGCCGCGAGATCGACTTTCCCTCGAACGACGCGGCGCGGGTCTGGTGCTTCACCACGCGGGCCGTGTACGTGGACGCCGAGGGTGCCTGGCCCCTCGCCGCCGAAGGGCAGGCGGCCGGATTCCGCGAGCTGCGCGAATGGAACGCGCCGCAGGTCCACGCGCTGATCGACGCCGCCGGCAACTACCTGGCCGAGCAGGTCAAGCCCACAGGCGAGTTCCACTACGGCTGGTTTCCCTGCTTCGACCGCCCCATTCCCACCTACAACACGCTGCGCCATGCCAGCTCCACCTACGCAATGCTGGAGGCGTGGGAGCTCACGCGCAGCGACGCGCTCAAGGCGGCCATCGACCGCTCGCTGGCCTTCCTGACCGGCAGGCTGATCCGCCAGGCCAAGTTGCCGGACGGCACGCGCGCCGCCTACCTGCTGGACATCGGCAGCGAGATCAAGCTCGGCGGCAATGCCGTGTGCCTGCTCGCGCTGGTCAAGTACACCGAGCTCTCGGGCGACCCGCAATACCTGCCGCTGCTGGAGCAGCTCGCGCTCGGCATCCGCCACATGCAGGACCCGCAGACCGGCAGCTTCGTGCACGTGCTCAACGCGCCCGCGCTCGACGTGAAAGACAGGTTCCGCGTCATCTACTACGACGGCGAAGCCGCGTTCGGCCTGATGCGCCTGTACGGCCTCACGCGCGACGCGCGCTGGCTCGCGGTCGTCGAGAAAGCCTTCGAGCATTTCATTGCCGCCGAGCATTGGCGCGCGCACGACCACTGGCTGAGCTACTGCGTCAACGAACTCACGCGCTACAGGCCCGAGACGCGCTACTACCGGTTCGGCCTGCAAAACGTGTCGGGGTACCTCGACTTCGTGCTGGAGCGCATCACTACCTTTCCCACGCTGCTCGAACTGATGATGGCCGCGCGCGACATGGTGCTGCGGCTGGAGGCCGACCCCGCATTGCGCCCGCTGCTGGTGGAGCTCGACCGCGACAAGTTCGACCGCGCGCTGGCGTACCGCGCGCGCTATCTCGCCAACGGCCATTTCTGGCCCGAGCTGGCGATGTTCTTCCGCAACCCGGCGCGCATCGCGGGCTCGTTCTTCATCAAGCACCACAGCTTCCGCGTGCGCATCGACGACGTGGAGCACTACCTCTCGGGCTATGTGGCGTACCACCGGATGCTGAAGGCGGGCGAGGCGCTGCAGCAGGCAAAGGCGGCGACCGGCGTCGTCGCCTGGGGCGGCGACGTCAACCTCGCGCGCCGCCAGCACTACCGGCTGCACGAACTCGGCGGCGCGCACAGGATGCTCGGCGGCATCGCCGCGCTGCGCGAGGCCGACCTGCGCATCGTGAACCTCGAATGCGTGGTCGCCGCCAGCGGCGAGCAGGGCGTCGACAAGGGCGAGTCCGCTCCCTACTACTACCGCGCCCGCCCCGAAATGCTCGCGGTGCTGACCGAGGCCGGCATCGGCATGGTCGCCACCGCCAACAACCACAGCGGCGATTACGGCCCCGATGCGCTCATGGAGCAGCACGGCCTGCTGGATGCTGCGGGCATCGCCCATGCCGGCACCGGCCGCACGCCGGAGGCCGCGCTGCGGCCCGCGTTCCGGCGCGCGGGTGGCGTGCGCGTGGCGCTGTTCTCGCTCGACGCCACGCAGTCCCGCTTTGCTGCCACTGCCGCACGCGCGGGCGCTGCCTGGCTGCCGCTGGGCGACCCGGCCGCCTGGACCGCCACGCTCGCACCGCGCATCGAGGCCGCGCGCCGCGAGGCCGACGTGGTGCTCGTGGCGGTGCATTGGGGCGACAACCTGGAGACCCAACCGACGCAGGCCGAGATCGCCGTCGGCCATGCCATCGTCGATGCCGGGGCGGACGCGATCCTCGGCACCTCGGCGCATGTGCTGCAGGGCATCGAGATCTACCGCGGCCGGCCGATCCTGCACGACGCCGGCGACCTGCTGTTCGATTCGGTGCGCAACGACTTCGGGGATTCGGGCGTGTTCTCGCTGACGCTGGGCCCGCGCGGCGTCGAGGAAGTGATGTTCACGCCCATCGGCGTCGGCTTCGGCTTCTCGCGGCAGCTCGCGGGCGACGAGGCGCAGGCACTGAGCGAACGCTTCGCCGCGCAATGCCGCGCGCTCGGCACCGAGATGGTCCCGGCGGCCGGAGGCCGTTGCGCGGTGCGGCTGTCGCCGCCCGAGCGGCCCGCCTTCCGGCCCGAACCGGCTTCCGCGGTTGCGCCGGTTGCGCGGCCGGCGCCCCTCGTCGGTGCTGTGCCTGCACCGCGGCCCGAGTGGCTGGCCGACGCGGTGCCTGGCGACGCGCGCATCACGCCGCTGCAGATCGGCCCGCTGCGCCTGGTGGGCGTTCGCTGCGCGCCTCGGCAGATCGTCGGGCGCCGGCTGCTGTGGGTCGAATCGTTCTGGACCGTCGATGCGCCCCTCGCGGCCGACCTGCGCGTGCAATTTCGCGCGTTGCCGATGCGCAGCACCCGCATGCCGCCATGGGGCGAGGGCATGGAGCACGACCCCTGCGACTGGATGTGGCCCACCAGCCGCTGGGAGCCCGGCCGCATCTACCGCGACCGCTACGGCCTGCGTGCGCCGCGCGCCGGCCTGCTGGAAAGCGACGTGCTGCAGCTCGAAGTGCGCGTGCGCGGCGACGCGCCCGAGCTGCCGCCAGCGCGCCGGCTCCCGCTGTGGTGCGGCCTGCGCGTGCCTGATTTTCCGACGCCCTTGCCCGAGCGCGCCGCGCCCGTGCTCGCGGCCGACCGCCCCGGCGCGGGCTTCGAGCTCGAGCCTGTGTGGACCGCCGCGCAGCTGCAGCAGATCACCGGCGGACACTGGCTGGTCGAGCCGCCGCCCGGATGGTCCGTCAACTCGGTGGTGCGCGGGCCGGTCCACATGGGGCTGCTGCCGAAGCCCTCTCTCTTCATCGCTTCCGACTACCGCACGCTCGCCGCGCACGAGAACTACAGCAAGCCGCGCACCGACAACTGGGACCGTCACCTCGAACTGCCCGGCCTGCACCCTGCGCTGGCCGGCGCCGTGGTCGCGCACCCGGTCGACGGACTCGACCCGGCCTTTCCGCTGCTGCAGGTGAACGACCCGATCGCCGCGATGCTGGCCATGGGCGCTGCCGCACGGGCGCGCTACAAGGGCTTCGTGGTGGGCGTGACCGGCACGGTCGGCAAGTCGTCCACCATCGCGATGCTGCGCGACCTGCTGCCCGAGCGTGCGCGCGTGCACACCACCATCGACAACTACAACTCGCGCGTCGGCGTGCCGGCCATGCTGGCCAACCTCGGGCCCGACGTGGACGTGTGCATTCTCGAAATGGCGCAGAGCGGGCTGTGGATGGACCGCGGCCCGATCTCGCTGGTGGCGCGGCCGCACGTGGCCCTCATCACCGAGATCGGCCTGTCGCAGACCCGGCAGGCCTCGACGCTGGAGCTCACGGCCGCCTACAAGTCGCGCATCTTCCTGGGCCTGGAGCCCGGCGGCGTGGCGATCGTGCCCGACCACATTCCCTGCCTGCGGCAGGTGGTGGATGCCGCCGCGTGCACGGCCGGTGCGATCTGGGTGGTGGGCAGCGGGCCCGACGCGAACGTGCGCCTGCTCGATACCCGGCCCGAAGCGCGCGGCGGCTGCCGCGTGCGCATCGCGATCCCGGGGCGCACGCTGGAATACCTGTTCCCGGTCGAGAGCGCGGGGCTGGTGCGCAATTCGGCGCTTGCGCTCGCGGCCCTGCTCGCCATGGGCTTCGACGGCGAGGCCGCCTGCGCGCGCATGCCCCAAGTGCGCCTGCCGGCCTCGGTGATGCAGGTGCGCGCACTGCGCACGCAGGCCGGTGTGCAGGCCACGCTGATCGACGACAGCTGGAACGCGGAGATCATGTCGATGCGCAACGCCATGGAGTTCGTGCGCAACTGGCAGCGTGCGGAGAGCGGCCCGGTGGCGCGCAAGATCGGCGTGCTGGGGCGCATCGTCAATCTCGACGGGGAAGCCGAGGCCATGCACCGCGGCCTGGCCGCACCGCTGCTGGCATCCGGCATCGAGCACCTCGTGACGCACGGCGACGAGATGCGCTGGCTGCGCGAGGAGGTGCCGGCCGAACTGCTCGGCCCGCACTTCGACGACGCCGCGCAGCTCGCGGGCTACCTCGGCGGTTTCCTGCGCGACGGCGACCTCGTGCTGGTGAAGGGCGACCGCGTCGGCTCCGACTTCGGCCGCGTGCCCGGGCTGCTGCAACGGCTATGAAGACGCCGGGCCTCTTGCTGCGGTACATGCGCGGTGTCCTGGTGCTGCTCGCGCTGGTGCAGGCGGCCTGCGCGCAGCGCACCGGCCCCGACGTACCCCGGCCCTTCGTCGCGAGCAACGACGAGGTGCTGCACTGGAACCAGCCCGCCGACCGCGCGAGCTGCCCCGACCGGCCCGGCTACCTGTGGGTGCGGCCTGCCGAGGGGCCGGCCTGCATCCGCTACTTTGCGAGCGACGACATCGACGGTGCGCGCATGGCCATCGTGCAGTTCTCGGGCGACCGCGACGGCGTGATGGACCAGGCGCCCGAGCGCATCCCCGGCAACACCGAACCCCTGCGTACGCTCGACGCGCAGCGCAGCCGCGACCGCGCCGGCGTGCCGTGGATCTTCATGGCGCGGCCCGGCACGTACGGCTCATCGGGCGATCACCGCAAACGCCGCCAGCTGGTGGAGTTCCACGCGCTCGATGCCGCGCTCGATGCGCTCATGCAGCGCCACAAGCTGCAGCGCATCGTCATCGTCGGCCACAGCGGCGGCGCCACCGCGGGCGCCGCGCTGCTCACGCTCGGCCGCACGCGCGTGGCCTGCGCGGTGCTCACGTCGGGCGCCTACGGGCTGCTTGAGCGCGCACGCATGCTGGGCCGCTCCAGAGACGGCCGCACCGACACCACCGGCAGCGCGCAGTTCTACGACCCGCTCGACCACGTGGGCGGCATCGCGCGCGACCCGGCGCGGCGCATCGTGCTGATCGGCAGCCGCGACGACAGGAACACGCCCTTCGCGCTGCAGGAGCGCTTCGCCGACGCCGTGGCCAAGGCCGGCCACCGCATCGAGCTGCGCACGCACGCGGGGGAGCCGCCCGACTACCACGATCTCAAGGACAGCATCGCGCTGCGCACCGCCTCGCAGTGCGCGCGCGAGGCGATGCTTCAGCAAGCAGGAAATACATGAGCAAAAGCAACATCACGTCGCGCGAGTTCGGCCGCATGCCCGACGGCCGGCCGGTCACCGAATACACCCTCGACAACGGCCGCGGCCTGAGCCTGAGTGCCATCAACCATGGCGGCATCGTCACCGCGTTGCGCGCCCCCGACCGCCACGGGCGCAGCGGGAACATCGTGCTGGGCCTGCCCACGCTCGCCGACTACCTCAAGCCGCATCCGCATTTCGGCACCATCGTCGGACGCTTCGCCAACCGCATCGCGGCGGGGCGCTTCACGCTCGACGGCACGTCGCATCAACTGGGGCTGAACGACGGCGTCAACTCGCTGCACGGCGGCGCGAAAGGCTTGGGCACGCGCTTCTGGGAGATCGTGCCGGTGACGGTGCAGGAGGCCGGCGGCGACATCGGCATCGAGCTGCGCTACACCAGCGCCGATGGCGAAGAGGGCTACCCCGGCGAGCTGCGGCTGACAGTGCGCTACACGCTGTCGGCAACCGCCAACACATGGCGCATCGACTACAGCGCCACGACCGACAAGCCCACGGTTCTGAACCTGAGCCATCACGACTACTTCAATCTTGGGGGCAGCGGCTCGGTGATGGACCACCGCCTGACGATTCCCGCGAGCCGCTACTGCCCGGTGGACGCGACGCTGATCCCGACCGGCGTGGCCGACGTGGCTTCGACGCCGTTCGACTTCCGCACCGCGACCCGCATCGGCGAGCGCATCCGCGAAGGCCACGATCAGCTGCTGCTCGCGCATGGCTACGACCACAACTGGGTGCTCGACAGGGCTCAAGCCGAGCACGGCCTTGCGCTCGCGGCGCGGCTGGAGCACGAGGCCACGGGCCGCGTCATGGAAGTGCACACCAGCGAGCCCGGCGTGCAGTTCTATTCGGGCAATTTCCTCGATGGCAGCCTCTTCGGCAGCGCGGGCGCGAGCCTGCGGCAGGGGGACGGGCTGTGCCTGGAGACCCAGCATTACCCCGACTCGCCGAACCGGCCGGAATTTCCGTCAACGGTGCTGCGGCCGGGGGAGCGCTTCCACAGCGCGACCGAGCATCGGTTCGGGGTGCTTGGCTGAGCCTTCGTGCATCCGGTGCGGCGCGGGGACTTCAGTTCCATCGCCGACCCGGTGCAGTCAAGTCCCGCGCGTCCACGCGCGTGTGAGCGGACAGCAGGCCGCGCTTGGCACCTTCGAGCTGGCTGGTGCGCTGGGATGATGGTGCCGGCGCCTGCGGCGGCGAAGAGATGCCAGGCACCACGGCCTTGGCGGCATCGATGAGCGTCTTGGGCTCGCTCATGTCCCACTGGGGCAACGGTGCCGGGGGAAGCGGCAGCACCTTGTCGAGGTTGGGGAAGCGCAGGTCGGGATTGAAGTAAAGGGCGTCCGCCAGAATCTTGTAGCGGCGGGCGCGAGCCTTGTCAGGTCCGGTCGTGATCGGATTCGCTCCGTCGTTGAACGAGGCGAACAAATAACCTGCACTTTTTTGGCTACCAAACTTGACGCCTTCGTGTAGCACCTTGAGTGCGCGGGAATAGTCCTCACCCAAGGTCGGATCATTGCCGTTTAGATCCGCCCCAAGCTCGTATGCGGCGGGGCCATAGCCTTGTGCGAATGCGCACTCCAGCATCTTGCGCGAGATTGTCCTGTTCGCCCAGAACGATGGCGGATCGTTGTAGACACCAATCAGCTTTTGCCCAATGTATGTCTGCGACGCCATGCTTCCCATGTCCGCCGCCCTCTGCCAGAACGCATACGCCACCGTCGCATCCTGCTTGAGCGATCCAATGCCGCCCATGTACATCGTGCCCATGTTGTCCCAGGCCGCCGGCACACCCTTGCGCATCAGGTCTTCGGTCAGCTCGATGGCCTTCTCGGGGT
>NZ_AKIW01000086.1 GCF_000282635.1 Variovorax sp. CF313
GAACGCTCACGCCGGCGGGGTGCCTTGCGCAGCGAAATAAAGGGGGAGGCCGAAGGCCGGAGGACATTCGCGGAGCAAGGCACCCCGTCGGCGTGAGCGCGCCCTGAACACCTCGCGAACAGCAGCCACCTGTGCTGCAATTCGCCCATGGCTGCCACGACCCTCGACGACCTGCGCCGATACGCAATAGCGCGCACCCTGTTCAAGCCGACCACGCTGCCGGGCGCGATCCGCCGGCTCGGCTTCGTGCAGGCCGATCCGATCCGCGCACCGGCGCGCGCGCAAGACCTCACCCTGCGCCATCGCGTGAAGGACTACCGCGCAGGCGATCTCGAGAACCGCTACACGCGGCTCGCCATCGAGGAAGACTGCCTCGTCAACTACGGCTTCCTGCCGCGCGAGCACCTGGCACTGATGCATCCGCGCGAAGCCAAGCGCGCATGGGACACCGACACGCGGCGCAAGGCAGCCGATGTGCTCGCCTACGTGCGGGAACACGGCCCCGTGCACCCGCGGCAGGTGGAACAGCACTTTGCACACGGCCGCATCAAGAACTACTGGGGCGGTTCCAGCAACGCGACCACGCACCTTCTCGACGAGATGCACTACCGCGGCATGCTGCGCGTGGTGCGGCGCGACAGCGGCACGCGCGTCTATGAAGCCGTGACGCACCAGCCCGCCGACGACAGCCCCGCCGGCCGCGCCCAACGCGCCGCCGCACTGATCGAACTGGTGGTGCGCAAGTACGCGCCGCTGCCGACCGCGAGCCTGACGTACCTCGTGCGGCTGCTCGGCTATGGCGCGCCGCACCTGTCGCAGCAGACGCAGGCGGCTCTGCGCATCGCCCGCGAAGAACTCGCGAGCTGCCGCATCGACGGCACTACGTGGTACTGGCCCGCCGACGAGAACCCCGTCTCGCGCCGGCACGCCCCCGACGACGCGGTGCGCCTGCTGGCGCCGTTCGATCCCGTCGTATGGGACCGCCGCCGCTTCGAGTTGCTCTGGGACTGGACGTACAAGTTCGAGGCCTACACGCCGGCGCCCAAGCGCCAGTTCGGCTACTACGCGCTGCCGATGCTCGTGCACGACCGAGTGATCGGCTGGGCCAACGTGACGGCGCCCGAGGGCCGGCTGCAGCCGGCTTTCGGCTACGCCGGCAAGAAGCCACGCGACGCGGCCTTCCGCGCGGCGCTGGACGACGAACTGCACCGCATGACGCAGTTCCTGGCCGGGCGCTGAGTCCGGACAAAATCCCCTTATGCCCGAAGGTCTGGCGCGCGGGCGACAACCGCGCGCGGCAACGGGCTTCTAGAATCGCGCCGTTGTCCGGTTCGCCGGACGGCAAGCGTTCTCAGGGCGGGGTGCAATTCCCCACCGGCGGTGATGGCGGCGTAAAAAACCGCACAAGCCCGCGAGCGCCCGAGGCTGCGCAAGCAGGCCTAGGGGTCAGCAGATTTCGGTGCGATTCCGAAGCCGACGGTCACAGTCCGGATGAAAGAGAGCGCGAAATGCGGGCGAGCCCGCGCGTTCTGCCGTGAGCGCGCGGCCTGCCTTGCGGTTTCGTGCGCCCTGATTCAGGAAACCTGCTTTCAGAGGCACACCATGAGTCAGATCAACGACCTTCCCCTTTCCGCCATCACCGCGTCGAATGCATCGCGCGGCGAGCGCATCGCCTTCGTCGAAGCGCAATGGCATTCGGACATCGTCCACCAGGCACGCGACGCCTTCCTCGAAGAAATGGCGCGCCTTGGCGTGGCCCGCGAACGCATCGACATCTTCGACGTGCCGGGCGCCTTCGAGATCCCGCTGCACGCCAAGCGGCTCGCCAGCTCGGGCAAGTACGCGGCCATCATCGGGTGCGCGCTGGTG
This sequence comes from Variovorax sp. CF313, assembly GCF_000282635.1. Lineage (GTDB taxonomy): Bacteria > Pseudomonadota > Gammaproteobacteria > Burkholderiales > Burkholderiaceae_C > Variovorax. Next base: position 1,870 of record NZ_AKIW01000086.1, read on the forward strand.
GTCGACGGCGGCATCTACCGCCACGAGTTCGTGGCGAACACGGTGGTCAGCACGCTGATGTCGCTGCAACTGGAAACCGACGTGCCGATCTTCTCGGCCGTGCTCACGCCGCATCATTTCCACGAGCACGTGGAGCACCGCAAGTACTTCCACCGCCACTTCGCGGTCAAGGGCACGGAAGTGGCCGAGGCCTGCTTCAAGACGCTCGAAGGGCTGAAGAAGGTCGACGCGCTGCTGGCGGCGTGACAACAGGCGCAAGCCTGCAGTAATCTGGGGGGATGAGTTCTTCATCACCATCCCCCAGAGAAGACCGCTACACCCTCTACGGAGCGCCCGGTTCGGGCGCCACCCCCATACACGCCGCGCTGACGCTGATCGGCGCGCAGGTCGAAACCGTCGAAATCTCCCCCTGGGAAAGCGAGGCCGAGCGCGAACGCATGTCGAGCATCAATCCGATGCGGCAGGTGCCCGCCCTCGTGCTGCCTTCGGGCGAGTTGATGACCGAGAGCGCGGCCATCCTGATCTGGCTCGGCGACCGCTACTCCGAGGCCGGGCTCTGCCCCGCGCCCGGCGATCCGCTGCGCGCGCGCTACCTGCGCTGGATGGTTTACCTGTCGGCGTCCATCTATTCGCTGTTCTGGGTGCGCGACGAACCCACGCGCCTCACGCCCGACCCGGCCGCGCAGGCCGTGATGCTCGAACGCACCGCCGAGCGCATCGCGCACTGCTGGCACCTGATGGACATGCAGATCGACGAGCCCGCGCCCTACCTGCTCGGCGAGAAGCTGAGCATGCTCGACCTGTACGTGACCGTGATGTCGCGCTGGACGCCGCAGCGCACGCGCTTCTACCGCGTGGCGCCGCGCATGGCGCGGGTGGTTCGCCTCGTGGATGCCGATCCCCGGCTGGCAGACTTCTGGGCGGCGCGCTTTCCCTTCACCACGACCCCTTCGACCCCATGACCGCACGCACACCGACCACCGCCTATCCGATGACGATCTATCACAAGCCCAACTGCAGCACCTCGCGCAACGTGCTGTCGCTGATCCGCGAAAGCGGCGTGGAGCCCGAGATCGTGCTGTACCTGGAGACGCCGCCATCGAAGAAGAAGCTGCGCGAGCTGGCGAAGGCGATGAACATGGGTGCGCGCGATCTGCTGCGCACCAAGGAAGCGCCATACGAAGAACTGAAGCTGGCCGATCCGAAATGGACCGACGACCAGCTGCTCGATGCCATCGTCGAGCATCCGATCCTGCTGCAGCGGCCCATCGTGGTGTCGCCGCGCGGCACGCTGATGTGCCGGCCGTGGGAGCGCGTGCGCGAGATCCTGCCGGCCTGAAGTGTCAGCCCGCGGCCTGCTGCGCCAGGCCCCACGCAACATGCTCGCGCACGAGTTCGCTCGAATGCCCGGCGCGTGTCGCCAGCGCCTCCAGCGCACCGGCCTCGCCCGCTCTCGCCGCATTGCCCAGTGCCACGGCAATGTTGCGCAGCCAGCGCTCATGCCCGATGCGGCGAATGGGACTGCCCTCGGTGCGGCGCAAAAAATCTTCTTCCGTCCACGCAAAGAGCTCGGCCAGCGTGCGTCCCGTGAGCCCTTCGCGCGCATCGAAGTCGGGCAGCTCGCTCTTCTTCGCGAACTTGTTCCAGGGGCAGATCAGCTGGCAGTCGTCGCAGCCGTAGATGCGGTTGCCCATCAGGGGGCGCAGCTCCACCGGAATGGGCCCGCCGTGCTCGATGGTGAGATACGAGATGCAGCGCCGCGCATCCAGCCGCTGCGGCGCGACGATGGCTCGCGTGGGGCAGATGTCGATGCAGGCACTGCAGCTGCCGCAGTGCGCCGTGACGGGCTCGCTCGGCGGCAGTTCCATGTCGACGTAGATCTCGCCCAGGAAGAACATCGAGCCCGCGTTGCGGTCCAGTATCAGCGTGTGCTTGCCGCGCCAGCCCTGCCCGCTGCGCGAGGCCAGCTCGGCTTCGAGCACGGGGGCCGAGTCGGTGAAGGCGCGGTGGCCGAAAGGCCCGACCTCTTGCGCGATGCGCTCGGCCAGTTTTGCGAGGCGGTTGCGCAGCACCTTGTGGTAGTCGCGGCCGCGCGCATAGACCGAGACGATGGCTTCGCCGGGCCGCGTGAGGCGGTCGAACTCGATGGCCTGCCACTCGGACTCTGTGCTGCGCGGCAGATAGTCCATGCGCGCGGTGATCACGCTCACCGTGCCCGGCACCAGTTCGGCCGGACGGGCACGGCGCGTGCCGTGTGTTGCCATGTATTGCATCTCGCCATGGAACCCATGGGCCAGCCATTGCATCAGACCGTCCTCGGCGCTCGATAGATCGACGCCCGCGATCCCGATTTGGGAGAATCCGAGCTCCCGGGCCAAAGCCCGAATACGAACAACGAGTGGATGGCTGACGATCACTTGCCGATTGTAGAAACGCACAAGAACACCCGCATCCTGCGCTGGTGCAGCGAAGCCGACACCGACGCCTTCGCGCGATCGCTGGCCGCTTCGCCCGCATTGCGCGACGCCTTCATCGCGCTGCAAGGCGACCTCGGCGCCGGCAAGACCACTTTCGTACGCCACCTGCTGCGCGCGCTCGGCATCGCGGGCCGCATCAAGAGCCCCACCTACGCGGTGGTCGAGCCCCACGAAGCGCCCGACGGCCTGCAGATCTTCCATTTCGACTTCTACCGCTTCGCCGATCCGCGCGAATGGGACGACGCCGGCTTCCGCGACATCTTCGCAGGGCCGGGCCTCAAGCTGGCCGAATGGCCGGAGAACGCCGCGGGCCGCACACCAGTTGCCGACCTCGCTATTAAAATAGAAGCAATGACCGACGACACACGCAGCGTGACCCTCCTCGCGAACACCCCTCGCGGCAGCGATCTGCTGGCGCGCACCGCCGCATGAAGGGGCGCGGCCTGAAACGGCGCGTGCTGCTGCAGGGCGGCAGCATCGCGCTGATGCTCGGCGTGCACCAGATCGCACGCGGCGCCACCATCCTCGCGGTGCGCGTCTGGCCGGCGGCCGACTACACGCGCGTGACCATCGAGTCCGATGCGCGGCTCAGTTCGCAGCAGCTCGTGGTCGGCAGCCCGCCGCGCCTGGCCGTCGACATCGAAGGCATCGAGCTCAGCCCCGAGCTGCGCGAACTGGTCGGCAAGATCAAGCCGGGTGACCCGTACATCAACGGCCTGCGCGTCGGCCAGAACGCGCCGAAGGTGGTGCGCATCGTTTTCGACCTGAAGCAGGCCGTGGTGCCGCAGGTGTTCTCGCTCGCGCCCGTGGCTGCATACAAGCACCGATTGGTGCTCGACCTGTATCCCGAGCAGGCGGTCGATCCGATGGAAGCGCTGATCGCCGAGCGCCTGCGCGATGCGCCCCGCGGCGGCAACAGCAACAACAGCTCCGCAGCCGTGGCCGGCGCACCGCCCGCACCGGCACGCCCCGCCCCGCCGGCCGTCGATCCGCTGGGCGACCTGATGGCACAGCAGGCGGTGCGTCCCGGCCCACCCGCACCGCCGCCGCCCGTGGTGACCGGCAGCGAGCGCCCGACGGGACTGCCCGTGCCCCTGACTCCCCCGCCGCCTGCGGTGGCCGCGGCACCCGCCAGGCCCGTCGCGCCGCCGGTAGCCGCCGGACGCGGTGACGCCACGGCGAGCCGCACCGACCGCATCATCATCGTGGCGCTCGACCCCGGCCACGGCGGCGAAGACCCCGGCGCCATCGGCCCCAACGGCACGCGCGAGAAAGACATCGTGCTGCAGGTGGCGCACCGGCTGCGCGAGCGCATCAACGCGAGCAGCGTGAACGGCAGCCCGATGCGCGCGTTTCTCACGCGCGACGCCGACTTCTTCGTGCCGCTGGGCGTGCGCGTGCAGAAGGCGCGGCGTGTGCAGGCCGACCTGTTCGTGAGCATCCATGCCGATGCCTTCACCACGCCCGCCGCGCGCGGCGCCAGCGTGTTCGCGCTGAGCCAGAGCGGCGCGTCGAGCAGCGCGGCGCGCTGGCTCGCCAACAAGGAAAACGACGCCGACAAGGTTGGCGGCGTGAACGTCGGCAATCACGAGGCACAGGTACAGCGCGCGCTGCTCGACATGAGCACGACCGCGCAGATCAACGACAGCCTGAAGCTCGGCGGCGCAATGCTCGGCGAGATCAAGGGCATCGGTGCGCGGCTGCACAAGGGGCAGGTCGAACAGGCCGGCTTCGCGGTGCTGAAGGCGCCGGACATCCCGAGCGTGCTGGTGGAGACCGCCTTCATCAGCAACCCGGAAGAAGAAGCCAACCTTCGCCGTGTCGACTACCAGGAGAACCTGGCCGATGCGCTGATGCGCGGCATCCAGCGCTATTTCGCCCAGAACCCGCCTCTGGCACGCAGCCGGCAGCTCTGATCTCGCGCTGCGGCTTTTGTAAAGCCAAAGCACGCCTTCCGTCCCACGCCGTGCGGCCCGCTACACCGCACAGGCAGGTGCGGCAGGCTCCTACACCGGGGCACCGCCTTGCGGACATGATGAATCATCACTCCTCGAAAGGTGGACATCATGAACACACGTCTCTGGATCGCTGCAGCCGCAGCCACTTCGGTCATGGCGATTGCAGGCTGCGCGAGCGGCCCTAACCAGAATCTCGGGACCGGGGTAGGCGTCGTAGGCGGCGCGCTGGTGGGCAATGCCATCGGCGGCAACACCGCAAGCACGGTGGGTGGCGCGGCCATCGGCGGCGTCATCGGCAACCAGATCGGTCGCAGTGCCGACGAGCGCAACTACTACAACCAGCAGCGCTATCCGCGGGGCAGCGGCTACTACCCGGGCAACGGGCCGAACTACTGATAGCAGCCTGAACGACAAAGCGCGCCGATTGGCGCGCTTTGTCGTTGATGGAGCAAGTCGTCAGGCCCGCGCCGCGCGCTCCTTCTCTGCCTTCGATGCACGCCACGCGCCAAAGATCGCGAGCAGGCCGGGCACGAAGATCAGCGCCCAGATGATCTTGTCCAGATGCTGGCGCACGAAGGGCAGGTTGCCGAAGAAGTAACCCGCGGTCGCGATGCCCAGCACCCAGAGGAGCCCGCCGATCACGTTGTACATGGTGAACTTCGCGCGGCTCATCTCGGCCACGCCGGCCACGAACGGCGCGAAGGTGCGGATGAAGGGCATGAAACGCGCAAGGATGATGGTGATGCCGCCGTAGCGCTCGTAGAAGCCGTGGGCCTGGTCGAAGGCCTTGCGGTTGAAGAAGCGCGAGTTCTCCCACTGGAACACCTTCGGCCCGAAGTAGCGGCCGATCGAATAGTTGCACTGGTCGCCCAGGATGGCCGCGGCGATGAGGATCCCGCAGGCCAGCGGAAAGCTCATGAGCCCCACGCCGCACAGCGCGCCCACGATGAAGAGCAGCGAGTCCCCGGGCAGGAACGGCATCACCACCGCGCCGGTCTCCACGAAGACGATGAGGAACAGCAGCGCATAGACCCAGGGCCCGTAGGCAATGACGAAGGCTTCGAGGTGCTTGTCGACGTGAAGGATGAAGTCGACGAGAAAGCTGATGATTTCCATGGGGGCGGATTATCCTTGCTGCCACCGAACGCCCTGCCAATCACCCCATGCCGCACATACGCGTGCCACCGATGCGGGCCAGCGCCTGAACGAGCACCGCTTTTAGAATGCCCCGGTGAGCGCCCTCCCCACTTCCATCTCCCCCACCGAACGCCGCCCCATCCGCGAACTCCCCGACGAGCTGATCAGCCAGATCGCCGCCGGCGAAGTCGTCGAGCGCCCCGCCTCGGTGGTGCGCGAACTGCTGGACAACGCGCTCGACGCCGGCGCCGGCCAGATCACGGTGCGGCTGGCCTCGGGCGGCGTGCGGCTGATCTCGGTCGAGGACGACGGCCTGGGCATCCCGCGCGAGGAACTCACGGTGGCCCTGCGCCGCCACGCGACCAGCAAGATCGCGAGCCTCAACGACCTCGAAACGGTCGGCACCATGGGATTCCGGGGCGAAGCGCTGGCCGCCATCAACGCGATCGCCGAACTCAGCATCCTTTCGCGCTTCGCCGGTTCCGAGGGTGCCTTCGCACTCGACGGCCGCACCGGCGAATTGCGGCCCGTGGCCCGCTCCACCGGCACCACGGTCGAGGTGCGCGAGCTGTTCTTCGCAACCCCCGCGCGCCGCAAGTTCCTGAAGACCGACGCCACCGAACTGGCCCATTGCATCGAGGCGGTGCGCCGCCACGCGCTGGCACGGCCCGAGGTGGGCTTTTCGGTCTGGCATGACGGCAAGCTGGTCGAGCAGTGGCGCGCCGCCACCACGCGCGAGCAGCGGCTGGCCGACGCACTGAGCGACGATTTCGTGGCGCAGAGCGTGGCCGTCGAGCGCGAAGGCGGCCCGGTGCGCGTGATCGGCCGCGCCGGCATTCCCGATGCGGCGCGCTCGCGCGGCGACCAGCAGTTCTTCTACGTCAACGGCCGCTTCGTGCGCGACAAGGTGCTCTCGCACGCGGTGCGCAGCGCGTACGAAGACGTGCTGCACGGACAGCGCCAGCCGATCTATGCGCTGTACCTCGAAATCGATCCGGCGCGCGTCGACGTGAACGTGCATCCGACCAAGATCGAAGTGCGCTTTCGCGACGGGCGCGAGGTGCACCAGGCGGTGCGCCACGCCATCGAGGACGCGCTGGCGGCTCCACGCGCGGGCGACGCCGTGGTGGCCGCGGGCGCACCGCAGCCGTTCTTCAAGCAGGCCCCGCTGCCATCGAACGCCAGTTGGGCGCAGCCCGCCATCAATTTCACGGCGCGGGAACGCGGCGCCGGCGACTTCGAGGCCATGTGGCCCAGGCGCAGCGAGCAGTTGGCGCATACGGCGGAGCCCACCGCCTCGCTCCTTTGGCCTTCCGCCAGTGCGGTTGCGACGACGTTCCCGCCATCCGCAGGGCTGCCCGCGGACGACCGCGCCGACACCGCCCCCCTCGCCACCAACGAGGAGGCCTGGCCGCTGGGCCGCGCGCTGGCCCAACTGCAGGGCATCTACATCCTGGCCGAGAACAGCCAGGGCCTGGTGATCGTCGACATGCACGCTGCGCACGAGCGCATCGTCTACGAGCGACTCAAGACGCAGCTCGAAGGCGCAGCCATCGCCAGCCAGCCGCTGCTGATCCCGGCCACCTTCGCCGCCACGCCGCAGGAAGTGGCCACGGCCGAAGCCTGCGCCGAAGTGCTGCCGACGCTGGGCCTGGAAATCACCCCCTTCTCGGCGCGCACCCTCGCGGTGCGTGCCGTGCCCGGAACACTGGCCGACGGCGATCCGGTGGAACTGGCGCGCAGCGTGCTGGCCGAGCTGGGCCAGCACGACGCGAGCACCGTGGTGCAACGCGCCCAGAACGAACTGCTGTCCACCATGGCCTGCCACGGGGCAGTGCGGGCCAACCGAAAGCTCACCATCGACGAGATGAACGCACTGTTACGCCAGATGGAAGCAACAGAACGTTCGGACCAATGCAACCACGGCCGGCCGACCTGGCGCCAGCTGTCGATCCGCGAGCTCGATTCGCTGTTCATGCGTGGCCGATAGGCAGATCCGCGTTTTTAGGCCTTTTTTCTAGGGTTTTCCGCCGTCATCGGAATTGTGGGCACGTACGTTGCATAGGTTCGTCAAGACGCCAGCGAGCGTTGTTTCGGGGGGTTACCAAAGTGCAGTGTCGGCGCACCTCGGTGAAAGCAGATGAACTTTTCAGCCGGCTCTGCTGTCCTTCAACCCCATGATGAAACGCTGGACCCTCCTCGCGTCTGTCCTCTCGCTGTGTGCCCTGCTGGCCGCCGGCTGCTCGACGCTCGACGAGCGGCAGCGCGAATGGATCTTTCAGCCCAGCGATAGCAGCTGGGGCAATACCGCCACCATGGCCAAGGGCATGGAAGACGTGTGGATCGATTTCCAGTCGTCCACCACCGGTGAGCCCGCCCGCCTGCACGGCCTGTGGCTGGGCGGCGCGCCCGAGACCACCGACACGCCCGTGCTGCTGTACCTGCACGGTGCCCGCTACAACGTGGCCGGCTCGGCGCCGCGCATCCAGCGCATGCACGAGCTGGGCTTCTCGGTTCTGGCGATCGACTACCGCGGCTTCGGCAAGAGCTCCAAGGGCCTGCCCTCGGAAGAGTCGGCCCGCGAGGACGCCCGCGCCGCCTGGACCTGGCTGGCTGCGCGCCATCCCAGGCAGCACCGCTACATCTTCGGCCACTCGCTGGGCGGCGCCATCGGCATCGACCTGGCGGCGCATGTGAACGACGAAAGCGGCACCATCGTGGAGAGCACTTTCACTTCCATCGCCGACGTGGTCAGCGGCTTCAAATGGGGCTGGCTTCCCTTCGGGGCCCTCATCACGCAGCGCTTCGAGGCCATCAACACCGTCAAGGACATCGGTGCGCCGCTGCTGGTGGTGCATGGCACGGCCGACAGCCTGATCAACCCCACGCTGGGCCGCAAGCTCTACGACGCGGCCACCGTGCCCAAGCTGTTCGTGCTGGTCGAAGGCGGCTCGCACCACAACACCAACTCGGTCGGCGAGGCGCAGTACCGCGCGGCGCTGGCACAGCTGTTCCGCATGAAGCCCGAGGGCATGGTGGCGCGCAACCAGCCGAAGCTGTCGCCGCCCTCGCTGGCTCCGCAGGACGTGCACGGCGAGGCGCGCGCGAGCAGCGTGCCCGCGGCGATCTAGCCCGGGGCTGCGTTCGAAAGGACAACCCCCTTCGAACGCAATCCCGTATCAGGCCAGGTTGAAAGGCAGTTGCCGCAAAGGCTTGCCCGTCAGCTGCGCGACGGCATTGGCGAACGCGGGCGCCAGCGGCGGCAGGCCGGGCTCGCCCATCCCCTTGGGCGCATCGGCGCTGGGCACGATGTGGATGTCGAACTCCGGCACCTGCGTGATGCGCGCCACGGTGAAGTCGCCGAAGTTGCCCTGCTGCACCACGCCGTCCTTCAGCGTGATCGCGCTGCCTTGCAGGCAGGTCGACAGCCCCATCACCGCCGCGCCCTGCACCTGCGCCTCCACGCTGCGCGGGTTGACGGCGAGGTTGCAGTGCACGCCGCTGGTCACGCGGTGCAGCACCGGCTGGCCGTCCTTGACCGAGGCTTCCACCACGTAGGCCACCACAGATTCGAAGGACTCGTGCACCGCCACGCCCCAGGCGCGGCCATCCGCCAGCTTCTTCTTGCCGTAGCCGCTCTTGTCCACGGCCAGCTGCAGCGCGGCGCGATGGCGCGGGTGCTTGTCGCCGAACAGCTGCATGCGGTAGGCCACCGGGTCCTGCCTGGTGCTGCGGGCGATCTCGTCGATCAGTGTTTCCATCACGAAGGCGGTGTGGGTGGAACCCACGCTGCGCCACCACAGCACCGGCACGTTGACCTGCGGATGGTGCACCGTGAGGCGCATCGGCACCGGGTACGGATCGCGCATGCCCTCGACGGCCGTGGCGTCGATGCCGTCCTTCACCATCATCCCGGCGAACACCGTGCCCGCGGTGATGGACTGACCCACGATGACGTGGTCCCAAGCCAGGATCTTGCCGCGCTCGTCGAAGCCGATGCGCGCGCGGTGCAGGTGCATGGGGCGGTAGTAGCCGCCCTTGATGTCGTCCTCGCGGCTCCACAGCAGGCGCACGGGCGCGTCGAGGCCTGCCGCGCGCGTGGCCTTGGCGATCTCGCAGGCCTCGACCACGAAGTCGCTCGAGCCCACGAAGCGCCGGCCGAAACCGCCGCCCGCCATCTGCACGTTCACCTTCACCTGCGCGGGATCGAGCTTCAGCGTGCGTGCCGCAGCCTGGCCGTCGAGGTCGGCGCTCTGGGTGCCGACCCACAGTTCGGCGCGTCCGTCCGACAGCTTCACGGTGCAGTTCAGCGGCTCCATCGGCGCGTGCGCGAGGTACGGAAACACGAACTCGGCCTCGAGCTTGCGCGGCGCGGTGGCCAGCGGTGCCATGTCGGCGTCGAACTTGCGATTGCCGGGGCGGCCGGCGAGGTCACGGTATTGGACCAGTTGCTTGTCGCTGTCCACCTTTTCCACGGCGGCCGTGTCCCATTGCAGCTTCAGCGCGTCGCGGCCCAGCTTGGCCGGCCAGTAGCCGTCGGCCACCACGGCCACGCCTTCGGCGCCGCGGTCCAGCGGGATGCGCACCACGGCCTTCACGCCCTTGACGGCGCGCGCGGCGCTGTCGTCCACCGAGGCCAGGCGAGCGCCGAACACCGGCGGATGCGCCACCACGGCCGTGAGCTGGCCCGGCTGCCGCACGTCGATGCCGAAGTCCTGCTTTCCGCTGCTCTTGGCGCGCGCGTCCAGGCGCGTCGTTGCGCGGCCGATGATCCGGAAGTCCTTGGGGTTCTTCAGCGTGACCTTCTCGGGCACCGGCAGCGCCATGGCCGCCTCGGCCAGTTCGCCGTAGCCCAGTTTGCGGCCGCCCGGGCCCAGCACCGTGCCGGCCTGCGTGCGCAGCGTGGCCGGGTCGACCTTCCAGCGCGCCGCCGCAGCCGACAGCAGCATGGCCCGGGCGCGGGCGCCGAGTTCGCGGTACTGCGTGAAGCTGTTCTTGATCGAATTGGAGCCGCCGGTCAGGTGCATGCCGAACAGCGGGTCTGCGTATGCCGCATCGTTCGTGCCGTTGCGGCTGCGCACCAGCGCCCAGTCGGCGTCCAGTTCCTCGGCCAGGATCATCGGCAGGCCGGTCTGCACGCCCTGGCCGAATTCGAGCCGGTTGATGGTCACCGTGACTTCGCCGCTGGGCGCGATCTGCACGAAGGCCGAGGGTTGCTGCGTCGGCTTGAGGCCGCCGGCCGCTGGCTTTGCACCATCGGCCTGCGCCATGGCCAGGTGGGGAAAGGCGCCGAGCGCGAGGCCGCCGGCACCGGCCATCTTGAGGAAGCTGCGGCGGGGCAGCGTGGCGGGCTCTTCGGCCGAAGCCTGGGCCATCAGGCGCTGCAGGGCGCGCGGCAGGTCGTGGTAGTCGATGGAGGGCAGCATGAGGACTCCTTCAGGCGAGGGTTCGGGCCGCATCGGCCACGGCGGCGCGGATGCGCGCATAGGTGCCGCAGCGGCAGATGTTGCCGGCCATGGCCGAGTCGATCTCGTCGGCGCTGGGCTGCTTGCCCGCGGGGAGCGACTTCAGGAACGCGGTCGCGCTCATGATCTGCCCGCTCTGGCAGTAGCCGCACTGCGCGACGTCGTGCCGCACCCAGGCGGCGTGCACCGCGGCGCCGACCTTGTCGCTGCCGTCGGTGGCGGCCTCGATGGTGGTGATCTTCTTGCCTTCGGCCGCGGCGATGGGCGTGATGCACGAGCGGATGGCCTGGCCGTCCATGTGCACGGTGCAGGCACCGCACAGCGCGGCACCGCAGCCGAACTTGGTGCCGGTCATGCCCAGCGAGTCGCGCAGGGCCCAGAGGATGGGGGTGCCGGGATCGGCATCGACCGTGTGTTCACGGCCATTGACGTGGAGCGCACTCATGTTCTTTTTCTCCGTGGGTGGTTGAGGGTCGGATTCACTTGGCGCCGTCGAGCAGCCACTGGGCGATCAACTGCAGATCGGCATCGGGCACCTGGGCCTGCGGCGGCATCGGCATCGCGCCCCATTTGCCCGAGCTGCCTGCCTTGATGCTTGCGGCCAACTGTGCGGCCGTGCCCTTGCCGTCGCCGTATTTGGCGCCGATGTCTTTCCAGGACGGGCCCACCACCTTGGTCGCGGGCTGGTGGCATGCGACGCATGAATACTTTTGCGCCAGCGCCTGGTTCGCTGCGGCGTGCAGTGGCCACACGGCGCCCGCACCAAGGCCCAGGACCATTGCGAAGGAGGCGACAAGGGAGCCCGGCGCCCTCGCGTCGCGATCCGTGCCGCATGGCTGAATTCGCTGGAGTTCGGTCGTTTCTGTTTTCGTCATGGCATCGTGAGAAAAAGGAATTGTCTGATTCGACGGATGGCCCTCTGCGCATGCCGCGGCATGCGGGCCGGGACGTCGCCGGCCAGTGTCGGGCGAAGACCCGTCGGCCGCTAGCCTGATTCGCGCGTGTTCTTGCCTGAAACTCCAAGACTGCGCCGTCAACGCGTGGGCCCGGGAAGCGCGGCCGCGGGCCATCCGCCCCGGTCCGCAAACCGGCACGCGCCATTTGCTACCCTCGGCGCATCATGTCTCCCAGCTTCGCACCGGCCGCCGAGGCCCCATCTCCGGCTTCTCCGGCATCGCCCGCCGCTGCGCGCTCCGATCCGCCGCGCTACGTGGCGCTGGCCGGCCCCACCGCTTCGGGCAAGACGGCCGCCGCGCTGGCGCTCGCGCGCATCCAGCCGGTGGAAATTGTCTCGGTGGATTCGGCACTCGTCTACCGCGGCATGAACATCGGCACCGCCAAGCCCACGCCCGCCGAACAGGCCGCCGTGCCGCATCACCTGATCGACATCCTCGATCCGCGCGAGAGCTACAGCGCCGCCGCGTTCGTGGCCGACGCCACTCGGCTCATCGGCGAGATCCGCGCGCGCGGCGCGCTGCCGCTGCTGGTGGGCGGCACGATGCTTTATTTCAAGGCGCTGTTCGACGGCATCGACGCCATGCCCACGGCCGATGCCGCAGTGCGCGCGCGCATCGATGCGGAAGCCGCCGCGCTCGGCTGGCCGGCCATGCACGCGCGGCTCGCGCAGGTCGACCCGGTCACGGCCGCGCGGCTCGCGCCGCAGGACAGCCAGCGCATCCAGCGCGCGCTCGAAGTGTGGGAGAGCAGCGGCCAGCCGCTGTCGAGCTTTCATGCGAGCGACAACAAGACCGCCAAGGCTGTCGAAGGCGGCGTGCTGTTCTCACTCGAACCGGCCGACCGCGCCTGGCTGCACACGCGCATCGCCGAGCGCTTCGACGCGATGCTTGCGGCCGGCTTCCTCGACGAAGTGCGCTCGTTGCGCGCGCGCGGCGACCTGTCGACCGAGTTGCCCTCGATGCGCTGCGTCGGCTACCGGCAGGCGTGGGAAACGCTCGATGCCTGCGACAACGCGGCGCCCTCCGCCAAGGCCATGGCCGAGCTGCGCGAACGTGGCATCGCCGCCACGCGCCAGCTTGCCAAGCGGCAGATCACCTGGCTGCGCAGCATGTCGCAGCGCACCGTGATCGCCTGCGACGCGCCCGACGCGGTGCAGGCCGCCGTTCAACTGATCGCCAAGACCACAAGCCCCGGATGACGCTGCGCATTTCCAACCTCGGCAAGCACTACGGCGATGCGCCTGTCTTCGAGAACGTGACGCTGGAGGTCCGGCCCGGCGAGTTCGTCGCCGTCGTAGGCGAATCGGGCGTCGGCAAGTCGACGCTGCTCAACTGCATGGCCGGCCTTGACAGCTGGGACCAGGGCACGGTCACGCACGAAGGCACCGACATCGGCGCGCTCGACGGCGAGGCCTGCGCGCTCTGGCGGCGGCGGCACGTCGGCTTCGTGTTCCAGGCCTTCCACGTGCTGCCGCACCTCGACGTGGCGCAGAACGTGTCGCTGCCGCTGATGCTGCTCGGCGCACAGCAGAAGGACGACGCCCGCGTCGCGCACATGCTCGAATCGGTGGGCCTGTCCGGCATGGGCGCTCGGCTGCCGCAGACGCTGTCGGGCGGCCAGTTGCAGCGCGTGGCGATTGCGCGCGCACTGGTGCACCGCCCCGCCCTGCTGCTGGCCGACGAGCCCACGGGCAACCTCGATCCGTCCACCGCTGCAAAGGTGATGGAACTGCTGATCAGCCAGACCCGCGAGCACGGTGCATCGCTGGTGCTGGTGACGCACTCCGAGAGCGCGGCGGCCCGGGCCGACCGCCTGCTGCACCTGACGGCCGGCGGAATACGCGCCTGAACTACTGCGGCGCGATCAGCGCGGCATAGCGCGACAGGTCGACGTTGCCGCCGCTGATCACGATGCCGACGCGCTGTCCGGCGACGGCCTTGCCGGCCGCAATGGCGCCTGCAAAGGCAAGGCAGCCGGTCGGCTCCACCACCATCTTCATGCGCTCGGCGAAGAAGCGCATCGCGTCGACGATCTGCTCGTCGGCGACGGTGAAGATGTCGTCCACGTCACGGCGGATGATGCCGAAGGTGTACTCGCCCAGGTGCTGCGTCTGTGCACCGTCGGCAATGGTCTTCGGCGTTTCGATGTGCACGATCTTCCCCGCACGGAACGACTGCTGGCCGTCGTTGCCCGCCTCGGGCTCGACGCCATAGACCCTGCAGTTCGGCGCCAGCGCGCGCGCCGACAGCGCCGAACCCGACAGCAACCCGCCGCCGCCCAGGCACACGAACAGGTGGTCGAGCGGGCCGGTTTCCTCGATCAGTTCCTTCACCGCCGTGCCCTGCCCCGCAAGCACGTCGGGATGGTCGTAGGGCGGGATCATGGTCATGCCGCGCTCCTGCGCGAGCCGCTTCGTCAGCGCCTCGCGGTCTTCGGTGAAGCGGTCGTACATCACCACTTCCGCGCCGTAGCCCTTGGTGGCGGCGACCTTGGCGGCGGGCGCGTCCTTGGGCATCACGATCACCGCCGGCATCGACAGCAGGCGCGCCGACAGCGCGATGGCCTGCGCATGGTTGCCCGACGAGAACGCGATCACGCCGCCCTTGCGCTGCGCGGCATCGAACTTCGACAGCGCGTTGAACGCGCCGCGGAACTTGAATGCGCCCATGCGCTGGAAGTTCTCGCACTTGAAGAAGAACTCGGCGCCCCAGCGTTCGTTGGCGGTGGTCGAGCGCAGCACCGGCGTGCGGTGGGCATGGCCTTCGAGCCGCGCGGCCGCGGCAATGACGTCGTCATAGGTAGGTAGTTGCATGGGCCGAGCTTAGCGGGGGCTCGCGTTTTTTTGCAGCCCCGATGGGTAAAAACCCGGGATGCACGCCCGTGCAATTTCGGTACTCTGTATACAGAGTTCAAAGAAAGCCGACATGCCCGCCCAGCTCCTCAGCATCGAAGTCGCCCCCGACCTCGTCGACCAGGTCTACCGCGCCCTGCTCGGCGCCATCAGCAGCGGCACGCTCGCGCCGGGCGAACGCATCACGCAGGAAGACATCGCACAGCGCCTCTCGGTGTCTCGCCAGCCCGTGCTCCAGGCGCTGCGGCTGCTCAAGAAAGACGGCTTCGTGCTCGACGCGCCCGGCCGCGGCGTGCTGGTGGCGCCGCTGGAAGCCGAGGCGATGCGCCAGGTCTACCAGGTGCGTGGCGCGCTCGACGTGCTGGCCGCACGGCTCGCGGCGCGCCAGCGTTTTCGCATCGACCCGAAGCTCATCGAACGCGGCCGGCGTGCCGCGCGCGGGCGCAACGTCGAAGCCATGATCGATGCGGACGTGGCCTTTCATCAGGCCATCTACGAGGCCTCGGGCAACCCGCTGATCGGCCAGAGCGCCGACCCGCATTGGCGTCACCTGCGCCGCGCGATGGGCGCGGTGCTGCAGGCGGAGCCGCAGCGCGAATCGCTGTGGGACGAGCACGAGGCGATCGCCGCGGCCATTGCCGCCGGCAACGCGGACCGCGCCGCACGCCTGAGCGAAGAACACGTCTCTCGGGCCAGCGAGGCATTGAGCGAACGGCTCGCGCAGCAACTGGCGCGCGCCGCATCCACCACCACGCAGAAAAAAGGAGACAAGGCATGAAGCTGCCCCCCGAGCAACGCGCGCAGTTCGAGCGCGACGGCTATCTGTTCTTTCCCGGCCATTTCTCGGCTGAAGAAACCAGGGTGCTGACCGACGCGGTGCCCGATCTCTACAGCAGGCGCGAAGCCTTCAACGTGCGCGAAAAAGGCTCCGACGCCGTGCGCACGAACTTTGCCGCGCACCTCGTCAGCGAGCCCTTCGCCCGCCTGGCGCGCCATCCGCGCATGGTCGGCCCGGTGACCGACCTCTTCGACGAAGAGGTCTACATGCACCAGTTCAAGATCAACGGCAAGATGGCCTTCGAGGGCGACGTGTGGCAGTGGCACCAGGACTACGGCACCTGGCTCAACGATGACCTGATGCCCACCGAACGCGCGATGAACGTCGCGATCTTTCTCGACGAGGTGACCGAGCACAACGGCCCGCTGATGTTCATTCCGGGCAGCCACCGCAAGGGCGTGGTCGATGCGAAGCATGACCTCACGACCACCAGCTACCCGCTGTGGACCGTGGACAACGACCTGATCCGCCAGCTGGTCGATCGCGCGGGCGGCAAGCACGGCGGCATCGTCTCGCCCAAGGGCCCGGCCGGCTCGATGATCCTCTTTCACAGCTGCCTCGTACATGCATCGGGCAGCAACCTCTCGCCCTTCAACCGCGTGGCGGTGTACCTGAGCCTGTGCGCCGTCAGCAATCACATCCGGCGCCACAAGCGGCCCGAGTACATCGCGCACCGAAACTTCACGCCCATCGAGATGCTGCCCGACGACTGCCTGCTGAAGCCCTACCCCGTCGAGGTGCCGTGGAAGAACGGCCTGCCAGAGAGCGCATCGCGCACCTCGCTCGACCTGCTCGACACCGTGGAGGCCTGAACGACATGAGTCTGCACGCCCGCCTGCAGCAGCGCGCCGCCGAAGGCCGCCCCGTCCGCATCGGCCTGATTGGCGCCGGCAAGTTCGGCGCGATGTACCTCGCGCAGATTCCGCGCACGCCCGGCGTGCAACTGGTCGCCATTGCCGACCTCTCGCCCGACGCGGCCCGTGTCAACCTCGAACGCGTGGGCTGGAAGGCGGGGCGCGCCGCCGCGGCTTCGGTGCAGGAAGCGCTGAAGCAAGGCACCACCTGGATCACCGACGACTGGCAGGCCGTGACGCGCGAGCCATCGATCGACATCGTGGTCGAGTGCACGGGCAACCCGATCGCCGCGGTCGACCACTGCCTGGATGCATTCGCGCACGGCAAGCACGTGGTGAACGTGACGGTCGAGGCCGATGCCTTCTGCGGCCCGCTGCTCGCCCGCCGGGCACAGCAGGCCGGCGTGGTGTATTCGCTCGCCTTCGGCGACCAGCCCGCGCTGATCTGCGACCTGGTCGACTGGGCGCGCACCTGCGGCTTTCCGGTGGTGGCGGCCGGGCGCGGCCACAAGTGGCTGCCGCACTTCACCGAATCGACTCCCGAGACGGTGTGGGGCAACTACGGCCTCACGCCCGAGCAGGCCAGGCGCGGCGGTCTCAACCCGAAGATGTTCAACAGCTTTCTCGACGGCTCCAAGCCTTCCATCGAAAGCTCGGCGGTCGCCAACGCCACCGGCCTCACCGTGCCGTCGGACGGCCTGCTCTACCCGCCCGCGAGCGTGGAGGACATTCCCTTCGTCACGCGGCCGAAGAGCGAGGGCGGCGTGCTGGAGTGCAAGGGCATGGTCGAGGTGGTGTCCTCGCTCGAAGCCGACGGGCGGAAGATCCCGTACGACATCCGCATGGGCGTGTGGGTCACGGTCGAGGCCGAGACCGACTACATCCGGAACTGCTTCGAGGAATACAACGCCCACACCGACCCCAGCGGGCGCTACTTCACGCTCTACAAGCGCTGGCATCTGATCGGCCTCGAAGTCGGCATGTCGGTGGCCAGCGTAGCGCTGCGCGGCGAGCCCACCGGTGTCGCCACCTGCTGGAACGCCGACGTGGTCGCCACCGCCAAGCGCGACCTGCCGGCAGGCGAAATGCTCGACGGCGAAGGCGGCTACACGGTGTGGGGCAAGCTGCTGCCGGCCGAGCGCTCTCTGCGCCTGGGCGGCCTGCCGCTCGGGCTGGCGCACAACGTCAAGCTGGTGCGCCCGGTGAAGAAGGGCCAGAGCCTGAGCTGGGCCGACGTGGCGATCGACAGGACGACCGCAGCCTACAAGCTGCGCAGCGAGATGGAGGCGATGTTCGCGCCTTCGGGGCGGGCATTGCACCCGACGGCAATCGCGTAAAAAATCTTCTGCTCGGCACGCCCTGCGTGTCGAAATGACCGCCCGCGGGCCGTCATTGTGGTGAGCGATCCTGCTCGACAGCCTTTTCCATGACGGAGAGACACCATGCAGTACATGTTGATGTTCTATCAGCCCGCGGCCGAATTCGAACAACGCGAAGATGCGTCCTCGCAGGCCTACCGGGCCAGCTGGGTCGCGTACGCCGACGCCGTGCGCCAGGCCGGCATTTCGCTCGGCGGCCACGGCCTTTTCCCGCCCATGACCGGCACCACGCTGCGCGTGCGCGGCGACAAGCGCCAGGTGCAGGACGGCCCCTTCGCCGACACCAAGGAGCAGCTCGGCGGCTACTTCGTGGTCGACGTGCCCAACCTCGACGTGGCACTCGAGTGGGCGGCGCGCGCGCCCTGCGCCACCAGCGGCGGGGTGGAGGTCCGGCCCGTCTTCACGGCCACGGCCGTAGCAACGGCATGAGCCGCCGGGCCGCTCCCAAGGCGAATACCGCAGCGCGGAGCGCGGAGGTTCTCGGGTGAGCAATCCGGCAGCTCGCCAGGCCGCCGAGCGTGCGGCGCGCGATTCGTATGGCCGGCTGCTGGCCATCCTGTCGGCGCGCACGCACGACATCGCCGCATCGGAAGACGCATTGGCCGACGCCTTCGCGCGAGCACTCGAGCGCTGGCCGGCCGATGGCATTCCCGCACAGCCCGACGCATGGCTGCTGAGCGTGGCGCGGCACCGCAAGCTCGACGCCTGGCGCCACACCCGCGTACAGGACGCGGCCACGCAAAGCCTGATGTTGCTGGCCGGCGAGGTCGACGAAGGCACCACCGACGGCGCGGCCGTGCCCGACGAGCGGCTGCGCCTGCTTTTCGTGTGTGCGCATCCGGCCATCGACGCGGCCGCGCGCGCACCGCTCATGCTGCAGACCGTGCTCGGGCTCGACGCCGCGCGCATGGCCGGCGCCTTCCTCACCGCGCCGGCCACGCTGGGCCAGCGGCTGGTGCGCGCCAAGGCCCGCATCCGCGCGGCCGGCATTCCCTTCGAATATCCGCGAGCGCGCGACCTGCCGCAGCGGCTGCAGGACGTGCTCGACGGCATCTACGTCGCCTACGGCACCGGCTGGGACGACGTGGACGGCGCCGACGCCCTGCCCCGCGGCCTCACGGCCGAGGCCATCGACCTCTGCCGCATCCTCTGTGGCCTGATGCCGAACGAACCCGAGCCGCTCGGCCTGCTCGCGCTGATGCTGTTCTGCGAGGCCCGCACGGCCGCGCGCCGCAGCGATGCCGGCGCTTATGTGCCGCTCGATCAGCAGGACATCACGCGCTGGGACCATGAACTGCTCGCGCAAGCTGAACACCATCTGCGGCGGGCCTGCGCCATGCAGTCGCTCGGCGCCTACCAGCTGGAGGCGGCGATCCAGTCGGCACACTGCGAGCGCCGCGCCGGCGCACCGGTGCCGCCCGAAACACTGGTGGCCCTGTACGAGGGCCTGCTGGCGCTGCGGCCGAGCGTCGGTGCACAGGTCAGCCGCGCCTGCGCGCTCGCCAATGCGCGCGGACCTGAAACCGGCCTGCGGGCGCTCGATGCCATTGCGGCCAATGAGGTGACGAACTACCAGCCCTTCTGGGCGGCGCGCGCCCATCTGCTCGCGGCCGGCGGTGCACGGGCGGCGGCACGGCAGGCCTACGACCGGGCCATCGGGCTCAGCGCCAGCGCGGTGGTGCGTGCGTATCTGCATGCGATGTCGGACCGGCTCTGAGCGGCCGGCTCTTCATCAACGCCGCCGTCACTCCCGCGGCGCGGCCACCGGCTCAGTCTCGCGCACCAGCAGCTTCGATCCGTGCACATCGCGACAATCGGCCCATGCGCGCATTGCTCACCACCTTCTCCTGGCAGGAACTCCGCCATCACCCCTGGCGCAATGCGGCGGCCGTGCTGGCGGTGATGCTGGGTGTGGCGCTGGCCTTCTCGGTGCAGCTGATCAATGCGTCGGCGCTCGACGAGTTCGCGAGCGCGGTGCGCTCGGTCAACGGCCAGCCCGACCTGGAAGTGCGCGCCGTGCAGGGTGGCTTCGACGAGGCCGTGTTCGCGCGGCTGGCCCGTCATCCGCAGGTGACGCTGGCGAGCCCCGTGGTCGAGCTCCAGGGCCTGGCGCTGGCGGGCGAGCGCCAGGTTCCGATGCGCGTGATCGGCGTCGATGCGCTGGTGCTGCCTGCCATCGCCCCGGCGCTGATGCCACAGGCCGCAGCCGGTGCCGATCGCTTTGCGCTGTTCGCACCGGGCCATGTGTTTCTCAACACCGCGGCGCGCACCGCGCTGGGCCTGCCCGCGCAAGCGCCCGGCGGTGGCGTCGTGGAGACGATGCAGCTGCGCAGCGGCGATGCCTGGCAGCGGCTCGACGTGTCCGGCCACGTCGCCGCCAGCGGCTCGGCGCTCGCGGTGATGGACATCGCGGCCGCGCAGGAGCTGTTCGGCCAGGTCGGCCGGCTCAGCCGCATCGACCTTCGGCTGGCACCCGGTACCGACAGGGCCGCCTTCATGGCCTCGCTGCAGCAGTCGCCGGGCTGGCCCGCAGGCGTGCAGTTCGCCGAGCCCGGCGATGCGGCCGAGCGCGTGAGCAACCTGTCGCGCGCCTACCGCGTCAACCTGACGGTACTGGCGCTGGTGGCGCTCTTCACGGGCGCGTTCCTGGTGTTCTCGGTGCTGGCGCTCAGCGTGGCCAAGCGCGCGCAGCAGTTCGCGCTGCTCGGCGTGCTGGGCCTGACGCCGCGCGAACGGCTGCGGCTGGTGCTGACCGAATCGCTGGTGCTGGGTCTGATCGGCAGCACGGCCGGGCTCGTGCTCGGCACCGCGCTCGCGGCCTTTGCGCTGCGGGTGCTCGGCGGCGACCTGGGCGGCGGGTATTTCGAAGGCGTCGCGCCCAAGCTGCACTGGAGCAGCGGCGCGGCGGCGCTCTACGGCGGACTCGGCGTGGTGGCCGCATTGGTTGGCGGCTGGTGGCCCGCGCGCGCGGCGCAGGCGCTGCCCGAAGCGCAAACACTCAAGGGGGTGGGCGCGGCGCCTACCCAGGGCAACAGCCACTGGCTGGCGCTGGGGCTGATCGCGCTCGGCGCGGTGCTGGCCAACGTGCCGGCCATCGGCGGCATTCCAGTGGCCGCGTATTTGTCGGTGGCCTGCCTGCTGGTGGGCGGCATCACCGCCCTGCCCTGGCTCATCGCGCTGCTGTACGACCGCATCGCGCCCGCGTTCGCGCAACGCGTGCTGCCGATGCTGGCCATCGAGCGCGCGCGCCGCATGCGGGGCACGG
This sequence comes from Variovorax sp. CF313, assembly GCF_000282635.1. Lineage (GTDB taxonomy): Bacteria > Pseudomonadota > Gammaproteobacteria > Burkholderiales > Burkholderiaceae_C > Variovorax. The sequence continues at coordinate 23,051 of NZ_AKIW01000086.1, forward strand.
CGGCCGTGGCAGTGAGCGGCGTGGTCGCGAGCCTGAGCCTCGCGGTCGCGCTCACGGTGATGGTCGCCAGCTTTCGCGATTCGGTCACGCACTGGCTCGACGTGGTCCTGCCGGCCGACCTGTACCTGCGCGCCACTGCGGGTGGGCGCGGCAGCAACGCCGGCAACAGCAGCAGCACCGACACCGCGACCTTCCCGCCCGCCTTCGTGCAGGCGCTGGCGCAGTTGCCCGGCGTGGCGCGCACGGGCACGCTGCGCACGAAGACACTGCAGCTCGACGCGACCCGGCCCGCGGTCACGCTGATCGCGCGCAGCCTCGAAGGCGGCGCCACGCAGTCGCTGCCGCTGGTGGGCGCCGCGCTGCCGGTGCCCGAGGGGCAGGTCGGCATCTACGTGAGCGAGCCGATGGTCGAGCTGTACGGCGCGAAGCCGGGCACCGCGTTCGCGCCGCTGTCGGCCGCAATTGGCGTGGCAGCCGGCACGAAGAAGCCGCAGGTGTTCTTCGTGGCGGGCGTGTGGCGCGACTATGCGCGGCAGTTCGGCACGGTCACGATGGACGCGCGCGATTTCGAACGCATCACCGGCGAACGCAACGTGAGCGACGTGGCGCTGTGGCTCGCGCCCGGTGCGTCGGAAGGCGCGGTGCAGGCACAGATGCGCGCACTGGCGGCGCGCCAGGAAGGCGGCTCCGCGGAGTCCGTCGAGATCGCCTCGGTCGGCCAGATCCGCACGACCTCGCTGCGCATCTTCGACCGCAGCTTTGCCGTGACCTACTGGCTGCAGGCGGTGGCCATCGCCATCGGCCTGTTCGGCATCGCCGCGAGCTTCAGCGCGCAGGTGCTGGCACGGCGCAAGGAGTTCGGCCTGCTCGCACACCTGGGCTTCACACGGCGGCAGGTGCTGGCGGTAGTGGCGGGCGAAGGCGCCGCGTGGACGGCCATCGGCGCGGTCGCGGGGCTGCTGCTCGGGCTGGCCGTGTCGGTGGTGTTGGTGAAGGTGGTGAACCCGCAGAGCTTCCACTGGAGCATGGACCTGCTGGTGCCGTGGCTGCGGCTGCTGGCGCTGTGCGGCGCGGTGGTGGTGGCGGGCACCGTCACCGCCTGGCTGGCAGGGCGGGCGGCGGCCGGCAGGGATGTGGTGTTGGCGGTGAAGGAAGACTGGTAGGCAGGTGCTTCGCCTGCCGCCCCGGCCTCAGCGGCCTGGCGTCAGCTGGATGCGCTCCACGGTTTCCTTCTCGACCGCGGCGCGGGTATAGACCAGCGGCACGTACTTGCCCACCAACCACAGTGGCGCCAGGTCGCGGTAGTTGGGGCTGTCGGGGTTGCCCGACTGGCCCGGCGTGTTGATGACACGCGACGCGTCCCAGTTGCCCACGTCGAGCACCATGCGGAACGAGGCGCCCGCTGTCAACTTGTAGTCGCTCGGCCGATAGGTGGCGGCCATCGGCGTGAAGGCCGAGCCGGACATGGGCCAGTCGCCCACGTCGAGCTTCTTGCGCGTGGCCGCATCGACCACGCCACCCAGCGGATGGCGGAACTCGGCGCGATGCAGCGTGCCCCACTTCCATGCGGCGGCATCGGGGCCGAGCCTGGCGCTGAGTTCCTGCATGGCGAGCGGCAGGGTCTCGAGCAACAGCGCGTCGCGTTGCTCGTTCGTGACCCAGCCGGACGGGTTCTCGAGCAGCAGCACCATGCGCGTGTTGTCGCCGGGCCCGGCCAGCGCGGCGCCCGCATCGCCCGCGCCGGCTTTGAGCACGGCCGCGCGCAAGGGCTTGCTGCTCCAGACTTCGTACAGCGCGGCGGCGGCGCTGTCGCGGTCCATGGCGCCGTCCCAGCCCTGGAGCATGCGCAGCGCCGAAGCGGTCTGCGGATCGTCGCTGCGCAAGCCGGCCAGCAGCTTGAGCAGCCGCTGCGCGGGCGTGGCGACGATGTCGTTCTGCATGCGCTGCGAGTCCTCGACGGTAAAGCGCGAACCCGCCGCCACCTTGGCCGCGAACAGCGCCTTGAGGCGGCGTGCGCGGGCCGCGTCGCTCCACTCGTAGCCGACGCCCTTCTTCGCGGCGGGGTGGTCGGGCGGAATGTTGTTCTCGTTGGCCGTCACGACATAGCCGCGCGCGGGGTTGAACTCCGAAGGCAACTCGTCGCCGTTGCGAAAGCCCGACCACTCGTAGCGCCCGTCGCCGGGCACCGGCATCAGGCCGTCCCAGTTGGGCCGGATGGGCGTGAGGCCGCCGGGGATCCAGCCGACGTTGCCGCTGGTGTCGGCGTAGACCTGGTTTTCGCCTGGCGCGCCCCAGCGGTTCATGGCCGCGCGAAACTGGTCCCAGTTGCGCGCGCGCATGTAGTCCATCGAACCGAAATACGGCGCCATGCCAGGCTCCAGCCACGCGGCGCGCAACGCATACGCGCGCTGCTTGCCGGGCTCGGCCAGCAGCACGGGGCCATGGCGGGTGAAGGTGTTGACCACTTCGCGCGGCGCGCTCTCGCCCTTCACCTCGATGCGCTCCGTGACGCGCGTCATCGGCTCCCAGCGGCCCTGGTAGCGGTACTCGCCGGGGTCGCTCGGGTTGAGCTGGTACACGTACAGGTCTTCCTGGTCCATGTAGAAGCGCGTGAGGCCGAAGGCGATGGTGCCGTTGTGGCCGATCGACAGGCCCGGCAGGAAAGGCTCGCCTGCGCCGATGGCGTCCATGCCAGGCGCGCTCAGGTGCGTCATGTAGCGCAGGCTCGGCGCGCCGTGCGAGCGGTGCGGGTCGTTGGCCAGGATGGGCCGGCCGGTGGCGGTGAGCTTCGGCGAGATCACCCAGTTGTTGCTGCCGTAGGCGCCAGTCGGGTCGCCCTGCGACGCTTGCTGCTGCTCTTCTCCCAGCTGCGCCGTGGCTTCCGCGCTGCCGGGCAGCAGGGCCACGGGCACGACAGTCGCGCCCGCGTTCACGCCCAACCGCGTATTGGCCTTGGTGAACTGCGGCGGCTCGGTGGCGCGCAGGTAGGCCGCGCGCAATTCGGTGGCCGGAATGCCGCACGGGTCGAGCCCCGGCGGCATGCGCGGCGTGACGGGCGGATCGAGCTCGCGGCGCAGCCAGTCGGCCTTGACGCCGGCAGCGCCCCCGCAGAACGCGCGGGCGCGTTCGATCTCGGAAGTGAAGTTGAGCGTGAGGCCGTGGTGGCGGATGCGCACCACGTCCTCGGGCGACCATGTCGCGGGCTGGTAGCCGAGCAGCGCGAATTCTGCGGGCAGCAGTGCGGGCTGTGCGCGCACCTGTGCCACGTAGGCGTTGACACCCGCGGTGAAGGCTTCAGCCACGCGCTTGGCGTCGGAGCCGTAGGCGAGCCATTCGCGGTACATGTCGCCGCGGTAGAGCACGGCGCGCGCGGCGCGATCGCTCTCGACCCAGGCCGGGCCGAAGTCCCTGGCCATTTCGCCGAGGCCGCGTTTGCGCCACAGGTCCATCTGCCAGAGCCTGTCGCGCGCGGCGATGTAGCCCTGCGCCACGAAGGCGTCGTAGAGCGTGCCCGCATAGAGATGCGGCACGCCCCAGCGGTCGATCAGCACCTCGGCGGGCTTCTCGAGCCCCGGCACTGCGAACGACGAGGAGGGCCGCGTCGGCATGCCGTTGCCGGAGGGGCTGCTGGCGCAGCCGGACAACGCGAGGGCCGCGAGCGCAACGGCGCCCAGGTTCGTTTTTTTCATGTGTCTCCGTCTCCTCTGCCTTGTGAGCGGCAGCGCACAGTATCCCGATTTACGGCCGCGCCGGGTTACAAACCATGACTTGTAGACTGAGGCCGATATGCAGCAAATACTTTCTTCTTCGTCCTGCAACGCCTGGCTCGACAGCGCCATCCGCCGCATCGAGGCCGACTACCAGCGCAGCGCCGACACGCACCTGATCCCGCTGCCCCTGCCCTCGCTTGCGGCGCACGGCATCGACCTCTACCTGAAGGACGAATCGACGCACCCGACCGGCAGCCTCAAGCACCGGCTCGCGCGTTCGCTCTTTCTCTACGCGCTGTGCAACGGCTGGGTGCGCGAGGGCACCACCATCGTCGAGGCCTCGAGCGGCTCCACGGCCGTGAGCGAGGCCTACTTCGCGCGGCTGCTGGGCCTGCCCTTCATCGCCGTGATGCCGCGTACCACCTCGCCCGAGAAGGTCGCGCAGATCGCCTTCTACGGCGCGAGCTGCCACTTCGTGGACCATGCCGCCCAGGTGTACGAAGAGGCGCGCGCGCTGGCCGAGCGCAGCGGCGGCCACTACATGGACCAGTTCACGTATGCCGAGCGCGCGACCGACTGGCGCGGCAACAACAACATCGCAGAGAGCATGTTCCAGCAGATGGCGCGCGAGCGGCATCCGGTGCCGAAGTGGATCGTGGTGGGCGCGGGTACGGGCGGCACCAGCGCGACCATCGGGCGCTACCTGCGCTATCGCTGCCACGACACGCAGGTGTGCGTGCCCGACCCCGAGGGCTCCGTGTTCTCGGCCTACCACCGCACGGGCGATGCCTCGCTGACGGACGCGGGCTCACGCATCGAAGGCATCGGCCGGCCGCGCGTGGAGCCCAGCTTCATCCGCACGCTGGTCGACCGGATGATCGAAGTGCCGAACCTCGACTCGGTGGCGGCGATGCATGCACTGTCGGCACTGCTGGGCCGCAAGGTCGGGCCGTCGACGGGCACCAACTTCATCGGCATGCTGGCCGTGGCGCACGAAATGCGCGCGGCGGGACAGCAGGGCTCCATTCTTTCGCTGCTGTGCGATGCGGGCGAGCGCTATCTGCCGAGCTACCACGATGCGGCCTGGGTGCGGAATGCCTTCGGCGACATCGCGCCGGCGCAGCGGCGCATCGATGCGCTGGTGGCGGCATGAGGCCTCCTCCTTCGCCGCTGTTCGGCCTCTCGCGGCGCGGCCTGCTGCTGGCGGCGCTCGCGGCCGGGCCGCTGACGGCGTGGGCACTGCCCGAGCGCCGGATGGAGTTCCCGCGCGACTTCGGCAGCCACCCCGACCTGCACACCGAATGGTGGTACGTCACCGGCCACGCGAAGACTCCGGGCGGACGAGAGTTCGGCTTCCAGGTGACCTTCTTCCGCTCGCGCGTCGACGCCACGCAGGGCATGCGCTCGGCCTTCGCCGCGAAGCATCTCGTGTTCGCGCACGCGGCCGTCACCGACCTCGAAGGCCGCGTGCTGCTGCACGACCAGCGCATCGCACGCGCGGGCTTTGGCGTGGCCGAAGCCGGCACCAACGACACCGACGTGCGCATCCGCGACTGGTCGCTGGTGCGGGAGAACGGGCTCTACGTTGCGCGCGTTCCGGCCGGCGAATTCACGCTCGAGCTGCGCTTCACGCCGACGCAGCCGGTGCTTCTGCAAGGCAACGCCGGCCTCTCGCGCAAGGGCCCCGAGGCATCGCAGGCGAGCTACTACTACAGCGAGCCGCAGCTCAAGGCCCAGGGCAGGCTCACGCTCAAGGGACAAGCCTTCGATATCGCCGGCGCCGCGTGGCTCGACCACGAATGGAGCGAAGCGCTGATGCACCCCGAGGCCGTGGGCTGGGACTGGATCGGCATGAACCTCGACGACGGCAGCGCCCTCACCGCCTTCCGCCTGCGGCGCAGCGACGGCAGCGCGCTGTGGACCGGTGGCTCGTTCCGCCAGCGCGATGGCGCGGCACGAACCTTCAGGAATGACGAAGTGCGCTTCGAAGCCCTCAAGACCTGGAACAGTCCGTGCACGCAAGCGAAGTACCCGACGCAATGGCGCGTGCAAACGCCCGCCGGCAACTTCGAAGTGCGCGCCTTGCTCGACGACCAGGAACTCGACAGCCGCGGTTCGACCGGCGGCGTGTACTGGGAAGGCGTGAGCGAACTGCTCGATGTCCAAGGCCACCGCGTGGGCCGCGGCTATCTGGAAATGACCGGCTACGCCGCACCGCTGAAGCTGTAACTGTTGTAGCCGCGCACAAGGCCTGACAACCGATTCCTTGCCGCCTGCGTTGGGAATCGTGCCCCACTCATTTAAAACGGAGGATCATCCATGAAGATTCGAATCGCAGTGCTGGCCGCGGCCGGCGCCCTTTCCATCCTTGCAAGCCCCATTGCCGCCAACGCGCAAGTCTCGGTCAACATCAACGTGCCCGGACTGGTGATGACGGCACCGCCGCCGCCGCGCTACGAGCCTCTGCCCCCGCCACGCGGCGGCTTCGTCTGGGTACCGGGCCGCTGGGCCTGGGACGGCCGCGCCTACGGATGGCGCCCGGGCGGCTGGCAGCCCGAGCGCGCGGGATACGCCTATGCCCCAGGCCGCTGGGTCGAAGACCGCGGCGGCTGGCGCTGGACCGAAGGCGACTGGCGCCGGCAAGAAGCCCGCCGTGAAGCCCGCCGCGAGCGCGAATGGGAAGACGACCACCGCCACCACGACGGCGGCCATCGGCACGGCCATGACCGCGATCGCGATTTCTGCCCGCCCGGCCAGGCGAAAAAAGGCAACTGCTGATTACCGATTGCTGATCCGCAAACACAAAGGGAGCCCAGGCTCCCTTTTTTGTTGGCCGCGCATTACTTCGCCCGCCGCCTGTCGATGAACGCGATGATCTCGCCCATGATCCCCTTGCGGAAGGCCAGCACGCAGATCACGAAGATCAGGCCCGTGACCATGGTCACCGACTCGCCCAGCGTGTTGAACCAGTCCACCG
>NZ_AKIW01000087.1 GCF_000282635.1 Variovorax sp. CF313
AATATGTGTTGGGCGGACGCATACGGACAAGCGAAATTTGCAACGTGAAAACACCCGGACGTCGCCGTCTGGAAGACTTTCTCGAAGTTCTCTCAATAGCCCATCCAGGTCATTCGGCAGAACTATCCCGACTTCCTCGAGGCCTTCAGGCGAGCGAGTCACATAGCTGCCCAGTAAGGAGCTTTGTGTCTCATCCACATGGTAGTCAATGACAAGCGCCATCCAGTCTGGCTCCAGAAGATGCGAGACCGAATCGAAAACTGCTTGAGGCAAGTGGGTTGGGTTCTTCATTTCGCGCCACAAAGAAGTCAGTCTTAATCTAGCCTCGGGATGTCCGGTCTTGGCTGTGTTGCGCCAGCATGACGAACGGCCGGTAGTGGCCGCATTGTGCCGGCACGGCGAACGGCCGGGTCTGGCCGGATTCTGCCGGAGGTCGCGATGGTCTGTCAGGGCGCCCAAAGCGACCAGGGGCCTTCTTAATCACGTTGACGGTTAGTGAGCGCTCGAGGTCATGTGGACATCATCTCTGTGCGGCGTACTGCTTACCTCATCGAGCAGAGCACCTTCTCGACAGTTTGCAAGACAGATTGGGGAACAACGGGGCGGCTCGGCTTGTCGCTGAAGTCGAGCATGTCTAGAGGCAGGCCAGTGCCCATCTTCTCCGTCATGATTACCAAGTATTGCATCGCAAGGGTGTCCTGCTTACAGTCAAAGTCCATGAAGACCTTATCGGACCAGTACGGCTTACCGTTGTATGACTGGACGGCCATGTGCTCACGCAGAGTCCAGGCCGAGACATGGCTACCTTTACTTTTGACCGAAGCCTTGTCGATGTAGACGGTGTGGTCGGCGCCCGTGGCGACGTGGGTCCATTCCGCGTGAGCCACGCTGCACATCACAACGCCCAGCACAAGAAGCAGTTTTTTCATTGATGGTTTTGGGTCATGAGCGTTGAAACTGAGGGGCGCGGTGAAGGTCGGCTTCCGGCCGCATTCTGCCTTCGCCCTACCGCGCCGCAACGAGGCAGCGCGCTTGGTCGTGGTCCCACGCTCCTCCGCGGTCCAAGCACTTGTCTATCGACACCTCTCGTGCAAGCCAGATTCCGGCGGCTGCGACGGCGGCCACAATAAGCAACAAGGCGATTCCGAAGCGAAGCCGGGTGGTCATGGGGAAGGTCTGCTCCTAGCCGTCTGCTGCTTAAACGGTTTTCACTCGACGCCGAGCGACTCGAGCACCTGCCCGCACTCCTTCTGAACCACGACCGCAGGCGAGCGATTGAGCTTGTCGACCGTCAGTCGGACAACGCTGTCGTAGTCGACACCTTGGCTCTTGCCCACAGCTTCTAGTGCCGTAGGGCCTCGCTCAAGTTGTGCTGCCCGACGTGTTTGCCATTTCGCAAAAGCGGGCGCAAACCTTTGCGCGAATCCCGGAAACCGATCCGAACAGACCGCCGAAGCTTCCCTCATTACAAGATAGTCAAGAAATACTCCGCCGTCAGCGAACTGCGTAGTTGCCGAATATCCGCTGCCGCTGATGACGAGCGCGCTCAGCGCCAGGACGCGCTTGACGTTTGCGAAGACTTTGTTCTTGGGAAGCATGATCGAAAGACTGGTCTTGGCCGATTTCGGGCTACGGCGTTCTCATCGCCATTACGCCCGCCACTACCTCCTCAAACACGCGGACGGACCGCACTTGCCCGTCATATTGATTCACACGGGTCTCCGTGAGCACCACCGCGTCCGTGGGCTGGTCCTTCGCGATGTACAGCTCGAAGACAACCTCGTCGTCCTCCCAGTGCGTTCCAAGCGTGAGCGCGACATCGTCGGGAATGGGCCCGAACGGCTCAAGCGCAGTTCGGGTTGCAAGCCGAGCCGCCTCCTGCAGGGTAGCCAACGGGATTTTTTGCGGTCTGGTGCTCGCCATATGGTCAGATTCTGCCGCACCGGCGAGTGACTGGTTTTGGCCGCATCCTGCCACACCTATGCCGCTGCTACCGGGAGGCCCAAACGACGAACTAGCTGATGTACCCGGCTTCTCTCAGATAGTGCGCAATCAGGGCATCTAGGTCCTCGTCCGAAACCTCAAACCCACTGTCCAGACTCGACCAACGGCGGATGGCGATGAAGGCGCCTGGACTAATGTTCGGGTACTCAAGCCCGACGATGCGGTCTAGCGCCCGAGCGTCGAGGGAGCCGTCGGCTTCCATCAATGACTTGAAGAGCGCCGAGGCAGGTCTTCCGGATACGAGAGACTCCAACATCTGCATCAACCTCAGAGAAAAGGGGCGAACAGCGCGGTCACTTCAAGGGGCCGTCGTTGGAAGGCAGACGCGAGTGACCGCTCCTGGCCGGCTTGTGCCGGCGGTCACACTCCTCTGGTGGGGGCGCCCCTAGTTCAAGCCTCGATTCTTCCATCTCTGTTCCAGTCCAGCACGTCCGTTTGGCTGTCCTCCCACACGGTCTGCAGTCTTTCGTAGCCATAGCTTGAAACAATGCGGCGTTCGGATTCGGAAATTGGGACCGCCAGCAGAGGATGGATGAGGAACTCGCCGACTGTAGCCTTGGTCATACGTGAGTCAGTCCACTGATACGGCGGGATGAAAAGCACATGGGGCAACGTCGTCTCTGGTAGGTAGAAGGTCACCATCTCCTCAAACACGACACCCGGCGACGGCCGCCACTTGTTCTTGAGAACATAGAAGGCGATGGTCGCCAACACGTTTGCGTCGTGCTGAGCGCGACCACGATGGTCCAACAATATCTCTGTACGCAGCTCCTTGTCAGCAATCGCGCTGATATTTACATCCATCAGCCCAACGGTCGACAGCAGCGTTCCTTCTGTGTCGGTGCTGTTGAAGATGAGAATTGAGTGACCCTTGGTGTCGTCGTGATAGTTCGTCACGGACCACTGTCCAGCGGTCGAATCCTGCAGATGGGAGACCCATGCTTTGTAGCGGGATGGTGGGGCAACGTCATTGGTCAAGCTAACTGCTCCAGCGGTTGAATGACGAGAGTGAAAGACCGGTTGTGGCCGCATCCGGCTTCATTCCTCTGCGGGCCAAGCCCTGCTCGCCGGGACGGTTTAGGCCCTTGAGCGCGCATCATGCCAAAGTGCATCGATAAGTGCAGCCGAAGCGGTGTCGCCGTCAACTGCGAGGCGGTGAGGCATCTTGGCGTTAATGTCGTTGAATAGCGCTTCGGCTCCTGCTGTCCAAAGTCCAAACTCTCCTCTGAGCTGGTGGCCGAGCGTCATATGCAGTCGCCAACCGGCTTCAGCTAGCGAAAGGGTTCGAAGCGCGTCCTTGTCATCGGCGGACACGAGCGTCCGAGCCTTGGAGACAGCCTCTTCAAGCGTTGTTGGTGGGGTCATTTGTAGGTCGGCTTTTGGCCGATAGTACCTATTCGCGCGAGTCCGTCGAATGTCGGCATCCGCTGCGTTGCAGCCCTTCACGGGCGACGACAGACTCCTCGACGAGTGCCAAGGCTGCACATATTTAGCGCCTATAGGCTATTTCGACGGCCCCAGTTTGGCGGGCGGTATTTCCTATCCTGATAAGAAGGATTATCACGATAGCTGTATTTGCCCGCCGGGTTGAGAAAATCCACAAGCCTAAGGCCGTCTGCGTACTCGGCTTAGTCGGCCGGTACGAATTGCCTCCTCGATGCTTCTTGTGCTCTCCGGATTGCAGACTTTTCCAACACGCACGAGTTGTTGAAAGAGATGCCTCGTGCCTTGTTCCGCCCGGACTGAAACGATAGGCATAAGCGATTCGTCTATGGCCGCGAGAACCTGCGCGAAGCGCTCGGCCTGCTCCAGGCCTGCAGGTGTCAGTGAGTACCGTCGGTGGCGTTTATCGATCGGCGCCGTACTCGCGCCATCGTTGGTTAGTGTTGCCGGCAGCAGATGGCCGCTGTCCACCAGTGCTTTGATGTCCTTCAAGGCGCGCGACGGTTCCCACATCAGCGCGGCACTGATCTGAGCTGGGAATGCGGTGGGAGGGTGTCGCGTGAATTGATGGAGCACTTGAAGCTTCGAAGCGCTGAGGGCGCCGATCTCGGCTCCTCGGATCAAGCTGCGTACCGATTCGCCGATCGCCAGCAGGCGAGCACTCAAGGGCTCTGTAGAGCGACGCTTCTGCATGGTTGAGCCAACCTCCTGCACGGTGCCGTCCCGATCCGGTGCGACCAGGCACGACCAGTCACAACAAATTAACACAATTTGATTTTTGCTGAAGTTTCCGTGATCGGGGAGTGTTGAGGGCGACTCTTCAGTCGCTGCTTTGCAGGTAAGCAGGGGGACGCGATCCCCTATGCCTGCGCGCGTGTTGCCGCGGAAAAAAGGACCACGCTCATGTCGTATGCATTGCGCGAAGCACTACTAGCACGGAGCAATTCCCGCACTTGTCAAGGCGAATTCGGGTCCCCATGATGAGGCATGCATTCACCACAACCTGGGCCCGGGTCGACAGCTACGACTCGTGCAGTCGACCAAGAAACGGGCTTCGAGTTGGTGGCTCGCCATCTGCTTGAGGTTCATGGTCCTTTGCTGAGTGTTGAAGCGCTCGCCCAGGTGCTCCGATATCCCTCGAAGGGGGCATTGGAGAGGAGTCTTCAGCGAGGCCATTTACCGCTCCCTCTGGTTCGGGTCCCACACCGCAGAGGAAGCTTCGCGTTGGCGACGGAGGTCGCCCGGTTTTTGATGTCTTTGGAGAGTTCGCGCCCGACTGAGAGCGATTTCGTCGAGGTCTTGGAGGGCGAGAAAGGAGCGCAAGGAACCAGTTGATCGAGGTAGCACATCCCCGAAAGCAGTAAACCCTCGCGAAGGCGGCAACCTAAGCGAGGGTCTCGGTGTCTGCGTTCCCAACTGGACTTACAGATACTCTACTGCGTTCTGCCTCAGACTTCAAGCCGTCATGAGGGGGGAGTGGCTTTGTCTTGCTCTTGTCGGGCTCTGTCGCTTCCTGTCGCGAAGAGATGGCCTTTGGTCGTCGTTTCGAGGCCGCAAGCAGCTGAGTCCGTCTGGTTCTTTGCGCATTGGAGCCCGCGAGGGCACTTTGATGCGACGAGGAAACCATGGAAGTATCTGATGTTGAAGTTCCAGACGATCTCACGCCCCAAGACCCGGAGAAGCCTCTTCGGGCAGGGCTGTCGAGCTTGATCCGTCGGGCGGCGGATGTCTGCAAGCTCTGTATTGAGGGGCTGCGCTATGTCGCCGCAACCATCGCAGACCCAGCTCGACGAGAGCGAAGTTCCGCGCGCCGAATGTCGGGGGCATTCCCCAGTAAGAAGAACGGCGTCACGGTGGGCTTCAAGACTCGTACGACAGAGTACGCGTTCATCCTGGCTGAGGAGATGTCGTCTCGGTCGATTGCCTATTTCAACGAGCCGCCGGGGATCAAGCTCAACTACATGTGCGCCAAGACGCACCGAATGAGGTCCTACTATCACCGACCAGACTTTCTGGTTGTCTATCCCGATTCATTTGAACTGGTTGACTGCATGACGGAGGCGGGCATTCTCGAGGCCGCCAGCAAGCAGCCGGAGCTCTATCAGCAGCGGCCGGATGGCTCGTGGCGCAGCCCTCCAAAGGAAGAAGCTGCGGAGAAGCTCGGTCTGAAGCATCGCATCGTCAGCAGTCGCGCGATACCGCCGATCCTGACGGCGAATCTGGGCTTCTTGATGGACTACGTGCGAGCGGGTGAGTACCACTGGAATGGAGTGGCGGTCAAAGCGATATCGGACTTCCTGCGCAAGAACGCGCGCGCCACGGTTGCGGAGATTCTGAAAGCACTGTCCGCGACAGCAGATGCCGATGATCTGTTCCGAGCAATTGCTCGTGGGCGGTTCAGTGTCGACCTCGAAAACGAACTCCTCGCCGAAGGCGAGCGGACTTACGTGTACTTCGACCGAGCGACGATGGATGCGTATCGTGTTGCGCGAATCGCGGCCACCAAGTCGAGTCGTAGCCTCATCGCGTCGATATTCGACCTGGCAACTGGGAGCTCACTCATATGGGACGACCGTGAATGGACCGTGCTCAACAGCGGCGCTTCCGAGTTCACGTTGTTGGATGAGGGGGGAACGCTGCAATCACTCTCTCGCGATGCGTTCGAGAAGCTGTTCAAGGCCGGCGCCATCCGGCCCAAGAACGGGAGTGAATTGGCAAAAGCGACGGGTTCTTCCGAGGCATACAAGCTCCTGTCGCAGGCAGCGCCGTCAGATCTTGCTCGTGCACTGGCTGCGCACCGCCAGATTGCGCCTTTCTTGAATGGAACTTCGAAGGTTCCTGCTTCTCGCACTGAACGGCGAAAAATCGCCTGCTGGCGGTCTGCAGAGGCCAAATATGGAAATGGCTTTGTCGGGATCATTCCGCACTACAAAGAATGTGGGAATCGAACTCCCAGGTTGGCGCGGGAGGTTCTGGAGGTCATTGAAGAGCAGGTCAAAGAGCACTACGCAACTCCTAAGCGCGTACGTGCACTCAGGCTGTTCGAGCGGATCCAGGAGGCCTGCACCACTAAGCACTTGCAGATCCCGTCATACGGATACATTGCCAGATTCGTCAAGCGCTTCCCTTATCAGATGAAGCTCGCGCGCGAGGGCGCGCGCGCGGCTTACAACCTGGAGCCGCGGGCGGAGCCGGACGGCGATACCGCGCCTCATGATGCGATGCGGGCGTTTGAGAAGGCCTATTTGGATCACACGGAAGTGGATCTTGAGCTTGTCTGTTCGAGGACGGGGAGGCCTCTCGGAAGGGTCTGGCTGACCCTCCTGGTGGATGATCTTACGGCGAAGATTCTTGCCTTCTACATCACATTTGCGCCACCGAGCTATCGCTCCGTTCTCATGGCGCTGCGCGATTGCGTAAGGCGCTGGGGGCGGCTGCCGGAGAGCATTGTCGTTGATGGTGGTCGTGAATTCCATTGCACTTGGTTCGAAGCCCTCGCCGCATTCTTCAGCGTGACCATCCTTCGCCGGCCCGCTGGCAAGGCTCGATTCGGATCTCGCGGGGAGCGAATGTTTGGGACTGCAAACTCCCAGTTCTTCCACACGCTACTCGCCAACACGCAGAACAGGCGGAACGTGCGTCAGCTGACTCCGGAGGTTGACCCGAAGCATTTTGCTGTGTGGACACTTCCTGCGCTCTGCACTGCATTCGAGACTTACGTCAACGAGTATCACGCGCTCGATCACAGGCGCCTGCTCGTTACGCCCAATGAAGCCCACGAGCAGGATGTACGCGTGCACGGGAGCCGACCCGAGCGGCGTATCGTCTACGACCAGGATTTCCTCGTGAGTACTTGCCCCACGACGAGGTCGGGCCGTGCCAAAGTGCAGCCGGACGGCGTCAAGATCAACTATCTGTACTACAACGCCCCGGGGCTTCGTGCCGTTCTCGGTAAGCGCGTCCCGGTGCGCTTCGATCCCATGGACATGAGCATTGCATATGCTCTTGTTGGTGGTTCATGGGTCACCTTGAAGTCCCGATTTGCAGCTGTTCTGACCAGGCGCACCGAGCGCGAATTAGCTCTCGCGCGCGAGGAATGGCTTCGGCGTCGCAGCCAAGTCGAAAAGGCCCGGCTCACCGAAACCGCATTCGTCAAGTTTTTGCTTGAGCTTGATGAAACCGAGGCGTTGCTGGTCGAGCAACTCCGTGCAAACGCGGAACGCGCTATCTTGGGCGCGGCTTCGCCGGGGGGCGACGACGACGAAGACGGTGGCGACGACGATGGCACGAACGACGACTCCGTAGACCCGGAGCCGGGGCCGGATGCACCGCTACCAGGAGCGCTCGAGAAGCTTACGGATGACGACCTTTTCCCAGTGGAGATTGAATCATGAGCAACTCAGATTTTTCTCGCGATGAAGAAGCCTACAAGGCACTCGGAGTTAAGCACGCTCTTCATGATGAAGCGCTGGACAAGATCAAGTTCTTGACACTTTTCTGTTCCAGCATCAACTTCATCATTCTTTCAGGACCGACTGGAGTCGGAAAGACCCACCTTCTGAAGCGCCTCGTTTTGGCCATCTGGGAGGCGTTTGCCACGCTTGTTCAAACGGTCCCCTCATGCGTACCTGTCCTGTTCACCACAGCGGTCGCGCACGGTGCACGCAGCTTTGATTTCAAGCGGCTCTATCGTGATGGCTTGATCGGGTTAGGGGACCTTTTTGTCGATCGCCGCATGGCTCATGGTGTCAGAAGGGCCGGTGACGTGGTCGTCGACAGGGTTTCGACGACAACTTCGGAGATGCGCTATGCGCTTGAATGCGAATTCCAGGAGCGCGGGACGAAGTTCTGGATCATCGACGAGGCGCAGCACATCCTTCTTGGGGGAAAGAGTGGTTCCGTTGTAGATCAATTTGATGTTCTCAAGTCGATCGCGCAAACCAGTGACATCAAGATCCTTCTATGTGGGACCTATCGACTGCCGGAGCTATTGCGCATATCCGGTCAAGTGATGCGTCGCAGTAGCACGGTTCAGTACAACTGCTATCGAAGCAATGTTGAGGAGGAACTGCGTCAGTTTGTAAGCGTCGCGAAGACGCTGATGTCGAAGTTGCCTGTGAATGGCTTTCCGGATGCTGCGGCCAATGCAGACCTTTTCTATGGAGGCTCGCTGGGGTGTGTAGGTGTTCTCAAGGATTGGATCGCACGAGCATGGGCTGCGGCTCACTTTGCAGGGAGGAGCGAAATCATCCTGGATGACTTTTTGTCTACGAAGATAGACAACGAGGCGCTTGAGCAGATGATCGACGAGATTGCTTGGGGCGATGCGGGTCATGGCAAGCTTGAATGGCGCCTCAACCGCAACGGCAAGGGAACTGCCAAAAATGTGTGTCGAAAGGGTAAGCAGGCGAAGGGATCAGCTCATCCTCGTCGCCCAGGAGAGCGGAACCCCACTAGGGACCGCGTCGGGCCGATGAAGCCCAAGACTGACGGGGCGGCGTCAGAAGGCGAGGAGAAGTCCGATGACTAAAAGTGCTCCTGCTTTGCGGCTTCCGATCGGCAAGCGCGCGGAGCCAGGCGAAGGCGAGAGTACGCCTGAGCCTACAAGGCTCTACAGCCTGAATCCTGAGGGGGCAGGGACACCGTTTGTCGAATCAATCGACAGCTATGCGTTTCGCTTGGTGGGGCGGCATCGGGTTCGACGATGCGTATTGGATGAGTTGATTCGCGGCTGCTTGCCTGAGGACATAGGTGGATTTGACCGGGTGGGAACAGTCGATGCTCCTACGACTCGAGGGCGCGACTATGCTCGGGCATTGGCAGATCTGACAGGGGTCCCCGCTGTCGCAGAACTCGGCCTTCATGCGTATGCCGGGACTCTATGCAGATATCGTGCCCTCAAGCCGATTCGGGCATGGTGTGGGCAATGCTTTCTGCAATCTCGAGAGGCCGGGCTGCCGGCTGTCTGGCCGCTGCTATGGGCATTGTCGACCACAGAGATCTGCCTAAAGCATACCGTCTACCTGCAGACTCAGTGCCTGAACTGCGGCGGCAGATTCTTGAGCAGTCGGCAATGGTGTGGGCCGCTTGACCATTGTCCTCAATGCGGCAGCGATCTTGCTGGTGCCTCGCCCGAGCAACTGGAGCATGCGAGTTTCCGGGCGAAGGAACGAAGCGAATCCGCGACATTTGATCGACTGTCCGTAGAACTCTCTGCCGAACTGGTGGCGTCGACACCCCGCGTCCTTCGCGAAGAACTGGCTCTTGAGGTCGGTATCGAGCCATTGTTGGAGCGAGTCGCTTCGTTGAGTATTGCCGACTCTGCGGGGGCTCTGGGGCGCCATGCTCGATTGCAGAAGTCAACGATGCACGATCTGCGCCACGGAAGGGGAGGGGCAAACCTCCCAAACTTGACCCGCTTGGCGATAGTCGCGCAGGTTTCCCTTGCGGGGGTGTTGGTTCCGACGCTTTGGAGGTTGAATCCCCCGGACGCTACTTGGGAAATGCAATTGCCACAGCCAAAACAACGTTGTCTGCGCGATTGGACTCGAATTCGCGCGGAGAGCGCCGGGATTGCCGCGGGACCGGAGGCGGCGTCACCGACGGCGATTGCGAAGCAGTTGAGCATCGATCCCCGGCTATTTCGGGAGCGAATGGGCGATCTCGCCCAGGAGATGAGGCGTCGCGCACAGGTGGAGCGGGCGCGCCGTGTTGAGGAACGGGTCGCACAGCTGACCCTACGCATCATGGAGCAGCGGAAAGCTCTTCTTGGCTCGGCCCAGCGACCATCCTGCCGGCGCATCGCCAACCAGATTCGGTTGTCACGCGACAACAAGATCTTCAAAATGAGCTGGAAGCGCAGTCTGCAACTTGCTGCGCGGCCCGCAGAAGTGCGGGCTGACGGCCAGTGAATAGAGCGGCACGCGCCGGTTTTGGGGATCTACGGTAGATTGGCCGAGAAAAAATCTACTCAATGCGCGCTGAATGGCCAGAGTTTGCCTCGAGTCACAACTTTGTGGGGGAACGTGGAGCAACAAAATGGCCTGCCCGGAGGGGATCGAACCCCCGACAACCTGCTTAGAAGGCAGGTGCTCTATCCAACTGAGCTACGGGCAGATTCCGGGCTGGAGGCAAGCCCGGAAAATCAACGACTTAGATGCTTTACCTTCAGTCGGCAGCGGCGGATTCTACCGAGTTCCGCGCCTTGACTTGCGGGGCGGGACCGTAGTTCGAAGCCGTGCGGGAGCCGAATCGGTTTTGATTCGGGGGGAAGTCTAATTTCGTAGTCAGGGAAGGCCTGACCGAATCCGCGTGGCGCCAAAGCTGCGCGAGTGGGTTGAACACACTGTTCAGCACGTTTCTTGAGCGTTACATTCCATGGAACTATCAAGGGCGATATGAACGAAGATGGTCAAAAAGCACTGCCATTGCTTTACCTGTCGGTTTCGGGGAAATTCCTTATCGCGTTAATTGGTGCCACCGCGTGGATGGGATTTTCAATATGGGCTGCGGAGGCGTGGCTGGCCGATTTGAAGAATTACCTCGGTGCCGTGCTGGCCATTTTCCTGGTATATGGCATTGCCATTATTCCGGGCTTCATGAATGCCTTCATGGCCATAAGCCTGCTGCTCGACAAGAGGCCGACGCATTCCCCGCTGTCTGTCTATCCACCGATTTCAATTCTGGTGGCCGCTTACAACGAGGAAGCCTCCATTGAGGAGACGCTTGCCAGCATCGGGCGCCAGAATTATCCCGGCGAACTGCAGGTTCTCGTGATCAATGACGGATCCACGGACAACACTTCTCTTGTCGTTCAGCGAATCAAGGATCAGTACCCCTGGCTCACCTTCGTTGATCTGAAAAAAAACGGAGGCAAAGCCCGGGCCTTGAATATCGGATTCAAGGAAGTCTTGCATGACCTGGTTGTTACCGTGGATGCCGACTCTTTTCTGTACCGAGGAGCGCTCGCCAGTATTGTCGAGCGTTACCGGGCCGATCCACCCAATACCCGGGCCGTCGCAGGAAAGATCCTGGTCCGGAACTCGAGGCAAAATTGGATTACCCGCTGCCAGGAATGGGACTATTTTCACGGTATCGCAGCAATCAAGCGGGTGCAATCGCTGTTCCAAGGCACATTGGTTGCGCAGGGTGCGTTTTCCATTTACGACCGGGCCGCGCTGATCGAGGTTGGAGGGTGGCCTGAGTGCGTGGGAGAGGACATCGTGCTGACGTGGGCCCTGCTGAAAGCCGGGTACCGGGTGGGTCACTGTGAGGATGCGTGCTTGTTTACCAATGTGCCCAGCACCGTCAGGCAGTTGGTCAAGCAGCGCCAGCGATGGGCACGCGGCATGACCGAGGCCTTTGTCAAGCACCCGGGAATCCTCTTCAAACCCAGGTTGTCGACATTTTTCATTTATTGGAACCTGGTATTTCCATGGCTGGATCTGGCATACACCATCGGATTCATTCCAGGAATCATATTCGCGCTTTTCGGTTATTACTGGATTGTGGGCGTAATGACGCTCGCGCTGATACCGGCGGCATTCGCGTTGAGTCTTCTGATGTTTTCGATCGAACGCAGAATGTTCAAGAAAACGGGCTTGGTCGTGCGAAAAAATATCCAGGGCTTCTTCGTTTATGTGCTCTTGTACAGCCTGCTGCTGCAGCCCGCCAGTATTCTCGGATATCTGGATGAGCTGTTCAGAAAGCCCAAGGCCTGGGGGACGAAATGATGGGGGCATTGAGATATTCCATTGCCGTCCTCTCTGGGGCCGTGGTGCTGGCTGGACCCTGTAAAGCCGACGAAGAAAAAGGCAAGGAAAAACCAAGCGACATGGCTTTTGGCACGGAATTTTTCCTGACCAGCGACAGCGACAATTTTCAATCGAGGAGGGTGTCGGCCGAATTCTTCCCCGCTTTCGAGAATGCCGATCGCTACCTGGGTTTTCGTCTCTCCGACTACCAATACAAGCAAAATAGCTGGCAAAGGGCCGGAAAGAAGATTTCATTTCTAGCCCGTTCGATCGAATCCAGGACTGGCGATGGAGGGGCCCTGGAGGCCGGCCTGTTTCAGCAGGGAGGACACACGCTGCTGACACTGGACGGCAGTTACCGCATGTCACCCACGAAGAGTACCGCGGTGGAGTTTCTCGTAACCCGCGACTGGGTGGAAACTCCGAAGTCCCTGGACCGCGGGATCGATTTTTCGTTTGTCGGGGTTGCCGTGGACCAGGGGCTGGGAAGCCATTTGACCCTGGTCGGACTGCTGGGGCAGCAATATTTTTCGGACGGCAACCGACGGGACCATGCCCGCCTGCGGCTGATCTATCAGCCGTCACTCGATCTGGGGCTGACCTTGCAGGCGCGCTATCGAACGTACCGAAGCACCCGTGAGGACGTGGACAGAGCCTATTTCAATCCGAAGAGCTACAGCGAGTCGATGCTGGCGATCGGCTGGCGGCACCGCTTCCAGGGATGGACGGCTTCCCTGACGGCGGGGCTTGGCAATGAGACGATCAATCACGATTTGAATCAACCAACGAGATTGTTCGACCTGAGCCTTCAAAGTCCGGTCAGGGGCTCGCAGGTATTTCGTTTTGGCGCGGGCTACAGCCGCAGCACTACCTTTTCGGGGCCCAGCTACCACTACCGATACCTGCGCGGCGAATGGGTGGTCCTTTTTTGAGCGCAAGGCCCGCACCCGAAGTGAACACTGCCGACGGCATACAGGGACACCATCACGCAGAAACGAAAATGCGGACAGCCACTTGAGTGACTGTCCGCATTGCGTTTTCTATGGTCGGGGCGAAAGGATTCGAACCTTCGACCCTCTGGTCCCAAACCAGATGCGCTACCAGGCTGCGCTACACCCCGACAAGCCTTTGATTCTAGCCCGGATATTGGCTCTTCTCGGACTTCTCAGCGTTTCTCGTACTGCGTCTTGCCAAAAAGAATCTCGCGCTCCTTGTCGCCGGTGATCGGCTGGCGCAGGTCGGCCAGCACTTTCACGCCGCGCTGCACGGCGGGCCGCGCAGCGATGCCGTCGAACCAGGCCTTCAGGTGCGGAAAGTCAGTGAGGGTGATGCCCTGGTTCTCCCAGCTGCGAAGCCATGGAAAGATTGCAATGTCGGCAATCGAATAGCTCTTGCCGGCAATGAACCTGTTTTTCGACAACTGCTTGTCGATCACGCCGTACAGGCGCTTGGCTTCGTTGCTGTACCGGTCGATGGCATAGGCGATCTTCTCGGGTGCGTACAGGCGGAAGTGGTGCGCCTGGCCGAGCATGGGGCCGACGCCGCCCATCTGGAACATAAGCCACTGCAGCACGTCGTAGCGTTCGCGATCGCCGGTAGGCAGAAACTTGCCGGTCTTGCCCGCAAGGTAGACGAGGATGGCGCCCGATTCGAAGAGCGAGATGGGCTTGCCATCGGGACCGTCGGGGTCGGTGATGGCGGGGATCTTGTTGTTCGGGCTGATCTGCAGGAACTCGGGCGCGAACTGATCTCCCTTGCCGATGTTCACGGGGTGCGCGTGGTACGGCAGGCCGCATTCCTCGAGCATGACGTGAACCTTGTGGCCGTTCGGCGTGGGCCAGGAATAGACCTCGATGGGTGATGCGGGCATATCTACTTGCACTCCGTGATGTGATGCGAGCCCGGCAGCATATACGCGGCCTTTCGAACGCGTGCGGGGCGCAAGTGTTTGGCCTGGCTTGGCGGATGGATGCGCGCCTCAAGCCACGGCCGAGGCCTGCGACAGGTGCTGATGGATCAGCGCGACCGCGGCCGCGCCTTCGCCGATGGCGCCGCCCACGCGCTTGACCGAACCCGATCGCACGTCGCCCACGGCGAATACGCCCGGCACGCTCGATTCGAGCGCCGCGGCCGGCCGCGCCGGAAAGCCGCTGCTCGCGGCGGCGCCGGTGAGCACGAAGCCGTGCTTGTCGACGGCCACCCCGCAGCCTTCGAGCCACGAGGCTTCGGGCTCGGCGCCAATGAACAGGAAGATGTTGCGCGCCGGGCAGTCATGTTCGGCGCCGCTGGTGTGACAGCGCCAGGTCGCTCCGGTGAGGCCTTCGTCGGAGTCGCCGTGCAGGCGCACGAGCTCGGTGTGAGGCTGCAGCGAGATGTTGGGTGTGGCCTCGATGCGATCGATCAGGTAGCGCGACATGCTGGCGGCCAGCGACGGGCCGCGCACGAGCACGTTGACCTTGGCCGCGTGGCGCGACAGGAACACCGCCGCCTGTCCCGCCGAGTTGCCGCCGCCCACCAGCGCCACCTCTTGCTGCGCGCAGATCTTCGCCTCGATGGCCGAGGCCCAGTACCAGATGCCGCGGCCTTCGAATTCGGCGAGACGCGGTACTTCGGGACGCCGGTAGCGCGCGCCGCTGGCAATGACGACGGTGCGCGCATGGATCGTGCGGCCATCGGCCAGCGCAACGGCCAGGCTGTCGAGGGCGTTGTCGCGCGAACAGTCGAGCGACACCACCTTGGCTGGAATCAGCATCTCGACGCCGAACTTCTGCGCCTGCACGAAAGCCCGGCCCGCCAGCGCTTGCCCCGAGATGCCGGTCGGGAAGCCCAGGTAGTTCTCGATGCGCGCGCTCGCGCCCGCCTGGCCGCCGAAGGCGCGGCAGTCGAGCACGATGACGCGCAGGCCTTCGGAGGCCGCATAGACGGCGGTGGCGAGCCCTGCCGGCCCGGCACCGACGACGGCCACGTCGAACAGCTCGTTGCGCTCGGCGGTGTCGACCATGCCCAGGCAGCGCGCGAGCGCGTCGTCAGCCGGGTTGACCAGCACCGAGCCGTCGGGGCACACGGCCAGCAGCTTGCTGGCGCCGTATTGCGCAAGCAGCGCGGCGGCGTCGGGGTCTTCGGCGGCGTCGACCAGGTGATATGGATAGCCGTTGCGGCGAAGAAAGTTCTCCAGCCGGGCCATGTCGGGCGACTGCGGCTGGCCGATCAGCACCGGGCCGCTGGCGCCTGACTCGATCAGCGCCACGCGCCGCAGGATCAGCGCGCGGGTGATGCGCTCGCCCAGGTCGGCTTCGGCCACGAGCAACGCGCGCAACTGCGCGGGGGAGACGAGCAGCGCCTCGACGTCTTCGTCGGCATGGCCATCGACCAGGGCGGGGCGGCCGCTCAACTGGCCGACTTCGGCCAGGAATTCGCCCGGCCCCTGCCGCACGATGGGCACGACGTGGCCGAGGCCGTCGCGCTGCGTGACGGCTACCACGCCCTTGAGCAGCACGAACATGCCGGGACCGGTTTCCCCGGCGGTGAAGAGCCGGCTGCCGCGCGCAAACTGCTGCACGGTGCCGAAGCGCGCAATGCGCGCAATCTCGGTGTCACTGAGGACAGGAAAAGTCTGGTGAAGGCGGTTGCTGTCGGTGCCGTTTGCGTCGAGGGCCATGTGGGGAAACTCCATGTCGCGAATCCACTGCATTAAACGACGAAGCGGCGCGGCGCAACATCGTCATGCGGCTGCAATCTTCCTGACACGCGCGCTTCATGGCAGGTGCGGAGACTCCCTCGGCAGAAAGGGTTCCCCATGAAAGAACTGCCCAACCCGACGTTTCCGCTTTCACAGATCGGGCTGCGCGCGGCCTTGTGGCCCGCTCCCGCGACCGGTGTGCCTGCCGTTGCCCGCACGTCGGTGCCCCAGGCGCCTGCTGTCATCCTGCCGCCGGTTGCCGATACCAAGCAAGGCATCACCGTGGGCTGGGCCCGTCACCTGGACGACGTGCGAGCTGCCCAGCGACTGCGCTACGACGTGTTCGTCGGCGAAATGGGCGCCCGGGTCTCCTCGCCGCTGGCCGGCCACGACATCGACCTGTTCGACGATTTCTGCGAACACCTGCTGGTGCGCGACGAGCTGACGCAGCAGGTCATCGGTACTTACCGCGTGCTCACGCCGGCCCAGGCCCGCCGCGTCGGCAGCACCTACAGCGACACCGAGTTCGACCTCACCCGGCTGCGCGACCTGCGCGAGCGCATGGTCGAGCTGGGCCGCAGCTGCGTGCATCCGGACCACCGCCAGGGCGGCGTGATCCTCGCGCTGTGGGGTGCACTGGCTGGCTTCATGCATCGCAACAAGCTCGACACGATGATCGGCTGCGCGAGCATTCCGATGTCACACAACGGTGTCACGAACGGCGACGCGGCGGCCAGCATCTGGCGCCAGGTGTCGGCCAAGCACATGGCGCCGATCCAGTACCAGGTGCAGCCCCGCCTGCCGCTGCCGGTCGAGCGTCTCGACAGCACGCTCGACGTGGAGCCGCCGGCGCTCATCAAGGGCTACCTGCGCCTGGGCGCCAAGGTGCTCGGCGCGCCGGCCTGGGACCCGGACTTCAACGCGGCCGACCTGCCGATGCTGATGCGCATCGACGATTTGCCGGCGCGCTACCGCAAGCATTTCCTGGGCGCATGAAGCCGGCGGCTGCCCCGTCCCACAACGGGTTGCCCGCCCTGTCTCCGGGCATGATGGAGCCCCACAAGACGGCGGCGGTGGCGTCACGAGAATGTCATGAGAGCGTCACAAATGACATCGACACTGTCATATTTCCGCCTACGTGTGCTCCCGTGCCGCTTGCTCCAGAATCAGTGCCCATGTCACTCGCCCCCGCAGACCGGTCGCCAGCCGTCGCGGCGCCCACGTTCACGCTGCTCGACCGCGACCACAGCATCCTGTCATTCAATGAACGGGTGCTCGACTGGGCCCATCGGCCCGAGGTGCCGCTGATCGAGCGGCTGCGCTACCTTTGCATCGTGTCTTCCAACCTCGATGAGTTCTTCGAGGTTCGCGCCGCGCCGCACCTGATCGCGGGCAGCGCCGGCGACCGCAAGGGCGTCTACACCGTCGAGTCGTTCGAGCGGCTGGCCGAAGCGGCACACAAGCTCGTGGCGCGCCAGTATGCGCTGTACAACGACGAGTTGATGCCGACCTTTGCCACGCACGGCATCCACATCATTTCGCACGGCGAGCGCAATCCGGCTCAGCGCAAGTGGGTCGGCGAATACTTCGAACGCGAGGTGCGCCCGCTGCTGATCCCGGTCGGGCTCGACCCGGCGCATCCGTTTCCGCAGGTGGCCAACAAGTCGCTCAACTTCATCGTGCGGCTGGGTGGCAAGGACGCGTTCGGGCGCGAGAACCCGATCCAGATCGTGAAGGTGCCTCGCGTGCTGCCGCGTCTGATCAAGATGCCGGCCAAGGTGTCGGACGGCAAGACGCTCTTCGTGGCGCTGTCGAGCGTGGTGCGTGCGCACCTTGCCAGCATGTTCCCGGGGCGGGAGGTGGGCGATTTTTCGCAGTTCCGCGTCACTCGGCATTCCGACCTGGCAGTGGACGAGGAAGACGTGAAGAACCTGCGCACCGCCTTGCGCCAGGGGCTGCAGCATCGCCACTACGGGCAGGCCGTGCGACTGGAGGTGTCGGCGAGCTGCGCCGAGTCGCTCGCGAGCTTTCTGCTGGCGCAGTTCAACCTGCCGCTGCAGTCCCTGTACCGCGTGCACGGGCCGGTCAACCTGGCACGGCTCACGCAATTGGCCGACTTGCTCGAGGAGCCGCAGTTGCGGTTTCCGCCATACCCGGCGTCGTACCCGGTCACGCTGTCGCCGGCGCAGTCGTTCTTCGAGCGACTGCAGCGCGGCGACGTCCTGATCCACCAGCCCTTCGAGAGCTTCGAGGGCGTGCTTGCGTTCCTTCGCGAAGCGGTGCTCGATCCGCATGTACTGGCGATCAAGCAGACCATCTATCGCACGGGTACCGATTCCGAACTGATGGACCTGTTGCGCGAAGCGGTGCGCCGCGGCAAGGAAGTCACGGTGGTGGTGGAGCTGAAGGCACGCTTCGACGAAGAGGCCAACATCAACTGGGCCGAGATGCTCGAGTCGATCGGCGCGCAGGTGGTGTACGGCGTGGTCGGCCTGAAGACCCACGCCAAGATGCTGCTGGTGACGCGGCGCGAGGGCAAGCAGATGCGCCGCTACGGCCATCTGTCCACGGGCAACTACAACCCGCGCACGGCCAGGCTCTACACCGACATCAGCCACCTCACGGCCGACCCGCTGCTGACGGCCGACATGGAAGCGGTCTTCGTGCACATGGCCAGCCAGAGCCGGCTGCCCAGACTCAACCGCATGTGGCTGGCGCCGTTCGACCTGCACAAGAACATCACGGCGCAGATCGATGCGTTGGGCATGGCCGCTGCGGCAGGCCACCCCACGCGCATCGTCGCCAAGATGAACGCGCTGACCGACGAGGAGATCATCGCCTCGCTGATCCGCGCGGGACAGAAGGGCGTGAAGATCGACCTGATCGTGCGCGGTGCGTGCACGCTGCCCGCGCAGGTGCCGGGGCTGACCGACAACATCCGCGTGCGCTCGGTGATCGGGCGCTTCCTGGAGCATTCGCGGGTCTTCTATTTCCGCAACGGCGAGGACGAGTCGCTGTACCTGTCGAGTGCCGACTGGATGAACCGCAACATGATGCGGCGTATCGAACTCGCTTGGCCCGTGACGGACGCCGCGCTGCGCCAGCGGCTGATCGACGAATGCCTGGTGGCCTATCTGCACGACGGGCGCGATGCCTGGGACCTGGGCGCAGACGGCATCTACACGCGCGTCGACCACGACACGCATCCGGGCGAGGACGGCGTGGCGCGCGCCATCGAGGCTCATGGTGCGCAGTCTGCGCTCATGAACCGCTATGCTTCACGAGGGCATCTGCGCGATGCATCCAGCAACTGACGCACGAAGGACCATGACCATGGACTTGATCTTCTGGCGGCATGCCGAAGCCGAGGACTGGACCGAGGGTTGCGACGACATGCAGCGCTCGCTCACCCCGCGCGGTGAGAAGCAGGCCAAGCGGATGGCCAGCTGGCTGGACCGCCAGTTGCCCGACGGCACGCGCATCATCTGCAGCCCCGCGCGGCGCTGCGAGCAGACCGCGCTGGCCCTGGGCCGCAAGTACAAGCTGCGTTCGGAACTCGCGCCCGACACCACGCCCGAGGCGCTGCTCGGTGCGGCCGGCTGGCCCAACGGCAAATCGGTGGTGCTGATGATCGGCCACCAGCCCTCGGTGGGGCAGGCCATCTCGCTCCTGCTCGGCCTCAAGCAGGACAGCTGCCCGGTGCGCAAGGGCGCGCTGTGGTGGATCCGCACGCGCGAGCGCGACGGCGACGTGCAGACCGTCGTCGTCACGGTGCAGTCGCCCGAGCTCATCTAGCCCCCCGGCCTGCCGCTTCCGGGCAGGCGCTTTGTCATGGTTGCAGACCGAGTGGGGCGGGGCGCTTGTCTCCCTGGAAAAGGGGCGCACCGCTCATGTGCGCAAGCGGCGCAATTTCTACAGTGACTCCACGGCAGTCCGCTTGGCCCCGATGAGGGGAAAGGCCATTGCCAGTCGGCCACCTCACTGGGGAACACGCATGAAACTGCTCAACCTCTCGCCAAGAAGCTTCACGAATCTGCTGCGGGAAAGCGCAGGCATGTCGTTGAAAACGCTGACTCCCCTGCTTGTTGCCGCAGCCCTTGTGTCAGGGTGCGCGACGGACGCGCCCCCGCCTGCGCTGCAAGCCCGCCACGATGCCGCCCGGTCGGTGGCGAAGGTCGAAATCATCTACAACCAGGAGGACGAACTGATCGTCGTGGATGGCGGTGGTTCGGGGCTGACGAGCTTTGCCGGGTTCCTGGGGCCTATCGGCGCGCTGCTGGCACTTGGCATCGACACCAACAGCCGGATGACGACGGCCGACCGCACGGACCGGCGCAGCAAGGAGTTCACGGCTGCGGTGAGGAACAGCGGTGTGCCCATGGGGCTCAACAGCTATTTCGCAGAGCGGCTGGCGGCGCGCCTGCGGGACGGCGGCCGCGAGGTGAAGCTGACGCCTTTCATGCGCGCGACTGGAAAGCTCCCCGAGATGCAGGTGCCGGAACTCCAGCCGACCCCCGGCTACAGCACGTTGATCCTGCGGATCACGACTGCTTATGGGGCATCCGATGCGACTTCGAGCTTCAAACCCATCGTGGCGGTCGAGCAGTTGCTGAGAGACGAGCATCAGGCTGTCCTCTACCAGGCAAGCCATACCTCCGATTTGAGTCAGCCGACCTACTTCCGGTATGACGGCCTGCTCAATGACCCCGCGGTTGCCCGGGAAGGGCTGAGGCAAGGGCTTGCCCAGGTCGTTCAGCCTGCCTATGCCGGCATGTTCGGGGACGACGAGCCTCGCATGGCCCATGTGGCAGCCGGTCGGACGGTTGGCCCCGATCCCAAGTAAAGCGGCTCAGGCCCCGCTGAGTTCCACGCGCCAGGTGCTGGTCTTCTGCCAGGCCTGCACTTCTTCGCGCAGGAGGTGTGCGGACTGCGGGTAGGCCTCGGCCCAGTCGGGCGCGCAGGCAATCGTGAAAGCCCTGGCGCCCAATGCCGCGAGATGCAGCGCGAGCGGATCGGGATCGCGGCGTGCATGGCACAGGATGATCGCGAGCCGAAGCGACAGCAGCTGCATGACGAAGGTCTCGTCGTCCAGCGCGATTTCGAGCTTGCGCAGCTTGCCGCGCTGGCCTAGCACCAGCTGGCCGAGCGCGTGCATCTCGTTCACCGCGAAGCCGGGCGCGTCGGTGTTGTCGAGGATGTAGGCGCCGTGCTTGTGATAGTCGCTGTGCGAGACCAGTGTGCCGATCTCGTGCAGCTGCGCCGCCCAGCCCAGTTTGCGCAATGCGCGGCCGGCGCGGCTCGACGTGCTGCCGCCGCGCGCGGCGGGGGAGAGCTGCACGAACAGCGACGCGGCCGTTTCGCCCACGCGCTTGGCCTGGGCCGCATCGACCGAAAACCGGCTGGCCAGACGGGCCACGGTGGCCGTGCGCATGTCGGCCACGCTCTCGTCGCGTTCCAGCAACTCGTAGAGCACGCCGTGGCGCAATGCACCCTGCGCCACCTTCATCTCCTCGATGCCGAGCAGGTCGAACACCGCGCGCAGCACGCTCACGCCGCCGCCGATCACGGCCTTGCGATCCTCGCGCATGCCGTCGATGCGCAGCTTGTCGGCGCTGCCGGCCTTGAGCAAGCGGTCGAGCAGCCAGTCGAGGCCTTCGCGGGTGACCAGGCCCGATTCGGCGCCCGCGGCAGCGAGCACGTCGCCGACCGCGCCGATGGTGCCCGAGGCGCCGTAGGCCACGTCCCACTGGTCGCGGGTGTAGCTGCCGAGCGCGTCGTCGAGCACGGCCTTGGCGGCCACTTCGGCGGCGCGGAAGGCTGCGGGCGTGAACTGGCCCTCGGCGAAGTGCTTCATCGACCAGGCGACGCTGCCGACGCGGTACGACTCGACCAGTTCGGCCTCGAGCGCGTGGCCGATGATCATTTCAGTGGAGCGCCCGCCGATGTCGACCACCAGCCGGCGCTCGCGCTCGGATGCGTCGGTGTGCGGGAGCATGTGCGCCACGCCCTGATAGATGAGGCGGGCCTCTTCCCGGCCCGGGATCACGTCGATGCCGAAGCCCAGGATGGTGCGTGCACGCAGCAGGAACTCTTCGCGGTTGCGTGCTTCGCGCAGCGTTTGCGTGGCTACGGCTCGCACCTGCGAGCGCTTGAAGCCGGCCAGCCGCTCGCCGAAGCGAGCGAGGGCGTCCCAGCCGCGCTGCATGGCTTCGGTGGTGAGGTTGCGCGCGCTGTCCAGTCCGTTGCCCTGGCGCACGGTCTCCTTGAGGTATTCGGTGCGGTGGATCTGGCCGTGATCGACCTGTCCGATTTCGAGCCTGAAGCTGTTCGAGCCCAGGTCGACTGCTGCGAGGCGGGTGCCGTTTTGCATGTGGTTCCGAGAAGAAGGCGGGTGTCTTGTTGTGTTTGATCGTAGCGCCGTGACAGAGCGCGCAGCCTCCAGATTCGCGCGACAGCGAGGTTCGCAAGGCTAGGCGCGGACCATGACGGTTGCGTGACAGCGTCACATGGATCGCGGGGGAAACGAAGGCATTTTCCCTCGACAGAGGGGTGTCACACCGATGTCACACAAGCTTTCTAGAGTCCGTTCAAGCCCAAAAAAGGGACTACTTCTTACTTCTAAAGGAAGCTTCATGAAAACGACGTTCAAATTTGCAACAGCCGGCCTGGTGGCCGCGGTGTTCTCCATTTCCGCCTTCGCCCAGGACGTGACCGGCGCCGGCGCCAGCTTCCCGGCACCGCTGTACGCCAAGTGGGCGTCCGACTTCAACAAGGCCACCGGCGTCAAGATCAACTACCAGTCGGTCGGCTCGGGCGCCGGCATCAAGCAGATCGAAGCCAAGACCGTCGATTTCGGCGCTTCGGACGCTCCCCTGAAGGACGACGAACTGCAGGCCAAGGGCCTGATGCAGTTCCCCACCGTCATCGGCGGCGTGATCCCCGTGGTCAACATTCCCGGCATCAAGCCCGGTGAGCTGAAGCTCAACGGCCAGGTCTTGGGCGACATCTACCTCGGCAAGGTCACCAAGTGGAACGACCCCGCCATCAAGGCGCTGAACGGTTCGCTGAACCTGCCCGACGCCGCCATCGCCCCGGTTCGCCGCGCCGACGGCTCGGGCACCAGCTTCCTGTTCACCAACTACCTGAGCAAGGTCAACGCCGAGTGGAAGAGCAAGGTCGGCGAAGGCACGGCCGTGAACTGGCCCACCGGCGCGGGCGGCAAGGGCAATGAAGGCGTCGCAGCCTTCGTGAACCGCCTGCCCAACTCGATCGGCTACGTCGAGTACGCCTACGTCAAGCAGAACAAGATGACGTACGCCCAACTGCAGAACGCCGCCGGCACCTTCGTGTCGCCCGACGACTCGGCCTTCAAGGCCGCCGCCGCCGGCGCCGACTGGAACAAGAGCTTCTACCAGGTGCTGACCAACCAGGCCGGCAAGGATGCATGGCCCATCACCGGTGCCACCTTCATCCTGATGCACAAGGTGCAGGACAAGCCCGCCAACGCCACTACCGTGCTCAAGTTCTTCGACTGGGCCTACAAGAGCGGCGACAAGACGGCCGACGACCTCGACTACGTGCCGATGCCCGACGCCGTGAAGGCGAGCATCGCCAAGGCATGGGGTGAAGTGAAGGATGCGTCGGGCAAGGCCGTCGCGTTCAAGTAATCCACCCATCAGTCCAGAAGAACGGCGTGTCCATGAGCAAACCCTCGCTCCAGGACGCGCCGCTTTCGTCTTTGCCGGAGCGACCTGTGTCATCCACCTTTCCCGCCGCTGCCACCTCCCTCGACCTCGCGGCCGAGCGCGGTCGTGCCACCGCCCCTCCGCCGCCCGTGAAGGCAGCGCGCTCCGGCCCGATGGCCGACCGGCTGTTCGGCTGGGCCGCCAAGGGCGCCGCGTTGCTGACGCTCGCGATGCTCATCGGCATCCTGCTGTCGCTGATCGCCGGCGCCTGGCCCGCCATTTCGAAGTACGGCCTCGGCTTCCTCACGAGCAGCGTGTGGGACCCGGTCAAGGACGAGTACGGCGGCCTGGTCATGATCTACGGCACGCTGGCCACCTCGATCATCGCGCTGGTGATCGCGGTGCCCGTGAGCTTCGGCATTGCGCTCTTCCTCACCGAACTTTCACCCAGCTGGCTCAAGCGCCCGCTGGGCACGGCCATCGAACTGCTGGCGGCGGTGCCCTCCATCGTGTACGGCATGTGGGGCCTGCTGGTGTTCGGGCCGATCCTTTCCACCTGGGTGCAGCAGCCGCTGCAGAAGCTGCTGGGCGGCGTGCCTTACCTCGGCACACTGGTCTCCGGCCCGCCGGTGGGCATCGGCATTCTGTCGGCCGGCATCATCCTGGCGATCATGATCATTCCGTTCATCGCCTCGGTGATGCGCGACGTGTTCGAGGTCACGCCGCCGCTGCTGAAGGAGTCCGCCTACGGTCTCGGCTCGACCACTTGGGAAGTCGTCTCCAAGGTGGTGCTGCCCTACACCAAGGCCGGCGTCATCGGCGGCATCATGCTCGGCCTGGGCCGGGCGCTGGGTGAAACGATGGCTGTCACGTTCGTGATCGGCAACATGAACCAACTCAACTCGCTGTCGGTGTTCGAGGCTGCGAACAGCATCACCTCGGCACTCGCCAACGAATTCGCCGAAGCCGGCGCGGGCCTGCACCAGGCTGCTCTGATGTACCTCGGCCTAGTGCTGTTCTTCATCACCTTCGTCGTGCTGTCGCTCTCCAAGATGCTGCTGGCCAAGATGAAGAAGAGCGAAGGAACCAAATCGTGAGTACCGCTCAAAACCTCTTGAACGCCAAGGCGCTTGCCGAAACGCGCCAGGCCCGGTTCGCTTCGCGCAACCGCGTCAACAAGATCGCGCTCACGCTGTCGCTCGCTGCGATGGCTTTCGGTGTGTTCTGGCTGGTGTGGATCCTCTGGGAAACGCTGCGCCAGGGCGTGGGCGGCCTGGCCATCGCCACCTTCACCGAGATGACGCCGCCGCCGAACGAGGTGGGCGGCATCGCGAACGCGATCTTCGGTTCGTTCGTGATGGTGGCGCTGGCCACCTTCGTGGGCACGCCCATCGGCATCATGGCCGGCATCTACCTGGCCGAGTACAACCCCAAGGGCTGGCTCGCTTCCGTCACGCGCTTCGTCAACGACATCCTGCTGTCGGCGCCGTCGATCGTGATCGGCCTGTTCGTCTATGCCGTGGTGGTGGCCTATTTCAAGACCTTCTCGGGCCTGGCCGGTGCGCTGGCGCTTGCGCTGATCGTGATCCCGGTGGTCATCCGCACCACCGAGAACATGCTGCAGCTGGTGCCGCCGGGCCTGCGCGAAGCGGCCTACGCGCTGGGAACGCCGAAGTGGAAGGTCATCCTGAGCATCACGCTGCGCGCCGCACGCGCCGGTGTGGTCACGGGCGTGCTGCTTGCTGTGGCGCGCATCGCGGGCGAAACCGCGCCGCTGCTCTTCACCGCTCTGAACAACCAGTTCTGGACCGCCGACGTGAGCCAGCCGATGGCCAGCCTGCCGGTCACGATCTTCAAGTTCGCGATGAGCCCGTACGAGAACTGGCAACAGCTGGCATGGGCCGGCGTGTTCCTGATCACGATTGCCGTGCTCGCCCTCAACATCCTGGCGCGGGTCCTGACGCGCACCAAACACTGAATCCAGAAGAAGACAACATGCCAAACACCGTCGCACAACAACCGTCGCGCTCGAAGATCTCGGTCAAGGACCTGAACTTCTACTACGGCAAGTTCCACGCGCTCAAGGGCATCAACCTCGAGATTCCCGAGAACAAGGTCACCGCTTTCATCGGCCCTTCGGGCTGCGGCAAGTCGACTCTGCTGCGGACCTTCAACCGCATGTTCGAGCTCTATCCGGAGCAGCGTGCCGAAGGCACCATCGCCCTGGACGGCGAGAACCTGCTTACCTCCAAGCAGGACGTGGCGCTGATCCGCGCCAAGGTCGGCATGGTGTTCCAGAAGCCCACGCCGTTCCCGATGTCGATCTACGACAACATCGCCTTCGGCGTGAAGCTGTTCGAGAATCTCTCGGCCAGCGAAATGGACGACCGCGTCGAGTGGGCCCTGAAGAAGGCCGCCCTGTGGACCGAAGTGCGCGACAAGCTGCAGCAAAGCGGCTCGGGCCTCTCGGGCGGCCAGCAGCAGCGCCTGTGCATTGCGCGCGGCATCGCGATCAAGCCCGAAGTGCTGCTGCTCGACGAACCGTGCTCCGCGCTCGACCCGATTTCCACCGCGAAGATCGAGGAACTGATCGCCGAGCTGAAGAATGAATACACAGTGGTCATCGTGACGCATAACATGCAGCAGGCCGCCCGCTGCAGCGACTACACCGCCTACATGTACCTCGGCGACCTGATCGAATTCGGTGCGACGGAACAGATGTTCTTCAAGCCGCAGCGCAAGGAAACCGAGGACTACATCACCGGCCGTTTCGGCTAAGGAGACACCATGACCGAGAAACACCTTTCCAGCCAGTTCGACAGCGAACTCAACGGCGTCTCGTCGCGCGTGATGGAGCTCGGCGGCATGGTCGAGTCACAGATTCACCAGGCTGTGTACGCGCTGCTGCAGTTCGACACCGAAGCCGCCGACCGCGTGATGGAGACCGAGCACCGCGTCAATGCGATGGAAATCGACATCGACCGCGAGCTGTCGTCCATCATCGCGCGCCGCCAGCCGACCGCCCGCGACCTGCGCCTGCTGATCGCCATCAGCAAGACCACCGCCAACCTCGAGCGCGTGGGCGACGAGGCCAACAAGATCGCGCGCATGGTCAAGTCGATCATCGAGAGCGGGGCGGCCCGCCAGCTGCCGACGACCGAGCTGCGCATCGCGGCCGACCTGGCCTCGGGCCTGCTGCGCACCGCGCTGGACGCCTTCGCGCGCCTGGACACGGCCGCGGCACTGTCGATCCTGAAGGACGACGACCTGATCGACAAGGAGTTCGACGGTTTCGTGCGCAAGCTGGTCACCTACATGATGGAAGACCCGCGCACCATCTCCGCCAGCCTGGACCTGTTGTTCCTGGCCAAGGCCATCGAACGCATCGGCGACCACGCCAAGAACATTGCCGAGTTCATCATCTACATCGTCAAGGGCGCCGATGTGCGGCACACTTCGATGCAGGAAATCGAGTCCGCGCTTCAATGACAAACCCCCAGGCTTGCCCACTTCGTGTGGCCGCCAATCCCCTTGCAGGGGGCAACGCCAGCGGCCCGGCAAAGCCGGTTCCGCGGCGTTCGCTGGAAGGGACCGGGGCGACCATCAAGTGAGCAGATAACATGAAGAAACCCCGAGTCCTGATCGTCGAGGACGAGTCCTCGATCGCCGAGCTGATCGCCGTCAACCTGCGCCACAACGGCTTCGAGCCGATCTGGTCTGAAGACGGTGCGGCAGCACAACGCGAGATCGACGCCTTCCTGCCGGACCTGATCCTGCTCGACTGGATGCTGCCGGGCCAGAGCGGCCTGCAACTCGCGCGCCAGTGGCGCAAGGACCCGCGCACCAAGGCCATCCCGATCCTGATGCTGACCGCGCGCGGCGACGAGCCCGACAAGGTGGCCGGCCTCGATGCCGGTGCCGACGACTACATCACCAAGCCTTTCTCCACCCAGGAGATGCTGGCCCGCATCCGTGCGGTGCTGCGTCGCCGGGCGCCGGAAGTGGTGACCGAGCGGGTCGAGATCGGCGAGCTGGCGCTCGACACCTCCACCCACCGCGTGACCTGGCAGGGCGGCGCGCTGAAGGTCGGGCCGACCGAGTTCAAGCTGCTGGCCTACCTGATGCAGCATGCCGAGCGCGTGCACAGCCGCGCGCAGCTGCTCGACAAGGTGTGGGGCGACCACGTCTACATCGAGGAGCGCACGGTCGACGTGCACGTCAAGCGCCTGCGCGAATCGCTGGGTGCGGCGGCGCCGATGGTCGAAACCGTCCGCGGAGCGGGCTACCGGCTGACCGCCCAAGTCACGGTTTGACCGCAGTGGCGTCCCTTGGCCGCGGGCGCGGATAATCGCCCGCCATGCCTTTTCGCATAGCTACTTTTTTAATAGCGTCCCTTGCAATAGGAGCGGGCGCTGTCGCGATTTTTGGCTGGAAGTTCGGATGGCTGGGCGCGTGGCTGGGCGCGGTGCTCTGGCTGGCGCTCGATGCCTGGCGCGCCGAGCGGCTGATGCGGGTGCTGCGCAACGACGCGGCGGGCCTGCCGACGAGGGGAGCGGGCGTGTGGGGCGAGCTGTCGGAGCGCATCCGCAAGCTGCTGCGCGACCGCGAGCAGCAGACGCGGCAAGCCGAAGAGCGGCTGCAGGAGTTCCTCGCGGCCATCCAGGCCTCACCCAATGGCGTGGTGCTGCTCGACGAGCAGGGCCGCATCGAATGGTGCAACCAGACGGCCGCCAGCCAGTTCGGCATCGATGCCGAGCGCGACCTTGCGCAGCATCTGGCGAACCTCGTGCGCGATCCGGCCTTCGTCGCCTACCTTGCATCGTGGAACTACAGCCGCGACGTGGTCATCGACGCCTCCGGACCCGGCCACTCGCATCAGCGCCCCCACCTGGTGCGGCTGTCGGTGCAGGTGCATCCCTATGCCGGCAACCGCCGCATGCTTCTGACGCGCGACATCACGGCGCTGGAGCAGGCCGAGGCGATGCGGCGTGATTTCGTGGCGAACGTGTCGCACGAAATCCGCACGCCGCTGACGGTGCTGGCGGGCTTCGTCGAGACGCTACAGAACCTGCCGCTCGACGCGGACGAACGCATGCGCTACCTGTCGCTGATGGGGCAGCAGTCGCACCGCATGGAAACGCTGGTGAACGACCTGCTGACGCTGTCGCGGCTGGAAGGCAGCGCGGCGCCTTCGGGCAATCAGTGGATCCGCATTCGTGCGCTGCTCGCACAGTGCGAAGACGAGGGCCGCGGGCTGTCGGGCCGTGTGGCGCCGCAGGGACACCGGCTGTCGTTCACCATCGAAGCCGAGTCCGAAGTGTCGGGCGCACCGACCGAGCTGCAGAGCGCGATGTCGAACCTGCTGAGCAATGCCATCCGCTACACGCCAGGCGGCGGCGAGGTGGCGGTGAGCTGGCGGGTGCTGCCTGACGGGCGTGGCGAATACGCAGTGAAAGACACGGGTCCCGGCATTGCCGCCGAGCACATTCCCCGGCTGACCGAGCGCTTCTACCGCATCGACCGCAGCCGTTCGCGCGAGACGGGCGGCACGGGGCTGGGGCTGGCCATCGTCAAGCACATTGCCCAGCGGCACGGCACCGAGCTGCGCATCGAAAGCACGGTGGGCAAGGGTTCGCGCTTTGCGCTGGTGTTTCCCGCAGTGCGCGTGCGGGAAGCGCGCGTGCTGGCCAGGTAGCAGGCAGCTCTTGTCAAGCGCGCTGGCGCATCG
Source organism: Variovorax sp. CF313 (assembly GCF_000282635.1). GTDB lineage: Bacteria > Pseudomonadota > Gammaproteobacteria > Burkholderiales > Burkholderiaceae_C > Variovorax. Next base: position 29,293 of record NZ_AKIW01000087.1, read on the forward strand.
TCCAACGCAGCAGCGCGCCGAACAGCAGGGCCGTCAGCGCCAGCGCGAAGGCGCTCATGATCCAGAACGCCAGCGGCGATTGCATGGCCGCCCAGGGGCCAAGTCCGCGGTACGCCAGCAGGTAGCTTCCGCCGAGGCCCAGTCCCCACAGCATCGCGCAATAGATCACCAGCGGCGCCAGCGTGACCCGGTAGCACCGCAGCACGAACACGCAGAAGGTCTGCACCGCATCGGCGAAGTGATACATGGCCACCGCCAGCAACAGTGCGCCGGCCATCGCGATCACAGCGGGGTTGTCTGAATACACGTTGGCGAGCTCGTAGCGCAGCGCAGCCATGGCGGCGGCGTAGAACAAAGCGCACAGCGCGGTCAGCTCGAAGCCCAGGCGACAGGCGTGCCGGGCCCTGGCCGCATCCCCGGCACCGAGCCAGAAGCTCACGCGCGCGCTGGTCGCGATGGCCAGCGACAGCGGGGTCATGTAGGCCACGGCCAGCAGGTTCGACGCGATCTGGTGCGCCGCCGCGGCCGCCGTGCCAAGGCGGGCGATGAACAAGGCCATCAGCGTGAACGAGGTCACTTCGACCAGCACCGCCAAGCCGCCTGGCACGCCGAGCCGCGCGAACTTGCGGATCTGCTGCCAGTCGGGCGCCTCGATGCGCTTCCAGAGCCCGTAGTCGCGATAAAACGCGCGGTTGCGCAACAGCCAGATGGCGCAGCCCAGCATCGCCCAGTTCACGCACAGCGTGGCCCAGCCGCAGCCCACGAGGCCCATGGCCGGCAGGCCCGCGCCACCGAAGGTAAACCAGATCGACAGCGGCAGCTTCACGGCCAGCGAACCGAGCTGCAGCCATGTCACGAGCTGGGGCTTGCCCAGGCTCTGGTTGAGCGTGCTGAACAGGCGAAAGAGCAGGGCCGGCGCCAGTGCAAAGGCCAGCACCGCCAGATAGGCCTCGACTTCGCCGCGCATTGCAGCCGGCACCTGGGTCCACCGCAGCGCCGCGTCGGGCAGCAGCAGGATCGCCATGCCGGCCACGATGGCAATGGCGGCCAGGTAGAGCGATTGCCGCACCGAGCGGCCCACCTCGCCGGCGCGGCCGCCGCCATGCAGTTCGGCCCAGACCGGCAGCAGTGCCTGCAGGACGCCCATCAGCGAGACGTACACGCTGACGAAGATGGCGGCGCCGACCGACAGGGCGGCCAGTGCTTGTTCGGAGTAGCGCCCGGCGATGATGGTGTCGGCCACGCCGAAAGCCATCACGGCCAGCTGCCCGGCGAGCACGGTGCCCGCGTGCCGCGCGATCAGGGCCCGTTCGCCGCCCCTCACTGCGGCGTGATCTTCTGGTAGAGCAGGAGGTCGTCGGCCGCGCTGCTGGGTCGGCGCAGCGTGCCGGCAAAGCGCCACTGGTCGAAGGGAATGATCGTGTGCAGGCGCTCGATGGTCTCTGGGCTCGCCAGCAACCATGGGCAATCGGTGCCCAGCAGCAGCGGTTGCACGTTGAAGTTGCCGTGGTGGCGCAGGGCCGCGATGTGCGGGCGGCTGAGCGCGAGTTCCGCGATGCAGCGCGGCTGGCCGACGCGTTCGGCCACGGCCCGCACCTGCGGCACGTAGCTGCGCGCGTAGTCGATGGGCGGCAGCCACAGCGTCATCAGCAGCATCCAGCACAGCGCCGTACCGCCGGCCGGCAGCACCAGCGTCTTCCAGAGCGCGGCACGGTGCCGCCCCGTGCGCCAGCGCACCAGCCAGCACCAGGCAATGGTCGCGGCCGCCGCGAGAGCCACGGCAATGGGAGAGAACTCGGGCACGAAGCCGGGCACCAGCCGCGCCACGCTGGCGGCGGGCTTGGGCGGCACGCCGGTCTGCATGGCGACCCAGTAGATCCAGCCGAGCACGGCCAGGCCGCTGAAGAACAGCACGTTGAACCAGTCGATCAGCGCCGCTGCGCTGCGCCTGAAGGTGGGCAGGGCGAAGGCGGCCAGCGTGGCGAACGCGGGTAGCGCCAGCAGCAGCGAGCGGTCGGAGTAGTCGGTGGTCCAGGTGGCCGCCAGCGGCACCAGCGCGAACCAGAAGGGCAGCGCGACGTGGCGTGCCGTGAGCTGCCGCCGCCAGCGCCAGAGCGTCCAGATGGCAAGCGGCCAGACCGGCCAAGTGAACCACAGCAGCAGCTTGGCCTGGCTGCGTGCGTCGCCGAGCAGCGAACCGCCGAGCACGGTGATCTTCCATGTCGGCAGCTTCAGCCCGAACACGAGCACCGCCGCCAGCGCGGTAATGCCAGTCATCGCGAGGAGGGCGCCTCGCGTGTAGCCGGGGCCGTTGTCTTCGTCGTTGATGTTCTCGCGCTCGGACTGCATGGCGAGCCGGCGCTCGTAGGCGATGTACAGCACGCTGCCGACGGCCAGCGCGAGCCCCACGGTGGGCGCACCGCTCAGCGTGATGCCGATGGTGCCCACCGTCAGTGCGATCAACGGGCCCGCACGGCGATAGGGCAGTGCGGCCACGCCGTAGAACAGGTGCGAGGCAAAGAACAGCTGTGCCAGTGCGGGCGTGGTCTCGTGGCCAAGCTGGGCGAGGCCGAGGCAGGCGATCAGTGCCAGCAGGCCGCCGTCGGCAATCGCGCGTGCGTAGTCGGTCGGCCGTGCCTCCCCGCCGAAGGCGAAGGCCACGGGCTGGGCACGCGCCGTGCGGGCCAGGTAGTACACCGCATACCAGCTGGCCGTGAAGGTGCCCCAGAGCAGGAACGCGAATGCGATTCGCACGGCCAGGTCGGGGTTCAGCCACGACGGCGCGATCTTGATCGCCAGGGCGCCGATCCAGTACGGGATCAGCGCGGGCGTTTCGGGGCGCAGGCCCAGCAGGAGAGGATCGAACCAGCGCGCGATGCCTTCGGTGCTGCGGGCCAGTTCGGCCATGTAGCCGAAGGCCGTGATGTCCGCGCTCTTCCAGGGGCCTCGGCCGACCAGGCCCGGCAGCAGGTAGGCCGCACACAGCAGAAGCAACGCGATGCGCGGCAGCCGGCGCACGGCACTCTGGGCAACGATCGCGGGGGTGGGCTGGTTCAAGTGGCGAAAGAGGCGGAATTCAGAAAGAAAAAGGGCAGCGCGGTAAACCGGGCTGCCCTCGACGCGAAAGCGCGTGCCTTACTTCGAAGCAGCGCCGGTGGTCTTGCCGAAACGGTTGCGGAACTTCTCGACGCGGCCGCCCATGTTGTCGACCGACTTCTGCGTGCCGGTGTAGAACGGGTGCGATTCGCTGGTGGTGTCGAGCTTGAACAGGGGGAGCTCGCGACCGTCGTCGGTCTTGCCCATTTCCTTGGTGTTCGCGCACGAACGGGTCACGAACTTGAAGCCGTTCGACATGTCGACGAACAGGATTTCGCGGTAATTCGGGTGGATGCCTTCTTTTGCCATGGTTTTTCCTTTTGCGCTGTTGGAATCAATGCGCGGTCGATGCGAGAGCCACCAGCGTGCCAATGGTCTGGCGCGCTGCCCTGGGAAATCCAGGAGGCCGGGCGAAGCTGCCCAGCCGCACTTTTCGCGGAGCCCATGATTATCGCATACTGCCCTATTTTCGAGCAAACGGAACCCTTCCATGACCTCCGCACCTTTGCGCGCCGGCCTCGTCGGCTACGGTTTTGCCGGCCAGACCTTCCATGCGCCGGTGCTTTCGGCCGTTCCGGGGCTCGAACTGGCCGCAGTGGTGAGTTCGCAGCCGCACAAAGTGCACGCCGACTGGCCCGGTGTGCCCGTGGTGCCCGACGTGGCGGCGCTGGTGGCCCGCGCCGACATCGACCTCGTCGTGGTCGCGACGCCCAATGCACAGCACCATCCGGTCGCCAAGGCAGCGCTGGAGGCCGGCAAGCACGTGGTGGTGGACAAGCCTTTCACGCTCGATGTGGCTGAGGCGCGGGAGCTCGAGGCGTTGTCCAAGCGCAACAACCTTGTCTTGGCGGTGTATCAGAACCGGCGTTTCGATGCCGATTTCCTGACCCTCAAGGATGTCCTGGCGTCCGGCGAATTGGGCCGGCCGGTGTACCTGGAGTCGCATTTCGACCGCTTCCGGCCCGAGGTGAAGGCGCGCTGGCGCGAGCAGGCCGTGCCGGGGTCGGGCCTGTGGGTGGACCTGGGCGCCCATCTGGTCGATCAGGCGGTGCAGCTTTTCGGCCGGCCCGACACGATCCAGCTCGACACCGCCGTGCTGCGCGACGGTGCTGTGGTCGAAGACTACTTTCATGCCGTGCTGCGCTACGAGCTGGGGCCGCATGCGCCGCTGCGCGTGGTGCTGCATTCGACGACGCTCGCCGCCCATGCGGCGCCGCGCTACATCGTGCACGGCACGCGTGGCAGCTACGTCAAGCACGGCGTCGATACCCAGGAGGATGCGCTGCGCGCCGGGCAGCGGCCGCCGGCCGTGGGGTGGGGCGCCGATCCGCTCGATGGCGAGCTCACGCTGATCGGCAGCGATGGGGCGCCGCACTTTCGCGCCTTGCCGACGCGGCCAGGCAACTACGTCGACTACTACGCTGCGGTCCGCGACGCGATCCTCGGCCACGGCCCGAACCCCGTGCCGCCCGAGCAGGCCGTCGCGCTGATGGAGTTGCTCGACATCGGCCGCCAGAGCACCGTCGAAGGCCGCGCCATCCGCATCGAGCGCCCATGAAAAAAGCGCGTCGGCCCTTGAGGGCCAACGCGCTTTTGCGGAAGAGCGTGGTGCTCAGCCGCCGCGACGCATCATGTCGAAGAACTCGACATTGGTCTTGGTCGCCTTCATGTTCTTGAGCATCAGCTCCATCGACTCGATCTCGTCCATGTTGTACATGAGCTGACGCAGGATGCGGGTCTTCTGGAGGATCTCGGGTGCCAGCAGCAATTCTTCGCGGCGCGTGCCGCTGCGGTTGAGCTGGATCGAGGGGAACACGCGCTTTTCGTACAGGCGGCGGTCGAGGTGGATTTCGGAGTTGCCGGTGCCCTTGAACTCTTCGAAGATCACTTCGTCCATGCGGCTGCCGGTATCGATCAGCGCGGTGCCGATGATGGTCAGCGAGCCGCCTTCTTCCACGTTGCGCGCGGCGCCCAGGAAGCGCTTGGGGCGCTGCAGCGCGTTGGAGTCGACGCCGCCCGTCAGCACCTTGCCCGACGAGGGCACGACGTTGTTGTAGGCGCGGGCGAGGCGGGTGATCGAGTCGAGCAGGATCACCACGTCCTTCTTCAGTTCGACCAGGCGCTTGGCGCGCTCGATCACCATTTCGGCGACGTGCACGTGGCGCGCTGCGGGCTCGTCGAAGGTCGAAGCAATGACTTCGCCCTTCACCGTGCGCTGCATTTCGGTCACTTCTTCAGGGCGCTCGTCGACGAGCAGCACCATCATGTGGACGTCGGGGTAGTTGGCGCTGATCGCGTGGGCAATGTGCTGCATCATCACCGTCTTGCCGCTCTTGGGCGGTGCCACGAGCAGGGCGCGCTGGCCCTTGCCGATGGGCGCGATGATGTCGATGATGCGGCCCGTGATGTTCTCGTCGCCCTTGATGCCGTCGCGCTCGAGCTTCATCTGCTCCTTGGGGAACAGCGGCGTCAGGTTTTCGAACATCACCTTGTGCTTGTTCTGCTCGGGCGGACCGTCGTTGACCTTGTCGAGCTTGGTCAGCGCGAAATAGCGCTCGCCGTCCTTGGGCGTGCGCACCTCGCCTTCGATCATGTCGCCGGTGTGCAGGTTGAAGCGGCGCACCTGGCTCGGCGAGATGTAGATGTCGTCCGTGCTGGCCGTGAAGCTGGTGTCGGGGCTGCGCAGGAAGCCGAAGCCGTCGGGCAGTATTTCGAGCACGCCGTCGGCGAAGACCTGTTCGCCGGCCTTGGCGCGCTTCTTGATGATCGCGAACATCAACTCCTGCTTGCGCATGCGGCCGACGTTTTCGATCTCAAGCGCTTCGGCTTGCTTGAGGACTTCAGACACGTGGAGTGCCTTGAGTTCGTTTAAGTGCATGGAATGACCCCTCGCGGGGTAATCGAACGGAAAACGGGGGGAGGTTGGGTGTGAAGCGAGAGGTGCCTCACCAACCGGGGAACTCGAACCGGTTGCCTGGATAAAGGGCCGGTGATCTGTGGGAGATTATGACAGGAAAAACGCGCCGGCCAACGCATTGCGCGCTGGCCGGTGGAAATCGCTCAGGCGAGCTGCTGGTCGATGAAGGCCGTGAGTTGCGCCTTGCTCATGGCGCCGACCTTGGTGGCGGCCAACTGGCCGTCCTTGAACAGCATCAGCGTGGGGATGCCGCGAATGCCGAACTTGGCGGGAATGTCGCGGTTCTCGTCCACGTTCAGCTTGGCGATCTTCAGCTTGCCTTCGTAGGCGGCCGACACTTCGTCGAGGATCGGGGCGATCATCTTGCAGGGACCGCACCATTCGGCCCAGTAATCGACCAGCACGGGCTGGCTGGACTTGAGCACGTCGGCCTCGAAGGAGGAATCGGAGATGTGTTTGATGAGTTCGCTGGCCATGTGTGGGTCCTTGTGCGCAGAGAGTTTCGGTGCAGCTAAAGTGCTGGTCATTGTGACAGAAACCAAGGGGTGGCGTGCCGTGCGGGGACGCTATGGCGGCGATAGCCAAAAGCCCTTGTGCGTCACGTCCACGCGCTCTCCAACCCCTCGATAGAACATGAACGAAGGCCTCCCTGTCCAGGCCCTGTGGTGCGATCCCGCCGATGGCGTCGTTGCGCGGATCGTCCGCGCGCTGGCCGATCGCCAGCTGCATGCCGCCCGCACCGTGGTGCTGGTGCCCTACGCGCAGTTGATGGGCGTGGCGCGCGCCATGTGGGCCCGCAGCGGCAGCCCAGGCTTCGTGCCGCGCTTCGAGACCACCCATAACTGGGCCCGCAGCGCGGGCGGCTTCGTGCCGGCCGGCTACGACATCGCGCACGACATGGCGCGCGACCTGGTCACGGCGCAGGCGCTGCTGTCGCAAGCCGGTTTCAGCGCCGAGCGCTTCGCCCTTGCCGGCCGCGTCGTCGAACTGGCGTATCAACTGGCCCCTCTTGCAGCTGCCGTGAGTCCCGAAGAGCGGGGCGGCGAATGGGCGCAACGCGCGGCGGGCGTGGCCGAGGCGGGCAGCGAGTCGGAATGGTTTCGCATCGAGAGCGCGCTGATCCGCATCGCCGTCGCGTGGGCCTCGACCTCGGGCTATGCCACCGACGTGCTCCTGCGCGACAGCACGCGCGCGCAGGTCGACGCGCTGATCGTGCTCGAGGGCTTCCTGGCCGATCCGCTCACGCAGTCGCTCTGCAAGCTGTGGGGCGACCGCGCTCTTCATCTCTCGCTCGTGCCCTCGGGCGCGCCCACGCAGGCTGCGGTTTCGCACGTCGCCCTCGACCCCGAAGACGAAGCCGAACTCGCCGCCGCCTGCGTGCTGCGCCACCTCGCCGAAGACCGCGCACCGGTCGCCTTGATCGCAACCGACCGCGCCCTCACGCGCCGCATCAGCGCCCAGCTGAGTGCGAAAGGTATCGTCACGCACGACGAAACGGGCTGGAAGCTGTCGACCACGCGCGCTGCCGCCACGCTGATGAGCGCGCTGCGCGCCTGCGCCCACGACGCCGCCAGCGACCAGGTGCTCGAATGGCTCAAGAGCGGCACCGATGGCGATGCACCGGCTGTGCAACTGCTCGAAGCCCGCTTGCGCCGCGAGGGCCTGCGCGACTGGTTGGCCTGGTGTGCCTTGGTGGCGCGCAGCGAGAAAGCGCAGGACGCCACGTTGCTGTCCTTCACCGAGGCCATCGAGGCGCGACGCGCGCCCATGGCCCGGTCCCGCCCCCTGGCCGACTGGCTGCGCGCGTTGCGCGAGCTGCTGGAAGCCAGCGGCCAATGGGCGCTGCTCGACGAAGACCTCGCGGGCGGCAAAGTGATCGGCGCCCTGTGGCTCGATGCCGGCGCGCATGGCGACGACGACGATTTCCCCGGCGGGCGCCACACGCTGGCCGAATTCACCGCCTGGGTCCGCGACGTGCTGGAAGACGCGAGCTTCGTGCCCCCCGCGGGCGACCAGGCACCTAAGGTCGTCGTGCTGCCGCTGTACCAATTGCTGGGCCGTGCGTTCGGCGCCGTGGTCATCCCCGGCTGCGACGACCGGCGCCTGCCTGCGTCGCCCGAGCCGCCCGGCAACTGGAGCGCCGCCCAGCGACTCGAACTGGGCCTGGCGTCGCGTGAAACGCTCGAAGCTGCGCAACGCGCGGCCTGGGCCGCGGCCCTGCACAACTTGTCGTGCGAGTTGATCTGGCGCCAGTCCGACGCCAGCGGCGAGCCGGTACGGCCCAGTCCGCTGGTGCAGGCGCTGCAGCTCGATCACGCGCTGCAGCCCTCGGCCGATCCGCGCACGCCGCGCGACGTGACCGTGCAGCCAACCGAATATCCGACCCCTTCCGGCGCGCTCCTGCCACTGGAGAACATCTCGACCAGCGTGTACGAAGACCTGCGCCGCTGCCCCTACCGCTTCTTCGCGTTGCGGCAGTTGGGCCTGCGCAGCGCCGACGAGCTCGATGCCGAGATCGACAAGCGCGACTTCGGCAACTGGCTGCATGCCGTGCTTGGTCACTTCCACGAGACGCTGGCTGAGGCTGCGACGCAGGACGCCCAGGAACGCACCGCGCTCATCGAAGAGGCCGCCCGGCGCGCGACGCAGGAGCTCAGCCTGTCCGCAGCCGAGTTCCTGCCTTTCGCCGCGGCCTGGCCCGCGGTGCGCGACGGCTACCTCAACTGGTTGACGGGGCACGAGGCGGGCGGCGCGGTTTTCGTCGAAGCCGAGCCCTGGAAGGAGCAGTCCCTGGGCACGCTGCGGCTGATCGGCCGGCTCGATCGCATCGACCGCATGCCAGACGGCCAGGCTTTCGTGATCGACTACAAGACCGAGTCCGCCGCCGTCAGCAAGGAGCGCGTGAAAGACCCGACCGAAGACACGCAACTGGCCTTCTATGCCGCGCTGGTGGCCGACGACACCTTGCGTGCGGCCTATGTGAACGTCGGGGAAAAGTCCTCCGGCACGCAGACCGTCGAGCAGCCCGCCGTGGTCGAGGCGCGGGATGCGCTGGTGGCCGGCATCATCGACGACTTCACGCGCATTGCACAGGGGGCAGCACTGCCGCCATTAGGGGAGGGCGCCGTCTGCGACTACTGCGCCGCACGCGGCCTTTGCCGCAAGGACTTCTGGGGCAACGAGGTCCCCCGGCCCGGGGGCATTGCGAAATGAACGGCGCTGCCTACGAACACAACGGCCGGCACGTCACGCGCGAGGCCTTCTATACCGTCGCCTGCGACCCGCGCCGCTCGGTCGCCGTCGAAGCCTGTGCGGGCGCGGGCAAGACCTGGATGCTGGTGTCGCGCATCCTGCGCGCGCTGCTCGAAGAAGGCGAGTCTGCCTGCGAGCCGCATGAGATCCTGGCCATCACCTTCACGAAGAAGGCGGCCGGCGAGATGCGCGAGCGGCTCGACCAGTGGCTCGAGGATTTTGCTGAACGGACGCCGGAAGAACTGGTCGGCCAGCTCGTGATGCGCGGCGTCGAGCCGGCGGCCGCATTGGCCGCCGTGCCGCGCCTGAAGGGCCTCTACAGGCGCCTGCTCGAAGGCGGCAGGCCGGTGCAGTTCCGCACCTTCCACGCCTGGTTCGCGGGCCTGCTGCGCAATGCGCCGCTCGCGGCGCTGCGCGAGCTGGGCCTGCCGTCGAACTACGAACTGCTCGAAGACGACGCCGAGGCGCGCGGCCACACGTGGCGGCCCTTCTTCGAGGCCGTCACCGCCGACAAGAATGCGCTGGCCGATTACTACGCCGTCGTCGCGACGCACGGCCGCTCGCAGACGGCCAAGGCCCTGAGCGAGGCGCTCTCGAAGCGCGTCGAGTTCTCACTGGCCGATGCAGAGAATGCCGTCCAGCATTTCAGCGTGTTCTTTCCGTCGCTCGAAGGCCTTGACGAACCGACCGAGGCCTTGCTCGGCGAGCCGGTGCGCCGCCGTTGGCTTGACCGCGCCGCCGCGCTCGGCCGCGAGAGCAACAAGACGCCGCAGAAGGCGGCCGAGGCCATCATCGACGTGTTCGGCATGGCCGAGCCTCCAGCCGATTCGCTGGCGGCCGCGCTCGCGCACCTGCGCAAGAACTTCTTCGTCGCCACCGAAGATCGCCTCAACAAGAACCTGCAGAAGTTCCCCGCCGCGCAGGAAGCCGAGGCCGAGCTGCAGGTGCTGTGCGGCGCGCAGGCCCAGCACGCCGCATGGCTCTACCAGCAGCGCATGACGCGCCTCACACGCCTGCTGATCGCAGCCTTTGCCGATGTGAAGCGTGCCCACGGCTGGGTCGACATGAACGACGTCGAGCAGGCCGCGCAACTGCTGCTCGGCCAGTCGGCGCTGTCGGGCTGGGTGCAGGAGCGGCTCGACGCGCGCATTGCGCACCTGCTGATCGACGAATTCCAGGACACCAACCCGCTGCAGTGGCAGGCGCTGTACGGCTGGCTCAGCGCGTACACCGGGGCGCAGGGCCGCGCGCCGCGCGTGTTCATCGTGGGCGACCCGAAGCAGAGCATCTACCGCTTCCGCCGCGCCGAGCCGCAGGTGTTCATCGCCGCGAAGAAGTTCGTGCGCGAAGGGCTCGACGGCGAGTTGCTTAACTGCGACCACACCCACCGCAATGCGCGGGCCGTGGTCGGGCTGGTCAATACGGCGATGCTGGCGGCGCAAGAGGCCGGTGAGTTCGATGGCTACCGCGCCCACACCACCGAGCGCGGCGACGAAGGCGAACTGCTCAAGCTGCCGGCCATCGACCGCGACGCACTCGGCGATGCGTCCGATGCGGCACCGGCCGACGACGGCATGCTGCACTGGCGCGACAGCCTCGTCACACCGCGCGTGCTGCCCGAAGAACAGCTGCTGCAGAAGGAATGCGAACAGGCCGCGCAATGGGTGGCGCAGCGCATCGCCGACGGCACGCCGCCGCGCCAGATCATGGTGCTGGCGCGCCGCCGCAGCCGGCTCTCGGCCATGCAGGACGCATTGCGCCAGCGCCACATTCCCGTGCAGCAGCCAGAGAAGAACGATCTGCACGACGCACCCGAAGTGCAGGACGTGGTCGCGCTGATCGATGTGCTGGTGTCGCCCGCGCACGATCTTTCGCTGGCGCGGGCGCTGAAGTCGCCGGTGTTCGGCATCGGTGACGAGGCGCTGGTGCAGCTCGCACTGCGCCAGCGCGAGCGCGGCCCGGTGAGCTGGTTCGCGCTGATCCTGAAGGACGAAAGCCTGCCGCCGGCGTTGATCGAGGCGGGCACAAAGCTCAGGAAGTGGCAGCGCTGGCTGATGACACTGCCGCCCCACGACGCGCTAGACGCGATCTTTCACGATGGCGATCTGCTCGCGAAATTCGGCGCCGCAGTTCCCGCCGCGATGCGCCAGAGCGCGCTGGCCAATCTGCGCGGCCTGCTGTCCGCATCGCTCGAGATTGACGGCGCACGTTTCGCGACACCGTATGCACTGGTGCGTGCGTTGCGCGCTGGCGGCGTGCGCGCCCCGGCCGTTGCCGCGCCCGATGCGGTGCAACTGCTGACCGTGCATGGCGCGAAGGGACTGGAGGCCGATACCGTTCTCATGCTCGACTGCGACGCGGCACCACCGCGTGCCCAGACCATGGGCGTGTTGGTCGAATGGAAGGGCAGCGACAGCGCGCCGACGCGCTTCGTGTTCCTTGCGAGCGAGAAGACGCCGCCGGCCTGCGCGGCGGCATTGCTCGAAGAGGAGCAGCGCGCGCGCCATCGTGAAGAGCTCAACGGCCTTTACGTCGCGACCACGCGGGCACGCGAGCGGCTGGTGTTGTCGTCGGTGCGCCCGGCGCGCGCCAACGAAGGCAGCTGGTGGGCGCGATTGGAGCCGCTGTGCGAGCCTACCGAGGCCGACGAGCCACTGGTCGCCTTGCCGACCGACTCCGGCGCGGGCAGCTTCTCGATGAAGCGCATGCCTGCGGCGCCCGTGTTGGTCGAACAACCTGCCACCAAGAAAGCGCCAGACACCACCGTTGACGCGCGCGCCGCCGCCTTCGGCCAGGCCATGCACCGCCTGCTCGAATGGGCTGTCCCTGGCGAGCCGCTGCCTGCGGCCCACGTGCGCGCTGCAGCACGCGAATTCATGCTCGATGCGCAGCAGGCGCGCGGTGCCGCCGCGCTGGCGCAGCGCATCCGCGCGGGCGAGGGCGCCTGGGTGTGGGACGATCGCAGGGTCGACTGGCATGGCAACGAAGTCACGCTGGTGCATGAAGGCGAGATCTTGCGCATCGACCGTCTGGTGCGCGAGCGCGACAGCGGCGCCTGGTGGATCCTCGACTACAAATCTGCGGCGCGCCCCGAACGGGACGCTGCGCTGATCGCACAGATGCAGCGCTATCGCGCAGCGGTGCAACATGCCTATCCCGGTGCCACGGTGCGCGTCGCGTTCCTCACCGGGCAGGGCGAACTGGTAAATCTCGAATGACTGTTTCCCCTACCGTCGCCGTCATCGGCGGCGGACCTGCCGGCCTGATGGCGGCTGAAGTCCTGAGCGCTTCCGGCGCACAGGTGCATGTGTATGACGCGATGCCTTCGGTCGGCCGCAAGTTCCTGCTGGCCGGCCGTGGCGGGCTGAACCTCACGCACTCGGAGCCCTTCGATGTGTTCATGACCCGCTTCGGCGAGCGCCGCGCGCAGCTCGAACCGATGCTGGCGCTGTTCGGACCGCAGCAGATGCGCGAATGGGCGAGCGGCCTGGGCATCGAGACCTTCGTCGGCACGTCGGGGCGCGTGTTTCCAACCGACATGAAGGCCGCGCCGCTGCTGCGCGCGTGGTTGCATCGTTTGCGCGCGGCGGGTGTGCAGTTTCATATGCGGCATCGTTGGATGGGCGATGGGGTTTTCGACACGGCGTCGCTGCGGTTCGCGACGCCTGCCGGCGGCATTGCGGCAAAGGCCGATGCGGTAGTGCTGGCGCTCGGCGGCGCGAGCTGGGCTCGTCTCGGCTCCGATGGCGCGTGGGTGCCGTGGCTTCAGGCGCAGGGTGTGGAAGTGGCGCCGCTGCTGGCGGCCAATTCAGGCTTCGACGGCACCGGCTGGAGCGAGCATTTCTCCAGCCGGTTTGCCGGGCAGCCGTTCAAGTCGGTCGCGATCTCGTTCACCGACAGCCACGGGAGGCACTTTGCGCGCAAGGGCGAGTTCGTCGCGACAGCCAAGGGGATCGAAGGCAGCCTGATCTATGCGGCGTCGGCGCTGCTGCGCGACGAGATTGCCGCGAAGGGCAGCGCGACGCTGTTGCTGGATCTGCTGCCCGACCGCAGTGCCGAACAGGTATTGGCCGCAGTGACGCACCCTCGCGGCGCGCGTTCGCTCAGCAGCCATCTCAAGAGCCGGCTGGGGCTCGAGGGCATCAAGGCGGGGGTGCTGCACGAGGCCTTGGGCCGCGAAGCGATGCAGGACGCCGCGCAACTGGCCGCGACGATCAAGGCGGTGCCCTTGAAGCTCATCGCGACGCGGCCGGTCGACGAGGCGATCAGCACGGCAGGCGGCGTGCGCTTCGACGCGCTGGATGCGCAGCTGATGTCGAACGCGCTGCCCGGCGTGTTTGCGGCAGGAGAGATGCTCGACTGGGAGGCGCCGACCGGCGGCTACCTGCTGACAGCGTCGATGGCCAGCGGCGCGGCCGCGGCGCGCGGCGCGATTCGTCGTCTAGGTCTGGGCTGAGAGTGATTGTTGCAAGCCTCGTTTCATTTCGCACGGAATGAAACGAAGCTGCTGAAGAGGTTGACGAGCCTTACCCCTGGCACTGACTACGCAGTTAGGGCTGCTTGGTTCCCCACCTGACCCGGTTGGCCACTTCACCATGCAGGGAGGCCCGTCAGCATGGATTCTAACCCCCCAGTCTTCGCGCACTTCGTGTCGCTTCGCCAACCCCCTTCCAGGAGGCGGGGCGGCCGCTTCGGGCGGCCGTGCGCGGCGCCCCTCCGGAGCGGGGCAGAGAAGCCTCTCGTTTCTTGCGACCGGGGCCGGATCGGCGCCTCACGCCTTTTAGAATGCCCGCAATGTCTTATCTCGTGCTCGCTCGCAAGTTCCGTCCGAAAACCTTCGGTGAGATGGTCGGCCAGGGGCACGTGGTGCAGGCGCTCGAGAACGCGTTGACCACGCAGCGCCTGCATCACGCCTATCTTTTCACCGGCACCCGCGGTGTCGGCAAGACCACTGTTTCGCGGATTCTGGCGAAGTCGCTCAACTGCCAGGGCCCGGATGGCCAGGGCGGCATCACGGCCACGCCGTGCGGTGTGTGCCAGGCCTGCCGCGACATCGATTCGGGCCGCTTCGTGGATTACACCGAGCTCGACGCGGCCTCGAACCGCGGCGTGGACGAGGTGCAGTCGCTGCTCGAGCAAGCCGTCTACAAGCCGGTGCAGGGGCGCTTCAAGGTCTTCATGATCGACGAAGTGCACATGCTCACGAACACCGCGTTCAACGCGATGCTGAAGACGCTCGAGGAACCGCCCGAGTACCTCAAATTCGTGCTGGCCACGACCGATCCGCAGAAGGTGCCGGTCACGGTGCTGTCGCGCTGCCTGCAGTTCAACCTGCGGCCGATGGCGCCCGAGACGGTGCTCGAACACCTCACCGGCGTGCTGCACACCGAGAATGTTCCGGCCGAGCCGCAGGCGCTTCGCCTCCTGGCGCGCGCGGCGCGCGGCTCGATGCGCGACGCGCTGTCGCTCACGGACCAGGCCATCGCCTTCGGCAACGGCGAACTCGTGGAAGCGGGCGTGCGCCAGATGCTCGGCAGCGTCGATCGAGGTCATGTATTCCGCCTGATCGAGGCGCTCGCGCAGGGCGACGGCAAGACGGTGGTCGAAACCTCCGAGGCGCTGCGCGTCGACGGCATGTCCGCCGCCTCCACGCTGGAAGAAATGACGGCTGTGCTGCAGGCCATGGCCGTGCTGCAGGCCGTGCCCTCGCGGGCGGAGTCGGCCGATGCCGCCACCGATCCCGACGCGGCCGACACCGCGCGCCTCGCCGCGCTGATGCCGGCCGACGAGACGCAACTGCTCTACAGCCTGTGCCTGCACGGCCGCGGCGAGCTGGGCCTGGCCCCTGACGAGTACGCCGCGCTGACCATGGTGCTGTTGCGGCTACTGGCCTTCAAACCCTCCAACGCGGCTGCTTCGACGGCCTCCACGGAAAAAAAAACTCTGAATGAAGCTGCGGCCGCGGCGCCGCAGGTTCCGGTGCGTGCCGCAGCCCCCGCTCCGGCGCCTATGCCGGTCGTTCGCGCTCCGATTGACGCTGAAGCGCCTGCTGCGGCGCCCGCCCATGCCGCCCCGGTCCCGGCGGGCCATCGCCTCGCGGTGGTCGATGAACCCCGACAGGCCGAATCCCGCCCCGAGGCCAGCGATACGACCGCCAGGGTTGTCGGCGTGCCCATTCGCGTGCAGCCTCCACCGAGTGTCCGGGACACGCCGCGCCCCGATGAGCCGCGCAGCACATTCACCCCCATTCCGACCAGCGAAGACGGCGATTTCTGGTACGCCACGGTCTCCGAACTGGTCGCGGCCGAGGCCATCACGGCCCTTGCACGCGAACTGGCGCTGCAGTCGCAGCTGGTGGGCCGCGACACGGACCAGTGGCTGCTGCGCATCGAGCGCGAGACGCTCAACCAGCCGTCGAGCCGCGAAAAGCTGACAGCTGCGCTGAACAACCTCGGCCACAACATCAAGCTCGCCATCGAGATCGGCGGCGTGGTCGACAGCCCCGCGCGCCGCAACAAGCAGGCCGCCGACGAGCGCCAGCGCGTGGCCGAAGAGGCCATCATGAGCGACCCTGAAGTGCAGGCGCTGATGCGCGACTTCGACGCGAAGATCGTTCCCGGAACCCTGAAACCGGCCTGAGCTCCCATCTCTCTTATCCTTCACCCACTTTTCAACCCAACAACCAGGACCAACGATGTTCAACAAAGGACAATTGGCCGGCCTCATGAAGCAGGCGCAGGCAATGCAGGACAACCTCAAGAAGGCCCAGGAAGAACTCGCCCACATCGAGGTCGAAGGCGAATCCGGCGCCGGCCTCGTCAAGGTCGTCATGACCTGCAAGCACGACGTCAAACGCATCACCATCGACCCCAGCCTGCTGGCGGATGACAAGGACATGCTCGAAGACCTCGTGGCGGCCGCCTTCAACGCCGCCGTGCGCAAGGCCGAGGAAACCAGCGAGCAGAAGATGGGCAAGCTCACGGCCGGCATGCCTGGTCTCCCGCCCGGCATGAAGCTGCCGTTCTAAGCGGCCGAGATGGCAGACGCCGGTTCGCTCGACGCATTGATCGATGCGCTGCGCCGCCTGCCCGGTGTCGGCGTCAAGTCGGCCTCGCGCATGGCGTTCCATCTGCTGCAGCACGACCGCGAGGGTGCGCAGCTGCTCGCGCGCGCGCTGCAGCAGGCCGCGGGTCACGTTCGGCATTGCGAGCTTTGCAACACCTTCACCGAGGCGCCGATCTGCAGCGTCTGCATGGACTCGCGGCGCGACGGAACCAAGCTTTGCGTGGTCGAGACGCCGGCCGACCAGGCCGCACTCGAGCGCACCGGCGCGTTCCGCGGCTATTACTTCGTGCTGATGGGCAAGCTCAGTCCGCTCGACGGCATCGGGCCGAAGGACATCGGACTGCAGAAGCTCTTCGACCGCGCGCGCGACGGCACGGTGAGCGAGGTCATCCTGGCCACGAACTTCACCGCCGAGGGCGAAGCCACCGCGCACGTGATCGGCGAGGCGCTGAAGCAGCATGGTCTCACGGTGACGCGCCTTGCGCGCGGCGTGCCGGCCGGCAGCGAACTCGAATACGTCGATCTCGGCACCATCGCGCATGCCCTGGTGGATCGCAGGTAGCACGCGCATGCGAACGTGACTTTTTCCTTGCTCACCATCGCCTACTGGTGCGTTTTCATCGCCTGCGGCTTGCCGTATTTCGCGGCGTGGATCGCCAAGGCTGGAAGCTTCGGCCCTCGCGACAACCAGCATCCGCGCGACTGGGCCGCGAAGCAGGGCGGATGGCGCGCGCGCGCCAACAGCGCGCAGGCGAACAGCTTCGAAGGCCTGCCGTTCTTCATCGGCGCGGTGATCATCGCGCACCAGCTCGGCGCGGCACAGGCGCGCCTGGACATGCTCGCCGCGGCCTACGTGGTGCTGCGCGCGATCTACATCGTGCTCTACATCAAGGGCCTGGGCAGCGCGCGCAGTGCTGTCTGGGCGCTCGGGTTCATGGTCAACGTCGCGATACTTTTCCTGGCGCGCTGACGCTTCGGCGCGGGCTTCGCGGCGAGGCCTTCATGATTACGTGAAAACCCGCACGGGATCACCCCGATGCCGTCGCCCGATGCGGCCCCTAAGCTCGATTCAGTCCCAGGAATCACCGAGCCCGCAGGCACCGTTTCATGCTCCATCGCCGAACCCTCATTTCAGCTTCCGCCATCGCTGCCGCAACCATCGCGTTGCCGCGTGTCTTTGCGCAGCAGGCGAAGCTGGAAAAAACCAGGATCTCCATCGCGGTGGGTGGCAAGGCGGCGTTCTACTACCTGCCGCTCACCATTTCCGAACAGCTCGGCTACTTCAAGGCCGAGGGGCTCGATGTGGAGATTTCCGATTTCGCGGGCGGCGCGCGCGCGCTGCAGGCGGTGGTCGGCGGTTCGGCCGATGTCTGCTCGGGCGCCTACGAACACACCATCAACCTGCAAGCCAAGAACCAGTTCTTCCAGGCCTTCGTGCTGCAGGGCCGCGCACCGCAGATCGCAGTGGGCGTGTCGACGAAGAACATGGCGGGCTACACCGGCATTCCCGACCTCAAGGGCAAGAAGATCGGCGTCTCGGCGCCAGGCTCGTCGACCAACATGGTCGCCAACCTCGTGCTGTCGCGCGGCGGCCTCAAGGCCAGCGACGTGAGCTACATCGGCGTCGGCGTGGCGGCCGGCGCGCTCACCGCGCTGCGCTCGGGCCAGATCGACGCCATCAGCAACACCGACCCGGTGATGACGATGCTCGAACAGAAGGGCGACGTGAAGATCATCAGCGACACGCGCACGCTCCAGGGCACGCAGCAGGTGTTCGGCGGCCCGATGCCGGCAGCCTGCCTGTATGCGTCGAGCGAGTTCATCCAGAAAAATCCCAACACCTGCCAGGCGCTGGCGAATGCCATCGTGCACGGGCTCAAGTGGCTGCAGACGGCGGGGCCCGGCGACATCATCAAGACGGTGCCGGAGACCTATCTGCTCGGCGACCGGGCGCTGTACCTCGCGTCCTTCGACAAGGTGCGCGAGTCGATCGCCACCGACGGCCTCGTGCCGGTCGACGGCCCCAAGACCGCGCTGACCGCGATCGCCAGCTTCGACACCACCGTGAAGGCCGACAGGATCGACCTCGCAAAGACCTACACCAACGATTTTGCTCGGCGCGCGAAAGACCGGTTCAAAGCCTGATTTCGAACGGCCCCGCGACCCGGCTCAGGCCGGGTTTTTTACGCCATGTCCGACCACGCACTCGAACTTCTCTCCATCAGTTGCACCTTCCATTCGAAGGACGATCCAGGCCAGCGCTACACCGCGGTGGCCGACACCACGCTGCGCATCAAGGCGGGGGAGTTCGTCTCGGTGGTCGGTCCCACGGGCTGCGGCAAATCGACGCTGCTGAACGTTGGTGCGGGTTTGCTCGAACCTTCTTCGGGCACCGTGAAGGTCTTCGGCCAGACGCTCGCGGGCATCAACACGCGCGCCGGCTACATGTTCCAGACCGAGGCGCTGATGCCCTGGCGCAGCGCCATCGACAACGTCATGGTGGGGCTGCAGTACCGCGGTGTGTCCGATGCCGAAGCGCGCCAGCAGGCCGAGGCATGGCTCTCGCGCGTGGGCCTATCAGGCTTCGGCGACCGCTACCCGCACCAACTCTCGGGCGGCATGCGCAAGCGCGTGGCGCTGGCACAGACGCTGGTGCTCGACCCCGACATCATCCTCATGGACGAACCCTTCAGCGCGCTCGACATCCAGACGCGCCAACTGATGGAGAACGAAGTGCTCGACCTCTGGAGCGCAAGGAAGAAGGCCGTGCTCTTCATCACGCACGATCTCGACGAGGCCATTGCCATGAGCGACCGCGTGGTGGTGTTGTCGGCCGGCCCGGCAACGCACCCCATCGGCGAGTTCGCAATCGACCTGGCGCGTCCGCGCGACGTTGCCGAGGTGCGCACGCAGCCGCGCTTCGTCGAGCTGCACACCCAGATCTGGGAGGTGCTGCGCGACGAGGCGTTGAAGGGCTACGCGCAGCAGCTGAGGAAGGCCGCGTGATGCCCCGCCTTGGACTCAACGAGCGCAACGCGCGCTTCTGGCAGCTGGCGTTGCTGGTAGTGATCCTGGTGGCGTGGCACATTGCCTCGCGCAACCAGCAGTTCGCCTTTTTCGTCGGCGAGCCGATCCAGGTGGCGGGCCGCATCTGGAGCTGGTTCCTGCCGTTCGAGGTGCCGCCCAATGCGCTGTTCCCTGACGGGCTCAAGGGCAACGCCGACATCTACCTGCACCTGGGAACCACGCTGCTGGAGACGGTGCTGGCCTTCGGCATCGGCACGGTGCTCGGCCTGGGTTGCGGGCTGTGGCTGGCGCTCGCGCCCATGGCGAGCCTGATCCTCGACCCCTACATCAAGGCCGCCAACTCGATGCCGCGGGTGATCCTCGCGCCCATCTTCGCGCTGTGGTTCGGCCTGGGCATCTGGAGCAAGGTGGCGTTGGCCGTCACGCTGGTGTTCTTCATCGTGTTCTTCAACGTCTACCAGGGCGTGCGCGAGGTGAGCCCGGTGGTGCTGGCCAACGCGAAGATGCTGGGCGCGAACCAGCGGCAGCTGCTGCGCACGGTGTACCTGCCGAGCGCAACGAGCTGGGTGTTCTCCAGCCTGCACACCTCGGTCGGGCTGGCCTTCGTGGGCGCGGTGGTGGGCGAATACCTGGGCTCGGCGCGCGGCGTGGGCTACCTGATCCTGCAGGCCGAAGGCACCTTCGACGTCAACACCGTGTTCGCCGGCATCGTGGTGCTCACGGCTTTTGCGCTGGTGCTCGACGGCATCGTGGGGCTGATCGAGAAGCGGCTCATGAAGTGGCAGCCCAAGACCGGCGAAACCGAGAAGCTGTAGCTCCCTCATGCGATGATCTTGCGCGACGCTCCGGAGAGCGCGGCAACGAATTCACGGGGGTAGTAAGCCAATGAGCCACGACAACAAGCGGGCCACGACCTTGCGCTCGCGCAACGAGGCTGCCAGGGTCTCGAACGAAGAGCTGTTCTTCGATCTGGTCTATGCTTTTTCGGTCACGCAACTCTCCCACTATCTGCTGGACCACCTCACGCTGTCGGGCGCGTTCCAGACGCTGGTGATGTGGTTCGCGGTATGGCTGGGCTGGCAGTACACGGCATGGACCACCAACTGGTTCAACCCTGGCGCGCTACGCATTCGAGGCGTGCTGTTCGCCATCATGCTGCTGGCCATGGTGATGGCCTCGGCGCTGCCCGGCGCCTTCGCAGAGCGCGGGCTGGTGTTCGCGCTGTGCTTCGTGGGCATCCAGGCGGGGCGCACGTTCTGCATGCTGATCGCCATCGGCTCGAACGATCCGCTCACACCCAATTTTCGCCGGCTGCTGGCATGGAACTGCCTGGCCGGAGCGTTCTGGATCGCGGGCGGCTTGGCCGAAGGGCAGGCGCGCCTCGCGCTGTGGTTCGTTGGCGTGCTGTGCGAATACATCGCGCCGATGATCGGGCTGCGCTTTCCGGGACTGGGTCGCTCCACGACCGCCGACTGGACCATTGACGGCGGGCACCTCGCCGAACGCTGCCAGTTGTTCGTGATCGTCGCGCTGGGCGAGTCGGTGCTGGCCACCGGCATCGCCTTCGGCCAGCACACTGAATGGCACGGCATCGACCTGTTCGCGCTGCTCGTGGGTTTCTCGGGCAGCCTCGCGATGTGGTGGATGTACTTCGACACCAGCGCGAGGGAGGCGACCCATGCCATCGAGCATTCGCCCGACCCCGGTGGCATCGGCGCCAAGTTCCACTACACGCACGTGATCCTGGTGGCGGGCATCATCGTGTGCGCGGTGGCGGACGAGCTCACGATCAACGAGGGCTCGCACCATGCCGAGCTCAAGTATCTCGGCGCACTCATCGGCGGGCCGGCGCTGTACCTGTTCGGCAATGCGCTGTTCAAGCGTGTGGTGCGCGGTTTCCTGCCGCAGTCGCACCTTTACGGCCTGGGCCTGTTGGCCGTGCTCGCAGTCTTTGCTCCGCACCTCTCGGTGATGGTGGTGGGCACGCTCACGACGCTTGTCATGATCGCCGTGGCCGCACTCGAAGCCGTGGTGCGCCGCAGGGCATGGGCTGCGGCAGCGGCCCGCTGAACCTCCAGAGGCCGAAGCAGGAAGAGCGCCGTTTCAGCGTTTTTTCTTGGCCGGCATGCCGCCGCGCTTCTCGCGCACCACCTGCTGCTTGCTGCTGGCAGGCACCTTGACAACATTGGTGCCCCGCGGCGCCGAAACCTTCACCGGTGCGCCGCGCTTCGCAGATACCGCCACCGCGTGTCCGCGCGCGACCGCCACGCCGGTGCCGGCGCGCGCCGCCACCGTGGCGCGGATCGGCAGGTACACCACCACGCTGAAGCCGCGCTTGAAGGCGTGGTTGGGCTTCACGTCGTTCCACTCGGCCACGTTGGCGGGCTTGAGGTTGTAGCGGCGCGCAATGCTGGCGACGCTGTCCGCGCGCCCGGCCTTCACCGTCGTGCGGTGGGTGACGATTTCGGGCTGGAAACTCAGGTGGCCGCCGTCGGCCACCACGGCCGCCACGTCTTCCTTCACGCGGGCGCCGCGCGGCACAATCAGCGTCGAGCCGGCCTTGATGAGCATGCGCGGCGGCACGTTGTTGATGGCGCGCAGGTCGCTTTCGCTCATGCCGGAGCGCTGGGCCGCGTCGGCAACGGTCATGGTGTTGGGCACGACCCAGGCGGTCCAGCTGGCGTACTGACCCTGCGAATAGGCATCGAAGTTGCGCTGGAACACGGCCGCGTTGTCCCACGGCAGCAGGATCTGCGGCGTGCCGGCTGCGATCAGCACCGGTTTGTGCGCGGCGGGGTTGAGCGCGCGGAAGTCTTCGAGCCGCACGTCGGCAAGCTTGGCGGCGAGTTCCACGTCGAGGTCACGCGTGAGCGTGACGGTCTGGAAGTACGGGTGGTTGGCGATCAGCGGCAGCTCGGTGTTGAAGGCCTGCGGATTCGCCACGATGTTCTTCACGGCCTGCAGCTTGGGCACGTAGAGCCGTGTCTCGGCGGGCATCGTGAGGTCGCTGTAGGTGGTGGGCAGGCCCAGGCGCTGGTTCTTGGCGATGGCGCGGCTCACGCTGCCTTCGCCCCAGTTGTAGGCGGCCAGGGCCAGTTGCCAGTCGCCGAACATGCCATAGAGCTTCTGCAGGTAGTCGAGCGCGGCGCGGGTGGAGGCCACCACGTCGCGGCGGTCGTCGCGGAAGATGTTCTGCTTCAGGTCGAAGTCGGTGCCGGTGGCCGGCATGAACTGCCACATGCCCGCGGCGCGCGCGCTGGAGATGGCCTGCGGATTGAACGCGCTCTCGATGTAGGGCAGCAGTGCGAGTTCGGTCGGCATGTTGCGCCGCTCGAGCTCCTCGACGATGTGGAAGATGTACTTGTTCGAGCGCTCCGTCATGCGCTGGATGTAGTCGGGCCGGCTGGAATACCACTGCTCGCGATCGCGCACCAGGTCGCTGTCGAGGTTGGGCATCTTGAAGCCGCGGCGGATGCGGTCCCACATGTCGACCGGCGGCGCGAGCGTGACCACGCTCTGCGATTGGGCCTGTCCGGTGGCGAGGGGCGAGAGAGAGTCGCGTGGGTAGATGGGGGCCGCACTACCCGTGGCCTTGGCGCCGGTGCCGCCGGCCGACGAAGAAGAGGGGGAGGAGCTGTTGTTGTTGCTCGTGCCCGCGCAGCCCGCGAGCACCAGTGAACCTGCAAGGCAGGTGGCAGCGATCAGTTTCATCGGAAGTCGTTTTTCCATTGGCGCAGTGCGGCGAACACATCGGCCTCGGCTGCATCGGCAGCCAGCTCGGCGTGGGCACGCACCGCTCGAAGGACAGTGGCTTCGCGGCTGCGAAGAAAGGGGTTGACCTGGCGTTCGATTGCCAGTTGCGACGGCAGCGTGGGCTGCCCCTGCGCGCGCAGGCTTTCGCAGCGCGCGTTGTAGTGATCCAGTTCGGCGTTGCCCGGTTCCACCGCCTGGGCAAAACGCAGGTTAGAAAGTGTGTATTCGTGCGCACAGCAGACACGCGTGTCGCCCGGCAATGCGGCAAGCGCATCGAGCGAAGCCAGCATCTGCCCGGGGGTGCCTTCGAACAGGCGCCCGCAGCCGCCGGAGAACAGCGTGTCGCCGCAGAACAGCAGCGGCGCATCGCCACCCGCCGTTTGCGCCGCAGGCAGGAAGTACGCGATGTGGCCGGCCGTATGGCCCGGCACGTCGATGACCTCGAAGCGCAGGCCGAGCACCTCGGCAATGTCGCCTTGCGCCAGCGGCGTGAACGGCTCGGGAATGCGCTCGCGCGCCGGCCCCCACACGGGTGCGCCGGTGGCCTCGTGCAGCGCGGCCACGCCCCCTGTGTGATCGGGATGGTGGTGCGTGACTAGAATCGCGGCCAGCTGCAGCTTGTGGCGCGCCAGCGCGTCGAACACCGGTTGGGCGTCGCCCGGATCCACCACGATGGCGTGGGACCCGTCGTGCAGCATCCAGATGTAGTTGTCAGCGAAGGCGGGCAGCGGAACAAGGGTCATGAGCGGTCAAATTATAGGTTTGCAGGATTGGTTCGCGACCCCCCCGGGGCGCTACCTTCTGGCTTGGGAGCAGGCCCAGTTCGATCAGGCGGTGGCCGACGTGTTCGGCTATCACGCGCTGCAGCTGGGTGCGGCCGAGGTCGACGGCTTGCGCGCCAACCGCATGCCGCACCGCTGGCTGGCGCTGGACGACCCCGCCCGAGGCGGCAGGGCGACGCTCCTGACCGACTTCGCGGCATTGCCGTTTGCAGCCAACAGCCTCGACCTGGTGGTGATGCCGCACGCGCTCGAACTGAGCCCCGATCCGCACGCCACCCTGCGCGAGGTGGAGCGGGTGCTGGTGCCCGAGGGCCGCGTGGTGATCTGCGGGTTCAACCCGGCCAGCCTCTGGGGCATGCGGCAGCGACGCGCACACCTCTATCGCCGGCTCGGCATCGGCGACCTGTACCTGCCCGAAGGCGGGGAGTTCATCGGCTACTGGCGCATGCGCGACTGGCTGCGGCTCCTGAGCTTCGAGGTGGAGTCGGGCCGCTTCGGCGTCTACCGGCCTGCGGTGCGCAGCGAAGCCTGGCTGGAGCGCTCGCGCTGGATGGATGCCGCCGGCGAGCGCTGGTGGCCGATCTTTGGCGCAGCCTACTTCCTGGTCGCCGTGAAGCGGGTGCGCGGCATGCGCCTGCTGAGCGCCGAGTGGCGCCGCTCGGGCGCCCGCGCCACGGCGCCGGTGCCCATCGCGGGCAAGGTGCACCGCAACGAGGTCGGCAAGAATTGAGAATGAACGAAAACGAATGATGATGAAGAAGGAAAAGCCGGTTTGAACGAAGTCGTGATCTACACCGATGGCGCGTGCAAGGGAAACCCCGGCCCTGGCGGCTGGGGCGCGTGGCTCAAGTCGGGCTCCACCGAGAAAGACCTGTTCGGCGGTGAACTCGACACCACCAACAACCGCATGGAGCTGACTGCCGTCATCGAAGGCCTGGCCGCGCTCAAGCGGCCCTGCAAGGTGCTGCTTTATCTAGACAGCCAGTACGTGCGCAAGGGCATCACCGAGTGGATCCGCGGCTGGAAGACCAAGGGCTGGATGACAGCCAGCAAGCAGCCCGTGAAGAACGTCGAACTCTGGCAGCGGCTCGACAAGCTGGTGAGCGAGGGCGGCCACCAGATCGAGTGGCGCTGGGTCAAGGGCCACTCGGGAGACCCGGGCAACGAGCGCGCCGACATGCTGGCCAACAAGGGCGTGGACAAGGCCTTGGGCCGGATCTGACCGTTCGGGGCGCCTAGATGTTGCCGTCGAACATCATCACGTCGACTTCGCCGCCCGCCGCGACATTGCCCTGATCGTGGTGCAGCACCACGAGCCCGTTGGCTTCGACCATCGAGCTGAGCACCCCTGAGCCCTGGTGGCTCGCGACGCACACCTCAGGCAACGCGTCCGGCGTGGTCTTCACGAAGCCGCGCTGGTATTCGGTGCGGCCCGGCTTTTTGCGGATCGGGCCTGTGCAGCGCGCTCGCAGCAAGGGCGGTGGCGCGGCTGCCGCGTCGTGGCAGCCCATCAGGCGCAGCAGCGCCGGCCGCACGAAGGCCAGGAAGGTCACCATCACGGCCACCGGATTGCCCGGCAGTCCGAACAGCACCGCTGGCTGCGGCGACGCCTCGCGCGGGATCAACCCCACCGCCAGCGGCCGGCCCGGGCGCATGGCCACGCGCCAGAACGCCATGTCGCCCAGTTGCTGCATCACGTCGCGCGTGTGGTCGGCCGCACCGGCGCTGACACCGCCGCTGGTGACGATGGCATCGGCCTCGCGCGCGGCGCGCCGCAATGCGGCGGCGAGCGTGGCCGGATCGTCGCGCACGAGGCCGAGGTCGATCACCTCGCAGCCCAGCCGCGCGAGCATGCCGAACACGGTGTAGCGATTGCTGTCGTACACGGCGCCTTCGCGCGGCGCGTCGCCGAGGCTCAGGATCTCGTCGCCGGTCGAGAAGTAGGCCACCCGCAGCCGCCGCATCGCAGGCACGTCCGGCAGGCCGAGGCTCGCGACCATGCCGAGCGCGGCGGGCGACAGGCGTTCGCCCTTGCGCAGCGCGGTCTGGCCCTGCATCAGGTCTTCGCCCGCAAGGCGGCGGTTGTCGCCGCGGCGCAGCACCCTGGCCGGGAAACACACGCGGTCGCCATCGACCTTGCAGAACTCCTGCGGCACGACGGTGTCGAGGCCCGCCGGCATCATGGCGCCGGTCATGATGCGCACCGCATCGCCTGGACCCAGCGTGCCACGCCAGGCGCCGCCGGCCAGCGCCGTTCCCGCCACGCGCAGCGTGACCGAGACGTCGATGGGCGCGTCTCGCGGCAGCACCGCGCCGTCGAAGGCGTAGCCGTCCATGGCGGAGTTGTCGTGCGGCGGCACGCTGATGGGCGAGACGATGTCTTCGGCCAGCACGCGGCCGAGCGCGTCGAGCAAGGAGACGGTCTCCCGTTGCGTGACGACCGCCGAGGCCGTGAGTTGCGAGAGAAAAGCGTGGACGGCCTCGACGCTCAGGTCGACGGCAGCGTCGTAGCCCGAAAGGGCGGAGGCGATGTCTGCGATGCGGCTCATCGGTTTTCGAGGGCGTGCAGTTCGGCCAGGGTGTTGGCGTTGAAGAAAGCGTCGGGCGCGTCGCCGGGGCGGTTGAAGGGCACGTGCACTGTGCGGTGCTGTGCGGTCCATGCGTGGACCTTGCGGCCGCCGGCTTCGGTGTAGCGTCGCAGGCTCTCGCGCAGTTCGGCGCGCAGCAGGCAGAAGACGGGTTGGAGGCGCAGCACCACCTCGCCTTCGGAGATTTCGGGTGCGTTGACCATCGCGATCTCTGCATTTTCGGCGGCCACCGCTTCGGCGAGCCGGACGGCGAGGTCTGGCGGAAATAGCGGTGTGTCGCAAGGTACGGTCAACAGCCAGGGTGTCGTGCAGTGCTCCAACCCGGTGAGAAAGCCCGCGAGCGGCCCCGGATAGTCCGCGAGGCTGTCGGGCCACACCGGCACGCCGAAGGCTTCGTAGTCGGCGAGGTTGCGGTTGGCATTGACGATGAGCTGGCCGACCTGCGACCCCAGCCGCCGGATCGCATGCAGAGCCAGCGGCTCGCCGTTGAAAAGCTGCAGTCCCTTGTCGACCCCGCCCATGCGAGAGCCGCGTCCGCCGGCCAGCAGAAGCCCCGTGATGTCGGCGGCCGCGATGAAGGCGTGCGCGGGCATGGCGGGCGCCTGCGTCATCCGCCGATGTAGCTCATCTCGACGCGGCGCGGCGCCTTGCCGCCGGCATCGCCGCTGTCGTTGTCAGGCCCACGCAGGGCGCGCAGCTCGGAGTAGCGGTCGGCACGGCCCTGCCAAATGTGGCCGATGGCCGAGGCGATGTCGTCGTCGCTGGCGGTGCCGCGCAGCAGCGGGCGCAGGTCGTGGCCGGCGCTGGCGAAGAGGCAGAGGTACAGCTTGCCTTCGGTCGACAGGCGCGCGCGGCTGCAGTCGTGGCAGAAGGCCTGCGTGACGCTGCTGATCACGCCGATCTCGCCGCTGCCGTCGGCATAGGCCCAGCGCTGGGCGGTCTCGCCGGGCGTGGCGGCTTCCAGCGGCACCAGCGGAAATTCGGCATGGATGCGAGCGATGACGTCGGCCGAGGGCAGCACCTCGTCCATGCGCCAGCCGTTGGTGGCGCCCACATCCATGTATTCGATGAAGCGCAGCACCACCTTGCCGCCGTGGTGCGTGCGGAAGTAGCGGGCCATCGGCAGTATTTCCTGCTCGTTGGTACCGCGCTTGACGACCATGTTGACCTTGATGGGGCCGAGGCCGGCGGCCAGCGCCGCGTCGATGCCGGCGAGCACATCGGCCACCGGAAAGTCGACGTCGTTCATGTGGCGGAACACGGCGTCGTCGAGGCTGTCGAGGCTCACGGTCACGCGCTGCAGGCCTGCAGCCCGCAGCCCGGCGGCCTTGCGCGCGAGCAACGAGCCGTTGGTGGTGAGCGTCAGCGCCAGCGGCTCGCCGGAGGGCGAGCGGATCCCGGCGAGTTGTTCGATGAGGCCTTCGATGTTCTTGCGCAGCAGCGGCTCGCCGCCGGTCAGGCGGATCTTGCGCACGCCGTGCGCAGCGAACAGGCGGGCCAGCCGCGTCATTTCTTCAAAACTCAGCAGCGCGCTGTGCGGCAGGTACTTGTAGTCCTTGTCGAACACGTCCTTCGGCATGCAGTAGCTGCAGCGAAAGTTGCACCGGTCGGTCACGCTGATGCGCAGGTCGGTCATGGGCCGGCCGAGGCGGTCGAGCAGCACCCCCGTGGCGGGCACGGCGACCTCCGGCACGGCCACGGCGGGACGTGCGCGGCCGATCGTGGAGATCGGAATGACGGTATTGCTGCTGTTTTTCATGAAGCGGGTCCGATTTTGCGCCACGGCCCAAGGGCCTGTGAACCTCAGGCTACTTGATCGCCGCCGCGTAAACCATGTCCCAGGTCAATGTTCTGGAATGCGCTCTGTTTGGGCGGCTGCCGGGCCGGCCCTTGGCCTCAGCCGTGCTTGACGGCGACGGTCTTGAGCGTGGTGAAGCCGTAGAGGGCCTCGAAACCCTTCTCGCGGCCGTAGCCCGAGGACTTCACGCCGCCGAACGGCAGCTCGACGCCCCCGCCCGCGCCATAGTTGTTGATGAACACCTGGCCGCTCCTCACGCGCCTGGCCATGCGGAACTGGCGCGATCCGTCGGTGGTCCACACGCCGGCGACCAGGCCGAACTGCGTGGCGTTGGCAAGCGCCACGGCTTCGTCTTCGTCGGCGAAGGCCATGGCCGCCAGCACCGGGCCGAACACCTCTTCCTGTGCGAGCCGGTGATTCACCGGCACGTCGCGCAGCAGGGTGGGCGCCTGGTAGAAGCCGGTTTCGGGCGCTTCGTCGACCACGATGCCCTGCGCCACCATCGGGATGCCGGCATGTTGCGCATCGCTCAAGAAGTCCCACACGCGCTGCTGCTGCGTCTGGCGGATCAGCGGGCCCACGTCGAGGTCCATGGCCGCGGGGCCGACGCGCAGCGCCTCGAAAGCGTGGCCCAGGCGCTCCAGCAGCGGTTCGTAGACGTCGCGCTGGATCAGCACCCGCGAGCCGGCTGAGCAGGTCTGCCCGGCGTTCTGCACGATGGCATTGATGACCACGGGAATGGCTGCGTCCAGGTCAGCGTCCGCGAAGATGATCTGCGGACTCTTGCCGCCCAGCTCCAGCGTGACCGGGCAGTGCCGCTCGGCCGCTACCTGCTGGATCAGCGTGCCGATCTTCGGGCTGCCGGTGAAGCTGATGTGGTCGATGCCCTCGTGCCGAGCGAGCGCGTCCCCCACTTCATGGCCGTAGCCCGTCACGATATTGAGCGTGCCGGCCGGAAAACCGACTTCGGCCGCGAGCTGCGCCACGCGGATCAGCGAGAGGCAGGCGTCTTCGGCCGGCTTGACCACGCACACGTTGCCAGCCGCCAGGGCGCCGCCCACGCTGCGCCCGAAGATCTGCATCGGGTAGTTCCACGGAATGATGTGGCCGGTGACGCCGTGCGGCTCGCGCCAGGTGAAGACGCTGTAGCCGTCCTGGTAGGGGATGGTCTCGCCGTGCAGCTTGTCGCAGGCGCCGGCATAGAACTCGAAATAGCGAACCAGTGCCACAGCGTCGGCGCGCGCCTGCTTCACCGGCTTGCCGCAGTCGCGCTGCTCGATCAGCGCGAGCTCGTCGACGTGCCCGGCGATCTTCTGCGAGAGCTTGTAGAGCAGGCGGCTGCGGTCGGCTGCGCTAACCTTGTGCCAGACACCCTCGAAGCAGTCGCGTGCGGCGCGCACGGCGGAATCGATATCGGCCGCGTTGCTGCGCTGGATTTCGTCGAAAACCTGGCCGTCGGAAGGGTCGATGACCGGCAGGGTGCGGCCGGAGGAGGACGGGACGTGCGCGTTGGCGATGTAGTTGAGCTGCATGGGCGGATTTTGCGCGAAGCGCGCGAATCCCATGGCCCTGCGGCCCGCAATCCTTACTTGGCCGCGCCGGCCTTTGGCAGCGCCTTCACCGCATTCAGCGTGCGCTCCACATGCTTGTCCGGATTCAGGTTCTGGTAGTAGTAGGCGACCTTGCCGTCCGGCGAGATCACGTACGACAGGCGGTTGGCGAAGTCGGGCCGCGTCTGCATCAGCGCGTCGAAACCCTGGATCACGGTCTTGCCCTCGTCCGACGCCACCGGAAAGCGGCTCTGGCAGGACTTGACCGAGAACTTCGACAAGGTGCCGATGTCGTCCGCCGAAACGCCGATCACGCTGGCGCCCAGTGCGGCGAACTGGTCCACGGCCTCGGCGAAGGCGTGGGCCTCGATCGAGCAGTCGTTGGAATCGGCCGCAGGAAAGAAGTACAGCACCACCGGCCCCTTGGCGAGAGCGTCGGCCAGCGAGTAGCGGAAGGTCTTGCCGCCCAGGGCCGCGGTGGCGGTGAACCTGGGGACGGGGTCGCCGATGTCTAGCGCGGCCCAGGCGGGATGCGCCAGGGCTGAAAAAACCGTCATCCAGGCGATGCGATGGAGGTGCGAACGGGCCATGATGTAACTCCGCAGCGATGTGGGTCGAATTCTAGGCCGGGCGTCCCCAAAAGGGGCCCTTGAAACCGGTGCAGGCCGGCCCGCGTATTGAGCAGAACAATTGAAGAAACGACGGGGAAGAACCACGCCATGGAAGCACCATCATGAACGCCTGCCTCTTGCTTCTGCGCCTCGCGCTCGCTGGCGCCCTGATCGCGGCACTCGGCGCCTGCGGTTCGCTGCCGCCGGCACGGGAACGGCCCGCCGAATTTGCCGCCTCCGCCGACCCGTCGACCACGCTCGCGAAGATTGCCGCCGCATCCACGCCGCCCGGCGAGCACTCGGGCTTCCGGCTGATGCCGCTGGGCGTGTACTCGCTCGACGCGCGCATCCAACTCGCCCAGCGGGCCCAGCGCTCGCTGGTGGTGCAGTATTACCAGCTCGAGAACGACGCCGTCGGCCGCCTGCTGCTGCGCACGCTGCGCGAGGCGGCGATGCGCGGCGTGAAGGTGCGGGTGCTGGTGGACGACCTGTATACCGTCAAGAGCCAGCAGCTGCTGCTGGCGCTGTCGGAGACGCCCAACGTGGACGTGCGCCTCTTCAACCCGTTCTGCTGCGGGCGCAACGGCTTCCTGTCGCGCTTCGCGGCGTCGCCGTGGGAGATTTCGCGGCTCAACCACCGCATGCACAACAAGCTCTTCATCGCCGACGGCGTGATGGCGGTGGTGGGCGGGCGCAACATCGCCGAAGAGTATTTCGTGCTGAGCGAGGCGCAGAACTTCATCGACATGGATGCGCTGGTGATCGGCAAGGTGGTGCCGCAGCTCGAATCGATCTTCGACGCCTACTGGAACAGCGTGCAGGTCTGGCCGATTGCCGACATCGTGACGGGCGAGCGCGGCCGCAGGCCGAACGGCGCCGATTTCGACAGTTGGGTGGGCATGGCCGCGCCACCACCGAAGATCGTGCTGCCACCGTCCGACATCCTCGGCTACGGGCCCATTGCCGAGGAGCTCGACGGCGGCCGCATGGGCCTGCTGTGGGGCGAAGCCCGCGCCATCGCCGACCCGCCCACCAAGCCCGCGACCATGTCCGCCGACGAGGCCATCGCCACCAGCGTGACGATGAAGGTCTGGGCGCTGCTGCTCGACGCCCAGAGCGAGGTCGACCTGACCTCGCCCTACCTGGTGCCGGGCGAGCGCGGCATGGAGGCGTTCCAGGACCTGGGCCGGCGCAAGGTCAAGCTCACGCTGCTGACCAACTCGCTGGCCGCAAACGACGAGCCGCTGGTGCACACCGGCTATGCGCGCTACCGCCAGCGGCTGCTCGAAAGCGGCGCCGACCTCTACGAACTGAGCCCGCAGCGTACCAGCGCGGGCGAGCGCTTCGGCATGTTTGGCAAGTCGCTGGGGCGGCTGCACTCCAAGACCGCTGCGATCGACAGGACGCGCATCTTCATCGGCTCGATGAATCTCGACCCGCGCTCGGCCAGCCAGAACACCGAGATGGGGGTGGTGGTCGACAGCCCGCAACTGGCGCGCGAGATGTTGCGCGTCATCAACATCAGCAAGCTGCAGAATTCCTACCGGCTGCGGCTGGCCAAGGACACCGGCACGCTGCAATGGCTGACGAACGACGGCGAGAAAGAGATGATCCTGACCTCGGAGCCGGAGTCGGGCTTCTTCCAGCGCTTCTACAACATGCTCATCGCGCCGATCGTTCCCGAGATGCTGTTGTAGCCTCGGGGGATGGCGCAGACCTTCACCTCGTTGTCCGCCCCGCAGGTCATGCTGTGGGGCGTGCTTTTTTTCGGCGGCATCTATCTCTGTTTTGGCGGCCTCACGTGGCTGCTGACGAAGCGCGCGCTGCCGGCGCTGGGCATCGGGCGCGAACTCGATCCGCGGCCGCTGCAGCCGGGGCAGCTGCGGCGCGAACTGGGGCAGTCGGGGGTGTCGGTGTTGATCTTCGGGCTGGGCATGGTGTTTCCATGGGGGCTGCTGCAGCTGGGCTGGGCGCGGCTCGACGGCGATGCGGGTTGGCGGCAAGTCGCGGTCGAGATCCTCGCGCTCGCCTTTTGGAACGACGTGCATTTCTGGATCAATCACCGGCTTTTGCATACGCGCTGGCTGCGGCGCTTTCACGGGCCGCATCACCGCTCGTTCGTGACCACCCCGTGGGCCACCTACAGCTTTCACCCCGTCGAGGCGCTGATGCTCGGCAACGTGATCCTACTGCCGATGGTGGTGCACGACTTCAGCTTCTGGTCGCTCGCGGCGGTGCCGGTGTTCAGCCTGTTCTTCAACTGCATCGGGCATTCGAACTACGACTTCTTCACGGGCGTGTCGTACAGCCACTGGTTCGCGGCGAGCCGCCGGCACCATCTGCACCATGCCGTGCACAACGGCAACTACGGTTTTCAATTCACGTTCATGGACCGGCTGTTCGGAACGCGCGTCGCGGCCGATGCAGCCGAGCCGGTTCTCCAGGCCTTCCGCAAGAAGCATGGCGCGACCACGGCCTGACGCGAGCCGCCACCTGCCGCGGCTGCGTCACCGGCGCGACTGGCAGAGCCTTGCCTATCTCGTCGCGTTGCCTGGGCTGGCTGCGTGGCAGTGGTTCCATGGCTTCGATGTCCTGCTATATGGGATGACGCTGTTCCTGACGCTCGGCGTCGGCGTGATCCATCACAACCATGTGCATCTGCGCATGTGGCGCGGGCGGGGCATGAACCGGTTGACGGACTTCTGGATCACGTTGCTGCAGGGACACCCGACCTTCGTGTTCTGGCCTGCGCACGTGGCCAACCACCATCGCCACCGGCATGGCTCGAAGGACGTGGCGCGCACCTACCGCTTCGGCGGCGACACCAACCACCTGAGGGGCTACCTTCTGCATCCGTTCCAGGCGGTGTGGGTGTTGATGCCGGTGTTCTTCGCCTGGCTTGCTCGGCTGCGGCTGCATAGGCGAGGCGCGTGGCGCTACTGCATGGCGCAGTACGCGCTGTGGCTGGCCAGCTGGGCGGTGCTGCTGGGGCTCGACTGGCGCAAGGCGCTGGTCTTCGTCATCGTGCCGCAACTGCACGGCCTGCACTGGCTGCTGGCGACCAATTACCTGCAGCATGCCCACGCCGACGGCCGGAAGGCGCCTCGCAAGGAGGCGCAGGGCGATACCCCGGGTAGCCGGCTGAACTACGCGCGCAATTTCGAGGGGCTGGTGAACCCCTTGCTGTTCAACATCGGCCTGCACACCGCACACCACGAAAACCCGCATGCCCATTGGTCCGAGCTCACCCGCCTGCATCGCACGCGCTACCGCGCGCAGGTGGACCCTGCGCTCAACGAGGGCGGGCTGGTGCCGTACATGGTGCGGGTGTTCCTGCTGGGGGCCGTGTGGCCGCGTTTTCGCAGCCGCCCGCTGATGCCTCCCGATTCACCCATCAACTGAACCATGCCCGTCTCATTTCAACGCGTCTACCTCGAAAGCGCCGGCTACTTCATGCCGGGCGAGCCCATTCCCAACGACCGCATGGACGCCTACATCGCGCCGCTCAACCGCATGTCGGAGCGCATCAAGCGGCGCATCCTGGCGGAGAACGGCATCCTCACGCGGCACTACGCCATCGACGAGGAAGGCGTGACCCGCCACACCAATGCGCAACTGGCGGCAGGTGCGATCCGCGACTGCCTGCGGCGGGGCGGCGCGGAGCTGTCGCGCGTGTCGCTGCTGGCCAGCGGCTCGTCGGGCGGCGACACGCTGATGCCAGGCTTTGCCAACATGATCCAGGGCGAGCTGACGGCGCAGCCGATGGAGACGCATTCGGTGCACGGCATCTGCGCGGCGGGCGTGTCGGCGATCCAGACGGCCGCGCAGGGCATCGAGCTGGGGGCGCACCGCTCGGCGGTGGCGGTGGCCAGCGAGATGCCGTCGCGCCTCTTCAAGCGCTCGCGCTTCGCGGCGCGCGGCTACGAGACAGACTTCGACTCTCACTTCCTGCGCTGGATGCTGTCCGATGGCGCGGGCGCCTTGCTGCTGTCCGACGGTACGCCCGCACTGGCCGGTGCACCGGGGTTGCGGCTGAAGCTGAAGTGGGTGCACCAGCGCGCCTTCTCGGGCGACTACCCGGTGTGCATGCAGCTCGGGCTGACCGAAGACCGGGCACGCGGCCACCTCGATTTCGGTTCCTGGGCCGAGGCCGAAGCTGCCGGCGCGCTGTCGCTGCGCCAGGACATCCGTCTGCTGCCGCACCTGTTCGACATCGGCATCCACGAGTACGCGGGTCTCGTGCGCGACGGCTGGGTCGATCCGAAGCGGGTCGATCACTTTCTCTGCCACTACTCGTCGGAAAAATTCATCCCGGTGGTCGAGGACCTGATGGCCAAGGCCGACCTGTCGATCCCGCGAGAGCGCTGGTGGAGCAACCTGGCCTGGCGCGGCAACACCGGGGCCGCGTCGATCCTCGTGATGCTGGCCGAATTCCTGCACACCAAGGCGCTGAAGCCCGGCGAGCAGATCTTCTGCTACGTGCCAGAGTCGGGGCGATTCATGGCGGCGTACATGCTGCTCGAAGTGGAGTCCGTCGATGCCGTGCCGGTGGTTGCCGCACCGCGCGCGGCGGCGGCAGCGGCGCCTGACGACGACCTCGTGATCGCGCCCCCGCACGACCCGGCCGCCGCGCCCGAGGGCCTCGGTGCCTTGTTGACCGAACTGGCCGCCATCTGGCACGACTACCGCTCCCGGGTCTGGCGCACGCCGCTGGTCCGCCAGATCCGCGAGCGCCGCTTTGCCGTGCCCGACTACCTGAACTGGATGGAGCAATGGGTGCCCCAGGTTCGCGAAGGCAGCCTGTGGATGCGCGAAGGCGCCGCCTCGCTGAGCGAGCCGTACCAGATGCTGGCCTCGCTGATCGGCGTGCACGCGGGGGAGGAGCAGAACGACTTCAACATCCTCTTCAGCGACTACCGCAAGGCCGGCGGCATGGTCGAGAACATCGAAGACCTGCGCCGCAACCCCGGCGGCGAGGCGCTCAACGCCTACCTGCATGGCCTGGCCGCCACGCGCGACCCGATCGGATTGCTGGGCGCGATCTACATCATCGAGGGCACGGGCCAGCGCATCGTGCCGGCGCTGCTGCCGCTGCTCAAGTCCGGCCTGAAGCTGCCACCCGATGCCTTCCGCTTCCTCGAATACCACGGTCACAACGACGAGCATCACCTGAGCCGCTGGCTCACGGCGGTCGAGATGGTCATGGCCGTAGAGGGGCACGCGCGCGCCGCCCGACAGATAGCCGACACCGCGCGCCATACGGCCGCGCTGTACCTGATGCAGTTCCAGCACATCACCGAACGCAGGCCCCATGGACCGAACACCTGATTTCCTGACCCAGGCGCACGACGAGCGCGACCCCAGCCCCTGGCTGGCGCTCTACCTCGACCAGAGCACGCCGCTGCCCGACGACGTCAAGGCCGCGTGGCTGGCCGATTCGAGTTCGGCGTCGCGCCAGTACCTGCTGCCGTTCCTGCGGCCGATCGCGCGGCTGACGATCATCCTGATCCAGATCGTGAAGGTGTTCGTGCCGCGCAACTGGTCGCATTCGATGCTGCTGCACCGACTTCTCGCGTGGGGGCTGAAGCGCTTTGTTTCGCCGGAGGCCAATTGGCTGATCCTGCGGCACTTTCACCTGGGCTCGCAGGTGCTGGCCTTCATCGGGCGAAACTCGCCGGCCCCGGTAGCGACGAGCCCGCTGGAGCCGGCCGGCATCGACGCGCTGAAGGACGAGATGTTCCTGAAGCACGACCTGAACCTGTTCAATTTCGTGATCCGGCTGAACAAGGCGCTGCGCGACAAGGGCGTGGCGCTGTGCAAGGCGGAACAGGTCGATTTCTCGATGATCAGGGAGCCCGGCCCGCGGCTGGAAGACATGCCCCAGGGAAAGCTCAATTTTCTCGACCTGCAAAGCGCCATCGAGCTTTTTACGCCGCTTTACCAGCTGATGCTGACGGACAACGATTTCTGGCGTGCCGCCAACTCCCTGCAGCTGGACGAAACCATCGGCATCTACGCGGCCACGATCCTGGCCGCGCCCGAACACCTCATTCTGGTCAACAACAAGCACCCGCTCGTGCCCCTGTCGACACTGCGAGCGGGGCATCGGCTGGTGATCCACGGGCTGTCCACCGAGATGCTGCACAGCCTGCTCCAGCGGATGCAGGCGGCCCAGGAAACCGGGGCGCCAGAGACCTCCCCGTGCGAGCAGCCACTTGCATAGGCGTATGCTGCCCCCAGATGCAAACCATGAACACGACCGATAATCCGTCTCCCAAGACCGATCTGGCAGTGACCCAGGTGTTGGCACAACTGCTGGAAAAGCTTGAACACAGCGCTGTGCCCGTCGGCGCAGAGCAGTACCGTTCCGTGGTCGAACACCTCGTGCATGAGTTCGAGGATGTCGAGCAGGGCGCCGAGCTCGGCCGCCTGCTCGATGCCTATCCGGCCGCGGCCGAGGTGTATGAGAACCTCAACTACCAGTACGCCGGGCTTTGCCGCTCGGCGTTGGACGCTTCCCTGGCGGCTGAAACCAGTGCCCGGGAAGCCATTGCACGCGCGATGCGCCGTGCCGAACCGAATAGCAAGGACAAGACGCATGGCGAAGGGTGAAGTGAAGACGGCAGTGGTGGCGGACGGCCTGCGTTACAAATCGAAGACGCCCGGTTCGCCGTTCCGCGCGTCGGCGTCGTTCAGTGGCGCGACCATGTCGTGCTTCATGTGCGGCAAGCACCGCGTGCGCTCGCAGTTGCGCACCCGCCAGGTGCTGGGCAAGTCCCAGACCGTTTGCGCGCCTTCGTGCAAGGCGCTCGACGAATCCCTTGAGTAGGTATTGACCGAGTCCGTTAGAGACACCCTGCTAGCACATCAGGGAGGCACTTTGGAGACATTTCCGCGTGCATAAGTCACGAATTGGCCTTCCCCATTGCCGCCAATCGTTATACAGTTAGAAACAAATGATGCAAGTGATTGCATGAATTCAAAAGTTCTAATTTGTAGCCGATTTCCAATGAATTGCAGCCACGCCGTCGACGCCCCTCGCGGGACATGGAATTCAACGCTTGCAAAGGGGTTCTGCCATGGCTAAGTCGCGCCACGTGGTCATTCAGGTGGTCAAGCGCTCCTCCGGCAGCGCCACGCACCATGTCGAATTCCTGATGGACGACAACTTCGCCGAGCGCCTGCGCCAATTGCGCTCGCTGGTGCCGCCTCTTGGCAGCCTGAACAAGCAGCGCGACCTCGTGATCGATAAGGTGCGCGTGCGCCTGCCCAACGCCATCTGGCGCTCGGGCAATGAGATCGAGATGGACGGAGGCGTGGACGGCTCCTGTATCGTCATTGCCGCGGAAGGCTCGTTCAATTGCGGCGGCAAGGACCGCAAGACGCGCGAAAAGCTCGTGACGTACAACTTCTCCATCGCGCGCCTGATCGAGCTGCATGCCGAGCGCCCCGAGGGCGAGACCCTCTACATCCGCGACGGCGTTTTCGCCAACGACGAGCCTGCCGAATCGCCGGCCGGCCGCTGGGTCACTTCGATGCACGAGCTGGAAGTGGTGATGCGCGTGCCGGATGCTCCGTCCGATTTCGACACCCTGCACGACCTGGCGCTGCGCCCCGAACACCAGCAGGCCGGCGGCGGTGCGCCGCAACGCGCCAACTTCTACTGAGCTTTCTTGCCGGTCAACCCGCGGCCGCTGCCTCGGGTGTCGCGCCCACGGGTGTGTACTGTGCGCGGTTGTCCTCCAGCCAGCGCACCGAGAGGCTGCTGTCCTGCTGCATCGGATGGAAGTCCGGGCGCAGGTAGCCGCGCCAGCCGGCCAGGTTGCCGCGCAGCAGACCGTCGCGGCTCAGCAGGATGCGCACGGCGCTCTTCCAGGTCGACCATTTCCGCAGCTGCTTTTCGCGGCGCAGGTTGTCGATGGTCTGATGCATCAGGTCGCCCAGGAACATGATCGTGGCGCGGCGGAACCAGCGCTTGCGCCATTCGTCGGAGCCGCCTGCGGCCTTGTAGATGTCGAAGGCCACGCTCTTGTGTTCCAGTTCTTCGGCGCTGTGCCACAGCCACATGGTGCGCAGCCGGGGCTCGGCGCCGTCGAGGATCTCGGGGTGGGCCAGCAGCCATTCGGCGAACAGCGCCGTGAAGTGCTCGGTGGCCGCCGTCACCGCCAGCGCGTGGCGCGAGTCGGCGTCTTCCATCAGCGTCAGGCGCTTGCCCGCGCGCGCCGTCCAGCCATCCACCAGGCCCTGGCTTTCGAGGTGGTTGTTGAAGAGCGAATGAATGCGCCGGTGCGTGGCTTCCTGCCCGATGAAACCGCGCACGTCGGCGCGATGCTTTTCCTGCACTTCCGTCGGCAGCGTGGCGACGGCATCGCGAACCGCGTCGATGAAGAATTGTTCGCCGAAGGGGAAGCTCATCGACAGGGCGTTGAAGAAAGCGGTCGAGAATGCGTCGCCGCCGCACCAGTCGCGGGCAAAGGGCGATTGCAAATCGATCAGAAGGCGGCGGACCACGAGATCAGTCATGAAAAACAAGCCTCGAAAAAAGCACGGAACTGAAATGGTTGGTACATCTTCGTACCGACTTGCCTCCATGGTGCAATCGCAAGTTGGTACTGTCAAGTACCATGGCGTAGGAAAATGTGCCGTTCATGAGTGAAGCCGTCGAAACAGCCGTGCCTTCCAAGTCAGCCGATGGCACCGGAAGCGAGCACTACACGCGCCTGCTGCAAGGCATGGCGCATGCCGTGGCAGCCAAGGGCTACGCCGAAACCACCATTGCCGACATCGTGCGCGAGGCGGCCGTGTCGCGCCGCACCTTCTACGAGCACTTCAGCACCAAGACCGAGTGCCTGATCGCGCTCTACCAAACTGCCAGCCGGCTCGCGCTGCAGGCGGTGAGCGAGGCTTTCGACCCCGCGCAACCGTGGCATGCGCAGGTGGAGCAGGCCATGGCGGCGTATTTCGATTACCTCGCCCAGGACCCGGTGCTGCTGCGCACGCTGTTTGTCGAGATCCTCGGCCTGGGCATGCCGGGCCTCGCGGTGCGGCGCCGGGTGAACGACGAGATCGCCAACTTCATCCAGGTGGCGATCAACAGCAGCGGCGACGCGGAAGGCCTCGCAGTGCATCTGACGAGCCAGATGGCGATGACGGTGGTCGGCGGCATCAATGAACTCGTTCTGCAAGCCATCGAGCAGGATCGCGCTGCGGACCTGCGGGAGCTGGTAGCGCCAGCCACCCGGCTGGTGCGGGCCGTGGCGGCCGAGAGCCGGCGCTAGAAGCCGAGAATCAGCCCGGCTTTCGCTGCGCGGGGTCGTAGAAGAACTGCTCTTCGGCGATGCGCTCGCCCTCCCAGCGCTGCCAGGCGATTTCCTCCATGCGCATGCTGGCGCCACCCTTGAACGTGAACTCGAAGATCCAGTGGATCGCCACATGGTCGCCGTTCACGAGCACCGGACGCACGCAGGTGGAGGTGACGGTTTCGGTGCGATCGAGCACGGCCGTCTCCTGCGCCACCAGCGTGCTGCGGCCGCGCCGTGGCTCGGCCTGGTTCTCGCGCATGGTGGCGTCTTCCGTGTAGTAGTCCTCGATGGCTTTGGCATGCGCGCCGCCTTCGACGGCGGCGATGAAGGATTCGAGTCGTGCGGGTGTGGGCATCTCAGGACTTTATCTTGACCTCGACGCGGCGCGCTTCGGAGGGCGGCCCGTCGGCTTGGGATTGCTCGGGCTTGGCGAGCTCGATCTTGTCTTCGGGCGCACCGGCCGCCTTGAGCGCATCGCTCACGGCCACCGCGCGCTGCTTGGCAAGTTCGGCGTTCTTGGCCGGGTCGCCGCTCGCATCGTGGTAACCGCTCACGAGCACGGTGCTGCCGCTCTGCACGGCCTTGATCACGTCGGTCAGCGCTTCCCTGGCGTTGGGCGCCACTTCGGCGCTGGCGCTCGCGAAGTAGAACTTGACCACGCCGTTCTCGACCTTCACGGCGGCGGCT
>NZ_AKIW01000088.1 GCF_000282635.1 Variovorax sp. CF313
AGGTACCCCGTCGGCGTGAGCGCGCCCCGAACCGACCAAAGCGCCGCACGAACCCTGCAGGTCTTTCATGCCGCTTCCTGTTCACAGAGTCCGGAGGCGAGCCGCAACAGGGCTTCCTCCGTCATCTCGTTAGATGCCAGTTCGCCCGCGAGCCGGCCATCGCGGATCACCAGCGCGCGGTCGCACAGTCCGATGATCTCGGGCAGCTCCGACGAGATCACGATCACGCCCACGCCCTGGCCGGCCAGCTCGCGCAGGATGTGGTGGATCTCCGACTTGGCGCCCACGTCCACGCCGCGCGTGGGCTCGTCCATCAGCAGCACCGATGGGTTGGTGGCCAGCAGCTTGGCGATGGCCACCTTCTGCTGGTTGCCGCCCGACAGGCTCGCCACCTCGATGGCCACGCCGTCGGACTTGAGCTTGAGCTTCGCACCGAGGTCGACCGCCAGCCTGTGCTCGGCCGCGCGCTGCAGCAGCCCGAAGCGCGAGCTGACGCGCGCGAGCGCCATCGAGGCGATGTTCTGCGCAATGGGCAGGTCGAGGTACACGCCGGCCGCCTTGCGGTCTTCGCTGAGGTAGGCGATGCCCTCTCGCAGCGCGTCCCCGTACTTGCGGATCGCCAGTGCCCTGCCGCGCAGGCGCACGGTGCCGCTGCGCGCGGGGCGCAGGCCGCACACGGTCTCTGCGAGCTCGCTGCGACCGGCGCCCATCAAGCCCGCGATGCCGAGGATCTCTCCGCGCTTCAGCGTGAACGACACGCCGTGCACGCGCTCGCCGTCGGCGATGTCGGTCACTTCGAGCACGTGTTCCTCCGATGCAGGCGCTTGCTGCTTCGGCGGGTAGTAGTTGCCCAGGTCGCGCCCGACCATGCGGCGCACCAGCCCGTCGGCGTCCAGTTCGGCCAGCGGCCCGCAATGCACGTTGCGCCCGTCGCGCAGCACGGTGACGCGGTCGCAGTGCGCAAAGATCTCGGCCATGCGATGGCTGATGTAGATGATGCCGATGCCCTGCGCCTTCAGGTCGTGCAGCACCCTGAAGAGCGCGGCCGATTCGTTGTCGGTGAGCGCGGCGGTGGGCTCGTCGAGGATCAGCACCTTGCAGTCCAGCGTGAGCGCCTTGGCGATCTCGATCAGCTGCTGCGTGGAAATGCTCAGGTCCTTCACCAGCGCAGCCGGGTCGACGTCCTGCCCCAGCCGCTGCAGCACCTTGGCGGCGCGCTCGTCGAGGCTCGCGTAGTCCATCCATGCGTGCCTGCCGGCGTTGATCTCCGGCATGAAGATGTTCTCGGCCACGGTGGCGTCGGCGCACAGGGCGATCTCCTGGTGCACCAGGCCGATGCCCAGGCGCATGGCGTGCGCGGGGCCGTCGATGACCACCTTCCGGCCGTCGAGCGAGATCTCGCCCTCGTCCGGCTGGTGGATGCCGTCGATGATGTTCATCAGCGTGGACTTGCCCGCGCCGTTCTCGCCGCACAGGGCGTGGATCTCGCCGCGCTGAAGCGAGAAATCCACGCCGGAGAGCGCGCGCGAAGCGCCGAAGCGCTTGCCGATGCCGCGCAGTTCGAGCAGGTGGCTCACTCGCCGATTCCCTTGGTGCCGCGGCGTGCGAGGTACTTGTCCCAGTAGAAGTCGTCGGCATTGGCCTTGCTGACCACCGCCAGGCCGTTGTCCAGGAAGGGCACGGCCATCGGGTTGGTGCCGTTGCGTTTGGCATCGTTCATTGGGTCGATGAGCGTGGGGTTCCTGGCCAGGAACAGCATCATCATGCCCATGTAGCCCTGCATGCCCTGGTTCGGGTTGATGGCGCCGAACACGTCGCCCGACTTGATCATGTCGAGGATCTTGGCGTTGACGTCGCAGCACATCACCTTGATGTTCTTCTTGGTCTCCACCTTGGCCTGCGCCGCGCCGAGGGCCGAGTTGGCCTCGGGCATGAACAGCGCGCCCAGGTTCGGGTTGGCCTGCGCGAGGCTCAGCACCGCCTGGTAGGCCTTGTTCGGGTCCTGGTTGCTGGCGGCGCGGCCGACCAGCTTCATGCCCGGGTGCTTGGCCTTCATGCGGTTCACGAAGGCGGCGATGCGGCGGTCGTGGTTGTCCTGGCCCGGGTTCTCCAGCACGGCGTATTCGCCCTTGCCGTTGAGCGAGGCGGCGATGGCGTCGGCGGCCTGCGTGCCTTCGCGGTCGTTGTCGGAGGTGACGAACGATGTGCGCTTGGAGTTCGGCGAGTCGGCCGCGAAGGTGACGACCGGGATGCCCATCGCCGCGGCGCGATTGATCGGCTCGATGAACGGGTCGGGGTTCATCGGGTGCAGCAGGATGCCCGCGGGCTTGCGCGCCAGCTCCTGCTCGAAGGAGGCGAGCTGCTTGTTCACGTCGTACTCCGGCGTGCCGGTGTAGCGCGTGCGCACGCCCAGCGTGCGGCCGAGCTGCTTCATCATTTCGTAGACCGGAAACCAGTACTCCACGCCCGACACCATCACGTTCATCACGTAGACGTCGCTCGGGTTGCCGCGCAGTCCGCCGCCTGCTGCAGGGGCAGCCGCCTGCTGCTGCGCCAATGCGCTGGCGCCAGCCAGGCCGATGCCGGCTGCCGCGGCGGACTTCAGGAAATTACGCCTCATTTTTGTCTCCTCACGTTGGGGGGCACAGCTTGCGATGCTGCTTTTCAGGACAGCATCTTGATCTTCGGTGTCGCGTCACTTGTTATGACAGGTAGAATGTACGCGCTGGACGTTTGACGGGATAACTAGGGGAAACGCTACTGGCGAGGTGCTTTTATTCCGCCGAAGCTGTTATGACATGAAGCCAAACATACTGATCGGCATCGACATGGGATCGAGCAGCCTGAAGGCCCTGGCCCTCGAAGCCGGGAGCGGCCGCTCCATCGCCCTGTCACGCATGCCGCTGCCGCACGACCGGCTGCCTGGAGGGGGATGCGAAGTGGGCGCGACTGCGATCCGCACGGCCCTGACCCACGTGCTGCGCGACGTCGCTCACCAGCTCGGCGAGCGCGTGACCGAGGTTCGCGCCATCGGCTGCACGGGCCACGGCGCGGGGCTCTATGCGCTCGATGCGCGCAACGAACTCGTGGGTGGAAGGGCGGTTGCCTCGACCGACCAGCGCGCCGACGCACGGGCGCGCTCGCTGGCGCTCGGCCATGGCGAGGCGCTGTTCGCGGACGTCGGCTGCAGGCCGTGGCCGGGGCAGCCCACCGTGATCGCCGCCGCGCTGCTCGGCACCGATGCCGTGCAGCGCGGCGCGGTGCACCGGCTGCTGTTCGCGAAGGACTACCTCGGCTTCCTGCTGACCGGCGAGATCGCCACCGACGCGAGCGATGCGAGCACCGCTGGGCTGGTGTCGATCGCCACGGGCAGGTGGTCGCAGGCGGCCTTCGATGCCTCGGGCATCGCGGAGCTCGGGCCGCAGGTCTTCGGACCGCTGGTGCCGAGCGGCGAAGTGATCGGCAGGCTGCGGCCTTCCGAGGCCGCGCTGTGCGGCCTGCCTGCCGGCATTCCGGTGGCGATGGGAGCCATCGACCTGCTCGCGTCGATGACCGCGATCTGTGCGGAAGGGCGCGGACGCGCGGTGTCGGTCTTCGGCACGTGGTGCGTGAACGCGGTGATCGGCCCGGTGATCGAGCCCAGGCCCGACGTGGCGGCCGTCGTGAACTTCGGGCGCGACGACCAGCGGCTCTACATGGAGAACAGCCCTTCGTCGATGGCCAACATCGCGTGGCTGGCCGGCGTGCTGGGACTGCCCGATTCGCGCGCCGTCGTCGACCTGGCGATGTCGGTGCCGCTGGGCGCGGGCGGCCTGCGCTTCCTGCCGTTCGTCAATGGCGGTGGCGGCGTGACGGCGGGCTTCGTCGGCCTCAAGAGTCATCACACACG
Organism: Variovorax sp. CF313; assembly: GCF_000282635.1. Taxonomy (GTDB): domain Bacteria; phylum Pseudomonadota; class Gammaproteobacteria; order Burkholderiales; family Burkholderiaceae_C; genus Variovorax. The sequence continues at coordinate 3,890 of NZ_AKIW01000088.1, forward strand.
GGGCGACATGGCACGCGCGGTGGTCGATGCGGTCGTGGCACTGCATGCGCGGCACGCGGCACGCCTCGCGGCATGCGGCCTGCCTGCGTCCGCATCGACCGTGCTCGGCGGCGGCGCGAGCGATGCGCGCCTCGTGCGCCTGCTCGCATCCTTCCTCGGCCATCCGGTCGAACGCTGCGCCGACGACGAAACCGGCGCGCGCGGCGCCGCGATCTACGCCGCCATGTCGCAGAGCATCGACCACGCCGGGCAGGGCAGCGCCTTGCTCGCGCCCTGCGACACGGTCGAGCCCGATGCCACCGAGGCCTGCGCCCATGCCGACTTCAACGCCGGTTTCAACGAACTGATCGACACCATGTCCCCTGTGTTTTTCCATCTGTCGGGAGGCTCGAGATGAGCGCCTGGCAGCTGCCCTTCGTGCGCTCGGCCTCGCTGGCCGATCGTCATTTCTCTACCGTGATCGTCGGCGCCGGCATCAACGGCGTGGGCGTGTTCCGCGACCTGTGCCTGCAGCGCGTGGATTGCCTCATCGTCGACAAGGGCGACTTCAGCGCGGGCGCCAGCAGCGCGCCCTCGCGCATGATCCACGGCGGCCTGCGCTACCTGGAGAACGGCAGCTTCTCGCTGGTGGCCGAGGCCACGCGCGAGCGCAACCTGCTGCTGCGCAACGCACCGCACCTGGTGCAGCCGCTGAAGACGGTGGTGCCGCTGTCCAGCTTCTTCGGCGGGCTGATGAGCAGCGCGCTCAAGTTCTTCGGCCGCACGCCGCCGCAGCGAACGCGCGGCCTGCTTGCGGTGGCTGCGGGCCTTCGCCTGTACGACCTGCTGGGCCGCCGCCAACGCGTGATGCCCAACCACCGCATCAGCCGCGTGCCGCCGAATGACCGCAGCCTGTTCCGCGCGGCGGTGCGCTGGACGGCCACCTTCTTCGATGCGTGGATCAGCCACCCCGAGTGGCTCATCCTCGAACTCATCGGCGATGCCTGCCGCGACCAGCCGCGCTCGGCCGCCGCCAACTACTGCCGCGTGATGGGCTGCGCGGGCAACATCATCACGCTGCGCGACGAGATCACCGGTACGCTGGTGCGCGTGACGGCCGACACCGTGGTGAATGCCAGCGGCGCGTGGCTCGATCGCAGCACGGCCGTGCTCGGCGGCGCGGGCTCGCGCGTGATGGGCACCAAGGGCTCGCACCTCGTGCTCGACCATCCCGCGCTGCGCGACGCGCTGGAAGGCCGCATGGCCTACTTCGAGGCGGTCGACGGGCGCGTGTGCATCGTCTATCCCTTCCTCGACCGCGTGCTCGTGGGCTCCACCGACATCCCGGTGGACGACCCCGACCAGATCGGCACCGAGCCGGCCGAGGTTGACTACCTGCTCGACGTGCTGGCCGAGGTGTTCCCCAACCTGCGCTTTGGCCGCGGCGACGTGGTCTATACCTACGTCGGCGTGCGGCCGCTCGCGCGCTCCGACGCCGACAAGCCGGGGCAGATCTCGCGCGACCACTCGGTGGTGCTCGACCCGCCCAACGCCACGCGCGACATTCCCATGGTCGGCCTCGTGGGCGGCAAGTGGACCACCTTCCGCGCGCTCGCGGAAGAAGCGGCCGACGAGGTGCTGAAGCAGCTGGGCCGCCCGCGCACCGCATCGACCGAGCTGCTGCCCATCGGCGGCGGCGCCGAGCTGCCGGCCGATGCGCAGGCGGTGGAGCGTTTTGTCGATCGACTGGTCGGCGCCTCGGGCATGAGCCGCACGCGCGCGCAGGTGCTTCTGAAGCGCTACGGATCGAAGGCGCTGCCGCTGGCGCAGCGCCTCGCCGCATCGGGCGACATGCCGCTGCGCCATGCGCCCGGCTACTCCGTGGCCGAGCTTTCGTACCTTTGCCTCGAAACCGGCGTGGTGCATCTCGACGATCTCGTGATCCGCCGCACGCTGCTGGCCATCCGCGGGTTCGTCACCGATGCCGCGCTGGCCGAGATGGCGGGCATCGCGGCCGAGGCGCTGGGCTGGGATGCGGCGCAGCAGCACGCAGAGCTGCATGCCTGCGCCACCGCCCTGCGCGAGCGCCACGGCGTGCGGCTTTCGCCGGTGGCAGCGGATGCGCCTGCATCTTTCGATGCATCATTGATGACTCCTCAGGCCCTGAGCCAACCCTCGACGTGAACTCTCCGACCGAAATCTCGACCGTGCTCGACCGCGACTCCGAGTCGCCCCTGTGGGCCCAGTTCCGCGACGCGCTTCGCATGCAGATCCTGCAGGGCGTGCTGCCCATCGGCGCCAAGCTGCCGTCCGAGGCCGAGCTCGGCGAGCAGTTCGGCATCTCGCGCATCGTGGTGCGCGAGGCGCTGGCAGACCTCGTGCGCAACAACCTCATCTACAAGATCAAGGGCCGCGGTGCCTTCGTGTCGGCCCGCGAGCGCGACGAGGATTTCGTTTCCACCGTGCTCGGCTTCTCCGACGAAATGGAGCGCAAGGGCCGCTCGGTGCGCACGCAGATCCTCACGCAGGAACTGCGCGCGCCCACCGAGCAGGAAGCCGCTTCGCTGGGGCTCACCGACGACACCCAGGTGGTCGCGCTCAAGCGCCTGCGCAGCGTCGACGGCGAACTGCGCCTGCTGGTGGAGACCGTGGTGCCCGCCGACCTCGCGCCGGGTTTGCACCGCACGCGTCTGGACGATCGCTCGCTGTACGACGTGCTGCGCCGCCAGTACGGGCTGCGCCTCGTGCGCGCCGAGCGCTGGATCGATGCGGTGCTGCCCGATGCCGAGACCTGCCGGCTGCTCAACCTGCCGCAGCCCGAGCCGCTGCTGCGCATCGAGTCGATCGCCTACGGTGCCAATGGCAGGCCGCTGGAGCACTACCGCGCGCTGCACCGCTGCAAGAGCAGCCGGCTGCACGTACAGACGACGACCTGAAAAAAGAAAAAGGCGCGCTCAGGCCTTCGCTGCGTTGCGCGAGGGCCACAGCACGGAGGCGATGGCGACCATCATCAGCGCCACTGCCACCCAGTCCTGCCAGTGCACGGCTTCGCCCAGCCACACCGCGCCGCTGAAGACGCCGAGCACCGGGATGAACATCACGCTGAGCGTCGAGGCGATGGGCGGCAGGCCGCGCGCCAGGTAGAACCAGGCGGCATGCGCGAATCCGAAGATCAGCACGGCGTTGTAGCCGATCGAAGCCCAGGTCACGCGGCCCGGCCAGTACATCTGGCCGCGCTCGAACAGCAGCGAGAGCACCGTCATCACCCCCGCGGTCAGCGCCGTCATCCAGAACGACAGCGTGAGCGTCGGCAGCCCGATGCGCGTGTGCCGCAGCAACTGCGTGCCCAGCGCCCATGTGGCGGCCGCCACCAGTGCCAGCGCCACGTAGCCGGGCCGCCCCGCGAAGTCGGTGAGTTCATGCCACAGCAGCAGCCCCACGCCTACCGCGCAGGCGCCCACGCCCAGCCACGCGCGCCGCGTGAGCGCCGCGGAGAACAGCAGCGCGCCGATGACGGCCGAGAACACCGGCATCGTGTAGCCCAGGATCGCCGCGCGCCCGCCCGAGAGCGCCTTCACCGCGAGGATGATGCAGGCGTGCCAGACGAACATGTTGGTCGCGCCCAGCCACAGCAGCTCGGGCCACGCGCTGCGCGGCACGCGGAACGGCACCTTCATCCATACCAGCGCGAGGGCCAGCACCGGCACGCCGAGCCAGATCGAGATCGCGCGAAAGGCGAGAGGTGGATAGTCGGCGACGCCCAGTTTCATCACGGGCCAGTTGAACCCCCATGCAAGGGTCAGGAGAACGAGCAGTACCAGCTGGCGCGGGGTGAAGGAAGGCATGGGCCGCGCCGGCTACAGCAGCCGCTTCAGATACCGCCCCGTGTGGCTCGCCTCGTTCGCCGCGATGTCTTCAGGCGTGCCTTCGCCCACCACCGTGCCGCCGCCCGCGCCGCCCTCGGGGCCCATGTCGATCAGCCAGTCGGCCGTCTTGATGACGTCCAGGTTGTGCTCGATCACGACGATGGTGTTGCCCGCGTCGCGCAGCTGGTGCAGCACCTTCAGCAGCAGCTCGATGTCGGCGAAGTGCAGGCCGGTGGTCGGCTCGTCGAGGATGTAGAGCGTGCGGCCGGTGTCGCGCTTGCTGAGCTCCAGCGCGAGCTTCACGCGCTGCGCCTCGCCGCCCGACAGCGTGGTGGCCGACTGGCCCAGCTTGATGTAGCTCAGGCCCACGTCGAGCAGCGTGCGCAGCTTGCGCTCGATGGTGGGCACGGCCTTCAGGAATTCGTGCGCCACCTCCACCGTCATCTCGAGGATCTGCGCGATGTTCCTGCCCTTGTAGAGCACCTCGAGCGTCTCGCGGTTGTAGCGCTGGCCGTGGCACACCTCGCAGGGCACGTACACGTCGGGCAGGAAGTGCATCTCGACCTTCACCACGCCATCGCCCTGGCAGGCCTCGCAGCGCCCGCCCGCCACGTTGAAGCTGAAGCGGCCGGGGCCGTAGCCGCGCTCGCGCGCGGTGTTGGTCTCGGCCATCAGTTCGCGGATCGGCGTGAACAGGCCCGTGTAGGTGGCCGGGTTGCTGCGCGGCGTGCGGCCGATGGGGCTCTGGTCGACGTTGATGACCTTGTCGAAATACTCAATGCCCTCCACCGATTCGTGCGCGGCCGGCTCTTCGTGCGCGCGGTACAGCGTGCGTGCAACGGCGGTGTAGAGCGTGTCGTTCACCAGTGTCGACTTGCCGGAGCCCGACACGCCGGTCACGCAGGTCAGCAGGCCGACCGGGAAGGCCACGCTCACGTTCTTCAGGTTGTTGCCTGTGGCGCCGACCACGCGAATTTCCTGCAGGTCGGTCTGCGTCGCGAGGTGGGCCGCCTCGCGCGCGGCACGGCGTTCGGCCGCGGGGCTCTGCGGAAAGCGCGAGGGCTTCCTGCCTTCGTTGAAGGCCGGCTTCTTCACGACCGGCAGCCACGCGGTGCGGTGCCTGGGCACTTCGATCTTCTTGGTGCCCGAGAGGTACTGGCCCGTGAGCGAATCGGGGTTGGACGACACCTCGGCGTACGTGCCCTGCGCCATCACGCGCCCGCCATGCACGCCGGCGCCGGGGCCCATGTCGATCACGTGGTCGGCGGCGTGGATCATGTCCTCGTCATGCTCCACCACGATCACGCTGTTGCCGATGTTGCGCAGATGCTTCAGCGTGCCGATCAGGCGGTCGTTGTCGCGCTGGTGCAGGCCGATGCTGGGCTCGTCGAGCACGTACATCACGCCCGTGAGGCCCGAGCCGATCTGCGAGGCCAGGCGGATGCGCTGCGCCTCGCCGCCCGAGAGCGTTTCGGCGCTGCGGTCCAGGCTCAGGTAGTTGAGGCCCACGTCGTTCAGGAACTTCAGCCGCAGGCCGATCTCGCGCACCACCTTGTCGGCGATGTCGGCCTTGGCGCCGCGCAGCTTGAGCGTCTGGAACCACGCGAGCGAGTCGCGCAGCGTGAGATGGCTCAGTTCGAAGATCGCCATGCGCGGCGGCTCGCTGCCATCGGCCGGGCGGGCCGATTCGTCCACCAGGAACACGTTGCGCGCTTCGGGCCGCAGCCGCGAGCCGCCGCAGTCGGGACACGGCTGCAGGTTGCGAAAGCGCGCGAGGTCTTCGCGCACCATCACCGAATCGGTCTCGCGGTAGCGCCGCGCCATGTTCGGGATGATCCCCTCGAAGGGATGCTTCTTCGTGAGCTTCTTGCCCGCGAAGTTGCCCGACTCCATGGTGTAGTTGAACTTGATCTCTTCGGCCGCCGAGCCGTGCAGCAGCACCTGCTGCACCGAGGCGGGCAGCGATTCGAAGGGCGCATCGACGTCGAACTTGTAGTGCTTCGCGACGCTCTCGATCATGCTGAAGTAGTAGCCGTTGCGGCGGTCCCAGCCCTTGATGGCGCCGCTCGCGAGCGAGAGCGAGGGAAAGGCCACCACGCGCGCCGGGTCGAACACCTCGCGATGGCCCAGGCCGTCGCAGCTCGGGCAGGCGCCCACGGGCGAGTTGAACGAGAACAGGCGCGGCTCCAGCTCCGACAGCGAGTAGTGGCAGATCGGGCAGGCGAACTTGGCGTTGAACAGGTGTTCCTTGTCGGGCGCACCCTCGGCGCCGAGTTCGAGCGCTATCGCGCGGCCCTCGGCCAGGCGCAGCGCGGCCTCGAAGCTCTCGGCCAGGCGCTGCTGCATGTCGGGGCGCGCGCGCAGGCGGTCGATCACCACGTCGATGTCGTGCTTCTCGGTCTTCTTGAGCTTGGGCAGGTCGTTGTATTCGTAGGTCTGCCCGTCGACGCGAAAGCGCACGTAGCCGGCCGCCTGCATCTCGGCGAAGAGCTCGAGGAACTCGCCCTTCTTCTCGCGCGCCACGGGGGCCAGGATCATGAGGCGCGGTTCGTCGGGAATCGCGAGCGTCGCATCGACCATCTGCGAGACCGTCTGCGCCTGCAGCGGCAGGTGGTGGTCAGGGCAGTAGGGCGTGCCGGCGCGGGCGTACAGCAGGCGCAGGTAGTCGTGGATCTCGGTCACCGTGCCCACGGTGGAACGCGGGTTGTGGCTGGTGGCTTTCTGCTCGATGCTGATCGCGGGCGAGAGGCCCTCGATCACGTCGACATCGGGCTTGTCCATGAGCTGCAAAAACTGCCGCGCATAGGCCGACAGGCTCTCGACGTAGCGCCGCTGGCCTTCGGCATACAGCGTGTCGAAGGCCAGGCTCGACTTGCCCGAGCCCGACAGGCCGGTGATGACCACCAGCTTGTTGCGCGGGATGTCGAGATCGACGTTCTTCAGGTTGTGGGTGCGCGCACCGCGGATGCTGATGCGCTGCTGCGCCAGCACGGCGCCGAGGTAGGTGTTTCGCTCGAGTTCCGCGTCGCGTGCGCTTTCCTCGTCGGCGGCGGCGTATTCAGTGGCTTTTGAATTCAAAGGGGGCGATCGTCCGAGGGCAACCAGACATGATAGACCGCCGCGCATTTCATGGCGAGGTGCCGGGTTGCGGCGGAGACGGATGCACCGGCTCCGAGCTCCGACAGCCTTGGGGCACAATCGAGGGTTCCTCTCAACCTCCTCCTTCATCTACTTATCAGGGGCAGTGCATATGGCATCGGTCAATAAAGTCATCGTCGTCGGCAACCTGGGGCGCGACCCCGAAATGCGGACCTTCCCGAGCGGCGATCAGGTCGCGAACGTCACCGTGGCCACCACCGATCGCTGGAAAGACAAGCAAAGCGGCGAAATGCGCGAAGCCACCGAATGGCACCGCATCGTCTTCAACGGCCGCCTGGCCGAAATCGCCGGCCAGTACCTGCGCAAGGGCTCGCAGGTGTACGTCGAAGGCAGCCTGCGCACGCGCAAGTGGACCGACAAGGACGGCATCGAAAAGTACACCACCGAAATCCGTGCCGACCAGATGCAGATGCTCGGCAGCCGCCAGGGCCAGGGCGGCCCGTCGGGTGGCCCCGGTGATGACGACGGCGGCTACTCGCAAGGTGGTGGCGGCGGTGGTTATTCGCAGGGCGGTGGCGGTGGCGGCGGCGGCGGGTACGCCGCGCGTGCGCCCGCGGCGGCACCGCGCGCTCCGGCGCCGGCTCCACGCCAGGCGCCGGCCAAGTCGTCGTCGGGCTTCGACGACATGGATGACGACATTCCGTTCTGAACGGGCCTTTTTACTTTTTGAACAAGAGCCAGGCGTCGCGAGACGCCTGGCTCTTTGCAATTGGGGAGATGACTGGGTGGGGCTAATACTTTGATTTTCAAAATTAGGCAAAAATCATTTGTAACGCCCTTACATCCCCCGTATATTGTTCCAAAATGCAACCGTTGCGTTCTCTGCCGTGCCACACTGTTGTCCACGGAGCTACCCGGCTCGTACAAGCGACAGGATCAAACCCATGTCTTTGTCCGTCTGGGCCAGGATTCGCCTGCCGCTGGTAATTTTCATCCTCGGCGCGGCGCTATCGATCGCCCTCAGCATTTCGGCGCGCCAGGAGATCGGGCGCAGCGCCCAGGCGCGCTTCGACGCAACCGCGTTCGATCTGGCACGCAAGGTCGAGGCTCGCTTCGACGACTACATTGCCGTCCTCATCGGCCTGCGTGCGCGATTCAACACCTCCGAGGCCGTGACGCGAAGCGATTTCAGGGACTACGTCGCGGGGCTGAACCTTGCGACCGCGTACCCCGGTTTCCAGGCCGTCACCTATGCGCCCCGCGTTGCGGCGGGCGACAAGCAGTTCTTCGAGGCACGGGTCCGTGGCGATGCCAGTCTCGACGCCAGCGTTGCCTCCCGCTTCGCCATCAAGCCGCCCGGCGAGCGTGACACCTACTACCCGCTGATCTACATCGAACCGCAGGCCGGCAACGAGAAGCTGCTCGGCAACGACCTGGGCGCGATGCCCGACAGGGGGGACGCGCTCGAGCAGGGGCGTGACACCGGCGGGCTCGTCTCCTCCGGGCGCAAGGTGCGCATCCCGGGTCGCGAGTCCGACATCGGATTGGCGATGCGGCTGCCGGTCTATCGCACGGGGCAGCCGCTCGATACGCTCGAGCAGCGGCGCAGCGCCTATATGGGTTCGGTCGGCGCGGGCTTCAGCATCGCAGGCATGCTGCGCGACATGGTTGGCGACGATGCCGCGAGGACGCTCCGGCTGCGCCTGATCGATGCCGGCCCGGGCCAGGGGGCGGTCGGCACGCGCGTCGAGACCAGGTTCGTGAAGCCGACCCCCTTCGGCGAGCGGCAACTGCTGTTCGACAGCGCGGCTTTGGCGAAGTCGGCCGTCGCACCGGCGCGCAGCCTCGAGCGTGTGCTCGGCTTCGAGTTGGGCGGCCACTCCTGGCTGGTCGAGGTCGGCCAGGACGAGCGCCAGGTCTTCGGTCCGCTCGACAAGGCCATCCCCTGGTTCATCGTCCTCGGCGGCCTGGCCACCAGCATGCTGATTGCCGGCATCGTCTTTTCGCTGACCACTTCACGCAGCCGGGCCCAGGTCCTGGCGACCGAGATGACCAGCCACCTGCGCACCAGCGAACGACAGTTGGAGGATGCCCAGCACCTGGCGAGCCTGGGCAGCTGGATACTCGATCCCGAAACCGGAGCCCTGCAATGCTCCGAGGAAGCCCGGCGCATCCTCGGTTTCGAGACCGACCTCTTGCTGCCAGACCTGCCGGCGCTGCTCTCGCGAGTTCCGGACTCGGAACGCTCCGAGGTCGAACGACAGATCGCGCAGGCCTCCCGGTCCATGGAACGCAGCGAATTCGAGCACCGCCTGTGCCTGCCCGATGGCACCGAACGCTGGCTGCACGTCATTGCGCAGTCGGCCGAGGAAGACGGAAAGACGCTGGTGCGCGGCACCGTGCGCGATGCCACGCGGCGCCGCAAGGATGCGTTGCGCCAGAAGCTCGAGTACGAGATCGCCCGGCTGCTTGCCGGCGATGGCGCGGCAGAGACGGTGATCACGCAGGCGCTGGAGGCGGTATGCACCGAGTTGCGCTGGGACTGCGGCATGTTGTGGCGCGTCGGCGACGACGGCCTGGTTCGCTGCGCCGCCGCCTGGCATGCCGACAGCGGCCCGGCCGTGCGGCAATTCGTCAGCGACAGCCGCTCGCTCGAATACCGGCCTGGCGAAGGCTCGCTGGGCCGCGCCTGGGGGACCGGTGGCGTCGTGCAAATCGACACGCGGGCAGCCCCGGGCGACTTTGTGCACGATGCGATGGCGGGGCAGGCCGGACTGGCTGGCGGCCTCGTTGTGCCGATGGTCACCACCGGTGTGACCACCGCGCTGGAGCTTTTTGCCCGCAATCCGTACGTGGACGACGCCGAGACGCTGGAGTCGCTGCGTGTGATCGCCCTGCAGATTGCCCAGTACGAGCAACGCAAGCTGGCCGAGCGAAATCTTCGTTTCATGGCCAGCCACGACGAACTCACCGGGTTGTTCAACCGCGCCGCGCTGCAACACGAGCTTGATCGCGCCATCAAGCGCAGCAACCGCCATCAGAAGCAGTTCGCGGTGATGTTCGTCGACCTGGATCGCTTCAAGCACATCAACGACACGCTCGGCCATGGCGTGGGCGACGAGATGATCAAGACCTGCGGCGAGCGCCTCACGGCGCTGCTGCGCGAGGACGACGTGGTGGCGCGTTTCGGCGGCGACGAGTTCGTGCTGCTCCTGGAGAACCTGTCCAGCGCGAACGATGCCGCGGTACTCGCCGAAAAGGTGCTGGCCTGCTGCGCCGAGCCTTTCGTCATCGAGGGGCGCGAACTGCACGTCAGCGCCAGCGTCGGCGTGAGCATCTACCCGGACAACGGCGGCGACGTCGAAGCGTTGCTGAAGAACGCCGACACCGCGATGTACCGGGCCAAGGAAAGAGGCCGCAACACCTTCCGGTTCTATGCGGCGAAGATGAATGCACAGAGTACCGAGCGGCTGATCCTGGAGAGCGCACTGCGCCATGCCGTGGAACGAGGCGAACTGGAGATGCACTATCAGCCGAAGATGAATCTGCAGACCCGGCGCATCGTCGGTGTCGAGGCGCTGATGCGCTGGCACCATCCGGTTCTGGGCATGATCCCGCCCGTGCAGTTCATTCCGATCGCCGAAGAGATCGGCTTGATCGTGTCCATGGGCCGGTGGGCGCTGGAGAGGGCCTGCGCCGATGCGCGCGCGTGGCGGAATTACGGTCTGCCGGACGTGTTGATGAGCGTCAACCTGTCGCCGCGCCAGTTCGAAAGCCAGACGCTCGCCGCCGACATACGGGGCATCCTGGAAGCCTCGGGCCTGGAGCCGGCGCTGCTCGAGCTGGAAATTACCGAAGGTGCGGTGATGGAGAACCCCGAATATGCGGCCAATTTGCTCCGGACGATTCGAGACATGGGCGTCGGCCTCGCCATCGACGATTTCGGAACGGGCTATTCCTCGCTCTCCTATTTGAAGCTTTTCCCGCTGTCGACCGTCAAGATCGACCGTTCCTTCATCAACGATCTCTCGCAGGACGCCGATGCACGGGCGCTCATCGACGGCATCATCACCCTGGCCCACGGGCTGCGAATGAAGGTGGTGGCCGAGGGCGTGGAAACCGAAGCACAACTCGACTACCTGCGCATCCGCGGATGCGACGAGGTCCAGGGCTATTGGCTGTGCAAGCCCGTGCCCGCCGACGAGGCACGCAATTTCATGGCGCGTCACCTGCGCAACCAGTTTGCTCCGTCGGTAGCGGCCTGACGGCCGGACCTTCGGGCAATCGTCACCGGGCACGTTGCTCGGACCTACTCGCAACTTCACAGGAGCATTCATGATCGATTCCACCCAAGGCAAGACGCTCGAGCAGACGATCGCCGCCATCCAGGCCCTCGACCTCACGCTGATCAAGTTCAAGGCCAGCCGCAAAGAGGACGGCTACGGCTGGTCGGCCGGCTACGCGGACCAGATGGAGGTGGCCTACAAGCGCTACCTGATACTGCACGCCAAGCACCCCGACCTGACGCTTGCTCCCGAGCAGGACGTCGACCGCTTCTGGCACATGCACATCCTCGACACGAGAAAGTACGCAGCCGATTGCGAAGCCACCTTCGGCCATTTCCTGCACCACTTCCCGTACCTTGGCCTGCGCGGCGAGGATGACGCCAAGGCGCTGCAGGAGGCCTTCCTGGAAATGCAGCGCCTGTCTGCCGAGGAGTTCGGCGAGCCGATGCCCCATCGCGAGCCGGGCAAGGATTCAGCCGCATGGTGCTCGCTCGAAGCGGGCAAGCCTTCAGCCGCATGGTGCTCGCTCGAGGCGGGCAAGCCTTCGGC
>NZ_AKIW01000089.1 GCF_000282635.1 Variovorax sp. CF313
CGGTTCCGCGGTGTTCCGCGAAGGGCCTTCGCTTCGCTTGGCACACCATCGGTGACGAGGATGAGCGAATCACTTCACATCGTCGGCGTGCGCCACCACAGCCCGGCCTGCGCGCGGCTGGTGGCCGAGCGCATCCGCACGCTGCGCCCCGCGTACGTGCTGATCGAGGGCCCGGCCGACTTCAACGAACGCCTCGACGAGCTGTACCTGCCGCACCGGCTGCCGGTGGCGATCTACAGCTATCTCTCGGGCGACGACACGCACCGCGGTTCGTGGTCGCCCTTTGCCGAGCACTCGCCCGAGTGGCAGGCGCTGCAGGTCGCGCGCCAAGTCGGCGCCGCGGTGCGCTTCATCGACCTGCCGGCCTGGCACGACGCCTTCTCGCGCATGGAGAACCGCTATGCCGACGTGGCCGACCACGAGCACGAGGAACGCGCCGAAGCCTACGAGCGCGCGCTGACGGAGAAGCTCTCGGTGCAGGGCCGTGATGCGCTGTGGGACCACCTGTTCGAGGACGGCTGCGATGCGGCCGAGCTGGCGCAGCGCCTGTCCACCTACTTCGACCACCTGCGCGGCGAAGACCGCGGCTCGCAGGGCAACCAGGCGCGCGAAGCCATGATGGCGCGCTGGATCGCCTGGGCGATGGCGCAGCCGGGCGAGCCGGGCCGCGCGCAGGCGCTGGTGGTGTGCGGCGGCTATCACGCGCCTGCACTGGCGCGGCTGTGGCAAGGCATGCCCTCAGAGCTGCCCGCCACGCCGCAGCCTTCGCTCGAATCCACCGACGAAGAAGACACGCCCGACGCCGACACCGCGCTGCGATTCGGCTCCTACCTCGTGCCCTACACCTTCAAGCGCCTCGACGCCTTCGCAGGCTATGCCTCGGGCATGCCCTCCCCCGCCTACTACCAGTGGGTCTGGGACCACGGCCCCGAAGGCGCCGCGCACCGCGCGCTGCAGCACGTGATGCAGCGCCTGCGCGAGAAGAAACTCCCCGCCTCCACCGCCGACCTGATGGCCGTGCACCTGCGCGCGCAGGGCCTCGCGCGCTTGCGCGGCCACGAGAAGCCGCTGCGCTCCGACTGGCTCGACGCACTGGCCGGTGCGCTCGTGAAGGACGCGCTCGACGCGCCGCTGCCCTGGACCTACCGCGGCGCGATCCGCCCCGGCACCGATCCCGTGCTGGTGCAGGCGATGGACGTGCTGGCCGGCGACACCGTCGGACAGTTGGCGCCCGGCACACCGCAGCCGCCGCTGGTGGCCGCGGTGCGGGCCGAACTCGCGGCGCACGGCATCGTGCTGCGCGGCCAGATCAAGCTCGACCTGCTGCTCGAAGCCGACCGCGCGAAAAGCCGCGTGCTGCACCGCCTGGCTATCCTGCGGCTGCCCGGCGTGCGCCGCACCCAAGGGCCGAAGCTCGCGATGTCGGGCGAGCGCACCGAGCTGTGGTCGCTGAGCGAACCGCTCGAGCAGCAGGCCGCGATGATCGAGGCCGGCGCCTGGGGCGCGAGCCTGCACGACGCAGCGCGCGCCCGGCTCGAAGACGATCTGCGCCAGGCCCACGGCCGCATCGGCCCGCTCGCCGACGGCCTCAACCAGGCCGCATGGGCGGGGCTGTCGGCGCTCAGCGATGCGCTGCTGCGCGAACTGCAGGGCGCCGTTGCCAACGAGCCGCGCTTCGAGGCGCTCGGCCCCGCGCTGTCGGTGCTGCACACGCTGCTGCGGCACGGCCAGATGCTGGGCATGGCCGATGCGCCCGTGCTGCGCGTGGTGATCGAATCGGGTGTCGACCGCGCGCTGTGGCTGCTGGAGCCGCCCGCGGACATCGCACCGGCCGACATGCAGGCCCACCTCGAAGGCCATCTTGCGCTGCGGCGGATCGTGGCCGACGTGCTGGCCCACGCGCAGGACCATGCGCACAACGCGCACGCGCCGTCGCTGCTCGACGTGGAGCCGGCCCGCGCGCTCGCCGTGTGGCAGCGCAAGGCCGCCGACGCCAGCGCCGCTGCGGTGAGCCGCGGCGCGGCGCTCGGTGCCACGCTGAGCCTGGCCGGACGCGCCGCCAACGCGCAAACGCACGACGATCACGGCGTGGCCGAGGCGATGCAACTGCTGCACTCTCTCCCCGCCCCCGTGCTCGGCGATGCGCTCACCGGGCTGCTGGCGCTGGCGCGCGAAGTGCTCGCGTCCGAACCCGCTTTCGTCGCCGGCATGGACCGTACCGTGCAGGTCCTGGACAACGCCGACTTCGTGCGCGCCATGCCCAGCCTGCGCGCCGCCTTCGCCTGGCTGCCGCCGCAGGAACGCGGGCTGCTGGCCGACCAGGTGCTGGCGCTGCACGACGCCACGCACCTCTCGCGCCGCACGCTCACCGCTCATCGTGCGGGAGAGGCTGCACCCGAACAGCTGGCCGAGGCCCGCCGCGTGGAAGACGCGGTGCTTGCGCGCCTCGCGGCCTGGGGCGTGGCGCTCGAAGACACAGAGGAAGCCCCCCGCCCATGAGCCTCGACATTCCCGATCCGCTGCAGCGCTGGCGCCTGCTGCTGGGCGACCCGGCCGAATCGGCCTGCGGTGGCCTGAGCGCCGAGGCGCAGGCCGCCGATGCCGCGCTCGACTGGCTCTACGGCCGCGACAGCGACCGCGCGAGCCGTGGCGAACGCAGCGCGGGCCTGGGCCCCTCGGCACTCAGCACGCCGGACTGGATCAACACCATCCACACGCTCTTTCCGAAGGAAGTGATCGAGCGGCTGGAGCGGGACGCGGTCGAGCGCTACGGCATCGACGAGGTGGTGACCAACCTCGAGGTGCTCGAACGCATCGAGCCCTCCGAATCGCTGCTGCGCGCAGTGCTGCACACCAAGCACCTGATGAACCCCGAGGTGCTCGCGGCCGCGCGCAAGCTGGTGGCCGAGGTGGTGCGCCGCATCATGGAAAAGCTCGCCACCGAAGTGCGCCAGGCCTTCAGCGGCAGCCGCGACCGGCGCCGCCGCTCGCGCATGAAGGTCGCGCGCAACTTCGACTTCAGGCAGACGCTGGCCGCCAACCTGCACCGCTACGACCCGCAGCGCCGCAAGCTCTACGTGGAGCGGCCGGTGTTCATCAGCCGCACGAAGCGGCACGCCGAGCCGTGGGACATCATCCTGCTGATCGACCAGAGCGGCTCGATGGTCGACTCGGTGATCCACAGCGCAGTGATGGCCGCCTGCCTGTGGCAGTTGCCCGGCATGCGCACGCGGCTCGTGGCCTTCGACACGGCAGTGGTCGACCTGACCGCCGACGTGTCCGACCCGGTCGAGCTGCTGATGAAGGTGCAGCTCGGCGGCGGCACCGACATCGCGAAGGCGGTGGCGTATGCGCAGACGCTCGTCGCCAATCCCTCGAAGAGCATCGTGGTGCTGGTGAGCGACTTCTACGAAGGCGGCAGCGAGCACGAGCTGGTGCGCCGCGTGAAGGCGCTGGTCGAGTCCGGCGCGAAGGTGCTGGGCCTGGCGGCGCTCGACTCCAAGGCCGAACCCAACTACGACCGCGAGATGGCCGCGCGGCTGGTGCGCGAAGGCGCGCAGATCGGCGCGATGACGCCGGGCCAGCTGGCCGGCTGGCTGGCCGAGAAGGTGCAGGGATGAGCGGCGCCACGGCATGGCGGGCCGACCTGCTGGAGCTGACGCCCGAGGCGCTGACGGCGCTGGCCAACGCGGGCTTCGTGAAGCGCGCGCAGAAGGACGTGGCGGCCGGCCTGCTGCCAAAGCTGGAGACCGGCGCCGACGGCGTGGTGCAGGCGCAGTTCGACGACGGCGTGCGCACCAGCCTGCCGCCGGGACGCACGCTGCGCGACGCGCAGTGCAGCTGCCCCGCCAGCGGCATGTGCCGGCATCGGGTGATGCTGGTGCTGGCCTACCAGGCGCAGGCAGCGTCGGCGCAGGCGGATGCGCCCGAAGACGCGCAGGAAGCCGCCGAGCCGGACGGCGCATGGAGCCCCGCGCAGTTCGACGATGCCGCACTGGCCGCCAGCCTCGCACCCTCCGTGCTCGAACAGGCGAACAAGCTCGCCGCCGCGCGTCCGGTGGTCGGCGTGCAGGCCTGGCGCAGCGCGAGCGCGCCGCCGGTGGCGCGGCTGCCGATGTGCAGCGTGCGCTTCTTCTCGCGCAGCTCGCTGGTTCATGCGCGCTGCGATTGCAAGCAGGGCAGCGGCTGTGCGCACGTGGTGATCGCGGTGTGGGCATTCCGGCAGGCCGGGCCGCTGGCGCCCGGTTCGGCGGAGGTGCTGCTCGAGGTGTCGCCGCCCGCTTCGGCAGGCGCGACCGCCTCGGACCCGGCACCGCAACCGGCGGCGATGCAGGGCGAAGCCGCCGTTGCGCTGCGAGCGCAGATCGATGCCCTGCTGCTGTCGCTCTGGCTCGACGGTTCGAGCCAGCCGCTGATGGCGCTCGCGGCCCGCTTCGAGGCCGTGCGCAACCAGGCGCGCGCGCTGGCCTGGAGCTGGGTGGACGATGCGCTCGACGAACTCTGGCAACTGCTGCAGGCCCAGCATGCGCGCAGCAGCCGCTTCGAGCCGCTGCGGCTGGTGCGCATGCTGGCCGAGCTGTGGGCGCGATTGCAGGCGGCGGCGCATGCCGCGCGGCCACAGGCGCGACCCGCGCTGCCGGCCAGCCGGATCCTCGGCATCGGCGTCAAGGGCGAGGTCGCGCTCGATCACCTGCGGCTGGTGTCGCTCGGGGCCGAGCTCTGGTCCGACGACGCCGCCGAGGGCGCGAGCGTTTTGTTCGCGGACCCCGACACGCAGAACGTGACCGTGCTGGAGCGCCAGTGGTCGCGCGCGGCCGATGCCGCCGCGGGCGGCACCGCGCAGGCCCTGATGAACCGGCGCGTCGCGGGCTTTCCGCTGCGGCAACTGGCGAGCGGCCAGGTCATCACCAAGACCGCGACACGGCGCGCCAACGGACTCGTCGACCTCACGGCCGGCGCGCGGCAGACGGGCGTGCTGCCGCTGTCGCCCAAGTCGTGGGACGACCTCGTCGCACCACTGCGGCAGGACAGCGTGGCCGCGCTGGTGGCGCATCTGCGCGAGGCAGCTCCCGACTTCGTGCGGCCGCGGCAGGCCGCGGGCGGCGCGTCGGCGGGTGCGTCGGGCCAGCTGCATGTGGTGGCGTTCGAACGCATGGAGGCGGCGTCGTGCCACTGGGATGCGGCGGCGCAGGTGCTGCATGCGCGGCTGAAGCAGGCAGCACCGGAAGGGTCGGACGAAGCCCCGGCCGAAGACGACAACAACGAACGCGACTGGCTGCATCTGGCTTTGCCGCATCGCGCGGTCGCGCCCGGCGCGGTCGATGCGCTGGCCCGCGCGCTTGCCGGCGAATACGGCCCGCTGCGCGCCGTGGCCGGCACCGTGCATCTGCAGGGCGATCGGGCGGTGATGCAGCCGCTGAGCCTGCTGACGGCGCAACGTGCCGTGGTGCTCCAGGTCGAGGCAGTGGCGCCACAGCCGCTGGGCCTTCGCAGCGATGCCGAGGACGTGCCCGCCTTGAACGCGCTGGCTGGCGACACGCTGGAACTGCTGGCGCTGTGGCTGCGCCAGGGCCTGCGCCATCAGGGCGGCGGCGCGCTGTCGCGAGCGCAGGCGCAGGTGCTGCGGCTGAAGCAGGCCGGTCTGGGGCGGAGTGCGGGCTTGCTGGAGGCCGTGCTCGAGAACCTGCGGTCGGCGCAACGGCCGGCGCTGGTGGCGCAACTGGCGATGCTGGGTCTGCTGATGCAGGGTGTGGCGCAATCGGGATGAGAATCCCAAGGGACAGATACGCCGCAAAGGCTCTCACATCGTACTGTTGAGTACCGTGTCCTCGAACTCAAGCTGTTCGAAGTTGCTGCCCAGGAAGTCAACCTGTTCGCCACGCAATCCGCGTGCCCTGACGCTCCTGCCTGTGCATCCGTGCATCTTGAGTGCGGACCAGCTGCCTTGCTCGAAGTTGACCTCGTTCAACTTGCAATCCGTCAATCGGCTGCCGCTGATGTTGCCCAGCCTGAACCTGGCCTTTTCGAAGGTGCAGTTCACGAAAGTGCACCCCATGATGGTGATGCTGTCGAAGCTGCAGGCGCTGAAGATGCAGTTGGAGAAATGGCAAGCCGACCACTGCGCCTCATTGAACTTCGTTTCGGTGAAGCTGCTGCCGGTAAAAGTGGAATCCGCGAACTGCGCCAGCCCGAGGTCCAGGCCGGCGTAGGCATTGCCGTCGGTCTGCCCGGCAAGGCCGGCCGGGGCGCCGCCCGCCCCCTTTCGCCAAAGGTCGTGCGCAAGAATGATCTCTTGCGCGCTCATGCTTCGCCCCAGTCCGCCGCATGCCGGGCTACCCGCAAGGGCGCAACGGGCCGCCACAGCTTGTTCGCGGGCTCCTGCGTAACGGCTCGCGCAGCCTGCGCTGAGGGCAAACAAGAAAAGGGCAACGCGACCGCCAGCCCGATTGTCTGCAAGGCACGTCGACGGGCAAGGGTCACCGTTGGCATATTTTTCATCGCATGCTTTCCTATTTGATCGCCACCGCGTCGGCCGGCGCGCCCGGCACCGCCACGCGGAACTTGAGGCCGTCGAGCAACTTGTCCCACAGCGCAATGGCTTCCTCGTCGTTGAGCGAGGAGGCCGCGGCGGCCCCCACGCGGTCCGACTCCACCTTGGTGTACATCATCACGTCCAGACGCGCGGGGCGCGCCACATTGCCGGACTCCCCGATGAACAGCCATTCGAAATCGTGCCAGCCCCCCTGCATGCGTGCCAACGATTCCTCGCCGTCCCAGCCGTGGACCTTCTTCTTGCCTTCGCGCAAGGTGGTGAGCTTGGGGTAACTGCTGCCGGCTTCGCGTTTGCGATCCGCGATCAGCTTGAGCAGGCTGTAGCCGTCGCTGCCCTTGGTGGTCTGGGCCTGGTTGCTGCTGACGCTGAACACCACATCGGGCAGTGCGTCCATGTGCAGGCCGACCTGCGTGAGAACCATCCCTTTCGCGCCATCACGCTGCGTAAAGCCGTACTGATGGCACAGGCCTTGTTCGGTGGGGACTTCATCGGGCTCGCGTGCGCGCAGATTCTGGGCAAGCTCGACCGTATCGCGAAGAATCGATTCGGCGGTCGCCCCATTGTCCGTCCCTCGCCCATTCACGAAGATGTGCGGGCCAACTACGTGATATATGCGAAAGCCTTCCAACTCGAGTTCCTTAGCTGACACGCTCTTGAATGAGCGAATCAGCCAAGTATTCGGAGCTGGCCCCTTGCCGAAGTAGGTGATTTCCGCCGTGTTGTTTGCCGCCAGGATCTTCGCCCGATCGGCCTGCATCACCTTCTCGATGTCCTTGGCCTGGTTGGGCAAGGTGGGGAAGTCACGCCCGAACGCCAGGTGCGAATCGACCGGGACGGTCAACACATAGCGCCCGAAGCACAGCAGCTTGGTGTGCTCGAACAATGTCTCGATACGCGGATTCATGTCAGAGGTCCTTCATCATCATTGTTTCGCGGGGTAATCCCACTCCTTGGCGGCCCACCATGCGGGATCGTAGGCGGCCGCGATGCGCACGATGCCGTACAGCGTCGCCGCATTGGCATTCGCGTGGCCGTAGCTGCCCTGATGGTCATAGCCGGTCTGCACGAACTTGACTTTCGCGCGCACCTTGTTGGCGCTGCGCTCCACGGGCACCGTGCCGTCGCCGGGCGACATGGCCGGCTGGAGCCTGAGCCGGAGCACCGTGCCATTGTTTCCTTGCACGCGCAGCGTGCCCTTGGCATCGTCGCCGCGCTCCCCCTTGATCAGCACCCACGTCAAGGGATCGCCCGCCGCAGCCGGATCGCCTTCGATCACCCGCCACACGAAGTCGTTCCAGGCCGGCTGCCCTGGGTCACTGCCGTAGTGAGCGTAGGTGCGGTCGTGGAAGGTGTCCTGGATCGCGTTGGCGAATCTCATGGCTTCCTTGATCCGCTCTATCGTCGCTTTGACGCCGATTCGCTCTTCGGGCTTACCCCCCTCGTTGGGTGGCATCTTCGCCTGCTCCGCTGGATCGATCCAATCCGGATTGATCAACCTCCACCACTTGTCCTGGTCCAGCGTGTAGATCTCGCTCACCGCGTCGCCCTGCGGCAGCTTCTTCAGGAACGCACCGTTGTCGTCCTGCACCTGAAGCCATTCCGTGCCATAGGCGGCAGCGGGCAGCAGTTCCAGGCCGCCTTGCGCATTGGCCAGCACCGCCGTCACCTCCAGGCCGTTGTCGCCCAGCACGCCCTGCGTGATGCTTCCCACCACATTGGTCCTGACATGCCAAAAGGACTTGTTGCTGCCCTCGAAGCCCGCGCGCATGCGCTTGTACGCCGCCGCTGCGCCCGTGGTGGGCATCACCCCATGCACCACTCCGAGTATCTTGTCCTTGATGTTGCCGTAGTCCGGGTGCATCAAGGCGCGGGTCAGGATGCCGCCCATGCTGTGGGTGACGACGATCACGCCTGGGCAGTTGAAGCCGTTCTCGTTGTAGGTTTCGATGAGCTTGGTGATCTTCGGTGCCAGGGTCTTGGCTTCCTCACCGTTGCTATTGAGCCAGTTGTAGCCAAAGGCATGCACCGGATACCAGCAATCGCCGATCTTCTTGAGGTCGTCCTGCGTCAGCGGCTCTCCACCCTGGCCACCGAAGCTGGCCGTCGCTCGCCCCACCAGTGCTTCGCGGCTGTCCTTGTTCGACCAGAAGGCCGAAACCTTCACTTTGTCTCCATTCCCTTGCAACATGTCGTTGAGTTGTCTCTCCATCAACTGGAGGATCTCGCCGTAGGAGCCGAACATCACCTCGCTCCAGCCCCTTGCGCGCGCCTTCTGCGCAGCCGTAAAGCTTTGCTGGTTGGAGGCCAGGGGGTGGCTCGGGTCTGCCTTTGGATCGCTCACAAGCAGCTTGCTGACGTTGCCCAGGTTGTCAGGCACGTTGTCGTGGCGCTGATCGGAGCTGACGGTTTCATCACCGGTGGCATCGAAACGATCACCGCCGTGGTCGCTCACCTTGTAGCGATCCACCTCGACTTCGTCCGGGTCCAGGCGCATCTGGCGGTCCGCCGCGCTCGCATTGCGCCGCGCAAACGCATCGCCCGTGTTGTCGGGCCACCATGAGATGTTGTTCTTACGCCTGATCTGAGCCTGCCGGGCCTTGGACAGGCGCAGGTTGCTGCCCATGATGCCGGGCAGGAAGACGATGGGAATAAGCTTGCCTGGCGGCACGCGAACATGCACCTTTCTCTTGTCCGCCGCGGGTGTTGTTGCCACTGCGACTTCCGCAAATCCTCCAATGCCCAGGCTGAAGTCCAGCCATGCATCCTCGTCCTCCCCCTGTACGGCCATTATTTCTTCCTTCCCATCCAGCGCACCTTGTAGATTTCCGGGCCATCCGAGCGTTGCAGACGCGTGGTGCCGTTGGTGCTTGTGATATCGCCGCTTTTCCTGTTCGGTTTCAGCAGATCGTGAGATGGTTCTTCGGGCGGCGGTGCCGGCTGCCCATCGCGCACGAGCTTGAACACCTGTTTCGCCGCCGGCGTGTCGTGGTCGTCAAGGTGGTGAAAGATCAGTTCTTGATCGAAGGGCGCCTTCACATCCCGGTTCATCTTTTCCGGGCTGCGGCTGTCCGGCCCCATGAGGCTGTGGGTGGCTGCGTGCTCGCGCCAAATACCCTTGGTCCCGTGCACGATGCCCGAGGCATTCCAGCGGGTGTAGCTGGAGCCGCCATTGATAACGACCTCTTCCACGGCCGTGATCGTGATCCGGTTGGCTTCCTGCTTGATGTTCATCTTGGCCAGCACGTTGATGCTGTCCTTCAAGGCCGTGATGTCGATGTCCGCATTCGCGGCCACCAGTTTCATACCGGCCTTGTAGGCGAACATGCGCACCGCGTTCCTGGCGGTCACGAGGAAACTTCTTGCCGCACTGACGCTGGTGTGTCCGCCGCTGGTGATCGCGTTGTGCTCGGTGCTGGCGATGTGGGTGGAGCCCTGTGCCGAGTTCTGGATGCCCACAGGGCTGGCCAGGGTCAGATGCGGTTGCTGGAACTCGGGGAACTCACCCTGGCCTGGATTACCGCCTTTACCCTTGATCGCATCGTTTTGATCCTTCAGGGCCTTCGTCACTTCATCCTGGTCGCCACGTTCGAGCGCCTTGGCTTCGATCGCGGCCTGGGACATGCCCTCGTGGATCTCGCGCGCCTGGGTGAGCCGCACCACGGTCTCGTCCATGTCGGTGGTGTGGGCCCGGGCATTGAATCGCGCCTCGGTACTCAGAAGCAGACCACTGGCCGCACGCACGGCGCCACGGCCATCGGTGCGCAGTTCGAAACCCTGGCCGCGCAGATCCTTGCGCCCGGCGGTGTCATCGATGCGCGCGATGTGCCCCAGGCTCAGGCTGGAACTGTCGTGATCGCTCTTGAGCTGGCTTTGGATCTTGCCGGCGAAGTCGTCGAGCACCAGGTGGTTGGAACGTCCACCGCCGCCGAGTTCGCGGCTGCGAATACCCGTGAGGTGCTTCTGGTCGGGCAACGCCCATGCCGGCATCTCGTCGGCGTTGTGCACGCGGCCCACCACCATCGGAAAATCCGGATCCCCGTTGAGGAAGTCCACGATGACCTCTTGGCCGATGCGCGGCAGCGCCGCCATGCCGAATGTCGAACCGGCCAGGCCCAGCCCCACGCGCAGCCAGCACGAGGAATGCTCGTCATTCTTTCCGAGCCGGTCCCAGTGGAACTGCACTTTGATGCGGCCATACTGGTCGGTCCATATTTCTTCGCCCGCGGGACCGACCACGACGGCGGTCTGTGGGCCGCGAGTGCGCGGCTTTGCCGTCGTACGCGGGGGGCGCCAGGCAAAGGCGGTGGGCTGCACGTCGAACGCGAAACGCTGCACGGAGCCCTCGGCACCCCTTGTACCCTCGCTGGCCTGCAGGTTCTCCTGCAGGTGGTAGCTGACAGCGAGCAGAAGGTATTGCCGGTTCTGGTCCTCGCGCGGATGGCCGGCCAGGTTCATTGTGTAGCCCGGTGCCAGAGCGCGCAGGTTGGAGCGCCCCGAGGCACGGGCGCGCGCACTCAATTGCCCCTCGTTGCGAACCTGCGCGTAGGTGTCCCCGTCGCCACTCAAGACGTAGTGTCCTGGCCACTCGTAGACCTCGAACTCGTCGTGGGCGTGGCCGGGTGGTGCCTGCCGCTGGCTCTTCAGGTCGGCTTTGGGCTTCTCAAAATCGAAGTCACTGGTGTAGTGGCGGCCGGAGCGAACATCCTCGGCGCTCTCCCAGGCGTAGATGCGCTCGCTGGGCTCGGTGCCTCCGGTCATGCCGGCATGTTCGAAGGGGTGATAACGCACGATCTCGGCGCCAGGCAACGGTTTGTGCGAGCTGGCGATGTCGTCGGCGAAGACCAGCACATGCCGCTCGGCTTCGTGCCGGAAGAAGTAATAGATGCCCTCGTGCTCGCACAGGCGCGAAACGAAATCAAAGTCGCTCTCGCCATGCTGCACGCAATAGTTCCAGGCCCGATAGCTGCGCGCAAGCTTCTGTTCGACGGGGTAGCCATAGCGCCCGAGCGCTTCCATGAGGATCTCGGGAACGGTCTTGTCCTGGAAGATGCGAAAGTCCGAACGCCGGGTCGCCAGCCATAGCCAGGGGCGCAGCCTCATGGCGTAGAAAGACTGCCGCGCATCTTCTTGAGCCAGGCCGAAGCGCGTGACGATGCCAGCTAGGTAGCGGGTGCCGCCGCTTTCTGTTTGCACCGACACCGTGGCCGTCTCGCCCAGCAGGGCCTTGGCATCTATCGTGTTGCCGTGACCCAGCAGATCGACATCGAAGGCGTAGGCCTGGCTCAGGACTTCACGGCCGACCAGGCGATGAAACTGCAATGCATCGCCCAGCGGCGTCGAGATGGTGACGCGGCGTTTCACGGTGCCGCCGAAGGCGCGAACGCGCACGCGACGCAACCGTGCTGACACGCAACGCCATTGAAAATGGACATGGATCCTCCCCGCAATATTGGCTTGCTCAATCGAGCAGCGATTTTTGTGGGGATTGTGTGAGTTCCACGAATCCGTGCACAGCAGGCGAAAGTACCACTTCGCACGAAATGCACACGCAATGCGTGAACGATCGCACGCGGACGGTTTCTGCCCTCGATCCTTGCCCGCGGACAAAGAAAAAGCCCGGACATCCTTGGATGCCGGGCTTTGATTTGGTGCCGCTTGTCGGAATCGAACTGACGACCTTCCGCTTACAAGGCGGGTGCTCTACCAATTGAGCTAAAGCGGCGAAATTCCAATGCGTGATTCTAGTGGCGCCAGCCGAGGTGGCCGGCCGCTGCTACTTGATGCGCTTGAGCGACGGCCGGGCGCCGCCACCGGCCGGCGGGCGCGGCGGCTCGTCGTCGGGATCGGCGGGCAAGCCGGTGTCGATGGCTTCGTCGGCGTCCTCGCCCGTCACCAGATGGACGATCTTGCCGGCATCGCCTTCGGTGCCGCGCGAGGCGTCACGCAAGGGCATGCGGGCCTGGCCCTGGGACGACGGCGATGCGGCGGACGACGGCACATCGCCTTGCTCGGTGCCGAGCGATGGCGCCGGCGCCGGAAACGCCATGCCCTGCCCGTTCTCGCGCGCGTAGATCGCGATCACGCGCCCCACCGGCACGCTGATTTCGCGCGCACTGCCCGCAAAACGGGCCTTGAACTCGATGAAATCGTTGCCGAGCTTGAGCGAGCTGGTCGCGTCGAAGCTGATGTTGAGCACGATCTCGCCGTTCTTCACGTACTCGCGCGGCACCTGGACGGTCTCGTCGACCTGCACCGCGACATAGGGCGTGAACCCGTTGTCGGTGCACCATTCGTACAGCGCCCGGATGAGGTACGGGCGGGTGGAGGACGACTCGAGCGCGTTGATCATGAAATTGGTACCGTGCAATCGCGAAATCGCGGCCTCGAATTGGCCACTGTCTCTTCGCGGAACACCGCGGAACCGG
>NZ_AKIW01000090.1:0-14014 GCF_000282635.1 Variovorax sp. CF313
GCGAAGCCTGGGGGCGAGCTTCATACAAGTCGGAAGGAGATGGAGCCGAGCGGGCCGTAGTCCGCGTGGAAAGTGTCACCGGGAACTGCGGTGGTGGGCCGTGTGAACGAACCGCCCAGCACCACTTCACCGGCTTCGAGGCATTCGTCCCACGGCGCCAGCTTGTTCGCAAGCCATGCCACACCGGTCGCCGGGTGGTTGAGCACGGCCGCGGCCACGCCCGATTCCTCGATCACGCCGTTCTTGTAGAGCAGCGCGCTCACCCAGCGCAGGTCGACCGCGTCGGGCTTCACCGGCCGGCCACCCATCACGATGCCGGCATTGGCCGCGTTGTCGGCGATGGTGTCGAACACCTTGCGCGGCGCCTTGGTGTGGCGGTCGAACTGCTCGATGCGCGCATCGATGATCTCGATGGCCGGCACCACGTAGTCGGTGGCGGCCAGCACGTCGAAGATGGTCACGTTCGGGCCCCGCAGCTTCTTGCCGAGGACGAAGGCCAGCTCCACCTCGACGCGCGGCGCGATGAAGCGCTTGAACGGGATGTCGCCGCCCTGCTCGAAGAACATGTCGTCCAGCAGCGTGCCGTAGTCGGGCTCGTCGATCTGGCTGGACTGCTGCATGGCGCGCGAGGTCAGGCCGATCTTGTGGCCCTTCACGGTGCGGCCTCCAGCAATCTTGGCCTTCACCCATTCGCGCGAGATGGCGTAGCCGTCTTCCACGGTCATCTCGGGAAAGCGCTTGGAGAAGTGCTCGACCTGCACGCGCGACTTCTCGCTTTCGTGCAATTCGGCGGCCAGTTGGGCGATGGTGGCTTTGGAGAGCATGTGGCTTCGTTCAGTTCTTGTTGAACAGGGGATGCAGGTTGCTGTGCTTGCCGTCGTACACCTGCCCGGGGCTTTCGTCGATCTGCAGCGTGATGCCGATGGGGCGTTGGTCGAAGATCGGCGCGAAATGCGTGCGCACGCCGGCCAGCAGATCGTCGCCGGCCTTCTTCTTCACCGCCTCGGCGCGGCCCGCAGCCATGCGCAGGTTGAGGTAGACGAAGGCGTAGTCGGCCTTGCCATCGGCCACCGCGTGGTGCGCCGCAGGGTAGGCCAGCACGCGCGTACCGCCGATGGGGAACACCGGCTTGCCGGCTGCGTCGCGCTGCTCCAGCATGGTGTCGGCCAGCGTGCGGCACAGGGCCGACATGTCGGTCTCGGCCTCGATATTCGGCGTGTAGAGGATCACCAGATGGGGCATTGCTGTTCTCCGTTCATTCCACCGACATGGTCGCGGCCGTGCACGTTACCGCGAAGATCGGAATCGCCTTCATATGGAAGATCTCACCCTTGCCGCGCGCGGCCGCGGCCACGCTGAGGAAGGTGCGGATCTCGAAGCCGCCCTGGCCCGCCTCGCGGTAGGTGGCTTCGTCGCCATAGTCGTCCAGCGAGAGCATGCCCTCGCGATCGTTGGCGCACCAGCGGCGCATGAACTCGGCGTCCCACTCCGCGTTCACCTTGCCAGAATCGGGCGTGGCCGGCCAGTGCGAGATACCGCCCGTGCCCACCAGCGCGATGCGCTCGGGCACCTTGTCGCAGGCGCGGCGCAAGGCCTCGCCGAAGGCCCAGGCGCGGTGCAGCGGCGTGAGCGGCGGGCCCTGGCAGTTGATGTTCACGGGGATGACCTTGGTGTCGAAGTTCGGCGTGAGGAAGTTCAGCGGCACCATGATGCCGTGGTCGAACTTCCATTCCTCCGCATAGGCCACGTCCACTGTCTGCATCACCTCGCGGATGATGCGCTGCGACAGTGCTGCGTCGCCGGGGATGGTGTGCTTCTCGATGCCCAGCCACTTCGGGTCTTCGATCGGACCTTCG
The DNA here is from genome assembly GCF_000282635.1 of Variovorax sp. CF313. Classification (GTDB taxonomy): domain Bacteria; phylum Pseudomonadota; class Gammaproteobacteria; order Burkholderiales; family Burkholderiaceae_C; genus Variovorax. The sequence goes on from NZ_AKIW01000090.1 coordinate 1,857, forward strand.
TAGCTGTCGGCCATGCCGATGGCATAGGCCGGCATGTTGTTCATGAAGAAGTTCGCGAAGTGCTCCGCGGCGATCACGATCACCGCGTCGGGCTTGGTGGCGCGCATGGCCTCGCCGAAGCGGTGGAACTGCGCATGGAACTCGTCCTTCACGGCCGGGTCCGCCAGATGCGCGCGGCCGGTGATGCCGGGGGCGTGGCTGCACACGCCTGCAAAAACCAGACTCATACGCCTGCCACCTTTTCGTCTGTGCCCGTCGTCATCGCATAGATGCCCGCGCGCACCGGTCCGTACTTGCGCACGCCTTCGCGCATGGCTTCGAGGTAATCGGCCCACGGAATGCCGAGCAGGGGCGCGAAGTGCATCAGCAACTGGCCGTTGCAGCCGAGCACGTAGAGCTTGCCGATGTCGCCGGTGTCGATGGCTTCGCGTTCTTCGTCGTCGAGGTCATAGCCGGCGAGCAGCGCGGTGCGCGTGTCGCCCCCTTCGGCATAGCGCCGCTGCACTTCGGGTTCGCGGTTGAGCGCGAAGAGGAATTTCTGCATCGCATAGAGGCTCATGGTTCAGCCCTCGATCTGGATGTTGGCCTTGCGGATCACGTCGTCGTACTTCGCGATCTCGCTCTGGATGAAGGCCGCGAAGCGCTCCGGCGTGCCCGACAGCGACGCGATGCCTCCCTTCTGGAAGGCCTCGGTCAACGCGGGGCCCGCGAGCGCGCGGTTCACCTCGGCGTTCACGCGCTGCACGATGGCGTCGGGCGTGCCGGCCGGCGCCAGCAGGCCGTTCCACGAATTGGACTCGATGGGCACGCCCTGTTCGGCCAGTGTGGGTATGGCGGGCGCGTACTGCGAGCGCTGCGCGGTCGCCATGCCCAGCGCCACCAGCTTGCCGCTCTGGATGTGGCCGCGGAACTCGGGCCAGTTGCCGAACATCATCGTCACCTGCCCGCCGAGCAGGTCGGTGAGCGCCGGGCCCTGGCCCTTGTAGGGCACGTGCACGATGTCCAGGCCCATCTGCAGCTTGAGCATCTCGCCAGAGAGATGCGCCGAGGTGCCGTTGCCGAAGGAGGCGAAGCTCAGCGTGCCGGGCTTGGCCTTGGCGGCGTTGCGCAGGTCGGCCAGCGTCTTCAGGCCGCTCGCGGGGTGCGTGGCCAGCACGTGCTCCGACATGCCCATCAGGGCGACGGGGCGCAGGTCTTTCTGCGTGTCGTAGGGCAGCTTGCGTATCAGCTTCTGATTGGCCGCGAAGCTGTTGGCCACGCAGACGAAGGTGTTGCCGTCGGGCGCGGCCTTGGCGGCGGCATCGACGCCGATCACCGTGCCTGCACCGGGCTTGTTGTCGACGATCACCGGCTGGCCCAGCGCCTTCGCCACCTCGGTGCCCACCAGCCGCGCGACGAAGTCGGTGGTGCCGCCGGGCGGGAAGGGCACGATCACGCGGATCGGCTTGTTGGGCCAGGCGGCCTGGGCACGCGCGAGCGAGGGCAACGCGGCGAGTGCGGCCGCGCCTTGCAGCAGCGTGCGGCGCCGCGTGTTCATGCAACGCCCCAGTGCGGAATATGGTGCGAACCCAGCGATACCGCCACGTTCTTCGGCTCGCAGAACACTTCGTAGCTCCAGGTGCCGCCTTCGCGCCCCGTGCCCGAGGCCTTGGTGCCGCCGAAGGGCTGGCGCAGGTCGCGAACGTTCTGGCTGTTGACGAAGCACATGCCGGCTTCCACGGCGGCGGCCACCCGGTGGGCCTTGCCGATGTTCTCGGTCCATACGTAGCTGCTCAGGCCGTACTGGATGTCGTTGGCCAGCCGGATGGCATCGGCCTCGTCCTTGAACGGGATCAGGCAGGCCACGGGGCCGAAGATCTCTTCCTGCGCGATCTTCATGCGGTTGTCGACATCGGCGAACACGGTGGGCATCACGTAGTTGCCCTTCTTCACGCGGTCCGGCAGGTTCGACGGCGCATCGAGCCCGCCGCACAGCATCGTCGCGCCTTCCTTCGGGCCCAGCTCGATGTAGCTGCGCACCTTGGCCAGGTGGGCTTGCGAGATCATCGGGCCGACGATGGTCTTCTCGTCGAGCGGGTCGCCGACCGTGATGCGCTTGGCGCGCTCCGCGAACTTCGCGGCGAAGTCGGCGTAGATCGACTGCTGCACCAGGATGCGCGAGCCGGCCGTGCAGCGTTCGCCGTTGTTGCTGAAGATCATGAACACGGCCGCGTCGAGCGCGCGGTCGAGGTCGGCGTCTTCGAAGATCACGAACGGGCTCTTGCCGCCGAGTTCCATGCTGAACTTCTTCAGCCCCGCGCTCTTCACGATGCGATTGCCCGTGGCGGTGGAGCCGGTGAACGAAATGGCGCGCACGTCGGGGTGCCCCACCAGCGGCTCGCCGGCCTCCTTGCCGTAGCCGTGCACGAGGTTCAGCACGCCGGGCGGAATGCCCGCTTCGAGCGCCAGTTCGCCCAGCCGCGCGGCCGTCAGCGGCGACAGCTCGCTCATCTTCAGCACCGCCGTGTTGCCGAAGGCCAGGCAGGGCGCGACCTTCCAGGTGGCGGTCATGAAGGGCACGTTCCACGGGCTGATGAGCGCGCAAACGCCCACCGGATGGAACAGCGTGTAGTTCAGGTGCGTGGGCGTCGGGTAGGTGTGGCCGTCCACGCGCGTGCACATCTCGGCGAAGTAGTAGAAGTTGTCGGCCGCGCGCGGAATCAGCTGCTTGCCGGTCTGCGCGATCACCTGGCCACAGTCGTCGGTCTCGGTCTGCGCGATCTCGGGCACGTGCTTCGCGATCAGGTCGCCGAGCTTGCGGATCAGCTTGGCGCGCTCGGGTGCGGGCAGGCCGGCCCATTTGGGAAAGGCTTCCTTGGCGGCGGCCACGGCGGCGTTCACTTCGGCTTCGCCGCCCGAGGCGACTTCGGCCAGCACTTCCTGCGTGGCCGGGTTGACGGTCTCGAAGTAGTCCTTGCCCGTGACGGACTTGCCGCCGATGAGATGGTCGATCTGTTGCATGAAGAGGTGTCCGGTCCGGTTCAATCGAGTTTGATGTCGCGCGCCTTGATCAGGGCATGCCATTTCTTGCGCTCGGCGTCGGTGTAGCGCGTCATTTCGGTGGCGTCGGCGGGGCGTGCTTCCCAGCCCGCGTCGTAGAGCTTCTGGCGCACGCCGCCGTCGGCCATGGCCTTCTGAAGCTCGGCGCCCAGCTTCGCCTGCACTTCCTTCGGCGTGGCCGCGGGCGCGACGAGGCCCTGCCAGGTGTAGGCCTCGACGTTGGCAAAGCCGAGTTCCTTCGCGGTGGGAATGTTCGGCAGCTGCGGCACGCGCTCGGCCGACATGGCGAGAAGCGGCACCACCTTGCCGGCCTTGACGGCGCTCACGCCGCTGGGCAGGTCGAGCATCATCAGCGCGACCTGGCCGCCCATCAGGTCCTGCAGTGCGGGCGCGCCGCCCTTGTACGGCACGTGCAGCATCGACACGCCGGCTTCGCGCTGGAACAACTCGAGCGCCAGGTGGTGCGGGCTGCCGGTGCCCGGCGTGGCGATGCTGTACTTGCCGGGCGAAGCCTTGAGCGCGGTGAGAAATGCCTTGGCATCGGCGATGCCGGCGTTGGGCGCGGCCGTGAGGATGAGCGGCGAGCGGCCCATCATGCCGACCAGCGCGAAGTCTTTTTCGGCGTCGTAGGGCAGCTTCTTGTAGAGCGCGGGGTTGTAGACCAGCACGCCGTTGTCGGCCGAGAACACGGTATAGCCGTCGCCCGGTGCGCGCGCCACGTTCTCCGACGCGATGATCGCGCCCGCGCCGGGCTTGTTGTCGACGAGCACCGGCTGGCCTAGCTGCTGCGATACCTGCGCGCCGACCGTGCGCGCGAGAAAGTCGGTGCCGCCGCCCGCCGGGTAGCCCACCACCCAGCGCACGGGCTTGGTGGGGAAGGCCGCAGTCTGCGCGGGCGCGTCGAGCGCGAACATCGAGGCGCTCACGGCCACGAGGGCGGCGGCGAGGGCGAGCGTTTTCTTTCCGGCGTTCATTGCGTTTGTCTCCGCTTGTTGATGTGTGACAGGAAAAAGGGTTCAGGCCGCGTCGATGGTGTTGACCAGCGCGCCGATGTGCTCGATCTCGGTCACGACCACATCGCCCGGCTTGCAATCGACCACGCCGTCGGGCGTGCCCGTGAGGATCAGGTCGCCCGGCGACAGCGTCATGAAGCGGCTGAAGTACGCGATGAGGAAGGGCGCGTCGAAGATCATGTCGCGCGTGTTGCCTTGCTGCGTGACCGTGCCGTTGACCGTGGTGCGCAATGCAAGAGCCATGGGGTCGGGCACGTCGGCCGCGTCGACGAACCACGGACCCAGCGGCGTGCAGGTGTCGCGGTTCTTCACGCGCAGGTTGGGGCGGTACCAGTTCTCGAGGTAGTCGCGGATTGCGTAATCGTTGGCCACCGTGTAGCCGCCGATGAAGTCATACGCGTCATCGCGCTTCACGTTCTTCGCGGTCTTGCCGACCACGATGGCGAGCTCGCATTCGTAGTGCATGAACTGCACGCCGGCCGGACGGTGCGTGAGCTGGCGGTGGCCGATGAGCGTGCTCTGGCCCTTGACGAACACCAGCGGTTCCTCGGGTGCCTTGAACTCGAGCTCCTTCGCGTGGTCGGCGTAGTTCAGGCCTAGCGCGAGGATGGTGCGCGGCCGCGCCGTGGGCGCGAGCGGTGGCAGCCAGACGAGCTGCTCCTGCGGCACGATGCGGCCGTCGTCCAGGCGCACGGCGGCGTCTTGCTGCCCATTGAACTCATGGCTCGCGCCGGAATGCTCGCGGCCTTCGAAGATGACGCGTGCGTGCTTCATGCGGCCTCCTTCACCAGCGTGTTGCTCAGGGTCTCGAAGCCCGGCGCCGAGATGTCGATGCGCTGGCCCGCGCGGGCCAGCGGACGGCCAAGGTCGCAGCCGAGCATCAGGACGTCGCCGTGCGCCAGCGTCATGAACTCGCCGACATCGGCAAGCAGTTGCTGCGCCGGGCGCACGAGCTGCGAGAAGACGATGGATTGCTTCAGCTCGCCGTCGATGCGCACCTCGACGAGGAAGTTCGCGGGGTCGGCCACCTCCTGTGCGTCGCGCAGCACGGGGCCGATGCCGAGGAAGCCGTCGACGCACTTGAACTTCACCGGCGGGCGGAAGAAGCTCGCATGGGGAATCGACAGGTCGTTCATCAGCACGAAGCCCTCGACGTCGCCTTCGGCGCCGATCACCATGCCGATGCTTGCGCCGATTTCCACCTCGGGCACGGTCGCCGGCACTGCAATGGCGCTGCCGTGCGGGCTCCAGGTGTTGGCCGTCTTCACATAGAGCACGGGCGCCTTCGGCGGTGCCTTGTAGGGCGGCTGCGTCATCTGCGCTGCGAGCGCCACCACTTCGGCGCGGAAGTTCAGCAGGGTGCCGTACACCGTGCCGGTGGGCAGGAAATGGGGGGCGCTGCTCATGAAGGTTGCTCCAGTGCGATGAGTTCGTCGAGCAGCCCGTAGAGCTGCGCGAGCTTGGCCTTGCCGAGCGACTTTTCCATCCAGTCGTAATGCGCCTCGATGCTGGTGCCCAGCCGCTTCACCAGCTTCATGCCGTGCGGCGTGGCCTCGACCACGGTGCGGCGCTGGTCGGCAGGGTCGCGCGCGCGGGTGATGAGGTTGTCGCGCTCCATGCGCGCAAGCACGCCGGTGAGGCTGGGCCCGAGGATGAAAGCTTCGCGCGCCACGCGGCCGGTGTCGACCGCACCGTGTTCGCCCAGCACGCGCAGCACGCGCCATTGCTGGTCGGACAGCGCGTGCTCGCGCAGGCTGGGCCGGGTGTGGGCCATCACGGCTTCGCGGGCCTGCAGCAGCAGGCGCGGCAAATTGCGGTGCGTGAATGTCGTGCTCAAGACGCGTCTCTCTTTGAAATTACTTAACATGTTAAATGATTCGCCAGAGCTTTCCTAGCTGTCAGTCATCAGGGTTTGTGCGGACACCTAAACTCGCCGCATGGCCAAGGACAAAACACTTTTCGTCTGCAGTGAATGCGGCGGCACCAGCCCCAAATGGCTCGGAAAATGCCCGAGCTGCGGCGCCTGGAACACATTGATCGAGCAAGTCGCGGGCGCGGGCAGCGGCCCGGCCAACAACCGCTTCGGTACGCAGTTCGCATCGCTCGCGGGCGCGTCGGAGCTCGCCACGCTGTCGGAAATAGAAGCGACCGACGTCGCGCGCACGCCCACAGGCATTGACGAGCTCGACCGCGTGCTGGGCGGCGGCATCGTCTCGGGCGGCGTCACGCTGATCGGCGGCGACCCGGGCATCGGCAAGTCGACGCTGCTGCTGCAGGCGGTCGATGCGCTGCAGCGCGCGGGGCAGAACGCGCTGTATGTCACCGGTGAAGAAAGCGGGGCGCAGGTGGCGCTGCGATCCAAACGGCTCGGGCTCGATCACTCTCAGGTGCAGGTGCTGGCCGAGATCCAGCTGGAGAAGATCATCGCCACGCTCGACGCCACGCGTCCGGCCATCGCGGTGATCGATTCGATCCAGACTGTCTATTCGGACCAGCTCACGTCAGCCCCCGGTTCCGTCGCGCAGGTGCGCGAATGCGCGGCGCACTTGACGCGCTTCGCCAAGACCAGCGGCACGGCCGTGGTGCTGGTGGGCCACGTCACCAAGGAAGGCGCACTGGCCGGCCCACGCGTGCTCGAACACATGGTCGACACGGTGCTGTACTTCGAGGGCGACACGCATTCGAGCTTCCGCCTCGTGCGCGCCATCAAGAACCGCTTCGGCGCGGTCAACGAGATCGGCGTGTTCGCCATGACCGAGCGCGGCCTCAAGGGCGTGACCAATCCGAGCGCCATCTTCCTGAGCCAGCATGCCGAGCCGGTGCCCGGCAGCGTGGTACTGGTGACGCTCGAAGGCACGCGGCCGATGCTGGTGGAAATCCAGGCGCTGGTCGACAACGGCGGTCCGAGCCCGCGCCGCCTGTCGGTGGGCCTGGACCGCGACCGCCTCGCGATGCTGCTGGCCGTGCTGCACCGCCATGCGGGCGTGGCCTGCATGGACCAGGACGTGTTCGTCAACGCGGTGGGCGGCGTGCGCATCAGCGAGCCCGCGGCCGACCTCGCCGTGATGCTGGCCATCACCTCGAGCCTGCGCGGCAAACCGCTGCCCAAGGGCTTCATCGCGTTCGGTGAGGTGGGCCTGGCCGGCGAGGTGCGGCCGGCGCCGCGCGGGCAGGAGCGCCTGCGCGAGGCTGCCAAGCTGGGCTTCAGCGTGGCGGTGGTTCCAAAGGCCAACGCGCCCCGCAAGGGCGCGAAGGAAATCGAAGGGCTGACGATCCACGCCGTCGACCGCATCGAAGAGGCGATGGACGTGGTCCGCCGCCTCGACTGATTGATTGATCAGTGACGGGAAGTCCGGAAAAAATGGCCCGGCGCACCGTGGCGCCGGGCCCACCCTCCCTATCCCCCGATGTGCATCGTGAACGCCGGTCCGCTGTTGAGCACGCATTGGCCGCTGCCCAACGTGGCCGAGTTCATCGTGTACTGGCAACTCAGGTTGCCGCCGCGGCTGCCGGTGGCATTCGCCACGCCGGTGCCTCGCGAGCCTGCGACCCGGGTTGCCTCTCCCTGAAACTGTTCGCCGCCGATCTGTGCGTTGAAGTGGCCGCGGCCGTTCATGTCGTTCGTGACCGTGCCGGCGACGGCGCCGTAGCGCGCGGCTTCGGCGTTCGACGGGTACAGCCGCGCGTTGAAGGTCTGTGCGACCGGGCCCGGTGCCACGGCGTACGCCTGCGAGGGCGGTGCTGCGGGAGCGGGTTGTCCGAGCGGGACCACGTAGCAGCCGCTGAGGGCGATGCCCGCGAGCGCGGCGACGAGGGTGAGACGAACGAAAGTGACGGAACGCGGAATGGTCATACGCTTTTCAGTGGCCCGGGCTGATGCCCGTGCGGCGAAATGTGCCGCGTGGCGCTCGCGTGCCGTGCGCTTTTCGGGGGGAGTACCGTCCGGCGCGCCCGGCGGTAGCCATGGTCGCTACTGCGGGCGGCGACAATGCGCGCCATGAATTTCAAGAAATTTCTGGTGCCCGTCGGTGCCGTCCTTCTCCTCGGGCTGGCGTGGCGCAGCGGCGGATGGGGCGGCGTGGCCCTGGCCGGTGGCGCGATCGTGATGTTCCTGCTGTTGCACTTCAACCGCGCGATGCAGGTGCTCAAGCGAGCCGCCGAGCGGCCGGTGGGCTATGTGGCAAGTGCCGTGATGCTCAATGCCAAGCTCAAGCCTGGGGTCACGCTGATGCACGTGATCGCGATGACGCGCGCCCTCGGCGAGCTGCGCTCGCCCAAGGACGAGCAGCCCGAGCACTACCGCTGGACCGACGGCGGCGGCTCGTACGTAGACGCCGTGTTCAATGGCGGCAAGCTGCAGAGCTGGACGATGACGCGGCCCGAAACCCCGGAAGAAGACCCGCCGGCGGCCTGAGCCACGCCTGTTGGAAGACGCGTCAGAACGGCGCGTCTTCTTCCTCGGGCGCGTCGGCCGGGGTCGTCATTGTGGGCGCGGCTGCTGCTGCGGCGGGCTTCGCCGCTTCGTCCGGCACGGCCGCCGAGAATGCCGCCTCGCCGCCGAGCGCATCGAGCAGCGCCGGCACCAGCTGGCCCAGTTCGCCCGTGGCAATGGCCACATCGGCGTCGAAGTTGTCTTCCTTCTTGCCGCCCGCGGCGCCGTCGCCCGTGCCTTCGAGGAAGGTGATCTTGCGGATCAGCAGGCCATGCGTCAGCTCGAACGACACGCGGTCGTCCCAGGTGAGCGCCAGGCGCGTCGGGCGCTTGCCGTCCGTGATGTGCTTCTGCACTTCCTCGATGTCCAGCGGATGCTTGGCGTAGCGCACCACGGCCTTGGAGTCGTCCGAGGCCTTGAGCTCGCACTCGCGGTCGATGGTGAAGCCGGCTGGCGGCTCCTGCGTCAGCAGCCAGTTGGCCATGGCGGCGGCGGGCTCGATCTGCGTGTTGATGAGGGCCACCGCGAAACCGTCGAGCGACTTCACGAGGCTGGTGACCACTTCGTCGGCGCGCGATGCGTTGCCGCTGTTGATCACGAGGCGGTTCTCGGCCTTGTCGATCCACACCGTCACGCGCGCACTGCGGGTGAAGGCCATCGGCAGCAGCTCCAGGGTGATGTCTTCCTTGAGTTCCTTCTTTTCCTTCTTGCCGGGCTTGCGGCCGGTGGTGGCTTCGATCTGAGCGCAGCGTTCGTCGAGCTTGCGGCGCACCACCGAGCCGGGGACCTGCTTGCTCTCGATCATGTATTCGACCAACCACTGGCCGTCGATGGACTCGACCAGCGGGCCATTGGCTTCGCCGCGGGGCTCGACCCAGCCGGCGGACTTTTCCTGCGAGGGGCCACAAGGCACGAAGCGCTGCTTGCCGAGCCCTTCTTCTGCCTCGGTCAGTGTCTGGGACCAGGCAGGTTCGATGCGATAGACGATGACGTTCTTGAATACGGACACGGAAACCCTTTTCCACTGGTTTGCACAACCGGGCATTGTCGGGCACCCCGCCAATCCCGCCGCCGTAAAATCGAAAGCTTTTGCGACTTCCCACCTCGCTCCCAACACCGCTTCCAAAGGAATCAGGAAATGAGCTCGATCCCCCCCTCGCTGGACGACCGTGACGGCAAGATCTGGATGGACGGCGAACTCGTGGACTGGCGCGACGCCAAGATCCACGTGCTGAGCCACACGCTGCACTACGGCTGCGGCGCCTTCGAGGGCGTGCGCGCCTACAAGACGCCCGAGGGCACCGCGATCTTCCGCCTGGCCGAGCACACCGAGCGCCTGTTCAACAGCGCCAAGATCCTGCGCATGAAGATCCCGTTCACGCAAGAACAGCTGAACGAGGCCCAGAAACAGGTGGTGCGCGAGAACAAGCTCGAAAGCTGCTACCTGCGCCCGCTGATCTGGATCGGCTCCGAGAAGCTCGGCGTGAGCCCCAAGGGCAATCGCGTCCACGCCATGGTCGCGGCCTGGTCGTGGGGCGCCTACCTCGGTGAAGAAGGCATGAAGCGCGGCATCCGCGTGAAGACTTCGAGCTATACCCGCCACCACGTCAACATCACGATGACGCAGGCCAAGACGGTGAGCAACTACACCAACTCGATCCTCGCCAACATGGAAGCGCTGGACGACGGCTACGACGAGGCGCTGCTGCTCGACGCGAGCGGCTTCGTCTCCGAAGGCGCGGGCGAGAACATCTTCGTGGTCAAGGGCGGCGTGGTCTACACGCCCGACCTGTCGGCCGGCGCGCTCAACGGCATCACGCGCAACACCATCCTGCACGTGTGCAAGGACCTGGGCCTGGAGCTGGTGCAGAAGCGCATCACGCGCGACGAGGTCTACATTGCCGACGAAGCCTTCTTCACCGGCACCGCCGCTGAAGTGACGCCCATCCGCGAACTCGACCGCGTCGAGATCGGCAACCGCGGCGACGGCGGCGCCCGTGGCCCGATCACCGAGAAAATCCAGTCTGCCTTCTTCGACATCGTGAACGGCAAGAATCCCAAGTACGCCCACTGGCTCACGAAAGTCTGAGAAAACCCATGTCCACCAATGCAGTCGTCGAACTCCTGGCCAAGGAGCTCAATCATCAAGGCGGCGTGTTCTGCCCCAGCCCCAAGGCCGACATGAAGCTCTGGAACAGCCACCCGAAGGTCTACCTCGACGTGGCGCGCACCGGCGAGGCCAAGTGCCCGTATTGCGGCACGGTGTACCGGCTGAAGGCCGGCGAGACGGTGTCGTCGCGGCACTGAGCCGCCGGCCGCCGAGCCATCCGGCCCCGGCCGTCCGATGCCTCTTCAGGCAGCCGGGCGGGTGGGGTCTTTTTCCGGGTTTTCCAGGCTCTTCAAGCGCGAGGACAGCAGTCCGCGCCATGGATCCGGGTCGTTCTTCTCCTGCGCGAGCCGCAGGTAGACCATCGAGACGAACAGCAGCGCCAGGCCGATCTGCGCGTCGCGCATGGCCGAATTCACGCTCGATGCGATCAGCGCGATCAGCGTCGCGGCCAGCGCATAGCGGCCCGCGATGTCGGGCCGCTTCCATGCCTGCCAGACGGCGGCGACCATGATGATGAGCAGGCTCAGCAGGGCAGGCAGCCCGCCTTGCGCGCCGGCCCACAGGAAGTCGTTGTGCGGCATGTTCGAGTCGGCGAGCAGCGCCGGGCCGCGCTTGTGCCACTGGTCGGTCCAGCCACCGATGCCCCAGCCGGTGAACGGTCGATCGGCGATCATGAGGCCGGTGTCGCGGTACATGTAGTAGCGGATGACCCAGCTGCCCTTGAAGACCGCGCCGGCCTGCGCCTCCTCGAGTTCCTGCACGCCGGTCTCGACCTTGTGCTGCAGCTGCGGCACCTGATAGAGCGCCGCCCCGAGCACCACAGCCCCCAGCACCAGCGCGCCCACCAGCATCTTCAGGTGATTGCGCCACTGATGGACGCAGACCACCGGAATCACCAGCAGCAGCGCGAGCACCGAGGTGCGCGAGGTCAGCGGCAGCGCCACCACCAGGCCCAGTCCGAGCATCAGCACGAAGGCGGGAATGGAGCGCAGCGGCCTGTGCGCGGCGATCTGCGCGATGCCCCATACGGCGGCCGTGGACGCCACCACGCTGAACAGCAGTGCGTTGCTGATCGACTTGTTGCCCACTTCCATCACCACAGCGCGCAGCGGCAACCAGATGTTGAAGCCGCCGACCGCGTAGAAGAAGCTGACCAGCAGGATGTTCAGCACGGCGACCAGCAGGAAGCCGCGCAGCGCCCAGATGGCCTCTTCGCGCGTGAGCGCCATCGCCATGAGCATGGTGAGGCCGATGCGGATGCCGTGGAACAGGTTGGAGCCGGTCTCGGGATAGTGCTGCCCGATGGCCAGCACGATGAGGGTCCAGGCCAGGTAGGCCATCACCGGCCACCACAGCGGGTTGGCGCGCAGCCGCGCATAGCGCTTGTCCAGGCCGCCGGCCACCAGCATGGTGAGCAGCAGCAGGATGGCCGAAAGATAGGTGACGCCGACCGGCATGAACACCACCAGCCCCCAGAACATGGCCGCGGGCCGAACGATGTGCGATCTCTGCATAGGGGCGGGATTTTAGGTGGACGGGCTTGGTACTCCCCCAGGCTTCGCGC
>NZ_AKIW01000091.1:58-17535 GCF_000282635.1 Variovorax sp. CF313
CCCGGAAGGGGGGTGGCGAAGCGACACGAAGTGCGCGAAGCCTGGGGGAGAGCCTGATATGGCAAGAAACATCGAAATCAAGGCCCGCATCGACAGCGTGGAACGCGTGGCGCGCATCGCCGAGACGCTGGCCGACCACGGCCCCGTCGAGATCGCGCAGGACGACACTTTCTTCCGCTGCGCCGACAGCGCTGACCGCCTCAAGCTGCGCACCTTCGCGCCTGGCCGTGCCGAGCTGATCTTCTATCGCCGCGCCAACAGCAGCGGCCCGAAGGAATCGTTCTACCTGATCACGCCGTGTGCCACGCCAGACGTGCTGCGCGAATCGCTCGCGCTCGCGTGGGGGCAGGCGGGCCGCGTGCGCAAGCAGCGCCGGGTGTTCATGGTCGGCCGCACGCGCGTGCACCTCGACCGCGTGGAAGGCCTCGGTGAATTCCTCGAGCTCGAGGTGGTGCTGGAAGAAGGCGAATCGTCCGAGGCCGGCATCGCAGAAGCGCATGCGCTCATGGCGCAGCTGGGCGTGGGCGCCGACCAGCTGGTGCTGGGTGCCTACGTCGACTTGCTGAACGCCTGATCAGCGCCAGCCCGCGGCCTTGAGCTGCTCCGCCAGCAGCTGCGCGACCTTTTCATAGCCTCGTGCATTGGCATGGATGCGATCGGAGCGCAGCGACGCATCCGACAGCACGCTCGAATACACGTTCGCCACGAGCAGCGCCTGCCCCGACTTCGCGATCTCTTCGTAGAACGGTGCATCGCTGAGCGAGCCGATCGCCGCGCGCATGGCGTCGGGCGCCGGCGTGGCCAGCAGCGCGACGTATGGCGTGTGCGCCCGCGCTTCACTGACCAGGGCCGCGATGTTGTCGCGCGTGGCCGCGGCCGACATGCCGCGCAGCATGTCGTTGCCGCCGATGCCGATCAGGATCGCGTCATAGCTGCCCGCGCCCAGCAGCCCTGGCAGGCGTTGCAGCGCGCCATCCGAGGTGTCGCCGTTGATGCCTGCGTTCTCGATCTGCCAGCCCGTGAGCTCGCCCAGCTTCACGGGCCACGCCGCATTGGGCGGCGCGCCGTAGCCGTAGGTCAGGCTGTCACCCAAGGCCAGCACGCGGGCATCGGATTTCAGCGCGGCGGCCGAGCCCCTGCGCTTGCCGCAGGCCACCAGAGCGGCCATGGCAGGTGCGCTGGCCAGCAGGTGGAGGAGGTGTCTTCGCTTCATGTGGCGCGCAGCTTAAACGCCGCTCGCAGGGCGCAGGCGCTTGTCCCTTGCCAGTGAATGGAGGAGGGCAGCGGCACTCGTGCGAGAGGCTCGACGCGCCTCCTTGAAGGACAAGGCGCCGCGCGGATACCGGCGCTTACCGGACTTCACCTGTCCGCGACCCGAAGCGTCCGTAGCGGACACATGCGCGGCCCACAATGAATTCGTCATCAACGCATGAAGGATTTCCAGATGATCACCAATTCAAAGAGCATGGCCGTCGTCGCTGCAGCGCTCGCGATGTGCATGGCGGCGGGGAGCGCCTTTGCGCAGGACCGTCACGGCGATGGCCGTCCGGGCGACGGCCGCTACGAACAGCGGGATCAGCGCGACCAGCGCGACCAGCGCGATCGCAACTTCGACCGGCACGGTCCGCAAGGCGGCTACTACCGCGGCAACCAGGACTTCCGCGACGGCCGCCAGTTCGATCGACGTGGCTTCCCGCAGCCGCACGCCGAATGGCGCCGTGGCGGCCGCGTGCCGGCCGAGTACCGAGGCCGCAACTACGTGGTGCAGGACTGGCGTGCCTATCGCCTGCAGCAGCCGCCGCGGGGCTACCAATGGGTGGGGGTGGGCGGTGACTTCGTGCTCGCGGCGATTGCCACCGGAGTGATCGCGAACATCATCGCAGGCCAGTAAACAAACGTCGTTCTTCGCAATGGACGAGCGCCGCAGGCCGCGAGGCCTGCGGCGTTTTTTCAGACCAGCGCAGTGGGCACCGACTGGGCGCAGACGTTGCGCCCGGTGATGGTCAGCCGAAGGCCGCCACCATGCCATTCGAGCCAGTTGAGGCTCACGTACGCGTCGATGTCAGCATCGTCGATGCGGTCTGCCTGGCGGCTTTGCAGCAATTCGACCGTTGCAGGCAATGCCCGTCTCAACCGCTCGCGCCGTTCGGCTGCATCGGCCGCCTTGAGGGCGGCCCTTGTTTGCTGTTGCTGCTGCGAGGTCGATGCCATTGCTGATCCGTTTCCAGGAAGCCAGGGAATTAATCAGAATGTACGCTCCCTGTGTGAAGCTGCATGCTTCTTTTTAAACCCCCCTGCCGCCTGCAGTACACACCGCGCAACAGCCGCTGGACAAGGCCTAGATTTCGTAGTGCGAGGCCCCGGCATCGTCGCCCAATGCCTTCTCCACCACGGCGCGCGTCAGCGTCGGTGCGAACGACTCGATGAAGGCATGGACGTACTTGCGCAGGTAGGTGCCGCGCCGCACCGCGAGCTTGGTGAGGTTGATGCCGAACAGCCGCCCTGCATCGAGTGCGCGCAGCTGCGTGTCGCGCTCGGCCTCGTAGGCCACGCCGGCCACGATGCCTACGCCAAGGCCCAGCTGCACGTAGGTCTTGATCACGTCGGCGTCCATCGCAGCAAGCACGATGTTGGGCTGCAGCCCGCGCTGCCCGAAGGCCTCGTCGATGCGCGAGCGGCCCGTGAAGCCCGTGTCGTAGGTGATCAGCGGGTAGCGCGTGAGCGCGTCGAGCGTCAGTGGCGCGTCGAGCAGCGGATGCCCCGGCGGCACGACCACGGAATGCGTCCAGCGGTAGCAGGGCAGGGCAACAAGCTGCGGGTAGTCGCCCAGCGCTTCCGTGGCAATGCCCACGTCGGCCTCGCCGTCGAGCAGCATCTGCGCGATCTGCTTGGGCGAGCCCTGGTGCAGGTGCAGTTTCACGTTCGGAAACTGCATGCGGAATTCCTGCACCGCCACCGGCATCGCATAGCGCGCCTGCGAGTGCGTGGCCGCCACCGAGAGCAGGCCGCTCTGCTGCGCGACGAACTCCTGGCCCGCGTGCTTGAGGTTGCTGCTCTCCATCAGCATGCGCTCGATGATCGGCAGCACGTGCCCGCCCGGCTCGGTGAGCCCCGTGAGCCGCTTGCCCGCGCGCACGAAGAGTTCGATGCCGAGCTCTTCCTCGAGCTCGCGGATCTGCCGGCTCACGCCGGGCTGCGAAGTGTGAAGGGTGTGGGCGACTTCGGTCAGGTTGAAGCCGCAACGAACGGCCTCGCGTACCGAGCGCAGTTGCTGGAAGTTCATCTGGCGCGAGAAGAGTCATGGAGCCCCGGCTGGGGCCGACCGCGGATTCTCGGCACAAGGGCTCGTTCGGGGAACGATGCGTTTGTTGGTTTCACATGAGCAAAACATCTTTAAGGCACTCCAGCAGGGCTTGTTTGCAATTTCGCACGAGTGTGCTAAAGTTTGCGGCATGGACGCCAAGACCCAGAAAAGCGAACTCACTCGCGCCGCCATCGTCGGCGCGGCGATGAACCTTGCGCTGGCCGAAGGCCTGGAGGCGATCACGCTGCAGGCCGTCGCGAGCCGGCTGGGCCTTTCCAAGAGCGGCGTGTTCTCCCGCGTGGGTTCGCGCGAGGCGCTGCAGAAGGCCGTCATCGAGGAGTACGGCCGCGGCTTCCTGGCCGAGGTGTTCGTGCCCGCCATGCAGAAGCCGAAGGGCTTGGCGCGGCTCAACGAGATCGTCGCGCGCTGGATCGCCCGCACGCGCGATGTCGAGATGCACACCGGATGCCTCTACATGGCCGGTGCCTTCGAGTTCGATGACCGCGAGGGCGAGCTGCGCGACATGCTGTTCGACGAAATCACGCGCTGGCGCGCCGCGCTGCGCCGTACCGTGCTGCAGGCCATCGAGACCGGCGAACTCAAGGCCGACACCGACCCCGCGCAGCTCGTGAGCGAGCTCAACGGCGTGACCATGACCCAGTTGCACGACGCGCGCTTCCTGCGCGATCCACAGGCCGCCGAGCGCGCCGTGCAGACCTGGCAGCGGCTTCTTTCCAGTTATCTCGCCTGAGCCGGCCACGAAGCAGGCCGTCCTCGACGTTTCCATTTGCCAGAATTTCGCACGGATGTGCGATAAAAAGGAGAAGCACCATGCTGATCATCGCCCTCTTTCTCGCCGCCTATGCGGCCGTCCTCGGCGCGAAGGGCTTGCGCGACACCCTGCGCAGCCTGCCTCGCAGCAACCGCGACTGGGTCTGGTACTGAACGCCCGGAAGGAACGCCACGCCATGACGACCACTTCCACGCCGGCCGCCGGCCATGCCGCGCAGTCGAACTACTACCGGCCCAGCCGCACGATGCGCGCGCTGCGCTTCGGCCTGACCACCTCGCAGCGGCTCTGGCCCGCACTCGGCGTGCGCGCCGCGTATCGCCTGTTTGGCACGCCGCTGCCGCCCAAGTGGCTCTATCGCGGCCAGGCCCCCGGCGCGGAATGGCGCCGCGAGGGCTGGGCCTTCGAGGACGCGGGCGTCGGCATCTACCACCTGGCCGCGCAGGACTCGGGTGCGGAGTCGGCGCCCGTGGTGCTGCTGGTGCACGGCTGGGGCGGGCACGCGGGGCAGATGCTGCCGCTCGCGCAGGCCGTGGCTGCGGCAGGGCTGCGGCCCGTGCTGCTCGAGCTGCCGGCGCATGGCCGCAGCGCGGGCACGATGAGCAACTCGCCGCAGTTCGCACGCGCCATCGCCTACGTGGCAGCCCGGCTCGCGGCCGATGGCCACGCGTTGCGCGCCGCCGTCGCGCATTCGCTGGGCGCCAACGGGCTCGCTCTTGCGGCGGCGCGCGGCCTTCCGGCGCAGCGCCTCGTGCTGCTGGCGCCGCCTGCTTCGCCGCGCGAATACACGCGCTACTTCGCGCACACCTTCGGCCTCAGCGAAGCCACGCGCGGGGCGATGCAGCGGCTGCTCGAATCGCGTGAAGGGGTCCTGATGGCGCAGCTGGAGCCGGCCGCCGTGGGCCCGCGCATCGTGCAGCCGACGCTGATCGTGCACGACCGCGACGACCGCGTGAACCGCTTCGCCGATGCCGAGGCCTACCGCGATGCGATCCGCGGCGCGCAGCTGGCGGCCACGCAGGGGCTCGGGCACCGCCGCATCCTCCAGGCGCCGGAGGTGCTCGAGCAGGTGCTGCGCTTTCTTGCGGACCCCGTGCGCTGAGGCCCGCGAAACCCGTCAGCGCGCCGGCGCCGGGTCGGGCAGCTCGATCTTGATGTCGAGCACTTCGAGGTTGTCCTGGGTTTCCAGGTGCACCTTGATGTCGTCGGCGTTGATCGACACGTACTTGGAAATCACCGCCACCAGCTCGCGCTGGAGTTCGGGCAGATAGTCGGGGCGCTTCTTGCCGCTGAGGCTGGAGCGCTCGTGCGCGAGGATGATCTGCAGGCGCTCTTTCGCGACGCTTGCAGTCTTCTTCTTCTCGCCAAGCAGGAACGAGAGAAACGACATGCCTACTTGCCTCCGAAGATCCGCTTGAAGAAGCTGGGCTTCTCGGCGTCGACGAAGCGCATCGGCTTGTCCTCTCCGAGGAAGCGCGCCACCACGTCGCTGTAGGCCTGCGCCACGTCGGTTTCCTTGTCGTGGATCGCGGGCACGCCCTGGTTCGAGGCATGCAGCACGCTTTCCGACTCGGGGATCACGCCGATGAGCTTGATGCGCAGGATGTCCTGGATGTCTTCCAGCGAGAGCATCTGTCCGCCCGCCACCCGGTTCGGGTTGTAGCGGGTGATCAGCAGGTGCTCCTTGATCGGGTCGCCGCCTTCCTTGGCGCGCTTGGTCTTGCTGCTGAGCATGCCCAGGATGCGGTCCGAGTCGCGCACCGAGGAGACTTCGGGGTTGGTGACGATCAGTGCCTCATCGGCGAAGTGCATGGCCATCATGGCACCGGTCTCGATGCCCGCCGGCGAGTCGCAGACGATGTAGTCGAACTCCATCGCGGCGAGGTCGGTCAGCACCTTCTCGACGCCCTCCTGCGTGAGCGCTTCCTTGTCACGCGTCTGCGAGGCGGCCAGCACGAACAGGTTGTCGCACTGCTTGTCCTTGATGAGTGCCTGGCTCAGGTTGGCTTCGCCCTGGATGACGTTGATCAGGTCATACACCACGCGGCGTTCGCAGCCCATGATCAGGTCGAGGTTGCGCAGGCCCACGTCGAAGTCGATCACCGCCGTTTTCTTGCCCGCGAGCGCGAGGCCCGACGCGAAGCTGGCGCTCGTCGTCGTCTTGCCGACGCCGCCCTTGCCCGAAGTCACCACCACAATTTTGGCCATGGCCATTCCTTCTTGTTTCGATTCAGTTGTTGGTTGTCAGGATCGCCGCGTTCCGTGAGGGGGCTCAGGGAATCGGGTCGATCGCTATTTTTTTGCCGTCCAGGCGCACCTGGGCCGATTTTCCCAGCACCGTGTCGGGCAGCGCGACTTCGTTGGTCCGGTAGATGCCGGCGATGGCCACCAGCTGCGCTTCCATGCAGGTCGAGAAGATCCGCGCCTCGGTGTTGCCGCGTGCGCCGGCAATGGCCTTGCCTCGCAGCGGTGCGTACACATGCACGTTGCCGTCGGCGATGACTTCGGCGCCGAAGCTCACCACCGCGGTCACCACCACGTCGCCGCCACGGGCGTAGACCTGCTGGCCCGAACGCAGCGGCTTGTCGATCAGCAGCGTGCCGTTGGCCGGCACCGGCACTTCGCGCACGATCTGCGGGGCTTCCGATGCGGGCGCCTCGGCCGGCGGCGCCGGGGCACGGGGCGCGGGGGCCGCGGGCATGGCCGCCACCGAGAGGCCTGCGGCGCGCGCCGCGGCGTTCTGCCCGGCGTTGCCGCCGCGCACTGCGATGGGTTGGGTCTGGTGGCGCGCCAGCAGGCCGCGCAGGGCGGCGAAGTCGAGTTCGCCCTCGCCTTGCTCTTCCTGCAGCAGCGAGAGATCGATCACCACCGGCTCCTGCTCGAAGAAGTCGGGCGAATCGGCCAGCTGGGCGTCGAGCGCCTCGGCCAGCACGTCCAGGTCGGACGTCTTGAGGATCACTGCGATCAGCGGCAGCGTGGCGCTCTTGAATTCGAAAACCGCCTTGGTGCGCGCGGCGGAGACATCGGCCATTGGGAAAACGTCGGTGCGAAAAGCGTTGGAGTCTAACGGGCGCGGGCCAAACCCCAATGAACAGGCCCTGCTTCAGGCCCCCGGGAGAACACTTCTTTCACGAGGTTGCACTTTTCCGGGGTGCCTTGCGTCAGTTCTTCGAGCGCCCCAGCAGCGCGTAAAGAAGGATCGCGCCGAAGGTCGCGGTGCCGATGCCACCGAGCGCGAAGTCGCCGAACTTCAGCGTGAAGTCGCCGGTGCCGATGATCAGCGTGATGGCCGCGACGATCAGGTTCCTGTTCTGCGAGAAGTCGACCTTGTTGTCGACCCAGATCTTGGCGCCCGCGATCGCGATCAGGCCGAACACCACGATGCTCACGCCGCCCATCACCGGCAGCGGAATCGCCTGGATCAGCGCGCCAAACTTCGGGCTGAAGCCCAGCACCAGCGCGATGAGCGCCGCCACCACGAACACCGCCGTCGAGTAGATGCGCGTGGCCGCCATCACGCCGATGTTCTCGGCGTAGGTCGTCACGCCCGTGCCGCCGGCCGCGCCGCTCACCACCGTGGCGATGCCGTCGCCGATGAAGGCGCGGCCCATGTACGGGTCGAGGTTGCGGCCCGTCATGGCCGTCACCGCCTTCAGGTGACCGAGGTTCTCCGCCACCAGGATGATCGCCACGGGGGCGATCAGCAGCATCGCGTTGGCCGTGAACACCGGCGCCGTGAAGGTCGGCAGGCCGAACCAGGCCGCATTGGCGATGCCGCTCAGGTCGACCGGCTTGCCCATGCCCAGGATGTTGGTCAGCATCGCATAGACGATGGTGGCCAGGACCAGCCCGACCAGGATCAGCAGGCGCTGCAGCATGCCGCGCGTGAACACCGCCACCAGCCCCACGCAGAGGAAGGTCACGGCCTGCATCCACGAGTCGAAGTTGCTGGCCGCCATGTTCTTGATCGGCACGCTCGCGAGGTTGAGCCCGATCACCGCCACCACCGCGCCCGTGACCACCGGCGGCATGACGCGCTCGATCCAGCCGGTGCCAATGGCTTGCACCAGCGCCCCGATCAGGATGTACACCACCCCGCAGGCCACGATGCCGCCCAGCGCCACCGCAATGTTGGCGTTGGGCCCCTTGCCCGCGTAGCCGCTGGCCGCGATCACCACGCCGATGAAGGCGAAGCTCGAGCCCAGGTAGCTCGGCACCTTGCCGCCGGTGACGAAGTAGAAGATCAGCGTGCCGATGCCGCTCATCAGGATCGCGATGTTGGGGTTGAAGCCCATCAGGATCGGCGCCAGCACCGTGGCGCCGAACATCGCGATGACGTGCTGTACGCCCATGGCGCCGGTCTGCAGCCAGGGCAGGCGCTCGTCGGGCGCGATGACCGCGCCGTTGGCCAGCGCGGACGCGGGCCTTTCAGTCCACTTGAACATTGCTTTCATCTCCTCTTGTTGGTGGGGCGTGATTGTGGTCGATGAACCCCGGCCTGAACACCGCCGCAAGAGAAGAACGAAAGAGCGGCGCTCAGCGCGCCTGCAGCACCGCCATGGTGATGCGCGACACGCAGGTCAGCTCGCCTGCCTCGTTCGTCAGCTCGATCTGCCAGACCTGCGTGCTGCGGCCGCGGTGCACCGGCCGCGCCGTGCCGATGACCCAGCCGCTGGTGACGGAGCGGATGTGATTGGCATTGATGTCCAGGCCCACGGCGCGGTCGCCCTCGGGCGCCGAGTAGTGCGCGCCGCAGGAGCCCAGCGTCTCGGCCAGCACCACCGACACGCCGCCGTGCAGGATGCCGTAGGGCTGGCGGGTGCGCTCGTCCACCGGACAGCGGGCGCGGATGAAGTCGTCGCCCACCTCCAGGAATTCCATGCCCAGCGCGGAGACGGCGGTGCCGACGTGGTTGCGGGTGAGCTCCTCGACGGAGACTTCTTTTTTCCAGATACGCATTCGGTACTTCCTTCTTGCCTGTAAAGGGGACTCAAAACTATAGCGATGGCGACTGACAAACCGAGTCGCCTTTGCGTGCTAGCTTGCACCGATGAAGCACCCCGTCCGCCGCTGGCTCCTGGGCATCGCCGCAGCGCTGCTGCTGGGCGTGGGCGCGCTGGTGTGGGTGGTGAGTGTGCGCCTGCCCTCCGACGAAGAGGTGGCCGCGAAGATCGCCGAAGGCTTCGAGAAGCGCTTCGGCGTTGCCCTGAAGGTCGGCGGGGCCCACTGGTCGCTGCTGCCGGTGCCCGTGCTGGCGCTGTCCGAGATCGCCACCGACCAGCCGCGTCCCATCACCCTGCGCCGCCTGACCCTGCGGCTGAAGCTCGCGCCGCTGCTGCAGCGCATCGTTGCCGTTGACGATCTCGAGATCGAAAGCCTGGTGCTGCCGCGCGCCTCGGTGCGGGCGTTCCGGGGCAAGGGCCCCAAGCCGCAGGAGGACAGCGGCAACCTGGTGGCGCTGCCCGCGCCGTGGACGCTGGCCCCCGTGCCGCTGGCACAGCTGCGCTGGCGCGACGTGGTCTGGATCGACCGGCGCGATATTGCGCTGGCCTACGACGGCGACATCCGCTTCGACCCCGGCTGGCGCCCGCGCCAGGCCCGGCTCGAACGGGCCGGCGCCGCGACGCTCACGCGGCTTCGGCTGGACCGCCTGGACGGGCAGGACCGCTGGCGCACCCGCATCGAGGTGGGCGGCGGCACGTGGAACGGCGTCGCCCGCCTCGAGACGCCGCCCGGCGGCAAATTGCGGGTGTCGGCCGAGCTGGAGCCGCGCCAGGTCGACATCGAAAGCCTGGTGCAGGCCTTTGGCCGCCGCACTTCGGTGGCGGGCAAGGTCTCGGGCCATACCACGCTCAGGACCGAGGCCGGCGATGCCGAGGAACTGGGCGCGCTGATCCGCGGCCTGCACACCCGCACCACCTTCTCGGTGCAGCCCGCCATGCTCACGCGGCTGGACGTGGCCAAGGCCGTCACCACCGCCGGCATCAGCCGCGGAGGCACCACCGCGCTGGACGAACTCAGCGGCACGCTCGACACCCAGGGTACCGAAGACGGCGTGGTGATGCAGTACAGCAACCTCAAGGCCCGTTCCGGGGTGCTCACCGCGAGCGGCAACCTGAAGCTGTTCAACCGCAGGCTCGACGGCGAGATCGCGGTGGACCTCGTCGACGGCGTGGTCGGCGTCCCGCTCAAGGTGAGCGGCACCATGAGCGACCCCGAGCTGTCGTTGACCGGCGCTGCGCTCACCGGCGCGGCCATCGGCAGCGCGGTGCTGCCGGGCGTGGGCACGGCGATCGGAGCCCGGATGGGGCAGCAGGTGGAGAAGCTGTTCGGCGGCGGGAGCGAGCCGAAGAAGAAGGCCGCGCCCAGGCGCTGAAGCCAGGCGCTCAGCGCCCGAACTCGCCGTGGCGGCCGGCGCCTCTTGCGAAGCGCGCGGCGCCGGCTTCGCCCTCGGCGAAGACCATCGGCACGCCCAGCGCGCCTTCGCGGCGCAGCGCTTCGGCCAGCGGCAGGTCCCATTGTTCGTAGGCGCTGCGGCGGTCGGCCAGCATGCATTGCTGCGGGAACCCAGCGAGCTGGCGGGCCAGTTCCTGCGCGGCGGCCAGCGCGCCGTCCGGTGGCGTGACGCGGTTGACGAGACCCATCGCCAGCGCCTCGGCCGCGCCCACTGCACGGCCCGAAAGAATCATGTCGAGCGCGCGGCCCATGCCCACGATGCGCGGCAGCCGCACCG
Source organism: Variovorax sp. CF313 (assembly GCF_000282635.1). Taxonomy (GTDB): domain Bacteria; phylum Pseudomonadota; class Gammaproteobacteria; order Burkholderiales; family Burkholderiaceae_C; genus Variovorax. The sequence continues at coordinate 10,886 of NZ_AKIW01000091.1, forward strand.
TGCCGCCGTCGATCAGCGGCACGCCCCAACGGCGGCAGAACACCCCGAACACCGCGTCCTCGTCGGCCACGCGCAGGTCGGCCAGCAGCGCGAGTTCGAGGCCGCCGGCCACCGCGTGGCCGTTCACCGCCGCGATCAGCGGCTTCGACAGCGCCATGCGCGTCGGCCCCATCGGGCCGCTGCCGCCGCCTTGGGGATCGAGCTCGTTGCGGCGGGCCGGGTCGCCCACGGCCGAGAGATCGGCACCCGCGCAGAAATTGCCGCCCGCGCCGGTCAGCACCGCGACGCGCAGCGCGTCGTCGGCCTCGAAACGCTCGAAGGCTTCGCGCAGCTCGGCGGCCATGGGACCGTCGACGGCGTTGCGCTTGTTCGCGCGGTTCAGCGTGATCGTGCACACCGTGTCTTCGATGTCGTATGTGATGTGCTGCATGGCCATGTCTCCTAGGGGCGGGATTCGGGGTTCAGGCCGGGCGCACCACCTGCGCGTCGCCGGACGCATGCAGCCGCGCCACGTCGGTCGCGCGGCGCGTCAGCACGGCGCGCTGGTTGATGTAGCCCTTGTCAGTGATCTCGCCCGCGTCGAGGCTCGGGGGCTCGGCCAGCACCAATGCGCAGGCCGGGCATTGCGAGGAGCCCGCGCCTTCGTCGCGCAGCGCGCGCAGCATGCCAGCGATGCGTTCGTGCAGGGCATCGGGCGCGAGCGCAGCGCCTTGCGGGCTGGGAAACACCAGCATGCCGATCTCGTCGCGGTCGTGGCCGGTGAGCACCACGTCCTGCGCATGCGGCGCGAGCAGCGACACCAGCTTGACGCGCAGCGTGCCCACCGACACCCAGGTGCCGCTCGAGAGCTTGAAGTCTTCCGCCACGCGGCCGTTGAAGATCACGCCCTGCGCGGGCTGCGCCGGGTTCGCGAGGAAGCCGGCGTCGCCGATGCGGTAGTAGCCCTCTTCGTCGAAGGCCTGCGCCGTCTCGCGCGGTGCATCGCGATAGCCCGGAAACACCGAGACGCCCTTCACGCGCATCTCCAGCTTCTCGCCGTTGGGCACGAACTTCAGCTCCAGCCCCGGCAGCGGCGCGCCGATGCAGCCGGCACCGTCGAGCTTCCAGTGTGCGGAGGTGATGGCGGGCGAGGTCTCGGTCGCGCCCCACGAGGTGGTGAGCCACAGCGGCCGGGTGGGGCGTACGCGCGCAGCCACCGCTTCGAGCCGCTGCCAGGTGGAAGGCGCGAGCGCCGCCGCCGCGTAGAAGGCCAGCCGCAGGCGCGAGAACACCTCGGCGGCCAGCGCGTCGTCGGCTTCGAGAAAGGGCAGCAGCATGTCGAAGCCGCGCGGCACGTTGAACAGCAGCGTGGGCTTCACCTCGCGCAGGTTGCGCACCGTCTTCTCGATCAGGCCCGGCGCGGGCCGGCCCTCGTCGATGTAGAGCGCGCCGCCGTGGCACAGCACCATGTTCAGGTTGTGGTTCGCGCCGAAGGTATGGCTCCAGGGCAGCCAGTCGACCAGCACCGGTGCTTCCCGCGTGAGGAAGCGCCAGGTCTGCGCCATCATCTGCTGGTTGGCGCAGAGCATGCGGTGCGTGTTGATGACGATCTTGGGCTTGCCGGTGGAGCCTGAGGTCAGCAGGTACTTGGCGTGCGTGTCGGGCAGCACGTCGGCGAAGGCCTGCATGACGGCGGGCGTTTCCTTCGCCGCGAGCAGCCGCTCGAACGCCATCGCACCGGGATGCGCCTCGGCGTTGCGGCTGAACACGGTGACCGCCTCGACGCCGCAGCCGGCGAGCGAGCCGCCGTACACCTTCGCATCCGATGCGTAGATCAGCCCCGGCTTCAGCGCCTGCAGCATGCCGTGCAGCCGCGACGGGTCTTTCGCCATGCGCGAGTAGGCGCTCGACAGCGAGCACGCGGTGCGGCCGATGTGCATGGCGGCCAGCATCAGCACCGCGTGGTCGATGGCGTTGTCCGACAGGATCACGACCGGCTGGCCCTGAGGCAGGTTCATGTCGAGCAGCGCCTGGGCGACGGCGCCCACGGCGTGACGCAATGCGCGGTAGTCGAGCTTGCGCCAGCCTTCGCCTGTTTCGTCGCGCTCGGCGAAGGCCAGTGCGTCGGGTGTCTCATGCGCCCAGCGCTCGATCCATTCGCCGATGCAGCGCGCATAGGGCTTCAGCGCCATTGGCGATCGCAGCGCGAAGGAGCCATCGTCGAAGTCGATGCGCACGGTGCGGGGCGGGGCGATCAGGTTTTCGTCTTGGAGGAAGTCGGTCATTTCAATCGAGTCTGCCGGTGTTGCTCTTGGCGCGAATCAGGTCTAACAGCAGGGTGTCGCGGGCGGCTTCGAGGTCGGCCGTGCGTCGAGCGCCCAACTCCTCGGACACGCCTTGCACCACCTTCTGCCTGAGCTCGGCCGTCATCGACGGCGCACCCAAGTCTTTCCACCAGTCCTCGATCGGCCCGCCCAAATGCGCGAGCAGGTGCTCGATGCCGCCCGCGCCGCCCGACAGATGCAGGTTCATGAACGGCCCCATCACCGCCCAGCGCAGGCCGGGGCCGTGGGCGATGGCCGTGTCGATATCGGCCACGCTCGCCACGCCTTCGTTGACCAGGTGGAACGCCTCGCGCCACAGTGCGGCCTGCAGCCGGTTCGCGATGTGGCCTTTCACCTCGCGCTTCACGTGGATCGGCCGCTTGCCGATGGCCGCGTAGAAGGCCATCGTGCGTTCGACGACCTCGGCCGAAGTCTGCTCGCCGCCGATGACCTCGACGAGGGGAATCAGATGCGGCGGATTGAACGGATGCCCCAGCACCACGCGCTGCGGGTGCGCGCAGCCCGACTGCACGCCGCTGATCGCCAGGCCCGATGAGCTCGATGCGAGGATCGTCTCCGCTGGCGCAGCCGCGTCCATGCGCCGGAACAGGTCGATCTTGAAATCCATGCGCTCGGGGCCGTTCTCCTGCACGAAGTCGGCCACGGACACCGCGTCTTCCAGGCTGTCGTGGAAGCGCAGGCGGTCCGCCGACGCGCCCTCGGCCAGCCCGAAGCGCTGCAGCGTCGGCCAGTGCTGCGCCACCGCTTCGCGCAGCCGTTCTTCCGCGCCGGGCGAAGGATCGATCGCGTTCACGTCGAGCCCGTGCGCCAGGAAGTACGCGGCCCAGCTCGCACCGATCACGCCGGTGCCGACCACTGCCACCCGCTTCACGTCCGGGGCGGTGCGGGAAATGTTCATCTGCGTGTCTCCGTTCATTGTTGTCGTGTCACTCAGCCCAGCGCGAACTCGGGCCGCGGACCGCCCGTGCGCGGCAGGCCCATGATCTGCCGCGCCTCGGCCGGCGTCGCCACTTCCATGTCGAGCTCGCGGATCACCCGCACGATGCGCTCGGTGAGCTGCACGTTGGTGGCCAGCTCGCCCTGGCGGAAGTAGAGGTTGTCTTCCAGCCCCACGCGCGCATGGCCGCCCAGCAGCAGCGCCGCGACGTTGGCTTCGAGCTGCGACATGCCGATGCCGCTCACGCCGAAGATCGCCCCCTTGGGCAGCGTGTCGACCATCATCTGCAGGTTGCGCGGCGAGTAGGGCATCGCGTTCTGGAAGTTGCGGTGCACGTTCATCACGAGGTTGATGAAGTAGGGCTCGTCGTCGTGGCCTTCCTCGATCAGCGTGGTCGTGTCCTGCAGGATGTGCGTGGGGCTGAACACCTCCCACTCGGGCTTGATGCCGCGCGCCTTCATGCCGGCGGCCAGTTCGCGCCCGCGCGTGATGGGCGTGTCCATCAGGATCTGCTTGCCCTCGAAGCTCAGGTTGAGCGTGGTGGCGTCGAGCGTGCACATCTCGGCGCCGGCGTCCATGCCCTTGATGCGTTCTTCCCACGCGATCTCCCAGCGCTCGCCGGCCAGCGGTTTCACCATGTCGCCGTGCACGCCACCGCCGGTGGAGTTGTTGAGCACGATGTCGCTGCCGAGCGCGCGGATGCGGCTGTTGATGTCGCGGTACACCTCGGCGTTGCAGGTGGCGCCGTCGTCGGGGCGGCGCGCGTGGATGGCCACCACGCTCGCGCCGGCGTTCCAGCAGCGCAGCACGTCGGCGGCGATCTCGGCGGGCTGCGTGGGCAGGTGGGGGTTCTGCGACTTGTGCGCCATGCCGCCGGTGGGGGCGATGGTCACGATCACTTTGCGCTTCGACATGGTCGGTGGCTCCTGGTGTCTTTCATGGGGGGCGCGCTATTATTTTTGGCTGCGCGGGCACACTCAGTCATCGCGACGACATTTGGGCTCAGGGTTTACGCACCCGCGCCTTCAGGAGCTTTCATTCCATGCCCACGACGAAGCCGGCCCCCCAGGCGGCATCGCTGACGATTCCGCAATTGCTGCAAGGCTCGGCCTGGTTCCCGCTGCTCGATGTGGCGGCGGGCGAGCGCGTGCTCGACGAGATGCGCGAGGTCGATGTGGCGGCCGGCGCCGCGCTGTGCCGGCGCGGCGACACGCCGGTGCACTGGTACGGCACGCTCGAAGGGCTGCTCAAGTGGTCGATCACCTCGAGCGACGGGCGCTCGGTGACCTTCGGCGGCCTGTCGATGGGCAGCTGGTTCGGCGAAGGCACGCTGCTGCGCGCGCTGCCGCGTTCGGCCGACATCATCGCGCTGCGGCCGAGCAGGGTGGCGCAGCTGCCGCTGGAAACCTTCGAGTGGCTGCACCGCACGCAGCGCGGCTTCGATCACTTCCTGCTGCAGCAGATCAACGAGCGGCTGCACTGGTTCATGGGCAACTATGCGGCGCACCGGCTGCTCGACACCGACAGCCAGGTGGCGCGCGCGCTGGCGGGGCTGTTCCACCCGTGGCTGCATCCGGGCAGCGAACCGCACCTGCAGACTTCGCAGGAGGAGATTGCGAATCTCTCGGGCGTGTCGCGTCAGCGGTGCAATGCGGCGTTGAACCGGTTGAAGGAAGCGGGGTTCCTGCGGATCGAGTACGGGGGGATCACCGTGATCGATCTTGAAGGGCTGCGGCGGTTCATCGAGTAGCGCCGGCTCCCCCGCCTTCACACGCCCAGCAATTCCTCCAGCGCCTGCGGCTCGGCGAGCAGATCCGCCGAGGCCCCATGCCGCACGATCTGCCCCTTCTCCATCACCACCGCGAGGTCGGTGTGCGCCAGCACCTTGCGGTAGTCGCGGTCGACGATCAGCGTCGCGATGCCGGTCGCGCGGATCTCGCCGATCACGCGCCAGATCTCGGCCACGATCAGCGGTGCGAGGCCTTCGGTGGCCTCGTCGAGGATCAGCAGGCGCGGATTGGTCATCAGCGCGCGGCCGATCGACAGCATCTGCTGCTCGCCGCCCGACAGCTGCTGGCCGCCGTGCGACAGCCGCTCCGACAGGCGCGGAAAGGTGGCCATCACGCGGTCGAAGGTCCAGTTGCGCCGGCCGTCGATGCCCGCGCGCTCGCTCATCACGAGGTTCTCGCGCACCGACAGATTGGGGAAGATGCCGCGCCCTTCGGGCACGTAGCCGATGCCCAGGCGCGCCATCTTCTCGGGCGGCAGGCCGGTGACGGTGCGGCCGTCGACCTGCACTTCGCCCGAGGCGGGGCGCACGTAGCCCATCATCGTGCGGATCAGCGTGGTCTTGCCCATGCCGTTGCGCCCGAGCAGGCCCACCGAAGTGGCCGTGGGAATGCCGGCGTGCACGCCGCGCAGGATGTGGCTGTTGCCGTAGTAGGTGTTGAGGTCGCGAACGATGAGCATCAGTGGTCTCCCGCCGGGCCGCCCCAAGGGAGGCCAGCGCCTCCTCGGGGGGCAGCGAATACACGAAGTGACGAGCGTGGGGGCATCAGTGTTCCTCGCCCAGATACGCGGTGCGAACCTCGGGGTTCTCGCGGATCTCCTGCGGGTTGCCGGTGGCGATGACCGTGCCGTTCACCATCACGGTGATGCGGTCGGCGATGCGGAACACCGCGTCCATGTCGTGCTCCACCAGCAGGATCGCGTGCGTGGCCTTCAGCCGCGCGAGCAGCGTGAGCATGCGGTCGGTTTCTTCGGCGCCCATGCCGGCGAGCGGCTCGTCGAGCAGCAGCACGCGCGGGTTGGTGGCCAGGCACATCGCCACTTCGAGCTGGCGCTGCGCGCCGTGGCTCATGGTGCCGGCGATGCGGTGCGCTTCGTGGGCGAGGCCGGCGGCTTCGAGCGCGGCGTCGGCCGTGGCGTTGCTGGTGGCGCAGTCCTGCGACGGCTGCCAGAAGGCCCAGGGCCTGGGCGTGGCGGCCTGCGCGGCGAGCCGGCAGTTCTCGTGCACGCTGAACTCCGGGAAGATGGTCGTGCGCTGGTAGCTGCGGCCCACGCCGTCGCGCGCGCGCTTCGACTGGGCGCGGCCGGTGATGTCCACGCCGTCGAGAGCGATGCGGCCTTCGGAGGCTTCTAGTTCTCCGGAAAGCATGTTGATCAGCGTCGACTTGCCGGCGCCGTTGGTGCCGATCACCGCGTGGACCTCGCCGACGTGCAGGTCGAGCGTGACGGCGTTGACGGCGGTGAGGCCGCCGAAGCGGCGGGTGAGCTTTTCGACGGACAGCAGTGCGTTCATGGTGTTGCTCCTTCCCCCTCTGGGGGAAGGTTGGGATGGGGGCAGGCAGAGCGCGCGATGGAGGCGCCGCTTGCCCCCACCCCGGCCC
>NZ_AKIW01000092.1 GCF_000282635.1 Variovorax sp. CF313
GCACAGCGCGGGTGCTTCGGGGCGCGCACGCACTTGCCGTTCGATCAGCCGGTGGATCGGCTCGCCCGCTTCGGCTGCCTGCCTGCACGCACCCCACGAGGCCAGTTGCGCACGCTCGGCATCGCTCGAAAGATCGATCTCCGAAAAGACCTGGTCCGGATCGACCGTCAACGTCTCGAGCAGGCGCACATACCAGCCCGCCAGCCGCGCCACGGTGGCCTCCCCAAAAAGATCGGTGTTGTATTCGATCTGCGCGTACGCACGCGTCGGTTCGATGAAGAAATCCAGCGACAGGTCGAACTTGGCGCTCGCGTTGCCGCCCCCGACCTGCTCCGCGCGCACGTCGCCGAACGCGAGGTCGGCAACGCTGTCGCTCATCTGCACGCCGAACATCGCCTGGAACAACGGGTTGCGCGACGCATCGCGCTTTTCGTTCCGGCCGGCCAGCAGCGCATTGAGGGGAAGGTCCGCATGCTCCAGCGCCGACAGCGAATCGCGCCGCACCCGCCGGCAGATTTCGCGCAACGTCGCGCGCGGCTCGAGCCGCGCCCGGAACACCTGGGTCGTCACGAAGAACCCCACCAGGTCGCGCACCTCGTCGCGATGGCGGCCGGCATTGGCCACGCCGACGGCAAAGTCGTTCTGACCGCTGTACCGGCCCAACAGCATCTGCCACGCCGCGAGCAGGACCACGAAGGGCGTGCATTTCTCCGTGCGACAGAACTTCTGCAACGCCACCGCCAGCGCCGGCTCCAGCGCGAAGCGATGCACCGCACCGTCGAAGGTCTGCCGCGCAGGGCGCGCCGCGTCGAGCGGCAGCTCCAGCGGTGGCACATCGGCACCCAGGTGGGTGTTCCAGTAGTCCAGTTGCTTCGCCAGGCCCTCGCCCTGCAGGCGCTCGCGCTGCCACAGCGCGTAGTCGGCGTACTGGGCCGGCAAGGCCGGCAGCCGCACGGCCGCACCCGCAGCCAATGCCAGGCGGTAGGCCGAAGCGAGGTCCGCAGCGAGGATGGGGTTGGACCACGCATCCGACACGATGTGGTGCAGGCAGACCGTCAGCACATGCTCCTGGCCCGACAGCCGGATCAGCCTGGCCACCAATGCAGGCGCGGCGTCCAGGTCGAACACATGCAGGGCCGTCTCGCCCGTCAGCGCATCGACACGCGCCTGCCGCGCGGCCCCGGACTCCAGGGACAGATCGAACCGCTCCAGCATGAACCTCACGTCCCGCACCATCTGCTGCATGGGAACGCCGTCTTTCTCGAAGAAGCGGGTGCGCAGGATGCCGTGGCGATCGATCACGGCCTGGAACGCGCGCTCGAGCGCATCCGCGTCCAGCGGGCCGTGCAGGCGGAACGTCCGCGGCAGGTTGTAGGCCGTCAGCCCCGGCTCCAGGCGCTGCAGGAACCACAGCTGCTCCTGCGCAGGGGACAACGGCACCTCGTCGCCGTCCGACACGCGATGGAGGATTTCGTCGTCGCCATCGTCATCCGCCCATCCGTTCTCCGCTGAAATCCGCCGCGCCGCATTGCTGCTGTTCATCACTGTTCCATCCTGTATGCCGAAACCGATCCCTCGTTCTCCATCGTGCGAAGCGCCGCTGCGAGCGTGGCGACGCTGGGATGGTCGAACACCAGCCCCGGCGCGATGTCGATCCGCAGCTGCTTGCGGATGCGCGCCACAAGCTTGATCACAAGCAGCGAGTGCCCTCCCAGCTCGAAGAAGTCGTCTTCCACGCCGATGGCGTCGCGCTGGAGCAGGCTTGCCATGCACTCGGCCAGCACCGATTCGAGCGCGTCGCGCGGTGCCGCCGCCACCGGCTTGCGGTCATCGCTGCGTGCCGCGGACAGCAGCGACTGCCGGTCGATCTTTCCGTTCGGCAGCCTCGCGAACTCCGCGACGAAGATACAGCGCGCAGGCACCATGTGTGCGGGCAGCAGCGTGCCCAGCCGTCCTGTCAGCGCCGAGCGACCGGCCTCCGACGCGAGCGCCCCGTCACCCACGACGAAGGCCCGGAGTTCGGCGTCGCCTCCACCGCCCGGTACCGCCAGCACCACGGCCTGTCGCACGCCGGGCTGCGACAGCAACACCGCCTCCACCTCGGCCGGCTCGACGCGAAAGCCCCGGATCTTGATCTGGTCGTCCGCCCGCCCCGCCAGGCGGATGCCGCCTTCGGGCAGCACGCAGGCCAGGTCGCCCGTGCGGTAGAGCTCTTGCCCCGGCTCGAATGGATCGGCCACGAAAGCGCCTTCCACCTCCCGGTTCAGGTAGCCGCGGCACAGCTGCGCACCGCCGACATACACCGCCCCCAGCGCGCCGCTCGGCACCATGCGCAAGGCTTCGTCCAGCACATGGACGCGGTTGTTCGCCAGCACGCGCGACAGCGGCAGCACCGGGGATGCGGCCTCGCCCGCCGATACGCGGTGCACCATCACGCCCACCGTCGTTTCCGTGGGGCCGTAGTGGTTGTAGATCGCGGTATCCGGTGCAAGCCTGACGATGCGCTCGATGAGCGAGCGCGGTGCAGCCTCGCCGCCCAGCACCAGCGTGCCGGGCAGCTTCGGCGCCTCGTCCTCGAGCAGGGCCTCCAGGTGGGAGGGCACCATCTTGAGCGCGTCGATCCGGCGTTCGCGCATGAAGCCGGCGAAGGCTCGCGCATCCTTCACGTCGCCCGCTCCCGCCAAGACGAGGCAGGCACCGTTGTGGAACGCACCGAAGAGCGCGGTGTTGCCCAGGTCCGCGACGACGGAGCTTGTGAGCGCCCAGCGGCGGCAGCGAGCCAGGTCCATGGCCGATGACACCGCAGCCACGTAGTTGAGCAACTGCCCCTGCCCGATCACCACGCCCTTGGGCGTCCCCGTCGAACCCGAGGTGTAGAGCACATAAGCCAGATCCTGCATCGCGGGTTGGCATGCCGGTGCGCTGTCGGCAACACCGTCGAGGTCCATGTCGTCCAGCGATGCCTGCCGCCACGGCGCATCGCCAGCCGAAGGCACGCCTGCGGCATGGAGCACGAGCGACGGCACGGCGTCTTCCAGCACGGCCTGGCGGCGCGCGGCGGGCCACTCGGGGTCCAGCGGCAGGTAGCCCGCCCCGATGCGCCAGCTCGCCAGCATCGCCACCAGCAGATCGGCCGATCGCGGAAGGTTGAGCGCCACCAGCGTTCCAGCCGCGGCGCCCCGGGCCTGCAGCCAGTGCGCCATCCGGTTGATTCGCGCATCGAATTCGCGATAGCTCAGCAGCACGTCGCCAGCCTCCAGCGCGGGCGCGTCCGGCGTCGTCCGCGCCCAGCGGGCGACATGCCCGGCCAGCGTGAGGCTTCCGAAATCGGCCGCCGCACCGCGCGCTGCCAGCAGCAGCAATTGGCGCTCGCGCTCACACACCAGCGCGAGGCTGCCGACCGGCGCGCGCGGCTGCGCCACGGCATCCTCGAGCAAAGTCTGGTACTGCCACAGCAGCCGCTCCACGGCCTGGGGCGAATAGCGCGACACATCCGCATGCACGGACAACGTGAAAGCCTGCCCGGCCCGACCGACCTGCATGGCCAGTTCGAAACAAGGCAGCGGCCCGGGCGCGGTGTCCACGCGCCAGGCCACGGCACCGTGCGAGCGCACCGGTATCTCGTCGAAGCCGAAGCCCACGTCGAGGTGCGCAGAGATCGGCGGCGCATCGATCGCCCAGTACTCCTGGGCCTCGGCGTGCGCCTCGAGCGTTTCGCCCAGGCGTGCGATCCAGTCGGAGAAGCGCTCGTCGGGCGCGATGTCCACGACCACGGGCAGGATCTTCTCGAAGACGCCCACCGCTCCCCGCATCACTTCGTAGTCGTGCCGGCAATCGTTCTGCCAGCCGGCGACGAAAGGCCTGTGGCCGGTCAACCGGGCCACGAGCAGCCACCACACGGCCTGCAGGAGCAGGTCGGTGCCGCACCCGAGCTGCCCGGCCGCTTCCTGCGTGCGGGCGGCAAGCGCCGCATCGAGAGGAAGGGAGAGGCTGGCACGCGCCGGCGACGCGACCTCGCGTACCCCGTCCATCCGGGTGTTCAGGCGCGGTGCCTGCAGCACATCGGCGCGGTCGATGCAGGTCTGCCAGTAGCCGCGCCCGTCGGCGGCCTCCTCGCCGCTGTCGAGGTCCTGGCGCCATTCGACGAACTGCGTGTACTGGAAAACCTCGTCCGCATCGACGGCCTGCCCCGTGAGGTAAGCCGTTGCAATCTGATCCAGCAGGCCGTGCAGGCTGCCCTTGTCCGCGGCGAACACGCTGGCAACCAGCACGAACTTGTGCCGTGTTTCGCCGAGCCGGGCAATGCCGACGCGCAGCGCCGCGCCGCTCGCGACATCCAGCGGCTCCTGCGTGCACGCGGCGATCCAGTCGGCCAGCGCGGTCGCGCTGTCGGCATTGCCGCGAAGGTCGATCCTTTGCCAGCGCAGCGCAGCCGCCGCATCCAGGGCCTGTTGCCTGAGACCCCGGAAGCCGGGAACCTGCAACACCGCCGAGCGCAAGGCCACATGGGCTTGCACGATCGAGCGGGCCGCGGCCTCGAGGCGCGTCGCGTCGAGCTCGCCGTCGAGGTCAGCCTGCAGCACGAGCTTGGGCGCGCCGGGAGCGGCCTGCTCCCCATGCTGCGCCCGGATGGCACGTTGCTCAGGACTGAGCGGCAGCGAGGAAGTCGTGGTTTCGAGAATGGCAGCCATGGCTTCAGCCCTCGAACACGGCGGGTTGCCGAGCGGCCCCGGGAGCCTGCGCAAGCGCGGTGCGGTCGCACATCGCACCCATGGCGACCACGATCTTGCGCGGCCCCTCGTACGGGTCCCTCGCGTGTGCCGCGAGCATGTTGTCGAGCATCACCACGTCGCCCTGGCGCCAGTCGAAGCGCACGGCGCACGCTTCGTAGGCGCGGCCGACCACTGCCATGGTCTCGTCGTCGATCGGCGTGCCGTCGCCGTAGGTCACATGCCGCGGCAGGTACTCCAGGCCACCGGCCATGGCCAGCAGGTCTTCGCGCACGTCCGCCTCCAGGCAGCTCGCATGGTGCAGCTGGATCTGGTTGAAGAAGACGCGCTCGCCGGTGACGGGATGCGTGATCACCGCCGGGCAGCGGGTACGGGTCTGCAGCGTGTCTTCGTCCAGCCAGCGCCAGGCGGTGCCGGCCAGCGCGAGGCGCGTCTCGACTTCGGCCTTGCTCTCGGTCTTGAAGAAGTCCTTCCAGCTCACGTCGAACCGGGGTACGAAGGTGCGCACGTACATCAGCTCCTTGCGCTCGAACTCGGCCACCATGCCGGCCGGCAGGAGGCGCAGCATCTCGCGGCAATCGACGATGGGCGTGGCGCCGCCCACGGGCGAAGGCAGCTCGCAGAAGAACCACTGCTTGCGCGGCCAGCGGTCGAGGTGCGAACTCTCGTTGTGATACAGGATCATCTGGCGCTCGGGGTACGGGGTCGAACGGTAGGTGTTGCGCCCACCCTCCTTCTTCGGAAGATCGCCGTAGCCGCCGTAGAGCTCGGGTTCGATCACTTCCGCGAAGGCCTCGAATTCCTGCGGCGTGCGCAGGCCGAAATTGCGCAGCAGGATGCCGCCGTGCTTGCCGAGGCTGGCCTCGATGTACGCGCCCTGCTCCCGGGCCCATGCCACCGCGTCGATGTCGCTGCCCGTGGCCTCGATGACCAGTGGGAAAGCCCGCTGGTCCGACAGGAAGGAGGTGCGCACGGGCGAGCGCGGTGCGGCCTGGGCGTTGCGATCCTTGGCGGTGAATTTCTTGAGCTTCTGCAGCTTGCCCGGCGCGGGCGAGGTAGACGGCATGGTGTTTCTTTCCGTGTTGGATGGAATGACGAAGCCCTCCAGCATCCCGTTGGGTGCCGCGACGACCTGCTGCAGGAGACCGCGCCACGCCGTGGATGCGCGCTCGATGGTCTCGCGCAGGTACAGGCTGGAGGCGAAGGTCCACTCGGCCCGCAGGCCGCTTTCGTTCTCTCTCACGAACACCGCGAGATCGAACTTCGATGTCGTCCCGGGCCTCGGGATCGGCTCGATGACCACGCCGGGGATCTCGAAGCGTCCCTCGGGCATGTTCTGCATGACGAACAGCACCTGCACCAGCGGGCTGTGCTGGCGGCTGCGGGGCGCGCCGACCAGTTCGACGATCTGGTCGAAGGGCACGTCCTGGTGTTCGAAGGCCGACAGCGTGCTCTCCTTGACCCTCGAGAGCCACTGCACGAAAGGCAACGCGGGCGCGAGCCGGGAACGCAGCGGCACGACGCCGACGAAGAAGCCGATCAGCTCTTCGAGCGCCGGATGGTCGCGCCCTGCGACGTCGGTGCCGACCACCAGGTCGTCCGACGCGGCCTGCCGGTGCAGCACGAGCAGGAAGGCCGACAGCAGCAGCACGTACAGCGAGGTCTTCTGCTCCCGCGCAAGGCCACGCAGCGCTTGCGCGAGCTCGTGCCCGATCTCGATGCCGACCGTGTCGCCCGCCGCCGACGCCACGGGAGGCCGGGCGTGATCGGGCCTGAGCGTGGACAGGGCGGGTGCGGCCTCGAGGTAGCTGCGCCAGAACGCGGCGTCCCGCGCAAGGTTCTGCGCGAGCTTGCGGTGATGCCAGTCGGCGTAGTCGGCGTACTGGATCGCGAGCGGCGCAAGGGGTGAGTCGCGCCCTTCCCGCAGCGCCGCGTATATGGCCATGAAGTCCTGGATGAAGACAGCTTCGGACCAGCCGTCGAACACGATGTGGTGCACGCACAGCATCAACACGTGTTCCTCGGGCTGCAGGCGCAGGACGGCTGCCGCGAAGGCCGGGCGGGTGGCCAGGTCGAACGCGGTGCCCGCGTGCGCGGCGAGTGCATCGTGCATCGCCCTCGCCTGCAATTCGGCCTGCAGGTGCGAAAGATCCGTCTGCGCAACGACGAGATCGCTTCCTGGCGCGATGCGAGCCACGGGATCACCGTCGTCGTTCTCGGGAAACCAGGTGCGCAGCACTTCGTGCCGCTGCACGACGGCATCGAGCGTGGCGCGCACCAGGTCGACATCGAGCGCGCCCGACAAGCGCAGCGCCGCCGAGATGTTGTAGGCCGCGTGCTTGCCATCCGATGCATCCGACAGCCGATTCACCAGCCACAGGCGCTGCTGCGCGGGCGAGAGCTTCATGTCGGCCACGCGCTCGACCGGTTGCAGCACCGGCACGCGAGCGGACAAGGGGCTCTCGTGCCGCGTCTGCCGGGCGACATTCGCGAGGTCGCGAAGCACCGGGTGCTCGAATATCCTGCGCAGCGGCAGGTCGAATCCGCCGTCGACGCGCGCCCTCGACGCGAGTTGTGCCGCCAGCAGCGAATGCCCGCCGAGCTCGAAGAAACTGTCGTGCCGCCCCACGCGCGGCACGCCCAGCACCTCGGCCCAGATCGAGGCCAGCTTCTCTTCCACCGCGCCTTCGGGTGCCTCGTATGCCCGGTCGCTCGCGAACTCAATCCCCGGCAGCGCGTTGCGGTCGATCTTGCCGTTTCCGTTCAGGGGCAGGCGCTCGAGCACGACGATCGCTGCCGGCACCATGTAGTCGGGCAGTGCCGCGGCGAGGCGGTCGCGCAGCGTCGCCGTATCTGCCGCCTGCCCTGCCTGCAGTGCGATGTAGGCGGCCAACGATGCGCCGTTCGCGCTCTCGCGCGCCACCACCACGGCCTCGCGAACCTCGGGCTGCGCCAGCAGCTGCGTCTCGATCTCCCCGAGCTCGATGCGGAAGCCCCGCACCTTCACCTGGTGGTCGATGCGGCCCAGGTACTCCAGCTGACCTTCGGGGTTCCACTTCACCAGGTCGCCCGTGCGGTACAGCCGCTGGCCGTCCTGCGCCGCGATGAAGCGCTCGGACGTCAGGCCCGCGCGCCGGAAATAGCCGCGCGCCAGGCCGATGCCGCCCAGGAACAGCTCGCCCGGCACGCCCACGGGCGACGGGTTGAGGAAGCCGTCCAACACGTGCAGCGTCGTGGCCGCGATCGGCCCGCCGATGCGGGGCCTGCCGCGAACCGCGGCCGCCGTCGACCAGATCGTGGTTTCGGTGGGGCCGTACATGTTCCAGAGCTCGACGCCGAGCGCCAGCAGGTCTTGCGCAAGGTCTTCCTGCAGCGCCTCGCCGCCGCACAGGCCCTTGAAGTTCGCGGCCTGGCCGCCGTTCCATCCAGCGGCCCGCAAGAGCCGCCAGCCCGCGGGCGTGGACTGGAGCACGGTGGCACCGCACCCGTCCATCAGTTCGCCGAGCGCACTTCCGTTTCGCACCACATCCCTCGGTGCCAGCACGAGGCGCGCGCCGCTGAGCAGCGGCAGGTACAGCTCCAGCGCGGCGATGTCGAACGACAGGGAGGTGACCGCGACCAGCACGTCGTCCTGCGTCATGCCCGGCGCCTCCTTCATGCTCAGCATGAAGTGGCTGAGCGACCTGTGCCGCACCATCACGCCCTTGGGCTTTCCCGTGGAGCCGGAGGTGTAGATGACGTAGGCCAGGTTCTCGCCTCCGAGCGCGACCTGCGGGGCGGCATCGGAGTGGCTGCCGGTGTCCAGCGTGTCCAGCGCCACCACCTGCAGCGCCTCGGCGCCCGGCACCAGGGCTCTCAGGTTGTCTTGCGTGAGCAGCAATCCGATGCCGCTGTCGGCCACCATGTAGGCGAGGCGGTCCACGGGATACTCCGGGTCGAGCGGCACGTACGCCCCGCCGGCCTTCAGGATCGCCAGGACCCCGACCACCATCTCGACGGAGCGCTCCACCGCGATGCCCACCTTCATCTCCGGCTTCACGCCAAGGGCAATCAGGCAATGCGCCAGGCGATTGGCCCGTGCCTCGAGCTCCGAATAGCTCAGCGCCTCGTCACCGAAGACCAGCGCTGTCGCGCCCGGCCTGAGCGCTGCCTGCCGCTCGATCAGCCGATGCACCGGCTCGTCCTGCGCATACCGCATGGGGTTTTCGCCCCATGCGGCAAGCTGGCGCCGTTCGTCGCCGGACATCACCTCGAGTTCGCAGGCCGGCCGCTCGGGCTGCGCCGACAGGCCCTGCACGACGGCCTCGACGGCGGCGGCCATCAGGCCGCACACGCGAGCGGCATCCACCGCCTCGTGAATCTGCGCGACCAGATGGAAGCCCTCGCCCAGGTCGTCCACCGACATCTCGATCGGGTAGTTGGTGCGCTCCCTGCTGCCCAGGACCTCCATGCCTTCCCACAGCGGGCCCTTCTCTTTCTCCTTGCCCTGCTGCGCGCCGTAGCGGTAGTTCAGCAGCGCCGTGAACAGCGGCATCCGCTGCGGCAGTGCGCTGCAGCGCTGCGCCAGCGACAGGCTGGCGTACTCGTGATGCATCAGTTCACTGAGCGCCGCGTGCGTCTGGCGCAGGCACGCCTGCACGCTTTGCGTTCCCAGCCGGATGCGCACGGGCAGCGTATTGATGAACATGCCCAGTGCCCGGTCGGCATTCGCACCGCCCTGCATGCGGCCGAACAGCACGGTGCCGAACACCACGTCGTCCCTGCCCGTGGTCTTGCCCAGCACCAGCGCCCAGGCCATGTGGAACAGCGCCGCGGCGCTCACGCCGCATCTCTGCGCCTGGCTCCTGACCTGCGATGCGAGCCGTGCATCCAGCGCGAGCGAGGCTTCCCGCACCCGGATGCCGTCGCCTTGCACGTCGAGCAGGCCGAACGGTGCCGTCGGCTCCTCCACATCGGCGAGCATCTGGCTGAAGAAGGCCTCGTGCACGGCCTGGCCCAAGTCCAGCCTGGCCTGCCCGACAAAGTGGCGGAACGGTACGGGCGCGGGCAGCCCGGCGTTGCGCTCTTGCTGGATCAGCGCAATTTCCTCGACGATCAGCTCCAGCGTGGTGTGGTCCACCACCAGGTGATGGTTCGCCAGCTGAAGGAGCCAGCGGCCGTTGTCCACGTCATGGGCCGCAATGGCCCTCAGCATCGGTGCCTTGCGCACGTCGATGCGGTAGTGCGCCGGGTCGACGTGGGCATCGAGCCGCGCGGAAGCGCTCGCGCCGCCGGGCCCGGCATCGGCCAGCCACTGGAGTTCGAGCACGGCCTTGCGATGCACCACCTGCATCGGTTCGGGAAGGTCTTCCCACATCACGGCCGTTCGCAGGATGTCGTGGCGCGCGATCACTTCGTTGAAGCTGGCGACGAAATGCTCGAGCCTTCCGCGGCTTTCGAAACTCAGGCGGTTCAGCGTGATGTATGCGTCGCCCTCGGCCTGCAGTTGGTGGTGGAAGAGCATCCCCTCCTGCATCGGCACCAGCGGATAGATGTCCTGGATGTTGGCGGCCCCGCCCGGCACCGCCGCCTCGATGCGCGCGATCTGCCGTGCATCCAGGGTCGCCAGCGTCAGCATCTCCGGCTGGATCGCCCGGCAATCCGCCGGAATGCCGTTGGGAGGAACGGACAGCTCCTGCCGCGCAGGCTCCAGCACCAGCGCCTGCGCGAATGCGCCGAGCTGTGGCTGCTGGAACAGCGTGCGCACCTGCGTCGACCAGCCCTGGGCGCGCATGCGCTCCAGCAGCCTCAGCGCCAGCAGCGAATGGCCGCCGAGTTCGAAGAAGTTGTCGTTGCGGCCCACGCGCTGCACGCCCAACACATCGGCCCAGATGGCGGCCAGCTTTTCTTCCACCTCGCCCGCGGGCGCCTCGTAGGCGTGCTCGCTCGTGAACTCCGGCGCCGGCAGGGCCTTGCGGTCCACCTTGCCGTTGGCGTTCAGCGGCAGTGCGTCGAGCACCACCAGCGCGGCGGGCACCATGTAGTCGGGCAGC
>NZ_AKIW01000093.1 GCF_000282635.1 Variovorax sp. CF313
CTTTGCCGGGCCTCAGGTGTTACCCCCGGCAGGGGGAAGGCGCGCGCGACACGAAGTGCGCGCAGCCTGGGGGTGAACCTTGTTCAGACCATGCCGGACTTCGCCATGATGGCCCGGAGGCTCGCGAAGTCGTCATCGACGAACTTGGCGAAGGCGTCGCCCGAGAGCACCGCCGGCGTCCAGTCGTTCTTCTTGAGCGACTCGGCCCACGACGGGCTCTTCATCGCGGCCAGCACCATGTCGGTCAGCGCCTTGCGCTGCTCGGCCGAGATGCCGGGCGCGCCGTACACGCCGCGCCAGTTGCCGATCTCGACGTCGATGCCCTGCTCCTTCAGCGTGGGCACATTGATGCCCGGCAGGCGCTGCGCGGAGGTGACGGCAATGGCCTTCATCTTGCCAGCGGCGATGTATTCGGCGAATTCGCTGTAGCCGCTGCCGCCGACGGTGACGTTGCCGCCCAGGACAGCGGCGGTGGCTTCACCGCCGCCACGGAAGGCGACGTAGTTGATCTTGGACGGATCGGCGCCCACCTTCTGCGCGATCATGGCCGCGGCGATGTGCTCGGTGGAGCCGCGCGAACCGCCGCCCCACTTGACGCTGCCCGGGTCCTTCTTGAGCTGGTCGACCACGTCCTTCATGCTCTTGAGCGGCGAGTTGGCCGGCAGCACGAACACGTTGTACTCGGTCGTCAGGCGGGCGATGGGCGTGGCCTGCGACAGGTTGACCGGCGGCTTGCCGGTGATGATGCCGCCCAGCATGACCGAGCCCATGACCATCAGC
This sequence comes from Variovorax sp. CF313, assembly GCF_000282635.1. Classification (GTDB taxonomy): domain Bacteria; phylum Pseudomonadota; class Gammaproteobacteria; order Burkholderiales; family Burkholderiaceae_C; genus Variovorax. Next base: position 781 of record NZ_AKIW01000093.1, read on the forward strand.
GCGTTGGCATCGCCCTTGGAGCCGTTCACGAACTGGGCCAGGCCCAGCGCGCCGGCGGCGCCGCCCTTGTTGTCGTAGGTGACGGTGTCGGCCACCTTGGCTTCGGTCATGGCCTTGCCCAGCGCGCGGCCGGTGGTGTCCCAGCCGCCGCCGGGGTTGGCGGGAATCATCATCTTGACGTTGGCGGCGGCCAGGGCCGACAGTGGCAGGGCACCGGTGGCGGCCAGCGCGGCCAATGACTTCAGAAAGGTGTCGCGACGCATGCGTGTCTCCTGGAATTGGAAGGAACTTGAAAGGAAGCTGACTTTTAGCTGAGCGCTATCATGCGCCGCCCCGCTGTCAGTTGGCTGTCCGCCAGACTGGGGAAAACACCAAAGTACCCATCCCTGCCGCCACCGTATGAAGCTGCTGCTGGTCGAAGACGATCCCTCGATGCAAATCACCCTGCAGCGCACCCTCGGGCGCCGCCGGATCGATGTGCGCGTCTGCGGCGACGGGGCCGAGGCCGTCGCCCAGTGGCGCGCCATCGAGCCCGACGTGGTCGCCCTCGACCTGAGCCTGCCCAACCTCGACGGCCTGCAGGTGCTGGCCCAGGCCCGCGCCGAAGGCTTGCGCACGCCGGTGCTGCTGCTGACCGCGCGCGGCACGGTCGGCGACCGCATCGTCGGCCTCAACGCCGGCGCCGACGACTACCTGCCCAAGCCCTTCGACCTCGACGAGCTGGAAGCCCGCATCCGCGCGCTGCGCCGGCGCAGCCACGGCGTCGCGGGGCAGGACGCCGGACTCAACCCGCAGGAGATCGGCGGGCTGCGCTTCGAGCCCGACAACGGCGCCATCTACAACCGCGCCGAGCTGCTCGAACTCACACCGCGCGAGCTGGCGCTGCTGAAGGCGCTGATGATGAAGCCGGGCCACGCCGTGACCAAGGAGCGCCTGTTCGAGCTGGTGTTTCCGGGCGAGGCCGACGTGCAGTACGAAGCCATCGAGGTGGTGGTGTACCGCCTGCGCAAGAAGCTCGTGGGCACCGGCGCCGTGCTGATGACCATGCGCGGGCTGGGCTACCTGCTGCGCCCGGAAACATGACCCGCGTTTCCTCGCTTCGCGCGCGGCTGCTGCTCGGCATCCTCGCGCCGATTGCGGTGTTCATCGTGATCAACAGCGTGAGCCTGTACCGCCAGAGCCTCGCGGCCGCCACCACGGCCTATGACCGCACATTGCTCGCGTCCGCCAAGACCATCGGCGAACAGCTCGACGTGGAGGGCTACGAAGACATGGCGCGGCTGCGGGCCATCGTGCCCTACTCCGCACTGGAGGCCTTCGAGGCCGACAACCGCAGCCGGCTGTTCTACCGAGTCTCGGCGCTCGACGGCAAGCTGATCTCGGGTTTTGCGGAACTGCCCTTCTGGCGCGGCCGCATTCCGGACCGCGGCGCGTATGCGGCGCTGGTCGACTTCTACGACGCGCAATTCCGCAACCAGCCGGTGCGGGTCGCCGTGCTGCTGCAGCCGGTGGCGAGCGCCACCGGCCGCGGCATGGCCGTGGTGCAGGTGGCCGAGACGCTGGAGCTGCGCGAAACCCTGGTGCGCAAGCTGCTGCTCGACATGCTGTGGCGCCAGCTGCTGCTGATGGGCGTGATCGCGCTGGTCACGGTGTTCGTCGTGCAGCGCGCCACGCGGCCGGTGCGCGAGCTGGGCGAAGCCATCGAGAAGCGCCCGGCCGACGACCTCTCGCCCATCGACGCGCCCGATGCCCCGCGCGAGCTGCGCCCGCTGATCGACGCCACCACGCAAGTGATGGGCCGGCTGCAGCGGCTGCTCGACCACCAGAAGCGCTTCGTGCGCGACAGCGCCCACCAGCTGCGCACGCCGCTGGCCGTGCTGAAGGCCCAGGTGCAGTCGGCGCGGCGCGGCGACGTCGCTCCCGAGCAGGCGTTCGGCGAGATCAGCCACACGGTGGAGCGTGCGACCACGCTTGCCAACCAGATGCTGTCGCTTGCCAAGGTGGAGCAGCTGCGCCAGCAGCCGGAATCGGTGACGCTCGACTTCGGCGAGGTAGCCCGGCAGATCGCGCTCGACCTGTCGCCGCTGGTGGCCGACAAGGCGCTCGACTTCGAGCTCGCCATCGACGAGCCAGTGCCGGTGCGCGCCCACCACTGGATGCTGCAGGAACTCACGCGCAACCTGCTGCACAACGCGATCAAGCAGAGCCCCGTGGGCGCTGCACTGTCGGTCTCGGTGCGCGCCGAGGGCGAGGACGCGGTGCTCACCGTGCGCGATTGCGGCCCCGGCATCTCGTCCGAGCTGCGGCAGCGCCTGTTCGCGCCCTTCTCCGCCGGCAGCGCGTCGAGCGGCTCGGGGCTGGGCCTGGCGATCTGCCGCGAGATCGTGCTGGCGCTCGGCGGACGCATCAGCCTCGACAACCGCAGCGAGCCGGACGCGCAGAGCGGGGCCGAACAGGTGATCGGGCTGGACGCGGTCGTGCATCTGCCGCTGTCGGGGCACAATTCCTGACACCCACTCTTCGACATCCATGGACCGTCTGCGCATCGACAAATGGCTCTGGGCCGCCCGCTTCTTCAAGACGCGCTCGCTGGCCGCGGAGGAAATCGGCAAGAACCGCGTGCAGGTGAACGGCGACGTCGCCAAGGCCTCGCGCGAAGTCAAGCCCGGCGACACCGTGGCCATGCGCATGGGCCCGCTGACGCGGACCGTGACGGTGCGCGGCCTCAGTGGCCAGCGCGGGCCGGCGCCGGTGGCGCAGCAGCTCTACGAGGAAACCGCCGAGAGCCTTGCGGCGCAGGCCGCCTTCCGGGAGCAGCGCCGCGCGGGCACCGAGCCGGCCCTGGCCATCGAACAGGGCCGCCCCACCAAGCGCGACCGGCGCGAACTCGACGGCGCCGCGCGCCAGCATGCCGAATGGGACGACCGCTGGAGCGCCTCCCTGCCCCCCGAAGACGACGAGCGCTGATCGATCGCGTACGCTGTCGGCTCTTTTTCTTCACGGAGTCCCGCTTCATGGCCAGCTTCAAGAAATACCGCGCCGGCGGCAAGTTCAGGCTCTCGCACATCGACCCCGACGACACGTCGTTCTGCCATGGGGACGAGGCCTTGCAGCGCGCGGAACTCGACGCACTGGCCGTCGAGCTCGACGAGTTGCAGGACGTGCTGCACGCCGAGGGGCGGCGCAAGCTGCTGCTGGTGCTGCAGGGCATGGACACCAGCGGCAAGGACGGCACCGTGCGCTGGGTGTTCTCGCGCACCTCGCCGCTGGGCGTGCGCGTGACGGCCTTCAAGGCACCGAACGACGAGGAACGCGCACACGACTACCTCTGGCGCTGCCATGCCGCCGTGCCGCGCATCGGCGAGATCATGGTGTGGAACCGCAGCCACTACGAAGACGTGCTGGTGCCCGTGGTCGAGGGCTGGATCGACAAGGCCGAGGCGAAACGCCGCTACGCTCAGATCAACGACTTCGAGCGGCTGCTCACCGAAACCGGCACGGTGATTGTCAAGTGCATGCTGCACATCGACAAGGACGAGCAACGGGAGCGCCTGCAGGCCCGGATCGATACGCTCGGCAAGCAATGGAAGTTCAGCATGGACGACCTCGCGGTGCGCACCAAGTGGAGCGCCTACCAGCAGGCCTACGAGACCGCGCTGGGCGCCACATCGACCGATCACGCGCCTTGGTACGTGGTGCCCGCCAACAGCAAGCGGCATCGCAACGTGATGATCGCGCAGCTGCTGGTGAAGACGATGCGGCAGATGAAGCTCAAGCCGCCGCCGCCGGACCCGGCGCTCAAGGGAATGATCGTCAAGTGAGCTTGCCGGCCCGGCGCGGGGCCGTCGAAGCTCAGGAGCGGCGGGTGGGTGCCTGCGCCAGCACGCGGCACTGGCCGAACTCGCAACGCACGGCCCAGGTTCCGCCGTTGTCGCAGGGCACGTTGTAGTTCTCGTAGCCGGGGCCCTTGGCCGTGAGCTCCGCGCGCGGCTGCAGGTTGCAGCGGCCGGCCTTGGCGAGCGTCTCGACGTTATAGGTGTCGACGCCGGTACGGCGGGGCTTCGCAATGACGCCCGGGGTAAAGGTGTTGCCGTAGAACGATTCGCGCACGTTGGGGTCGAGGTTGCGATAGCCGCGCTTGGCCATGCAATGCACGATGGCGACCTGCTGGTGCTCGGCGATCAGTTCTGCATCGGGGCGGCCGTTCCAGTCGATGACGGCGGCGGTGATGCCGGTGTAGGAGGCTGCGGCGACGATGCCCTGCCCGTACACCGTGATCAGCCCGACGCCCAGCGCACCCCACATGGCGTCGCCGGTTTCGCTGCGGGCCGTGATGCGGGTCGATGCCGTGCGGCATGCCGCCACGTCGTTGTCGTAGCGCGCCTTGTCCACGCCCTCCATGGCGACCATGGGCACATAGGAAGTGCCTGTGCCCGTTCCGGGTTCGGTGGGTGTGGGCGGTGCGCTGGCGCAACCGGCCAGGCTCACGGCGGCGAACACAATGCTCAGCAGCAGCTTCATGCAATCCCTCGTCTTCTTCGCGATAGTTGCGGGGATTTAACCATACATATAGTTACTCCTGAATCACCTTGTCGTGAATGCACGACGGCGCACGTCTCGAAGTTGGATTACAAAATGAGAAAATAGGTTACATCTCGTTCGCGTCGGTTCTGAACGCTGCCCATCCGAACTCCCCTTGACCTACCGTCCCGCGCCCTTCTTCGCCAACGTGGTGCTCGTCGTTTCGATGGCATTGCTGGGCGTCATTGGTGTCTTGCTGGCCGGAACGGTCGGCTCGCAGCAGTCCGATGCGCTGTTGCACCTCACGCGGGCCGACTGGCAGGTCGACGACGCGCCTGGCTTCAGCAATCCAGCGCCTCTTCAGGACAGCAGCGCCCTGCCGAACACCTGGAAGCAGGTCGAACTGCCCCTCGCCCTCCCCATCGCGCTGCTGCGACAGGCAGAGGCCACTTCCACAAGGACGACGCGAACGACCTGGATCAGGCTGTCCGTGCGCGGCCTGCCGCCCAACCCCGGGCCGCTTGCGCTGTATGGCATCCGGATCAAGACCGACGGCACCATCGCGGTCTACGCCGATGGCCATCTGGTCCACCGGGCGCAGCAGTCGGGTCCGCTATGGAACAGCACCCGCACACCGCTGTGGGTCCAGCTGGACGACGGCGCCGGCAGCAAGCCGCCCAGCGAGATCCTCCTGCGCCTGGAGCACACCCGGGGCGCCCAGGTGGCGCTGTCGTCGCTGTGGATCGGCCCCATCGACGCGCTGAGAGGCCGCTACGGCATGCGCCAGTGGCTGCAGCAGGAGCTGCCGGCACTGCTCAGTGCGGCCTTCATGGCCGTGGGCGTGTTCGCACTGTTCGTGTGGTTCAGGCGCCGCGACGAAACGGGCTACCTGCTGTTCTTCAACCTCTCGGCCACCTCTTTCATGCGGGGGCTGCATTTCTACGTAAGCCTGCCGATCGCGAACGACTGGTTCGCCTGGCTGACCGTCAACTCGCTTTTCTGGCTGGTGATGATCGTGCACTTCTTCCTGCGCCAATTGCACGGCCGGCAGCTCAAGGGGCTGACCTGCGGCGTGGTCGTGACAACCACCGCCATCGGCATCGCCACGATGCCCGGCCTGTCCATCGTGCAGAACACTCCCCGCGTGACGCCGCTGATCTACGCGGTCGCGGCACTGCTGGGCGCGGCGGTCTGCCTTGTGGGCGGCGTCAGCGCATGGCGCCGCTCCAACGAAGGCCGGCTGGTGGCGGTAGGGATCGGCATCTGCGTGCTGCTGGGCCTGACCGACTGGCTGCTGCAGAACAACTTCATCAGCCCCGAAGGCTGGTACATGGGGGCGTACACCAACGCCGTCACCTTCAGCGTATTCGGCGTGCTGATGTACCGCCGCTACATGCATGCCATCGGCGAAGTCGAGCAGCTCAACGCGAGCCTTGCGCAGCGCCTGCAGAAGCGCGAGGCCGAACTCGAGCTGAGCCACCAGCGGCTGCGCGAGGTCGAGCGCCTGCAGACCATCAGCGATGAGCGCCAGCGCCTGATGCAGGACATGCACGACGGGCTCGGCTCTTCGCTGATCAGCGCGATCCGCTCGGTCGAGAGCGGCGGCATGAGCGACGACAAGGTCTCGCAGATCCTCAAAAGCTGCCTGGACGACCTGAGGCTCGCGCTCGACTCCCTGGAGCCGGTCGAGGCCGACCTGCTGCTGCTGCTGGCCACGCTGCGCTACCGGCTGGAGCCGCGGCTCGAAGGCACCGGTGTTTCGCTGCGATGGGAAGTGCAGGAGTTGCCGGCCCTGGGCTGGCTCGATCCCTCGAGCGCGCTGCACATCCTGCGCATCGTGCAGGAAAGCATCTCGAACATCCTGCGGCACACGCGCGCTACGGAAATACGCGTTGGCACCTCGCTGGAGGGCGCGGGTGTGCAGGTGACGATCGAGGACAACGGTCAGGGCTTCGACGTCCAGAAGGTGATGGCCAATCCGTCCGCATCCGGACGGGGCCTGCAGAACCAGCGGCGGCGGGCGCAGGCGATCAAGGCCGTGGTCCGTTGGGAATCGAAGCCGACGGGAACGCGGTTCGTGCTGTGGCTGCCGCTGCAGCGGGAGCCACACGCGGCATGACGTTTCAGGACAACGGAATCCACTGACCACACTCCTACTTCGCCGCGTTCACCAGCTGCGGCCGACTCTGGTACTGGGAGGGAATGGCGTCCCTGTAGTAGGCCTTGCCGGTGAGATTCTGGTTGGCGGAATGGGCCTCCTTGACTGCTTCGGCATTGACGACATCCCGGGACTTCGAAGACCCGAGCGGTGCGATGACTCCGCTCGATGCCGATTCCCTGTAAAGATCTTCCTTCTGCGCGACGGTTGCGGCCTCTGCGTCGACGTCTGCCCGGGAGCGAACGCTGGAACTTTGAAGCACGCCGTCATAGGTTTCCGCCTGGGCGGCTGAAGCGAAAATAAGCGCAAGAATGGCGCCTTGAACAATTTGAATTTTCTTCATATCGGTCCTTGAGAGTTGAGTGTCGATCCTTGCTCGGCTCAAACTTTCATTGCTCTGAAATTTGTTGCCGCGTATGCGATTTTCTGGCGCCTTCCCGCCATCTTGATACGCGCATGCAGCAACGTCGTGTCTTCAAGGCGGAAACTTCGCTCCCTCGTCTTGGCTCAAGCTCTGTGCGGAGACCGCAGAGGATTGATCCGGTCCTCGAGAAAGCTCAGAAAGGCGCGCTGGACCGCGGTACTGTGTCGCCGCTGCAGATAGACCGCCGAGAGCCACATGTCGCTGCGAACGAACTCCGTCAATGCCGGGACGAGGCGACCGCTCTCGATGTACGGCCTCAGCATCACCGACGGCAGGTACAGGACGCCCGCGCCCCGCAACGCGGCCTGAATCAACGGCCCGGCTTCCGTCGCGTCCAGTCGGCCGCGCACCGCAACCTCCAATGGTTCTCCGTCCACTTGAAATCGCCACTTCGATAGGGGGTTCAGATGGATGCTTACCAGCGCATCGTGATTCGCAAGATCGCCGGGGTGCATTGGAATTCCCCGGTTTTTCCAGTACATCGGAGACGCGCACACCGCCAAATCCATCAGAAGCAACTTGCGGACGATGAGGTTCTCGTTCGCAGTCGGCCCGAAACGCAAGGCTATGTCGATCCCTTCCGCCGCCAGATCGACCTGGCGATTGGTCAGAACAAGGCTTACGCTGACCTCCGGATAGTGGCCCAGGAAAGTATTGACCAGCGCCGGAAGCTCCGTCTGATCGATACCATGCGGTGCGGAGATACGCAGGCGCCCGCTGGGCGTCAGCGCTCGTTCCTGGAGTTCCGCGCGCGTTATGTCGGCCAGCTCCAACATGGGCTTGCTTCTTTCGAGCAGCAACACGCCGGCATCTGTAAGACTGACAGCGTGGCTGTTCCTGTTCAGCAGCCGGACACCGAAACGCCCCTCGAGTGTCGCGATGTATTTGCTCACGGTTCCTCTCGACATCTCCAGATGCTCGGCGGCGCGCGAGAAGCTGCCTGAAACTGCAACCTCGCTGAAGGTTCGCAAAAGATCCAAGCTATCCAAAGCATCTCCTTTCTTGCAAGACTTTGCGTGGGATCGGCCGTTGGCCGATCCGCCTCGTCGATGCTTCAGGCGAGTCCGAGTTTCTTTCTCAAGCTCGCATCGACAGGACCAGCCGGCATGAAGCGGCGCAATTTGCTCAGCACGGATGCCTGGCCCGGTGGAGTCCAGCGCATGCGCCACGCGCCAAGCGCCGCTTCGACGATCGTGTTTGCCACGCCATCGGGTTCGGGTGCACCGTTGACGCTGCTGGCGATGGAGCGCGCTACGAGGTCGCGTTCGCGGCCATAGGCCGCGATCTTTGACTTTGCATGCGGCGAATTGATATCCAGGTTGGTCTTGGTGTAAGACGGCTCGACCAGCGTGACGCGCACGCCGAACTGGCGAACCTCATGGTCCAGCGTTTCGGACAGCCCCTCCACGGCATGCTTGGACGCCGAGTAGAGCCCCATGTACGGAGCTGGAAGAAAGCCGAGCACCGAACTGATGTTGACGATCCTTCCGCGATGCTGTGCCCGCATGTGCGGGAGCACGGCCTGGGCCGTGCGCAGGATGCCGAGCACATTGGTATCGAGCAGCGCTGCGGCCTCGGCCGTCGCGGTCTCCTCCACCGCGCCGATCATCGTCGTTCCCGCGCTGTTGACGAGCACGTCGATGCGCGCGATCCGGTCGATGATGGATCGGACCGCACCCTGGACAGAAGCTTCGTCGCGCACATCCATCTCGACAAGCTCGACGCCGGGCAATGCGGGCGCTTTCGCGAGGTTGCGCACGGTACCGAATACCTGGCAACCCCGCTCGGCAAACTTCTGTGCGGCGGCACGTCCGATGCCCGACGACACGCCGGTGACCACGACCACTGTTGAATTCGACATTGCAGTTCCTCGATACAGGTGAATGGGATGAAGAGCGGATCAGTGCGCAGGCCGGCTGCCGTGGCCGGGTCTGATCCTGAACCAGATGGAATACATGGCCGGCAGGAACACCAGCGTCAACACCGTTCCCGCCAAGGTGCCGCCGATCAGCGTGTAGGCGAGCGCTCCCCAGAACACCGAGTGCGTCAGGGGGATGAAGGCCAGGATCGCGGCGAGCGCCGTCAGGATCACCGGCCGTGCACGCTGCACGGTGGCTTCGACGACCGAACGGAAGGGGTCCAGCCCCTCCTGCTCATTGTGGTGAATCTGCCCGATCAGGATCAGCGTGTTGCGCATCAGGATGCCCGACAACGCGACAAGTCCGACGAGCGCATTGATGCCGAACGGCGCCCGGAAAAGAATCAGCATCGGCACCACGCCGATCAGGCCCAGCGGACTCGTCAGGAAGACCATGACCATCGCCGAGATGGAGCGCACCTGGAAGATGATGATGAGCAGCGTGATCGCCAGCATGATCGGGAACAACGGCAGCATGGCCTTGGTTGCCTTTTCCGACTCCTCGATGGAGCCGGCCTGATCGATGCGATAGCCGGGCGGCAGCTTGTCCACGAGGGGCTGAAGCTGATGGGTGATGGCCGTCGATACGTCCGGCGGCTGCAGGCCATCGGCGATGTCGCCATGCACGGTGATCGTCGGCATGCGGTCGCGCCGGCGCATGACCGGTTCTTCCATGCGTACGTCGACCTCGCCCACCTGCGACAGCGGGATGCGTTGCCCGTTGGCGCCGGACAGCGTGAAGTCCGCAATTCGCGCCGGGTCAAGGCGGGTGGCGCCGGCCGAACGGGCCACGACCTGCACCGTGCGGATGTCCTCGCGCACGGCGGTGACAGGCACGCCACTCAGGAAGAACTGCAGCTGCTGCGCCACCGCGCTGGAGGTCAGCCCCACGGCCTGCAACCGGTCCTGGTGCAAGGTGAAGTGCAGCGTGGGCGTGCGCGTACCCCAGTCTGTGTTGACCGTGCGCATCATCGGACTCGCATCCATGACCTGCTGCACCTCGGCCGCAATATTGCGCAGCTTGTCGGGGTCCGGGCCCGTGACCCGGTAGGCGACGGGGAACGGCGAATACGGGCCGAACACGAGCTGGGTGACGCGCACGCGCGCCTCGGAGGCAAGACCGTCGGCGATCGCCTGGCGCAGCCGGTGCTTCAAGGCATCACGCTCTTCCTGGCTGGCGGTGCGCACCACGATCTTGGCGAAGGACGGATCGGGCAGCTCCGGACCCATCGCGAAGTAGAAGCGCGGCGCGCCCTGCCCGATGTAGGCCGTGACGATTTGCGCTTCTTTCTGCCTGGCCAACCATGCCTCCACCCTCGCCGCGGCGTCGCTGGTCTGCGTGATCGACGTGCCATAGGGCATTTGCACCTCGACCAGGACCTCGGGCCGGTCGGAGATGGGGAAGAACTGCTTCTTGACCAGTCCCATGCCGAGGATGGCCGCGACGAAGAGGCCCACCACCGCGCCGGCGACCAGCCACTTGCGCGCAATGACGCGCCCGAGCACCGCGCGCAGGCGGTTGTAGCGCGGCGTGTCGTAGATGGTGGCATGGCCGCCCTCGACCTTCTTGAAATCGGGCAGCAGCTTGACACCCAGGTAGGGCGTGAAAACCACGGCGACGACCCAGGACGCGATCAGCGCGATGCCGACGATCCAGAACATGTTGCTGGTGTATTCGCCCGCGGTCGATGGCGCGAAGCCGTTGGGCATGAAGCCGACGGCCGTGACCAGCGTGCCCGAGAGCATCGGCGCCGCGGTATGGCTCCAGGCATAGGCGGACGCGGCGACGCGGCTGTAGCCCTCCTCCATCTTCACCACCATCATCTCGATGGCGATGATCGCGTCGTCCACCAGCAGGCCCAGCGCCAGGATCAGCGACCCCAGCGTGATGCGGTCGAAGTTCTTGGCGGTAGCGGCCATCACCACGAAGACGATCGCCAATGTCAGCGGCACGGCCGCGGCCACCACCAGGCCCGCGCGCCAGCCCATGCTCAGGAAGCTCACCAGCATCACCACCAGCAGCGCGGCAAAGAACTTGACCATGAACTCATCAACCGAGGCGCTGATGTTGACGGCCTGGTCCGTGACCTTGCTCAGGCTCATGCCCAGCGGCTGCTCGGCGTTGATGGCACCGACCTCGTGATCCAGCGCCTTGCCCAGGTCGAGCCCGTTCCAGCCTTCGCGCATGACAACGCCCAGCAGAAGGGCAGGCTCGCCGCCGTTGCGGATCATGAAGGTCGCCGGGTCTTCATAGCCGCGCTTGACGGTGGCGATGTCCGACAGCTTCAGGGTGCGGCCCTGCGCCACGACTGGCGTGTCGCGGATCTTCTGCAGCTCGTCGAAAGACCCATCCAGGCGGATGAACACCTGGGGCCCCTTGGTTTCGACGGAGCCCGCCGGCGTCAGGGCATTCTGGCCATTGAGCGCGCCGAACACGTCCTGCGGACCGATACCCAAGGTTGCCAGGCGCTCGTGCGAGAACTCGACAAAGATGCGTTCGGATTGCTCGCCGGCGATGTTGACCTTCTTTACGCCCGGCACATGCAGGAGGCGCTGGCGCAGCGTCTCCGCGTCGCGCACCAGCAGGCGCTGCGCTTCGCCCTTGGCCTTGAGCGCGTACAGCGCGAAGGTGACGTCCGCATATTCGTCGTTGACCATCGGCCCGATCACGCCGGACGGAAGATTGCCCGCCTCGTCGCCGACCTTCTTGCGGGCCTGGTAGAACTGCTCCTGCACCTGCGAAGGCGGCGTGCTGTCGAGCAGGGTCAAGGTCGTGAAGGCCAGGCCGGGCCGGGTGTAGGTCTCGGAGCGGTCGTACCAGCGCAGCTCCTGCAGGCGCTTCTCGATCTTCTCGGCCACCTGGTCCTGCATTTCCTGTGCGGTGGCGCCGGGCCAGGCGGTGATGATGGTCATCACCTTGACGGTGAAGGCAGGGTCTTCCGCGCGGCCCAGCTTGAAGAATGAGACAAGACCCGCGAGCGAGATCAGGAAGATCAGGAACAGGGTGACCGAGCGCTCGCGCACTGCGAGCGCCGACAGGTTGAAGCGGCCTTCGCTCACGGACGGGCTCCCTCCGCCGCGGCGGCCTGGCCCGCCACACGCACCTGCTCGCCTTCGCGCAGCAGGTGCGCGCCGAGCGCAACGATCCGGTCGCCTTGCTTGAGCGAGCCGGCAACGCGCGCACCATCGTCATCGAGGTGCTCGACCACGACGGGCCGCCAGCTGACCTTCGCCGGTTCGCCGCTGATGACCCACACGCCCGGCCCCTTGCCCGCGTCGAACAGGGCGCCGATCGGCACCTGCAGGCCGCCTTGCGCGGCGGGAAGCCCGTCCGGGATCCGGATGGTGACCGTGGCCCCCAGCGGTGCATTGGCGAGCTCGCCCTTGAGCACATAACGCGCCTCGAAGGTGCGGGTCAGCCGGTCCGCGGCGTCCGAGAGTTGCCGCAGCGTGGTCGGCACCGTCACGCCCTCCTTGCCGAAGAGCGTGGCCTGCCCGGCGGAACCGACCGCCGGCCGCAGGGTTTCGGGCAACTGGACCACGGCTTCGCGCGGACCGGCGCGGGCCACGCGCACCACGGCCTGCCCAGCGCTCACGACCTGGCCGGGTTCGGCCAGCGTTTCCATGACGACGCCATCGCCGTCTGCCATGAGCTCGGTATAGCGGCTCGCGTTGCGGGCCACGTCGGCCTGGGCCTCGGCCGCGCTGAGCTGGGCTTTGGCGGCGTCCGCGGCCGCCTTGATCTGGTCGTAGGCCGAGGCCGAGATCGCGCCGGTGCCGCGCAGGTCGCGGTAGCGGGCTTCGTCCTCCGCCGTCTGCCGCGAGCGCGCCCGCGCGGCGGCGACCGCCTCCTGCTGCGCATGGGCCGCCAGGTTCAGATCGGCGGGGTCGATGCGCATCAGCAACTGACCGCGTTTGACGGCCTGCCCCGCGTCCACGAGCCGCTCCAGCACCTTGCCGGAGACGCGAAAACCCAGGTCGCTCTGGACCCGGGCGGCTACGGTGCCGGTGAAGGCGCGCGATGCAGCGCCGGCCCCCCGGACGGAGGTGACGCGCACCTGCGGCGCCTGCGTGCGTGGATCGGAGGGCGTTGTTTCGCCGCAAGCGACCAACGCCAACGGCAATGCGCAGATGACTGCAGAAGTGGCAAGGCGGCGCCAGAGCATGAGAGTCCCAGTGACGAAGTGATCGGGACCGTCATTCTGATACTAGTGACCAATTTAGTCAATGGTCACATCTCCTTTTTTCTCAAGGCGACAGGCTGCGCAGTACCAGGCCCGACAGTTGTGCCGGCGCTTCGGCCGTGTGGTCGAAGCTGTGCTGCAGAAGCAGCGGATTGATGTAGGGGTGCATGACGAGATAGATGGCCCCCGCCGCCTCGTCCAGTGGCGTCTTGCGCTCGAACTCCCCCATTTCACGGCCTTCACGCAGGATGTCGTGGAGCAACTGCCGAATGCGCTCTTCATGCGTGAGCGCCGACTGCCAGCGCTCGGTCGCCGCAGAAATCGCGATCTCGTAGAGCTTGCGATCCTGGGAGAACAGGCGAAGGCTGGCTTCGACCACCGACTTGAACATCCGGCGCAGCTTCTCGGGAGGGCGATCGGCGCCTTCGACGGCCGCCCGGATCTCGGCTTCGATCTCGCGCAGGCAGTTCGCACAGATCATCTCGCCGATGGCCTGCTTGGACTCGAAGAACTTGTAGATGTAAGCCTTGGAGAAACCAATGGCTTTGGCGAGGTCGGAAACAGTGGTCTTCTCGTAGCCATACCGGCTGAAGTGCTCCGTGGCCGCGAGAACGATCTGGTCCCGCACGTCGTGGTCGGCCGGGCCGCGTGCAGAAACGGAAGAAAGGGTGGCTTTGCTCATGCCCGAAGCTTAGCGCCTCCCCTGAAAATCAACAACGAGTGACCATATTGAATTATAGTCACTTCATTCATCACGCTTTTCTTGACCATCTTCCGGAAGAAGCCATGCTCCAACGCACCCTTGCCACGCTCTTCGTTGCCAGCCTCGCTGCAGGATGCGCAGTCGGCCCCGACTATGTCCGGCCTGAGGCGCCCTTGCCCGAACGGTACATGGGCCAAGCCGCCGTCGATCGACGCCCTGCCACCTCCAATGCCGATCTCACCGCTTGGTGGATGGGTTTCGGCGACCCGCAACTGGCCCGGTTCGTCGCGCTGGCGCTGGCGCAGAACCTTGACCTCGCGCAGGCGTCCGCGCGCGTGGCCCAGGCTCGCGCAGGACTCGGGGCGGCGAATGCTGCCTTGCTGCCGTCAGCAAATGTCAGCGGTCAGGCGGCCAGGGCCTACCAGTCAGTTGAAACGCCCCAGGGACAGGTGTTGAACTCGAGGCCCGGTTTCGATCGTTACGGCAGCGCCTACGAGGCCAATCTCGGTGCGAGCTGGGAACTGGACGTGTTCGGCGGCCTGCGCCGTGGACGCGAGGCGGCGCAGGCGGACTACCGGGCTTCGGAAGCAGGCGCGGCCGCCACCCGGTTGGCGGTGGCGGCACAGACCGCCGATATCTACATCAGCATCCGGGGGCTGCAGACCCGGCTCGACGTGGCGCGCCGGCAGGTGCGCACGCAGCAGGACTTGCTCTCCACGGTCAACCTTCTCTATGGCAAAGGGCTGGCGGCTGAACTTCAGGTGCGGCAGGCCGAAGGTGCACTTGCCCAGGTTGGAGCCTCCGTCCCGGTCCTGGAGGCGGGCCTGGACGCGGCCATGAACGCGCTGGATGTGATGCTGGGCTCGCCGCCGGGTACGCATCGGGCGGAACTGGCCGAGGCCAGTGCCATACCGGTCGCCCCGCAGATCAGGGACGCGGGATCGCCGGGCGAATTGCTCAGGCGACGGCCCGACCTGATCGCGGCCGAGCGCCGCCTCGCCGCATCGAACGCCCGGATCGGGGTCGCCGTCGCGGAGTACTACCCCAAGTTCTCGCTGAGCGGGCTGATCGGCAGTGCGACGTCGGTGTCCGGCGGTCACCTGTTCACCGGCAGTGCCAGCCAGGCCGCCGGGGTGCTGGGCCTGCGCTGGCGCCTGTTCGACTTTGGCCGCATCGACGCGCAGATCGACCTCGCCAAGGGACAGGATGCGGAGATGCTCGCCGCGTACCGGCTGGCCGTGCTGCGCGCCACCGAGGACGTGGAAAACGCCTTCTCGGCGCTGGTCAAGCGCGAGGAGCAGGCCAGCACGCTCGCGCAGGGCGTGGATTCGCTCGGCCGCGCGCGAGGCGCTTCATTCGCGGCCTACCAGAAAGGCGTGGTCAGCCTGATCGAAGTGCTGCAGGCAGACGAGAACCTGCTGCGCGCCTCCGATGCACGGGCCCAGGCGCAAACCGAATCGGCACGCGCCGCGGTGACTGCCTTCAAGGCACTGGGCGGGGGTTGGCAACCCGGCAGCAAGTCCGAGGTGGCGGCCATCGAATAGCCCAAGGCCCTCACTCCGCGTGTTCGCGCGCATACAGCCGCAGGCCGTCGACATCCAGCACGTCGATGCTGCCGTAGCGGATGTGAAGCAGGCCCGCGTCCTCGAGTTCGTGCAGCGCGCGGTGGGCGATCTGGCGCGAGATGCCGGCCAGCCGGCCGATCTCTTCCTGCGATATGTGCAGCACAGGATTGGTCTGAGGGTTGAGCTGCGGGTTGAAGAGTTCGGCCAGGCAGTGTGCCACTCGCGAGTTGATGTCGTGCATCCGATAGCCTTCAGCGAGGGCGATGAACTGGCCAAGCCTTGCGTTGAGCTGGTTGATCATGAAATGGCAGAAGGTCAAGCTGTTGGCGACCAGGTAGTGGAAGGTCGAGCTCGGCATCAATGCAATGCGGCTGTCTCGCAGCGTCGCGACACCGTAGGGACGCGACTCTCCCTTCAGAACGGATCCTTCTCCGAGCCACCCTCCATCGGATACCCCGGTCAAAGTGGTGCTTCTGCCATCCGCCGAAAGAACATCCACCTTGACCATGCCTTCGACGACCCCGATCCAGTGCGTGGCCGGGCTCGATTTCTGACAGACGATTTCGCCGGCCGAATAGAAACGATCCTGCGTTTCCTGCTCGACGCGCTGAAGCTGTTCTTGCGACAAGCCCCGAGCCCAGGCAGCCGCTCGCAGCATGGCAATGGTCTGCACGTGCTTTGTCATTGGAAAGACTTTCTTCCTCGACCGTAGTGCCTAGCATGCGCTGCGCAGGCGATGGTCCGGGCCGCCTGAGTTTATGTGGCAGTACGAACAGGAGACAAATCATGAAAAACCCTCTCTCGATGGCGCGCTGCGCTCTTGCGTGCATCCCCATCATGCTGGCGGCTTGCGGCGGCGGCGGGAGCAACCTGCCGGTGTTGTTCCCCACGCCTGCGCCGACATCGACCCCGCCGCCAGCGCCCGCGCCAGCCCCAGTCGCGTCAGCGCAGGAGAAGTGCACGGCCTTCGCCGGCGCCTCGCTCGCCGGTGCGTCGCTGAAAGACGCCAAGCTCGTCGCCGCAACGGCGGACTCCGCGGAGTACTGCAAGGTCACGGGCACTCTTCATGGCACGCTCAACTTCGAGGTGCACCTCCCCACCGCGTGGAACAACAAGCTCCTGTATGCCGGCGGTGGTGGCTGGGACGGCAGCATCAACATCACGCCCATCTCGCCCAGCGGGTCCACCGCAGGCTACGTGCTCGTGGCCTCGGACGGAGGGCGCCAGGGAGACGCCTTGGACGCCTCGGTCTTCCTGAACAATTCCACGGCACAAGCGGACTTCGGCTATCTCTCGATCCACTCGGTCAATGAGGTCACCAAGGAGATCGTTCGCCAGCGCTACGGCTCGGATGCCACGTTCAGCTACTTCGAAGGCTGCTCCAATGGCGGCAGAGAGGCGCTGATCCAGGCCACGCGCTTCCCGAACGACTTCGACGGCATCGTCGTGCGTGCGCCGGCCTACTCTTTCACCGAACTGTTCCAGGCCTTCGTTGCGAACGGAAAGGCTCTCGCGGCACCGGGTGGACAGCTCAGCGATGCAAAGGCCTCGCTTATCGGCAAGACCGTCACCGCGCAGTGCGATGCGCTTGACGGCATTGCGGACGGCATCGTGAGCAACCAGGCCGCCTGCACCTTCGACCCGGCGGTGTTGCGCTGCACGGCAGGAGATGCGGAAACCTGCCTGACCGACCAGCAGATAGCGACGGCCAACACGATCTATTCCGAACTCAAGCGTGCGGACAGCACGAGCGTCTATCCCGGCTGGGGCCCCGGCGGCGAGAACCTGGGCTGGCCCCTGTGGGTGACCGGCTCCGCCATCGGCGGCACCGGCCTCCAGTTCATGTTCGGCAGCGGCTTGGTGAAGTACTGGGTCACGGGCGACCCGGCCTTCAACGTGCTGGGCTTCGATCCGGAGCTCTACTCTGCGGGACTGCGCCTCGCGGCCACAACACTCGATGCGACGCCCGACCTCCGCTCCTTCTTTGGACAGGGCGGCAAGATGATCCTTGCTCACGGAACGAATGACTGGGCGATCAGCTACAAGGGCTCGATCAAGTACTTCAACGATGTCGCGACCGCGGTTGGTGGCGCGTCCACGCGGGATGCCTCGATGGAGTTCTTCCTCCAGCCGGGCGTCCAGCATTGCTCTGGCGGGGTCGGCCCTGACACCGTCGATCTTGTGGACGCTGTCGTGAAATGGCGAGAAGGTGGTGCCAAGCCTTCCGCGCAGAGCATCGTGGCGAAGAAGCTCGATCCGGCGACCAAGGCCGCCACGCTGGCGCGCCCCTTGTGCCAGTACCCGACCTTCCCGAAATACAAGGGCAGCGGCGACGCGAACTCAGCCGACAGCTACAGCTGCCAAGGTTCTTGAGGACTGAGGAAAGCCGCGAGACTTGGCTCCGTCGGAAAACGAAGACGAACAACGCGCCGGCGAGAGCTTCAGGGCGATGCTCGCCGCTTTCCCGGAGCATGAAAAAAGCCCCGCCGATCACACGATCAACGGGGCTTCATCAACTTGGCGGAACCGGAAGGTTTCGCCCCTAGTTCAAGCTCGAATGTCCAGGCTTTTTCGCTCGATACACAGCGCGCTTCACAACCGAATCAGAGACCTCGAACATCACAGCAAGCGCATGCATCGTGTACTCACCAGCGCCATACAACCGCACAACCTCGGCTTCGTCCTCTGACGATAGCGCTCGCGTTCGCCCCGGCAGATTCCCACGGTCACGCGCCGCACGCTGGCCCGCGATTGACCTCTCCCGAATGATGCCGCGCTCCAGCTGTGCAACGGCACCCAGGATCTGAATAACGAACGACCCCATCGCAGTAGTCGTATCGAGCGGCTCAGTCAGGCTCTTCACCAGTGCGCCAGCAATCCGAATCTCCTCCAAGATCGCCAGTAGATCGGGCAACGACCGCGCTACACGATCCAGCTTGTAGACCATGAAAACATCGCCCGGCCGAAGCTCCCGCAGACACCGCCTCAACTCCACTCGCTCACCAACGCTAGACGTCTTCTCCTGAAAGATGACCTCAGCACCAGCAGCCCGCAATGCATCGATCTGCAAATGCGTCTCTTGCTCGCGAGTCGAAACCCGCGCATACCCAATCAGCATAAACACCCCTACGAGGCGGGATCAAAAGCGCGACCTCCCTCCGTTAGAAACGCCCAATCCCCACGCGCTTAGGCCCGTGCGCTGCTACTCGCGGTAAGTACCCTCGAACTGGGTTTTTGCCCTCATGTACGCGTTCGCACATTCCATCGTTGAGCGATCCGCCTGACACGCTGGCGAAGGCTGATAGAACTTCTTCCACGCAGCATCCTTCGCAGCACGAGCGCGCTCACGTTCAACCCCAGCAGCCGCAGCAGCACGCTCCATTTCTGCATCGCGAGCACGCTGTGCTGCCTCCTCATCAGCCCGTTGCTGTGCCGCCGCCGCATCACGCTTTCGCTGGTCTCGAATCGACTGCTTCAACGCCTCGTTCGCCTCCATCACCGCATATCGAGCAGCCACAACATGCAGACCCTCCCACGCAAATATGGCCGCGAGACTCCCAATGAAAACGCCAACCGCAATTTTTAGAATCAGCTCCATCACACCCCCCCAATAAAGCAAGGAGTGATTTGTAACCGAATTCAGTGCAGCAACGGCGGCGGCCCCGACTCTTTGCAGAACCACAGCCGGTCATTGAACCGATTCGCCCGCAGTGCGATGGTCGTATCACCGGGCAGGTATTCGTAGCAGAGGCCGACCAGCTCCGCATAGCTGCACTCGACGTCCATCGTATGGACCTCGCCGATCTGCACACCATCGCTGCGGCTGTAGCGATTCGACTCTTCCGGCGCGTCAGCGTAGTCCTTGGTGATGTACTTCGAGACGTACGCCGCCATCTTCGCGAGGGTCCACTTCCGGTGCCACTTGCCACGTTTCTTTCCGCCGACGAAGCACAGGCCGTTGTCCGTGCCGACGATGGAACGCCAGACCTTCGTGCCTAGCTCGAATGCCTTGATGCGGACACCCTCGTACAGCGGATTCTTCGGCAGCTTGTGCGTGGCCATGTGGACATGCATCGAGCCGCGATCCTGTTTTTCGAAGGCGGCGCAGTAGCGGAACTGACCACCGAGCGCACGCTTCATGCGACGCACCCATTCCTTGAAATGCCGCTTGCACAGTTCGCGATCCGGTTGGTTCTCGCGATACGTGAGGGTCAGAAGCTCATTGAAGCCCTCGGTGATGATGACCCTGCGGCAAGTCGTTTTGGCGCGCCTAGCGGCCGATGCGAGGGCCTTCTGACGACGTTCCTCAATGAGCTCGGCATCCTCGACCGGATCGACGGGCCGGATCGGCGTCCAGCCATCGCGCTTGAAGCCGAAATCGTGGACCTCGCGCCACATGACGTAGGGCGCAGCGCTGCGCTCCATGACGCCATTGGCCTCCCAGGTGCGGATCGTCCACTTGTCGGGGACGACTACCCCTTCGAACCAAAGACCATTAACATATCGCTCCATTGGCATGGTTTCCTCCTAAGTTTCTCTGCCAACCAGACCCGGAACGTTGACGCGTTGCCGGGTCTTTTTTTGGTCAACTCAACGTCGACCAGATGATTCACTGACTGCAGGGCCGCAATGACACGGCCCCGTACACAACCCTGACGGACATACCAGCGCACGCATCGGCAGTTGATTCAACTCCTCGAGCCGTTGAATCGCCTGTCCCAACAACCACGCGGCCGTGGCATCCCGGGACCAAGGCCTCGCCGAGTACCAGCCACCGCCTTTGCCCTTGAGAAAAGCAACCTCATCGATGCGGGCCAAAAGAGCCTCAGAGACAGCTACGGAAAAGCGCGGCATTTGTGTTGTGTTCCAAAGTGTTTTAAGAACAAGTTAGCGGCGGGCTCCGCCCGCCGCTCCGGCCAGCGTCGCAAGCTCCTCGGCCTGCGCTGCGCGCGTCCCCTGCCGCCCATCAAGCGCCACGCACAACCCAACGACGCAAGCCATCTGGCCGGCCAGAGACAAGGCAGGGGCACGTAACACACGCGGCACCAGAGACGAGATGCCTCCGCCACAAGGGCTACGGCGTTTTGCTTTGCAGTAGCGCGAGCGCTGGCGCAGGGGCACGTTATTGGCCCCCTGCCTGAAACGACCACTTCGAGCCCGGCTGTACATGCGGCTGCTGCGCGGACAAGCCCACAGGCGCTACAGCGGCCGTTGGCGTTGGACGCGGGCCATCTATCAACGTGAGGCCGGAAGGCGCCTCAGCGCGATCCTGACGCACCTGAGGCACATCCGCAGCCCGAGCGACCACAGCCGTTGTCGCGGCTTTCTCGCCCTCGGGCAGGAAGGCAAAGAACGAGCCATGCGCCACGAGCTGGCGACACATCGACAGATCTACCGGATACGGCGTGGCGTCCTGCGTGTAACACTTGCAGCCGAAGGGCTCGCCCAACCGTGTCTTCGGAATCTCAATGCATGCCGCAGGGACCGGGACGCGCCGCGGCTCGGTGAGCTTGTCGTAGGCCGGAGCGGTGTGCATCAGCGAAGGAATGCGCGGGCGATAGTCCGCGATGTATTCGCTGGCCGTGCGGACCCGACCGCTGGCAACCTGTTGACCAGATCCAGCCTGGGCAGGCGCAGCAACTGCAGCCGCTTCCTTGGGCGCAGTGGACTTGCGCAGGAACTGGAATGTCAGGTAGATGCACACCGGAATGACCACCAAGGTCGCCAGGAAGATCCACACCTGACGCGGGATCTTGATCTTCGCTGTATGCAGCTCGGCGGACTTGTACCAGCCGAACACGTCCTTCGGCAGGGCCTTCATGCTGACGGTGCCGGCCTTGCCCGCGCCGGGTTTCTCCGGACGATCGCACACAGCGAGGTAGTCGATGTGGCTGATCAGCGAGGAACCGAAGTTGCGCTTCAGGTGCCGGTGCCAGCCCGGGCTGGCGATGATCTTGCGTATGAACGGATCGATGTTGCCCGGGTGCTGGGTGAGCAGAAAGAAATCGAAACCGCGCCTGCGATGCTCGCCCAGCATCCTGACGTGCTCGGGCACTTTGGCGCCAGAGCTGCGATCCGGGAAGTCGTTGTGGCATTCGTCGAAAAAGAAGATCGCGCCATCGGGCACGGTCTGCCATTTGTCGGCCTCGATCTTGATCCAGCCGAACTCTTTCTGCTTTTCCTCGGTGAGGTCGAAGCGACCGTTCCAGTAGACGGGACGATTCTCTTTGACCTGCATCTCGCGCACGGCCTTGAGCGTAAACGCGGTCTTGCCGGTGCCGTTGGCGCCGGTCGTGAGATAAATGAACCCGAGCTTCGGAACCGTCAGCAGCGGGCGCCAGAACGAGAGCAAGGCGCTGATCATTTCTTGGTCCAGGACTTGAGCGTGCCGCCTGCCGCTGCCTGCATGCCCTTGCGTGCCATGCGCGACACGAGTGCGCCGAACAGCATCGAGACACACACACCGACTTTCATCAAGCCCAGCATTTGCACAGAAGCCGCAGGCAGACCGTGCAGGGCCGAAAGCATTTGCGACTTGAAAGCACCGATGCCGGCATTGACGCCCACAGTGGTGATGACACCGATACCGAGCGCCAAGAGCGCTTGACCAGCGAGCGAGGGCAGCATGGCCCTGAAGGCCGTCCAGATTGCAGCAATGAGCCAGGGCATAGGTCAGTCCTTGAACACGATGAAAGCACACGCAATCGCTGTCGCAGCTACCAAGGCGATGCCGAGCCACTCCATACCCTGGCACGCCTTCGAGACGGCGAGCACGAACGAGAAACTGCGACCAGCAACATTGATCGCGATGGTCTGATCCGCCGGGCAACCGCCACCGCCGAGTGCGTCGGTCATATCGGCACCACCGCTCAAATCGATCGATGAATTGCCGGGAAGGTCAGTGGTCTGGTCGCCGGTCTTTGCGGACTCGGTTGCGTACTGTTGAGAGGCCACACCCGTGGTGTCGAAGATCTGACAGTTACGCTTGTACTGTTCCAACGCCATCGCATTGAGAACCGCATCGTCGCTGACCGCCTTGAAACCAGTGGCACATGTCCCGCCGAAACTCGTCGGCGTCCCGTCGCCCTGACCCTCGCACACCTTCGAACCCTTGTTCGCGTTGCAGAAGCCAGTCTGAGAATCAGTGGTCGTTGTCGTCGAGCAAGCAGGCGTCCCGCCACCGGCAGGCGTATTGCACACAGTGCTGTCAGTGGTGCACTTACCACCCTCGCACTTCGTCGTACCCGTCGTCCCAGTGGTGCTGCCATCCGGGTTTTTTACGGTCTTACCATCCGTGCCCTGAACCGGCGTATCGGACCCCCGCTGCGCACAGATGCGCGAGCCGTTGAAATCGCCGGCGATCTGCCCGGGCGGACAAGGAGACGGAGCCGCCTCACCGGGCGGAGGATTCACCGGCGGATTTTTATCGGGGGTAGGTGTAGAACCAGCAGGATCGCTCCCACTACCACCGGTACCAGTGCAAGACGACGCCCTGTTGCCCGTGTAAACCGCCTCGCCCTGCGAATACCACTTGCCGGACTTGGGCGGATCCTCCCAGCTCAACGCCTTGTACGCTGTCGCTGTGCACTTCCCATCGCCGATATCGTTCCAGCCATCGCAGAACGTGAAGCTGTCAACCACGCCGTTCCAATTCTTTGAACCCGCAGACTTGCCAGCGAGCGCAACACACGGGTCAGGTGGAAGCTCACAAGCCGTATGCGCCGCATTCTCAACATAGCCCGTATTGCACTGACAACCACCAGAGACAGCCGCACTGTTTGCCGGGCACACGTTGCCATTAGCTTGCTGGTACACCGGCGAGAAACGCTCAAGAGTCCCACCACCCACTGAAGCCCTGAGCGTGAAAAGATACTTCACCCCATTCGCACTTGGCTGGCCCACCGTGCAAGCTGTCACCACGCCTGATTCGAAATTGGCTGTATTGACCTGCAGTGAATGCGCCAATGCCACCGCACACGCCTCATTCAACGTCGGCCGCCAATCCTCGGGACGCGGCGATGTTTCATTCATCAACGCCGCACCGTAGGAGTACGCGGGCAACGGAGGAACCACTGCAAAGGCCCCGGCGCACCAGCAACCAAGCAAGGCAGCAACTACGCGGAGAACATGAGCCATGTCGCCCCCAACAACGCGATGACAACGTAGATGCCCAGCTGATCCATGAAAGCCCTTTACTAACCGGCAACCGTGCCGCTTTGGAAAGGGCTCAGGGGCGTCCCCCTGAGCACACAGGCGATGCTTAGTGCACGCCCTTGCGGATCCAGCCGAACGCGGCCACGGCGACCACGACACCCAGGATGGCCACACCAACCAAGCCCACGGGCGTGGCTTGCGCGCCAATGTCGGTGACCGCCGCGGTCACGTCCACGGCAGCGGCATGCGACAGGTTGCCCAGCAGGGCGAGGGGAGAGGCCACGAGGGCGAAGCGAGCGAACTTGTTCATGAGAACTTCCTTTCAGTTGTTGTCCGAAGCGGACGTTTGAATTTGGCGTTTGATCAGACCGATGGCCCAACCCAACGCCCATACCCCGATCACTGCGACCGAGATTGCGAGGCCGTCTTCCATCGTGAGCTGGAAGGGCGGCAAAGAGAGTTCGTGCACCACGGTGACGGTGCACGAAGAAGAACATTCGATGACGGTGGGATCAGCCACGCCGTGCGGCCTCTCGCGCGTTGCGTTCGCAGATGCGATCCACCGAGAGCAGCAGCCGGACCCGCATGTCTTCCATGCGCTTGGCACGCACCGCGAAGGGCTCGCGCAACGACCGCATACGGATCGCACGGCCAACAAGCCGCACAACCTCCGCCACCAGCACAAAGGCCAAGGCACCCATGAAGCCGAGGCCGGCCGCAGCCAAGCAGAGCCACGCCATGGCCTGCTTCAGATCATCCGGGTCTACGACGATGAGCGGCATAGTCACTGCTTGGCAGGCTGCTGCGGCATACGACCCTGCGCGGGCACAAAGCCCGTGAGCATCGACACGATGTCGCCCTTTGAATCACCGAAGTCAGGCACCCGCAGGGAGAACGTCGCAGCGAACAAGCCGACCTTCATTTGTTCACGCAACTCTGGCATCACCTGATCGCTGCGCAGCGTGCCCACGGTGACGACGCCGCCCTTTTCATCGCGGAGCACGCAGCGGGCTGCGAAGTGGTTGTAGTCCTTGCCCGTGCGCTTGCTGGTGCGGACTTCGTTCTCAATGGCGAGAACTTCGAGAATGGAACTGAATTGAGACATGTGGTGCTCCTAGATAGCCGCGTGTAGCGGCAAGACACTGGCGACGTGCCAGCCGGAAGCCCTCGACAGAAGGGCTACGAGCTGGCGGGTCAGAACAGCCTCCCTTGGAGCCAGAATTCGCGACGGCGAATAAGGGACCAGCGTTGAGCGGAGGTCATTGCGGCTTACCCCGCAGCACCAACATGCACACTGCGTCAGAGCCAGCCTCGGTCAAAACGCACTGCCCACCTTCGGTGCGAGACAAG
Organism: Variovorax sp. CF313; assembly: GCF_000282635.1. Taxonomy (GTDB): domain Bacteria; phylum Pseudomonadota; class Gammaproteobacteria; order Burkholderiales; family Burkholderiaceae_C; genus Variovorax. Next base: position 25,758 of record NZ_AKIW01000093.1, read on the forward strand.
AGGCCCAGATCCACCAAGGCCCTCACCGTGCCACCACGCCTCAAGCGCTCATCACCCAACGACCCCGCGTAAGGCGTAAGCCCAACTGCTACCAGCAACAGCATGTGCTCCATAAGCGGCGAGAGCTTCGCGGAGGTCATGAGCACTCCCTCGACAAGCTGAAGCCATCGGCATACACCCAACCGCCACAGACCATGGCCTTGTGCGAACCAGCAGGAGGCCAATGCGGGGCGTCCAACGCACAGCCGTCGGTCTGCCAATCCAACGCCCACTCGCCATCCCAGCCACCATGAAGCAAGCGCCCGGGCACAGCACGAAGCGGAGTGAACACACCGTCATAAACCGGAGGGGTGTCCACCCCCACCCCGGGCTCAGCGGGAGCCGCCAGACTCGGCACCGAGCCGTTAGCCGAAGCAGGTGGGGGAGGACAGACGGACGACTGCGCGAAGGCAGCGAAAGACACTTGCGAGAGAGACATGGCGGCTCCTTTGAATCGAGAGCCGCCGCTTCTGGCAGTAGCCCTAACGGGCGCGGCTCCTTGATAATTACCAGAGCCGATAGCACCACTACCAACTTTGGTAGTGAAATATGCCAGAAACTGCTACCAAAGGTGAGAACAGTGTCTTTGATTTTTTCTATGGACCGCGCGATCGAGATTGCCGGATCACAAAACAAGCTCGCAGCGCAACTGGGCATCCCAGGACCGAACCTGTCAGAAATGCGGACGGGAAAACGCCCCTGCCCCATCGGCATCCGTGCACGCATCGCCAGCATCGCAGGCCACGATACGACACGCGCCATCCTCGAAGGACTCGCGGACAAACTCGACCCAACCGACGAATATGAGAAACAAGCGCTGCTGCAATTGAGCGCGTTGATCAACGCCTTCCCAGAAGAAGACGAGCATGAAAAAAGCCCTGTTAATCCGAAGATCAACAGGGCTTCATCAGCTTGGCGGAACCGGAGGGATTCGAACCCTCGATGAGGCTCTACACCCCATACTCCCTTAGCAGGGGAGCACCTTCGGCCACTCGGTCACAGTTCCTGAAAGAAGCCGAGATTATGCCACTACTTAGGCGCTCGGCTGATCCAGATCGAAGGCTTTGTGCAGTGCGCGCACTGCCAATTCCATATATTTTTCGTCGATCACAACCGAAGTCTTGATTTCGCTGGTCGAGATCATCTGGATGTTGATGCCCTCCTCGCTCAGCACGCGGAACATCTTGCTCGCCACGCCTACGTGGCTGCGCATGCCGATGCCCACGATGCTGACCTTGCAGATCTTGGTGTCGCCCACGATCTCGGTCGCGCCCAGCGAGGGCATGACCTTCGACTGCAGCAGGTCGACCGTCTTCGCGTATTCGTTGCGATGCACGGTGAAGCTGAAATCGGTCTTGCCGTCCTTGCTGAGGTTCTGGATGATCACATCGACTTCGATGTTGGCGTCCGCCACGGCACCGAGGATGTGATATGCGATGCCGGGCTTGTCGGGCACGCCGAGCACCGAGATCTTGGCTTCGTCGCGGTTGAATGCGATGCCGGATACGACGGCTTGTTCCATGTTTTCGTCTTCCTCGAAAGTGATCAGCGTGCCGGACTTGGCCTCTTCATTGATGTCGATGTCCCACGGCGTGAAGCTCGAGAGCACACGCAGCGGCACCTTGTACTTGCCGGCGAATTCCACCGAGCGGATCTGCAGCACCTTGGAGCCCAGGCTCGCCATCTCGAGCATCTCTTCGAAGCTCACGGTCGTCAGGCGGCGCGCATCGGGCTCGACGCGCGGATCGGTCGTGTAGACACCGTCCACGTCGGTATAGATCAGGCATTCGTGCGCCTTCATGGCCGCGGCAATGGCCACGGCCGAGGTGTCGCTGCCGCCACGGCCCAGCGTGGTGATGTTGCCGTCGTCGTCCACGCCCTGGAAGCCGGTGATGACCACCACCTTGCCGGCGTTCAGGTCGGCCATGACGCGCTCGTCGTCGATGCTCTCGATGCGGGCCTTGGTGTACGAGTTGTCGGTGCGCACCGACACCTGCCAGCCCGCGTAGCTCACGGACTCGACGCCTTCGGCCTGCAGCGCGATGGCCAGCAGCGCCGACGACGCCTGCTCGCCGGTCGAGGCCAGCATGTCGAGCTCGCGGCTGTGGGCCACGCCGGGTTTACTGGGCGCCAGTTCCTTGGCCAGGCCGAGCAGGCGGTTGGTCTCGCCGCTCATGGCGCTCGGAACCACGATCATCTGGTGGCCTGCGCGCGCCCACTTGGCGACGCGCTTGGCGACATTCTTGATGCGCTCGGTCGAGCCCATCGACGTACCGCCGTATTTGTGAACGATCAATGCCATGGGTGAAATCAGAGAAAGGGAAAGGGCCGCTTGAAAGGCGGCGCCCTGCAAGCTGTCAGAGCAAAGTCTTCGGCGAGGGCGAAACATTGTACCAATGCAGGCAATCGCCCTGCCGCTCGACGAAACCGGCGGCCACCTTGAGGTGGATGCGGTGGCCGCGCGTGGCGCAGGCGCGGACCTGGTCGAGCAGCTGGTCGAGCTGCGCGGCGCTGGGCGCGCAGCCGTGCGACTGCATCAGCCAGTGGCGCAGCACGTTGGCCTGGCGGGCGCGCGACAGCGTCTGCAGCGTCGCAATGCGCGGCGGGCTGCCCACGGTTTCCAGGTCTTGCGCCGCCAGTTCGGCCAGCAGCTGCTGCGCCTGTGCGGCATGGCCAATGCTGCGCGCGAACGTCGTACGGAACTGCGGAAAGGCCTGCTCCAGCGCCGGCAGCAGCACGGAGCGAATCCGGTTGCGGGTGTAGCGTGCGTCGCCGTTGGTCGGATCTTCGATCCATGGCAGGCCTCTACCGGCCAGCCATTCGCGGATGTCGGCGCCGGCAACGGCAAGCAGCGGCCGATGGATGTCGAGCCCGTTGCGTCGCGCCTGCGCTGGCATGGCAGCGAGCCCCGGGAGCCCCGCGCCGCGTGACAACGCCAGCAGCAGGGTTTCGACCTGGTCGTCGGCGTGATGCCCCAGCGCCACACATTTGACAGCCGCCCTCGCCCCATCCGCGCGTGCCATCTCGGCGAACGCCGCGTAGCGGGCGCGGCGGGCGACATCTTCCGGACTGTCGCCGGGCGCATGCCGCGCATCGACGCGATGGACGACCAGCGGCACGCCCAGGCGTTCGCACACCGCCCGGCAATGCCGCTCGAAATCGTCGGCCGCAGCCTGCAGCCCGTGATGCACATGAAAGGCGATCACCTGCCCCGGCCAGCGCGATGCGCTGGCAGCCAGCAAGGCGGTTGAATCCGCGCCGCCGCTGAAGCCCACCGCCAGCGGCCAATGCGCCGGCTCGAACGCGGCGACGGCGCGTTCGAAAGCTGAGTTCATGACAGCGCCCGCGCGTTATCTGACGCTGTCGGCCTTGGTGTCGTTGAAGCGGCCGTAGCTCTGCAGGCGCTCGTAGCGGCGATCCAGCAGTTCCTTGGTCTTCAGGTCGCTGACCTGGCGGAACGCGTCGTTGAGCGCGCGCTTCAGGAAAGCCGCCATCTGCCGATGGTCGCGATGCGCGCCGCCGACGGGCTCGTTCACGATCTTGTCGACCAGGCCCAGCGCCTTGAGGCGGTGCGCGGTGATGCCCAGCGCATCGGCCGCTTCCTGCGCCTTGTCGCTGGTCTTCCACAGGATGGAAGCGCAGCCTTCGGGGCTGATCACCGAATAGATCGAATACTGCAGCATCACCAACTGGTCGCCGACCGAAATGGCCAGCGCGCCGCCGGAGCCGCCTTCGCCGATGATGGTGACGATGATCGGCACCTCGAGCTGCGCCATCTCGAAGATGTTGCGGCCGATGGCTTCCGACTGGCCGCGTTCCTCGGCGTCGATGCCGGGGTAGGCGCCGGGCGTGTCCACGAAGGTGAACACCGGCAGCTTGAACTTCTCGGCCATCTTCATCAGGCGCAAGGCCTTGCGGTAGCCCTCTGGCTTGCTCATGCCGAAGTTGCGCGCGGTGCGCTCCTTCGTGTCGCGGCCCTTCTGGTGGCCAAGCACCATGCAGGGCACGCCGTTGAAGCGTGCAAGGCCGCCCACGATCGACAGGTCGTCGGAGAAGTGCCGGTCGCCGTGCAGTTCGACGAAGTCGGTGAAGATCTCGTTGACGTAGTCGAGCGTGTACGGGCGCTCCGGATGCCGGGCGATCTTGGTGATCTGCCAGGGCGTCAGGTCGCTGTAGATGTCCTTGGTGAGCTGCTGGCTTTTCTTGCCGAGCTGATCGATTTCTTCAGAGATGTCGACCGCGGATTCGGTCTGCACATAGCGCAATTCTTCGATCTTGGTTTCGAGTTCAGCAATGGGCTGCTCGAAGTCGAGGAAGGTTCGTTTCGCCAACGTCTTCTCCTGTTGTTCAATACGCGACTGGAACCGGGTCCAGCGATCGCCAAATATACCAAGTCGCCACGCTGCAATATGGCGCCCAGGCCACGGCGACGTCGCGGGCATCGCTGCGGCTCACAGGATCGCCGGAAAAATAATTGACGCTGATGCCGTTGAGCAGCCCCAGGTCGTCCACGGGCAGCACGTTCGGGCGCATCAGGTGAAAGATGAGGAACATCTCGGCCGTCCAGCGGCCGATGCCGCGGATGGCCACCAGCTCCTCGATGATGAGCTCGTCCGACATGTCCTTCCACGCGTCGACGTGGACCATGCCCGAATCGAAATGCAGGGCCAGGTCGACGAGGTACTCGATCTTGCGCGCCGACAGCCCTGCCCCGCGCATGTCGTCGACCTTGAGCTTGAGCACGTTGGCCGGCGTGAGCTTGCGCGGCAGCGCGGCGAACTTGTCCCAGACCGACTGCGCGGCCTTCACCGAGATCTGCTGGCCCACCACGCTGCGCGCGAGGGTGGTGAACGCGTCGCCGCGCGACTCGAGGCAGGCATCGCCGAACTTCGGAATGAGCCGCTTCATGACGCGGTCTTTCCGGGAAAGGTGCTTGCATGCCTCCTCCCAATAGTCCGGCGTATAGATCTGGACGCTGGTCTTCCTGGTGGCGGGCATGGGGTTCGTCGTTCCGTTCACTGCGCAGCCGCCCAGGTCGTGCCTGTGGGCGAATCCTTGAGCACGATGCCCTGCTCGAGGAGTTCCTGGCGGATGCGATCGGCTTCGGCGAAATTCTTCGCGGCCTTGGCTGCGGCGCGCGCTTCGATCCTGCCCTGGATGGTGGCCTCGTCGAGCGTGGCGCCCGCGCGCAGGAAGGCCTTCGGGTCGTCCTGCAGGATCTGCACGCAGCCACCCAATGCCTTCAGCAATCCGGCCTGGGCGGCCGATTGCGTGCGGTTCACTTCGCCCGCCAGGTCGAACAGCACCGCCACGGCTTCGGGCGTTGCGAAGTCTTCGTCCATCGCGGCCTTGAAACGCGCGGCGTACGGGTCGGTCCAGTCGATCTTCACGTCGGCCGGCGCCACGAGATCGAGCGCCGTGTACAGCCGCTTGAGCGAGGCGCGCGCATCGTCGAGGTGGACGTCGCTGTAGTTGAGCGGGCGCCGGTAGTGCGCGCGCAGCACGAAGAAGCGGATGGTCTCCGCGTCGTACTTCTTGAGCACATCGCGGATCAGGAAGAAGTTGCCAAGGCTCTTGGACATCTTCTCGTTGTCGGTCACGATGAAACCGTTGTGCATCCAGAAGTTGGCCAGCGGCTTGCCGTTGGCACCCTCGCTCTGCGCGATTTCGTTCTCGTGGTGCGGAAACTGCAGGTCTTCGCCGCCACCGTGGATGTCGAGCGTCTCGCCGAGCAGTTCGCAGGCCATGGCCGAGCACTCGATGTGCCAGCCCGGACGGCCGGCGCCGAATTCGCTGGCCCACTTCACCTCGTCGGGCTCGGTGGCCTTGGCGCTCTTCCAGAGCACCGGGTCGAGCGGATCGTCCTTGCCGTCGAGCACGGCCACGCGCTCGCCCGCATGCAGCTCGTCGATCGACTTGCCGCTGAGCTTGCCGTAGCCCGGGAACTTGCGCACCGCATAGTTCACGTCGCCGTTCTCGGCACGGTAGGCCAGGCCCTTCCTCTCGAGCGTGCCGATCATCGACAGCATCTGCGGGATGTAGTCGGTGGCGCGGGGTTCGTGGGTGGGGCGTTCGATGCCCAGCGCGTCGGCGTCTTCGTGCAGCGCGTCGATCATGCGATCGGTCAGCGCGCGGATGCTCTCGCCGTTTTCAACGGCGCGGCGGATGATCTTGTCGTCGATGTCGGTGATGTTGCGCACATAGGTGACATCGAAGCCGCTCACCTTGAGCCAGCGCTGCACCACGTCGAAGGCGATCATCGAGCGGGCGTGGCCGAGATGGCAGTAGTCGTAGACCGTCATGCCGCAAACGTACATGCGCACCTGTCCCGGTTGCAATGGGGAGAATTCCTCCAATTCACGCGACAGCGTGTTGTAGATGCGCAGACTCATGAGGCTCGGAAAGCGTCGTTTCGCGCACGTGCGGCACGGGCGAAAGACGGTGTTTTTCAGGGGTGACGGGGGCTGTGTCGCGAGGGGTTGGACATGGCCCCTCGGCTACAATCCGACCTAGTATAAACGTCTGCTGCCGAGCGGCGTGCGGGTGTTCCCCAAGCCCGCTGAGCCCGCATCTCCCCCATTTCCGCCGAGGCTTCATGAAGCACGCCGCATTCTCCAGACTCTCCATTGCCTTCGCACTGCTGTTCAGCCTGTGGGGCTCCGCAGCGCACGCCAACGAATACGACGACGTGAACCTGATGCTGCGCCAGGGCAAGTCGAACGAGGCGCTCGCCAAGGCCGACACCTACATCGCCGGCAAGCCGCGCGACCCGCAGATGCGCTTCCTGCGCGGCGTGATCCTCACCGAACAGAACAAGCAGGCCGAGGCCATCGCCGCCTTCACGCAACTCACGCAGGACTTCCCCGAGTTGTCCGAGCCCTACAACAACCTGGCCGCGCTGTACGCGTCGCAAAGCAAGTTCGACCAGGCGCGCGCCGCGCTGGAGCAGGCCATCAAGCTCAACCCGAACTACGCCACGGCGCACGAGAACCTCGGCGACGTGTATGCCCGTCTCGCTGCCCAGGAATACGTGCGTGCGCAACAGTTCGCCAGCACCAATGCGAGCGTTGCGCCCAAGCTCGTGCTGATACGCCAGATCTTCACGCCGAAGGCCGAAGCCGAGGCCGCCCCCCTGCCCGCACCGCCGGCGGTCATTCGCAAACCGGTCGGCCGCACCAGCAAGTAATCGCCACCGCCGGCATGGGCGCCGCAACGGTGCCTGCCGTGCGGCCCCGTTTCCTCATCCGCACACGGAGCCTCATTTGACGATCCAGTCCCTCTCCCGCTTCAGCCGCCGCAGCGCACTCGCGCTGGCCACCGCCCTCGCGTTCGCAGCCACGGCCCATGCACAGACTGCCGCGGCGCCGCACGTCAAGCTGGCCACCTCGGCTGGCGACATCGTGGTCGAGCTCGATGCGGCCAAGGCACCCAAGTCGGTCGAGAATTTCCTGCAGTACGTCAAGGACAAGCACTACGACGGCACGGTGTTCCACCGCGTGATCGATGGGTTCATGATCCAGGGCGGCGGCTTCACGGCCGACCTGCAGCAAAAGCCCACGCGCGCCCCCATTCCGCTGGAAGCGAGCAACGGCCTGAAGAACGACAAATACACGATCGCCATGGCCCGCACCGGCAATCCGAATTCCGCGACCTCGCAGTTCTTCATCAACGTGAAGAACAACGACTCGCTCAACGCGCCCAACCCCGACGGCTACGGCTACACCGTGTTCGGCAAGGTCGTCGCCGGCACCGACGTGGTCGACAAGATCCGCGCGGTGGCCACCGGCAACAAGGGCGGCATGCAGAACGTGCCGCTCGAAGCCGTCACCATCAAGTCCGCCACGCTGGTGGCGAAGTAATTCATTTCCCAAGCAGGAGTCCCCTCATGAGCAATCCCCAAGTCGAACTGCACATCAAGAACTACGGCGTGATCACGCTCGAACTTGACGCCGCCAAGGCGCCGAAGTCGGTCGAGAACTTCCTCTCGTACGTGAAGAAGGGCCACTACGACAACACGGTGTTCCACCGCGTGATCCCCGGCTTCATGGTGCAAGGCGGCGGCTTCGAGCCCGGCATGCAGCAAAAGCCCACCGGCGCCGAGATCGAGAACGAAGCCAACAACGGCCTGAAGAACGCCAACTACACCGTGGCGATGGCCCGCACCAGCGCGCCCCACTCGGCCACCGCGCAGTTCTTCATCAACGTGGCCGACAACGGCTTCCTGAACCACACCGCACCTTCGGCCCAGGGCTGGGGCTATGCCGTGTTCGGCAAGGTCATCAACGGCACCGACGTGGTCGACAAGATCAAGGCCGTGAAGACAGGCCGCAAGGGCTTCCACGACGACGTTCCGCTCGAAGACGTGGTGATCGAGAAGGCCGTCGTCATCGCCGAGTGACTGTGAGCCCGGCGGCGGCCGCAACAACGGTGTTCAAGGAACTGGTGGCGCCGCCTGCGTGGCGCACGGTCGACCTGATTTCCGACCTGCATCTGCAGGCCGGCGAGCCCGCCACCTTCGAAGCCTGGCAGGGTTACCTGCAGACCACGCCGGCCGATGCGCTGATCATCCTCGGCGACCTGTTCGAAGTATGGGTCGGCGACGACTCGCTCGACTCCGCTGGTTTCGAGGCACAGTGCGCCGAGCTGCTGTGCCGCGCCGCGCAACGGCTGCCGGTGTTCTTCATGCACGGCAACCGCGACTTCCTCGTCGGCCCCGCGTTCGCTGCGCGATGCGGCTTCACGCTGCTCGACGATCCCACGGTGCTCGTGCTGCACGGCCAACGATGGCTGCTGAGCCACGGCGACATCCTCTGCCTCGAGGACACCGAGTACCTCAAGTTTCGCGCGCAGGTTCGCACGCCCGAGTGGCAGGCCGCATTCCTGGCCAGGCCGCTGGAAGAGCGCCGCGCGCTCGCACGTTCCATGCGCGTGCAGAGCGAAGACCGCAAGCGCAACCCCTCGGCCATCTGGGCCGACGTCGACACCGCCGCCGCGCGCAACTGGCTGCAGCAGGCGAACGCCCACACGCTGGTGCACGGCCACACGCACCGCCCTGCCGATCACAACCTGGGCGACGGCCTGCACCGCGTCGTGCTGAGCGACTGGGATGTGGCAGCGCATCCGCCGCGCGCGCAGCTGCTGTGCCTGTCCACCGCCGGCGCGCAGCGCGTCGATCTGCGCTAGCCGCGCCGCCGCCAATGTTCAAGTGGCTGCGCCGCCTGCGCGCCCTGCCCCCGATTCCCGAAGCCGCCTGGCAATCCGCGCTCAGGCGCTACGCCTTTCTCGGCGCCCTGCCCGCCGCCGACCGGCAACGCCTGCGCACGCTGACGGCCGAGTTCCTGCGCGACAAGGAATTCCACGGCGCCAAGGGCTTCACCATCACCAATGAAGTCGCGCTGGCCATCGCGGCCCAGGCCGTGCTGCCGGTGCTGCATCTCAAGGGCGGGCTGAACTGGTACGACGACTTCGTCGGCATCGTCGTGCACCGCTCCGAGGTGGTGGCGCGCCGCAAGGTTGTCGACGAGGCCCAGGTGGTGCACGAGTACGGCGAAGTCGTCGCCGGCGAAGCCATGGACCGCGGCCCCGTCATGCTGAGCTGGGACGATGTGCTGGCAAGCAGCATCACCAGCGAGCGCGGCTACAACGTCGTGATCCACGAGTTCGCCCACAAGATCGACATGCGCAGCGGCGACGCCAACGGCTGCCCGCCGCTGCCCACCGGCTTTGCGGGCCAGCGCAGCGCGCGCGCAGCCCGCACGGCGTGGCTTGCCGTGCTGCAGCCTGCCTACGAGGATTTTCGCGAGCAAACCATCAAGGCAGAGCGCTTCGGCGGCGAGCCGCCATGGCTCGACGCCTATGGCGCCACCTCGATCAGCGAGTTCTTCGCGGTGGCGTGCGAGGCCTACTTCGTGAACCGGCCGAACTTCGCCCGGGACTTCCCGGGCGTGCTCGCGCTTTTCGATGAATTCTTCATCGGCGGGAAGGCCTGAACGACTCGGCGTTCGATTCGCTGCCCCAAAAGAAAAAGGCGCCCGGCGAAGGGCGCCTTTTTCGTGGCCGCGACTTTCGGCCGGCTGCTTACTTGCGCAGCAGCGCCTTCAGTGCGTTCTGCAAACGTCGCGCGCTGGAGGCATCGTGCGCAGCAGCCAGAACCTTGCCGGCATCCTGGCCCCAGGTCTGTGCCGGCGCCGGATCGCCACGCTTCGTGAGCAGCTTGAGCTGCAACGCGCGGCGCGCGTCGAGTTGCTCGGCCGGCGTCGGCACTTCAGCCGCCATTTCGAGGCGCAGCAGCGCTTCGGCGGCATCGGGCGCGGCGGCCGTCGGCGCGGAGCCGATGGCTTGCGACCAGCCGCTGCGCACAGCGGGCGTGACTGCGCGGCCCAGCTCCTGAATGCTCGGCAGGCGGCTGGCGTCGCGCTGTTCCCATGCGCCGAGCACCTGCGTCAGCGCTTCGCCATGCGCCTGCGCGGCGAGCTTGCGCAGCGCCATATCGGCGCGTTCGAGTGCTTCGCGTTGCGCGCGGAAGGCTGCATCGCCCAGACGCGGGCCACGGTCTTCGAAACGCGGCGGACGGTCGCCGAAACGGCCCGCAGGTGCGCCGCGATCGCCGCGTGCGTCCGAGCGCGGAGCACCGCGCTCGCCTGAGCGGCCCGGACCACCAGCGCCTGGCCGACCGCCTTCGCGCCGGTCGCCGAACCGGCCACCTGCGCCACGGGCTGCGGGAGCCGCTTCGGCCTTCTTGCTGCTGGGGCGGTCGTCGCCGCGCATCGCCACGACGGGCTTGGGCGCGGGCTTCGGTGCCGCGGCCGGCGCTTCGACAGCGGCGGCTTCGCCGGCGTCATGCGCCGGGCCATCGGCGCGTGCCGAGGCATCGGCACCGTCAGCGGGCGCCACGAGATCGACCGAAGCGGCAGGCGCCTGGCTTGCGTGCGTACCGGGCGAGGCTTCCGCATCGCTCGGGCTCGGCGCCTGCTCCGCGCTTTCGCCGAATTCAGCGGCGGCCTGACCCGGAGCCTCGATCTCGGTCGCACCAACCGACGGACCGTCGCTCGCGGCAGCGGCCTGCTCGGCCTTCGATGCGGGCGGCGGTACTTCACCGCGCATCGCGGCTTCCAGCCGGGCAATGGCGGCGCGGATCTTCTGCACGTCGCCGCCAGCATTGGCTGCGTCGAGTGCCTTGGACGCGTCAAGCACATGGCGGTCGTGCTCGCTCATTGCGGACGACGCCTTTTCGCGCTCGGCCGTCTTGCGGTTGAAGGCTTCGTCGATGGGCGCGCGGAATGCGTCCCACATTTTCTGTTCGTGGCGGCGGTCGAGCGGCACGCTCTGCGCCTCGGCCTGCCAGCGCTGCTGCAGCGCCTTGACGGCATCGATGCGCAGCACCGGCTGGGCGCCGAGTTCGATCGCCTCGGCGATCATCGCCTGGCGGCGTTCGACGCTGGCCTTCTGCGCGGCCTCGAACGGAGCGCGGGCCGCGCCAAAGGCTTCGTTCCACTGCGACTGCAGCTCGGCGAACACCTTCTCGCCCACGTGGCCGCCGTCCCGCCAACGGTCGGCGAACTGGTGCAGCGCGCGGTTGTGCGCCTTCAGGTCGGTGGCGCCGGCATGTTCGGCAGCCCAGGCCTTGACTTCTTCGATCAGCGCGACGCGGTGCGCGCGGTGCTCGGCCGCATCGGCGCGGACCTTCTCGAGCCAGGCCTCGACCACCTTGTGGGCTTCGTTGCAGGCTTCGTCGAAGCGCTTCCAGAGCGCGTGGTTGGGCACGCCGCCCTGGTCGGCCTGCTTCCACTGATCGCGCAGGGCGCGCAGGGTTTCCTGCATCTTGCGGCCGCCGAGGGCCTGGCCCTCGGGACGCTTGAGCAGGCCTTCGGCCTTGGCGACGAGGTCTTCGCGCACCTTGTCGGCACTCCAGCGCTGCCACCCTTCGAGTTCGCCAGCGGCCACCAGCGCGGCATGCACGCGGGCTTCGAGCGGCGCCTCGACCAGCTTGCCGTGTTCCTTGAGCACGGCGCGCAGCGCAGCAGCCGCACCGGCGCTGGCCTTGCCATGGCCTTCGGCGGTTTCCTGCTCGAGCTTGGCAAGCGCGGCCTGCACCGCTTCCTGCGCAGCGGCGCGCACGGCCGGGTCGACCTTGGGCGCAGCGGGGCGAGCAGGGGCGGCAGGCTTTGGCGCCACGACCTCGCCGCGCGCAGCGCGCAATTCATCGGCCCACACGGGCACGGGCGGCAGCGGTGCGGCAGCATCGGCCGCGGCCGCGACGGCCTGGGCCAGCGCGCTGTGGAACGCATCGGACACCACCAGCAGTTGCGACTTCGACGATTCGAGCTGCGGCGCGAACTTGGCGTCGAGGCTGGTCCAGTTGGCGTCGGCCGTGATCTCGCCCGCCTGCTGCTGCCAGTGGGTCACGTCGGCGCGCAGCGATTCCTCGGCCGCCTGGGCATCCTGCCAGCCCTTGGTGGACAGCACCTCGAAGCGCTGCGCCAGCAGCACGGCGGCTTCGCGGTGCACCTGGGCACGGTGCTGCAGGTCTTCGATGCCCTTGACGCGTTCGGCCAGCCTGGCTTTTAGACCAGCCAGCGGTTCGCGCGACAGCGGCGCGCCGGCCTTGGCGGCGTCGCGCTGCCAGGCCAGTGCATCGGCGATGTTGAGCTTGGACTGGCCCAGCAGCGCCTCGGCCTTTTGCGCCCATTCGGCGGCAATGGCTTCCTGGCCCTTGGCGCGCTTGAGTTCGTCGAGCTTTTCGCGCAGCAGGCGCGCGGCGCCCTTGTCGCGACCGCTCAGCTCCTTGAAGACCTCCTGCATCAGCTCGGGCGCGGGGTTGCCCGCGAGCCAGTCGCGGATGCGCGCGGCGCGCTCTCCGGAGGTCGGCGCGGTGAAGGCGCCGCCGGTGAGCGTGTCGAGGGCCTGAAGGTCGTGTGGCTTGGAAGAAGTAGAGGTCACTGCGCGAAATCGTTGTCTTGGTAGAGAAAGCGAAGGCGCCGGCAAAGGCCGGCGCACATCGATATTTTCACCCACTTGCGGTTGGCCGCTGAATTCCGTCCTGAAACGGTAGCGAACACGGGTCGTGGGCGGGAGGCGAATGAACTACATATATAGCAAGCTGAAGAAAAAAACCAAGTCCCGCGGACGGATCGCCGCGCCTCACCTCATGGTCAGGCTGAGCTCGGCGCCCGGCTTCCAGTCGCCGCCGCTGGCACTGGTGCGCACGGCGCCCAGGAACAGACGCTCGCTCGGCAGCTTCTTCGCGAGCAGGTAGTCGCGCACGGCCGCGCCGCGTTCGACCGCGAGCTGGCGCATCGACTCTTCGTCGACCGGCACGCTGGCGAACAGCAGCTTCTCCATGTCCGGAACCGGAAGGTCTTTCGCCAGGCCGACGAGGTTGCGCGGCTTGGTGATGTCGGCGCGCTTGTACACGGAGGTCAGCAGCCCGGGGTATTCGGCATCGGTGACGGGCGGCACCTCGGTGCCGGTCTCCCCGCCGCGCACTGCGACCCGGCGCTTCTCGGCGTAGGCGAGCTGGCGCACGCGCTGGCGCTGGTAGGCGTCGCGCTCCTTCTCGAGGCTGGAGGTGCCGACCACCGTCATCTGCAGCGTGGGCCGGTCGGTCAGCGCCTTGGCGACCTTGTCGAGGCCCTCCTTGGCGGTGGCGCCGAGTTCCGAACTGCCGGGCTCGAAAGTAATGGCGCTCGATTCGTCGCTGCCGCCGCCGAGGCCGCCTGTAAGCAGGCGGAACGGTGCCGTCGCGGCCTTGGCGATCAGGTTGACCACGGCCTTCCAGATCAACGGGCCGACGCTGAACTGCGGATCGTTGAGCGACCCGCTGAGTGGCAGGTCGACGTCGATCACGCCGTTGCGGTCGGCCAGCAGCGCCACGGCCAGCTTGACCGGCAGGCTGCTGGTGGAGCCTGCGACTTCGTCGCCGAACTGCAGCTGGTTGAGCACCAGCTTGTTGGTGGCCGTCAGCTGCCCGTCCGGCGCGACCTTGTAGTTGACGTCCATGCTCATCTTGCCGCGCTCGATGCCGTGGCCGGCGTAGCGCACCGAGTACGGCGACAGCGGAGCGAGATCGAGGTCGCGCATCTTGGCGGTGATGTCGAGTTCGAGCGGCTTGGCCAGCGGATTGAGCTTGCCGGTGATTTCCAGCGCCGCGGTCTGCTGCGCCTTGCCGCGCAGTTCCAGGTCGGCCAGCGCGGGGCGGCCGCCCTCGCCCTTGGGCGGGTTCGACGAGAACGAACTGAGCTTGCCTGTCAGCTCGCTGAGGTCGGCCGAGTAGTTGGGCTTGACGAACAGGTCGGTGAAGTCGATCTTGCCGTTGACCAGGCTCATCGGGCCGAAGTTGATGATGGGTGCGGGGCCCGCATCGGCCGCCGGAGCGGGCCCCGCTGCGGTCGCCACCGGCTTGGCGGATGGAGGTGCGCCGCCGACCATCTCCTCGGCCGACACCGGCGCGCCCCCCGCGGGTTTCTGCACGGGTGCCCGGGCCGTGGTGGTGGAGGTTCCGCCCGGGCCCTTGCGGGTACTGGCCTCGCCGGCCGCCGCCGCAGCCGCGTTCGCCTCGGCCTCGCCCTTCTTGGTCAGGCTCGACAGGTTGAGCCGGCCGGTCGGGTCGACGATCACGCGGGCGAAGAAGTCGGTCAGCGTGGTTTCGCGCACGTCCACGTTCGGCGGGGCGTTGGGCGCCATGCTGACCTGCAGGCCGCGCAGGCTCAAGGTCTTCCAGCTCAGCAACTGGTTGGTGTTGCGATCGAAACCGGGCGACTGCGTGAGGGAGACACTGTTGGCGCGGAAGTCGTCGAGCGCGGTGTCGCCCGCCAGCTTCAGGCTCATGCCCGCCGGCGACGTGGCATAGCGCACCGTGCCGCGGTAGCTCGCGAAGGCGCGCCGGATATCGACGTTGAGCGCGTCCGCGTAGTAGGCCTTGAAGGTATGCGCGGGGAACGACGCCACCTCGAGCCGGCCCTCGGCCGCGAGCGGCTTGAGCACCACGTTGCCCTTGTAGTCGAAGCGGCCCGGCTCGGAGCGACCGGAGCCGATGCGGCCCGAGACTTCCAGCGGCGACGCCGTGCTGGTTTCGGGCGCGATCTTCTGGGCCTGAAGCTTGAAGGCAGTGACTTCCACGGCCACCGGGGTGGCGCCGGCCTTGTCCGCATAGGAAAGCGCACCGTTGTCGATCGCCAGCGTGCCGATGGTCAGCGCCCAGGGCTTGGTGTTGGCGCCCGGTTTCGGCGTCTCTGCGCCTGCGGGCTTGGGCGCGGCGACCTTGGCTTCGGCCTCCTTGGCGCCGCCGCCGGCCGGCGTCTTGAGCCAGCGTTCGAACATCCAGCGCTTTTCGCTGTCGCGCTCGACGCGCACCTTGGGGTTGGTCGCGGTGAACGAGGCCACGTTCAATGTGTGCTTCGTCATGTCGGCCTCGGCATCGACCAGCTCGAAGCGGCCGACGCTCGCCAGCGCGGTCTTGGCCTGGGTCAGCGCGAGACCGTCGGCGGACAGGCGGCGCGCCTTGAACTTCAGGTCGGGCTGGGCCCAGGCGACGTCGATCTGCCCGCTGAGCTTGCCGTCCAGCGTGGGCTCCAGGCTTTGTGCCAGATAGGGTGCGGCCAGCGACAGCGGCAGCGCGTCGACCTCGGTCTGCACGTCCGCCACCTTGTCGGTGGCGGTGCCCTTGAACTTGAGCGAGGCGCCGGCGATGGCCGTGCTGCCGTTGAATGCGGCCGGCTTTTCCATCGGCCAGGTGACGCCCGTGACGTCGATGCCCAGGTCGATCAGGTCGACGGCCGCGGCCGGATTGGTCGTTTCATCGCGCCAGCCGATGCGCCCGCCGTCCAGCGCCAGCTTGTCGACCTGCACTTTCAAGGCCGGCTTTGGCACCGCCTTGCCGGCCGGAGCACTCGCCGTAGCGGCCGGCAGCGGCGCCGCCTTCTCGGCCGCGCCAGTGGATGGATCGGTGGCCAGCAGATTGAGCTTGCCGGCCGCGTCGCGCGCCACCGCCAGTTGCGGTTTGACCAGCGCGACTTCGCTCAGGTGGAACACCGATTCCAGCGGGCGCACGTCGGCCAGCGCCAGCTTGAGCGAGTCGAAGGCCAGCAGGTCGCGGCCGCGCGCATCGGCCACCTTGGCGGTGTGCGCCTCGACCGTGCCGGTGATCCTCAGGCCGGTGGTCTCCGCTTGTTCGAAGCCGATCTTCAGGTCGGCGTCGAGGCTGCCCGCCTGCAGGCGCACCGGCAGGCCGCCGGGGATGTAGCCGAGGTACGGCACCAGGTCGAGCCCCTTGAACTGCACATGGGCGTCGGTCTTGCGGTTGTCGGCGAAGGGCGTGGTGAAGGCGGCCGAGTCGAACTTTCCACCATTGAGCGCGAAGGCCAGCTTGGGCTCGGTGTTGATGTCGCGCTTGGAATCGAGGTTGCTCAGGAACGGCACCTTGAGCACGAAGTCGCGCAGTTCGTGCTTGCGCTTGACCGTCTGGTCGTCGAAATCGACCGAGCCGCCATTGATCGCGATGTTGTAGATGGCAAAGCGCGCGGGCTTGGCGTTCGGATCGCGCGGCGGGCCGGCCGAGAGCTTGGCCAGGACGTCGTCGATGTCGTATTTGCCGTCGGTCAGGTGCGTGAGCAGGACGGCTGGGCCGTCGATCGTGACTGCGTCGATCACCGGCGCAAGGCGCAGGAGCGACTGCAGTTCGGCATCGGCGTAGATGCGGTTGATGGCCACCTGCGGCTTGCTGCCGTCGGCGGTGGCAATGCGCAGATCGCTCAGCGTGAGTTCGAGCGTCCAGGGTTTGAAATCGATCTTTCCTACTGTTACCTGGCGCCCGAGCTTCTCGCTCGCGATCTTCTGGAGCTGGCTTTTGGCAATCGGCGGCACTGCCAGCCAGGCGATGGCCCAGAAGGCCAGCAGAACCAGCACCGCGACGACCCCACGCCGCGCCCATTTGTTTTGTTTGATCGAAGCAAAGTCCATCAAGGGAGTGTGCCGCAAACGGATGGCCAATCCAGAAGCAAGAAAGCCCGGCAACGCGACGGAATTGTCTTGTTGCCGGGCTTGATGGCGGGCCCAAAACCCATGCCATCGATTCGCGCGACCGGAAGTCAATGGTTCCTGCCGTGCTGGCAGCAAGAGATTGCCACCATGGATCCTCGGCCGCTGAGCCCTTGACTTGCACCTCGGGCTGCCGGACCTCGGAAAACACCTGAAAACTCAGGCCCGTCCAGATTAGGCGTCACACCCTCGGATTGCAAACGCGTTTTGCCAAGGGGTTTCCCGTAAACCTAAACACCTCTTGTCAGTCGATTTTTTAACCGCGTATTAGCATAAAGAAACAATTTCTTATGCTTGACCGGGTATTTAGCCACGCTAGAATCCGCCCTGCTCCGACTGCCCGATGCAGCAGAGCCTCCCTGAATCCGCTGCCGAATTCCCCCGGCTTGATCAGGTCGCCGCGCCCTCAACCCCCTTCACTCCATGCGCGGAGCCTGATTCGTACCAATCCAAGCGCCGTTGCCTTTCATCCATCGCCTTCCCAGGCGCTGCGAGCAGGTGCCGCACAGAAAGGAAGAGCGATGAACAAGGCGTTCCATGCCACAGCCCGCGGGCTACGGACCTTCGTGTCCGACGTGGCAGACGGCTTTTTTGAAATCACCCACAACGGGTTTGCACTGGTCGGCCTCGCCATCGTGTTCGCGGCCCTCGCCCTCGTGGCGCGGCCCGACCTGCGCCAGACCGGCGAGGAGCAACTGATGGGTTGGCTGCAGTCGCGCAAGCCCGCGCCTGAAGCCACCGACCTGGAGCCGACCGCCATCGAGCGCACAACCGCCGCGAGCCCCGCCGACCTGCCCAAGCAGCAGGCCGCCGTGGCTTACTGGTTGAGCAAGAAGTACCGCGTGGCCGCCGAGCCGTTGAGCGTGCTCGTGGCCGAGGCCTACGGCATCGGCAAGCGCACCAAGATCGATCCGACCCTGATCCTCGCGATCATGGCCGTCGAATCCAGCTTCAATCCGTTCGCCCAGAGCCAGGTCGGCGCGCAAGGCCTGATGCAGGTCATGACCCGCGTGCACGGCGACAAGTACGAAAGTGCGGGCGGCACGCTCACCGCCTTCGATCCGGTGACCAACATGCGTGTCGGCGTGAAGGTGCTGCAGGAATGCATCACCCGCGCCGGTTCGCTCGAAGGCGGCCTGCGCTACTACGTGGGCGCGGCCAATCTCGAGGACGACGGCGGCTACGCCAGCAAGGTGATGGCCGAGCACGAGCGCCTGCGGCAGGTGGCCAACGGCCGCTCGCCGTCGACTGCCACGCCGCCAAGCGTGCGTGCTCAGCCGATCCCCGTGGTAGTGCCGGCCAAGCCTGAGGAAGGCAGAGAGCCGGCCAAGGTCGCCCTGCTCTCCTCCGTTTCCTGAGCTTCGCGGGCCGGGTGTGAGCTACACTCGGCCGGTACGCGACTGGCGATAGGCGCAGCATCCGAACAAGGTGCCACGCGCTGACGTGGAACACCACTGGGAAGCGTACCGCCTGCACCACAGGCGTTCAGCCGTTCGCCTGGGCAGCCCTTGTTTGGTTGAAGAACAAGGACCTCGTCTTCAAAGGACTGCCATGTACCAACGCAATATCCTGGTCGAACAGACCGATCCCGAAATCTGGGCTGCGATCCAAGCGGAAAACGCGCGCCAGGAACACCACATCGAGCTGATCGCCAGCGAGAACTACGCCTCGCCGGCCGTCATGGCCGCCCAGGGCTCGCAGCTCACCAACAAGTACGCCGAAGGCTACCCGGGCAAGCGCTACTACGGCGGCTGCGAGCACGTCGACGTGGCCGAGCAACTGGCCATCGACCGCATCAAGCAGATCTTCGGCGCCGACGCCGCCAACGTGCAGCCGCATTGCGGCGCCTCGGCCAACGAAGCCGTGATGCTGGCCTTCCTGAAGCCCGGCGACACCATCATGGGCATGAGCCTGGCCGAAGGCGGCCACCTGACGCACGGCATGCCGCTGAACATGAGCGGCAAGTGGTTCAACGTGGTGAGCTACGGCCTGGACGCCAACGAAGCCATCGACTACGACGCGATGGAACGCAAGGCGCACGAGCACATGCCCAAGCTGATCATCGCGGGCGCCTCGGCCTATTCGCTGCGCATCGATTTCGAGCGCTTCGCCAAGGTGGCCAAGGACGTCGGCGCGATCTTCATGGTCGACATCGCCCACTACGCCGGCCTCGTGGCCGCGGGCGTGTATCCCAACCCGGTGCCGCACGCCGACGTCGTCACCTCGACCACCCACAAGAGCCTGCGCGGCCCGCGCGGCGGCATCATTTTGATGAAGTCTCAGCACGAGAAAGCCATCAACAGCGCGATTTTCCCGGGCCTGCAAGGCGGCCCGCTGATGCACGTGATCGCCGCCAAGGCCGTCGCGTTCAAGGAAGCCATGGCGCCCGAGTTCAAGGCCTACCAGCAACAGGTGGTCAGGAATGCCCAGATCGTGGCCGACACCCTCACCGAGCGCGGCCTGCGCATCGTGAGCGGACGCACCGAGAGCCACGTCATGCTGGTCGACCTGCGCGCCAAGGGCATCACCGGCAAGGAAGCCGAAGCCGTGCTGGGCGCCGCCCACATGACGATCAACAAGAACGCGATCCCCAACGACCCGGAAAAGCCGATGGTCACCAGCGGCGTGCGCATCGGCACCCCCGCCATGACCACGCGCGGCTTCAAGGACGAAGAGGCCCGCATCACCGCGAACCTGGTGGCCGACGTGCTCGAGAACCCGCGCGATGCGGCGAACATCGACGCGGTGCGCGCCAAGGTGCACGCGCTGACGAGCCGCTTCCCCGTCTACCGCTGATCACCCGGAAGACCTGACCGCATGAAATGCCCTTTTTGCGGTCATCTTGAAACGCAGGTCGTCGAGACCCGCGTTTCGGAAGACGCCGACTTCGTGCGCAGGCGCCGCCAATGCAGCGCCTGCGACAAGCGCTTCACCACCTACGAGCGGCCCGACGTCAACTTCCCCGTTGTGGTCAAGAAGGACGGCAGCCGCGCCGACTTCGACTCGACCAAGGTGCGCGCCTCGATGATGCTGGCGCTGCGCAAGCGCCCGGTGAGCATCGAGCAGATCGACAACGCCCTGCTGCGCATCGAGCAGAAGCTGCTGGCCAGCGGCCTGCGCGAAATCGACTCGACCAAGGTCGGCGAGCTCGTGATGCGCGAACTCAAGAAGCTCGACAAGGTTGCCTACGTGCGCTTCGCCTCGGTGTACCGCAGCTTCGAGGACGTGGACGAGTTCAGGCAGTTGCTGCGCGACATCTGAGGCGCCCCGCGCGCGGCGGCCGCCTCAGCGGTTCCAGCAGGCTTGTACCTGCGCATTCGAGGCGCTGGTCTGGCCAGCCGCCAGCTTGACGCCCTGATGGTTCACCGTGAGCGTTCCGCACTCGTCGGCGGTCGATGCGCCGTGCGGCACGGCTTGCAGCGTGTAGGTGGTCGCGGTTCTCGCGGCATAGCCGATGGCGTAGTTCGCCGTGCCGGACGACGGCGCCTGGTCGAGCCCGGCCGGCAGCGCAACGGTTGCCGGGGGATATTGACCGTTGGCCGTCAGGTAGCGCTCGGTCCATTGCGCGGCCTGCAGCAGTTGCTGCTTGGCATCGGCCCGCTTCGCCCGCAGCACATAGCGCCCGTAGCTCGGGTAGGCAATCGCGGCGAGGATGGCAATCACCGCCGTCACGATCATGAGTTCGACCAGCGTGAAGCCGCGCGAGCGGAGCCGGCCTTTGTGGGTCTGCGCTTCGGGATATTTGTTCATGGGTGGGGTCCGCTGCGCCGTCAATTCCACGAGATCAGGTTGCGCCAGCCGAAGCGCCGCACGGCTTGCGGCAGGTCGGCTTCGTTGCAGCCGCCGGCTGCATTGCAGATCACGTGCTTGCCTTTTTCATCGGCCTTCTGAGGTCGCAGGACGAGGTCGTCCCGGCCTGAACGGTTCCGGAAGCCGAGGTAGGCACCTGCCGTGCCGGTGGACCCGTTGTAGGCGATGCCGTCGGGGATGGCGCCGCTGAAGAAATCGATCACCATCGACCAGCCGTCGTCACCGGTGCCCGGCGCGCAGTCGAGCGAATTGCTGGCGGAGCCGGGAATGGTGGTCGAGAACAGGCCTGCGCTGCCGCTCAGCGCATCGCCTGGATAGACCATGCGCTCCCCGGTGGCGCCGAACTGGAGATACCAGCCGCGCTTGGCGCTCGCACCGCTGTAGCTCACGCTTTGGCTCGAAGCGGTTCGATATTCGGCATCGCCTTCCTTGACCGTATCGACGCCGATGGTCTGCGCCACCAAGTCGGTCAGCGCCGCGGTGCCCGTGCTGCCGTTGGCGCGGTCCCAGACGCCGTACAGGTGCTGCGTGGCGGTGCTGCTTTCGTCGCCGGAGACAAACAACCGGCCGGTGCCGAACATCACCATGTAGCCGCCGCGCGGATGGTCGACGACCAGCGGCGCGGCAGTGATCGGCTGCGTGGCGCCAGCGGCGAACAACGGCACGCCGTCCAGGCTCGATGCGGCAGCCGCCGAGCCCATGGTGGCCTTCCACTTGGTGCTGTCGGCATCGCTCAGGTCGAACTTCCAGAGGTTGCCGAGCAGGTCGCCGGCGTAGACATAGTCGACCTTGCCGTCGCCATTGCGGTCCACCACCTGCGGCGCCGAGAGCCCATTGCCGGCGCCCGCGGCCTGCGCGGCGGGAGCCGGGATCTTCAGCACCGACTTGTCGCCGTCGAGATACTGGATCCACAGCATCGCCTTCTCGCTCGTGCTGTTGTAGCCATTGCCCAGGATCACGGCCCTGCGGCCGTTGTTGAGCGACGCCACCTGCAGCGCGCGCTTGGAAAAGGAATCGAGCGCGGGTTGCTGGAACTGGTGGCCGAGGTCGTCGTCGGCGAGCGCGGTCGTGTCGATCAGGGCCACATCTGCGGCGTTGGTCTCGCCGATGTTCTCGGGCTTGGTGACGTCGAGCACGAAATAACCCTTGCCGCCCGCCCCCAGCGTGCCCACGAGGAAGGATTTCCACAGCGCGGCCTTCTCGGTATCGGTGGCCGTGGCGTTGACGGCCGAACCCATGTAGATGTCGGCCACGAACGGACTGCCGTCGACGTAGTACCTGTGCGAGTAGGTGGGTTCGCTGAGCTTCTTGAGTTGGGGCGCCGCCGCCGAGCCGTAGAGGCCCTCGGGTACATAGGCGAACGCTTCTTCGCCGGTGCCGGCGAAGAAGGCGTGCAGCATGCCGTCGTTGGCGCCGACGTAGACCATCGGCGCGCGGGCGATGGTCGAAGCGAATTTGGCATAGCCGTCCTGGGTGAAGCCGCTCCGGGGCTGCCCCGCGTACATGAGGCTGGAGCCCACGATGTCGCCCAGCACGTGGCCACGCTTGCGCAGGTTCAGGCCGGTACCCTCGTTCCTGCGATCGCCGCGCAGGAAGTCGAGGACTCCCCGGCCGAGCGTTTCGCTCGCGGTGTCGGTGCCGGTGCTGCCCTTGAGCGCCGCCTTCTGCGCATCGCTCAGGCTGGCCCATCGGAACGGCACGCCGGAACCGATGGTCGCGGCATGGGTTGGCGCCGCCGCGGTGGTGCCGGAGAAGCTCAGCACCTTGCGATTGCTGTCGTGCGCGCCCGCCACGGCCATGCGTGCATCGAGCAGTTCGCGCGCTGACCACGCGGGCGTGGCGGCCGGCTTGCCGTTGCTGCCGAACGGCGTGGCCGTCAACTTGCCCGACCAGTCGGCCGTATCGTAGCCGGCCTGGTAGGCCGCCGTGGCTGTCGAGGTCCTGGAGCTGCTGGCCGCAATCGAGGTCAGCGGGGTGCTGGTGTTGAACAGGATCTGCGCCAGGATGGACCTGAAGGCATCGCCGAGTGCCTGCGCGTTCGAGGCCGGCGTGAAGGTGCCTCGGCTGTTGAGCGCGGCGTGCCAGAGGTCCATGCGAACGGCGGCGGCGTTGGATGTCTTTTCATGCCAGTAGCCAACGGCACTGCCGGAGTTCCAGTTCATGAAGCCGTTGTAGCCGTCGGCCGTGGAGGTGGTTGCCAAGGTGTTCGCCAATGGGTCGGACCAGGTCATCGAGCCGTCCACCAAGCTGGCATAGTCTCCACTGTAGGTGGGCTGCGACGCGCCCGTCGTAATGGCCGGCGCACCCGTCCACGACGAGGCAGCGCCAAAGCCGATGGTGTGGGTGGTCAGGTGCTGCCAGGTGGCGGGATCGTTCTTGGGGTTCCAGTACTCGGGGACTGTCGCCGTTCCTACGGTCGCGCTGCCAGGCTCGGCAACGACCTTCTTGAGGTTGTCCGAGATGCCGGACTGCAGGTCGCTGGCCCAGTAGTGAAAGGCCATGTCGGCCAGTGTGGGCCGATATTCCGCCGTCGGCCTCCAGCCGCCGTTCGCGTCCTTCACCCAGTTGAGGCCGCTGTTCACCGCGCCTGCGTCGTCCTTGTAGGGAGCCCGTGGCACATAGGCCACGGCATCGGGCAAGGCGCGGCTGGTTCCATCCGCATTGCCGATGGCCGGCATGCTGAGTGCCGCCGGATCCGGGTTGAAGCCGAACAAGTTGTAGTCGCCGTCCGTCATGAAGATGTGGAAGGACTTGCGGCAGCTCGACTGCGTCGCGCCCTCCACGCCCGGGTCATCCGAATAGGGACTGAATCGGCCTGTCGTCTTCATGTATTCGCCGGCGCGGGTCATCATGGCGTGCAAGGGCGTTCCGCCACCCGCGGCCAGGGCATCGACCCAGGTCATGAAATTGGCGCGCTGCGTGTCGTCCAGCGAACGCATCAGATTCGCATTGGCGCGGCCGTTGACGAGGCAATTGCCGGCCCGATAGATGCCAGCCGCGGTGTCGCCGAAGAAACCGACGCAGCTGTTGTCCTTGTTGTTGTTCATCGCCTGCCAAGAGAGGCGGATCCGGTCGTTGGGGATGTTGGACGCCGAGAAGTTGTCCCTGAGCGCGGTCTTCAGCGCTTCCATCCGGGTGGGCGTTCCGGCTGGCGGTGCCCAGCTTCCGTCCGACGCCTGCGACGACCACGCCATGCTGCCCGAGTTGTCGACCGACACGATCACGTTGGGCGCCGGTTCCTTGATCGCGGTGTTGCGCGGCTCTTGCGCCAGCGGGTATTGCACGGCGTGGCCGGCGGACTGCGCCAGCATCAGCCCGCACAGCACGGTGTTCCTGGAAAACAGATTCATGTTCATAGTCCTTCCCTCGCCGTGCTCAGTTGACTTTCCTGACCGCATCCGGGTCGAAAGACTCCTGCAAGACAACCCGCGTGCCGCCGGCCGTGCTCGCAGTGCGCGCGCCGGTGGAAACCGCAGTGATCCGGTACAGCGGCTCGCCGCCGCGCGGTCGGTCGATCACCTCGATCCAGTACCTGGCGCTGGCCAGTGCCGGGCTGCCGGCATCCGGTGCACCCGTGAATCGCCCATAGGTGGCGTGCTGGTCCACATACGCGGAACGGGCCCAGAACTGGTAGGCCTCGCTGCCTGAAGCGGCATTCACGGAATCGGCCCCGGCGAAATAGCAGATGCCCCGTTCGCAGCTGTTGGCGCCCCTTCCCACGTAGGCGGTCACCCAGCCCGTGTCCCGGTCTGGGAAGACGCGACCGTCCGCGGCCTTGCGGCAGGGCGACACTGCGAGCGCGGAGCACTTCACGTAAGTCTGGGTCGCGGCATCGAACGCCAGTTGCCGGATGTCACGCTCCGCATCCAGCAGCGCGGCTTCGGCGGCCTCGAAGGCGCGCTGGTATTCGCGCTGGTTGCCCGCCATCGATTCGAGCAGTTGGGCCATTCGCGCGCCTCCCACCGCCAGCAGCGCCGAGAGCAGCAGCATGATGAGCACGATGAACAGCGAGAACCCCCGGTGCCGCGCTGAGCATCTGCCAGAAACACCGCGGAACCGGCTTTGCCGGACCGCTGGTGCTGCCCCCCTGCAGGGGGTTGGCGAAGCGACACGAAGTGCGCG